>DATJAH010000019.1:0-2556 GCA_035516425.1 Anaerolineales bacterium
CTCCCGATAAGTCATCCAGTAATTCAGATCGTGAATATTTGCCAATACATTCGAGTGCGTTAGCATCACGCCTTTGGGCCGTCCAGTCGTGCCACTGGTGTAAATGAGGGCAAGAACGGCATCCGGGTCATAGAATACATCCGGACAGGAACCTGACCAGGCTTCAAACGGCTCTTCATCCAAAACCCGCTGCCATTCCAAATGCGCGCCCGGTTTGGGCAAGGAGGAGTGACGCACCAGACCACGCGGATTCGCATCTTCCAGGGCGAGGTCAATCTCATGCGCAGAATACCGGGTATTTAGCGGAACCACGACCACACCCAAACGGCTGCACGCGTAAATCAATTCAAGGTATTCGGATTCGTTCGGAAGGTGAATGGCCAGCCGGTCTCCGGCCTTGAAGCCGAGCCGGTGCAGTTCGGCGGCAATCTGTTCTATCCGCTGATGGAGCTCGCGAAAAGAAAGCCGCTTTCCGCCGACGGAGAGGGCAACCAGTTCTGGATAATACCTTGCCGCCCGTGCAATAGAATGTGCATAAATCATAGGCTTACTTGAATCCAAGGAGCATAAACTTGATGTACGTGCCAACTTTGGTTGCAATGATGTTCATGGTTAGATCCCGCGTTCATTTAGGATTGTGTTTTTGTTTCCCAGCGCGATCACGGGTGGCTTCCATTATTTGGCTTTCGAGGCATCAACTTGGGTGAAGCTCATAATGGTTAGGCGGTCACCGGGTTTACCCAGATGCGCCGCGGCACCGTTGACGATGATGTCCCCGGAAACGCGGTCGCCCGGAATGGCGTTCGCCGCGCTTCCTCATCAGGGCGAGATCGGGCACGCGAACTTTTTTGGAAACAATGTTCAAGGGGTGGTCCTGAACTCTTGTTCCACCGAGTGCTTTAGATCGAAGCGCGGGGAGATTTTTGATCTGCGTTCCAATTTCTTCATGACGCGTCGCTTTAGGGCTTTTCGACGTTTCACTTTTTCCCGGAGATGAATTGAGTCCAGTAATTGTCGGTACTCGACTGCGCCGCGATTGTACCACAACCAGCCAAAATACACGGTGGTGGCGCAAAGACTCATCATTGGAATTTCCATAAGTACAGCCGGGAAGATTGGGCGTCACTCGGTTCGGATTCTTCTCGTTCCGAGCCAAACTATTAACGAGGCCATCAACTCTCGTATTTGAAAGACAGCATCACACGCGTACGATACGCCTTCACCTCGCCCTTCTCGATCTTCATGTCCTGCTTTACAACCTCGGCAATTCGTAGATCGCGTAGCGTAGTGGATGCGGTTTCCACCGCATTTTTTGCGGCGTCTTCCCATGACTCCGGGCTCGTGCCAATCACTTCCACGACTTTATATATTGAATCCGCAGTTTTATTTCGTTTGCTCATGATTTTCCTTTTTTGCTTGATGTTTAGTTCGACGCGGTTTTCACGTTGAAATCTTATCGCTCATCCTATGGGTGTGTTCTGACACGACCATGCAGTTTGAATGTTTTGGGTGCACGGGATTGAATCCTTCGAGTAATCCGATTACTTCATCGTAATCCAACAAATCCATTCGATAACGTGCCAGTTCCGAAACAGTGATCATCCTGAGCTTATGCTTCTTGCAGAATCGGATGAGGTCAGGCACGCGCGCCATGGTTCCGTCATCGTTGATGATCTCGCAGATCACGCCGGCGGGATACAGTCCCGCGAGACTGGCAAGATCAACAGCGGCCTCTGTCTGGCCTCGGCGTTCGAGGACGCCGCCAGGGTGGGCGCAGAGTGGGAACACATGTCCCGGCCGCGCGAAGTCCTCAGGATCGCTGGCTGGATCAATGGCGGCCCTGATTGTGTGCGCCCGATCGTCGGCCGAAATGCCGGTGGTAACGCCAGGGCCCCTCGCATCAATCGAGACCGTGAACGCCGTGCCGCCCAGCGCGGTGTTATCCCGCACCATCGGGGCAAGTTCCAATTCGTCAAGCCTTTCGCCGGTCATGGCCAGGCAGATCAGTCCCCGTCCGTGCGTTGCCATAAAATTGACCGCCTCTGGCGTGATCATTTCCGCCGCCATGGTCAGGTCGCCTTCGTTTTCGCGATCTTCATCATCCACCACGACGATCATGCGTCCGGCTCTTAGCTCGCGAAGAGCGTCCTCGATGCTCGTAAACTCAAAATCTTCCTCATTTGAATTATCGCCTGCTTCCATTTGCTGTCCCAGATTCAGGTTGTGTCCCATTTTTTCCTTTTTGGTCCGCAGGTAGGGGAGGGAATGTCGTGTGGGCGCAGCTTCGCACGGAATCTGAGAAACAACTTCGATACCGGCATCGGACAGCGCCCGAGACTTGTGGGGATTATTCGTAAGCAGGCGGACTTGCCTGATGCCCATTTCATGCAGGATCGCGACCGGCAAGCTGAAATTCCGGCAATCAGTCGGAAATCCCAGCGCATGATTTGCGTCCACCGTATCCAAGCCGGCGTCCTGGAGCGCGTAAGCCCGCAACTTGGCCATCAGCCCGATGCCACGGCCCTCCTGATACTCGTAGATCAGCAGCCCGCGTCC
>DATJAH010000020.1:0-96304 GCA_035516425.1 Anaerolineales bacterium
GCTCGCACGATCCGCGCCAAGGTTCGCTCCCACCCACATCACGGTCCCATGCTCCACCTGACTTCCCTCAAGAAGAAAACAAAACCACTTGATGTGATTTATATCACAATGAAACAGGATTGCCTATCCATCCAATGTACCGGCACTTGCTTGGATTGGTTCATGGCGATTGAGAGCACTGGAAAACAAAAATACCGTCTTTTGACGGTATCTTGTAGCTGGGGGCAACGGATTTGAACCGCTACTAGCTGATCCAGAGTAAGGAAGTAGATTCGGAATCGGTGGACGCTCTTCTTAGTGAAAATAAAGCATCTCTGAAATCGTTACAAGCTTATAAAGAACAAGTACAAAGCCGGACGAGCAATTCAAAACGATTGGAGGAAGAAATTCAATCGGTGGCTGATCGCTTGGCTTCCTTGCAAGGTAATATTGAGAATGCAACTTATGAGGAAAAATTCAAAGCTGTATCTGCGTTAGTAAAGTCCATTACTGTGAATAAAAATAAGGTTGGGCAAAAGGATATTCCGGTGGTGACGATTACTTATCGTTTCAATGATCCTGAAAGTTTGCCTGCCTTCTCCCCTTCTATTCCCGCCATAGTCGGAAACTACACGCTCACGGATTCGTCGCGGCGACCTCAACAAAGGATTTATAAACAACATCTGGTTCTCCATACAGAATCAATGTTGATCCTCTGCCAAATTAGCCAGAACCCAACATCCAAACGGTAGGATCGCCAGCATGGCAAGGAAATCTAGGCCGGCCGAGGCAGATATATAGTACAAGATGACAAGCAGAACAATGGCTGAATAGTAAATCCACTTTCTTCTTTTCATTCTTTGATTGTACCTGCAATTTCAAAGTGATAATTCAATCATAAATCTCGTGGATCATAGTGCCGATCTTTCGTTTCGAACAAAAGAGGGGCGGCCCTCAAGGCAGGTACTTGTCGATCGGGTGCCGTGCCGTTTTCATCAGGATGGTCAGAGGGAACATTCTTTAGCCTTCCGAATATTCCAGAGAACTCCGAATCGCCTGCCGCTCACTCGGAGAAAATGTCCCCACATATTCCAAGGTCTATCACGATCTTCTCCACACTAAAACCTTCGTTGTTATTCGCAGGGGTTGAATTTTCTTTTCTTTCCCTTGCCATAACCGAGGCGTTTCTGGTTCCATCTGGACTTGCCCCGAAAGAACAATTGACGTAGGGTTTTCATTCGGGTATCCTAGGCCTGAAGGAACGCTTGGCGCCTGGCCGCGCGGATTTAGGGCAAAGTCTTCATCACTTTACACCATTCTTGGGCATCCAGTGGCCAGCTCTGGCGCAAGCAACTACTTTTCAATCGCCGCTGCGTTATATTAACCGTATTTTCTTGTGGAGAGAATCTATGCCAGCTATCTTAGAAGTTCAGAATTTGACGAAGAAATACGGTGAGTTTCCAGCTGTCGACGACATCTCGTTCGATATTCAAGAAGGCGAGATCTTTAGCCTGCTCGGGCCGAACGGTGCTGGAAAAACAACCACCATTTCAATACTTTCAACCCTCTACGAGCCAACGGGCGGCGATGCCATAATCGCCGGGCATTCGATTCGCAAGGAGTCAATGGACGTTCGCAAGGCAATCGGCGTAGTTCCGCAGGATCTGGCTTTATATGATGAACTTACGGCCCGCGAGAACCTGAACTTCTGGGGAGAGATGTACAATCTCAGCGGCAAAATCCTTAGCGCCCGCGTGGATGAGGTGCTGGAGCAGATCAACCTGACCGGTAAAGCTGGCCAGCGCATCAAAACTTACTCAGGCGGCATGAAGCGCCGAGTCAACATCGGTGTGGGGCTTCTGCATAGGCCACGCCTGCTCTTTATGGACGAGCCCACTGTTGGAATCGACCCGCAGTCCCGCCGCGCTATTCTCGATACCGTTCAAGATCTGAACAAGCAGGGCATGACCGTACTTTATACCACTCACTACATGGAGGAGGCCCAAGAGCTCTCGGACCGCGTGGGCATCATTGATCACGGCAAGCTGATTGCGCTGGGCACGCAGAAGGAACTCACCCAAAAGGTCGGGCAGAACGAGACACTCCTGCTCCACTTGGACGAGAATGACGACCCGAGTCGCCTGGCCAAGGCAATCCGCGACATTCCCACGGTTCTTGAGGCCGAGGTCACCGATCATATCATTACCATTATCGCACCCCAAGCCGAGGAAATTCTTGCGCCCGTAGTCGGACGGGCGAACGAGAACGGTATCAGGATCCGTTCCGTGGACATCCAGGAGCCGAACTTGGAAGCCGTCTTTCTGCACATGACCGGGCGGGGGTTGAGGGATTAGCGCGTCCGGCCCTGATCGTTCCAAGTGATCCTCATGAGAAAAATCCTGCTTATCGGCTTCAAGGATGTGACCATCGCCATACGTGACAGAGCGGCGCTATTGTTGATGCTGCTCGCGCCATTTTTGCTCACCTTAGGCTTGGGTTTGGTGAGCGGCCATTTCGGCGGAGGCAACGGGTCAGGACTTTCGAACATCCCAGTCGTTCTGGTAAACCAGGATAACGGTCAACTCGGGGGTGCGCTGGTGAACGCCTTCCACTCCGCAGACCTTGCGTCTTTGGTATCGCCGACCGAATCCAGTAGCGCTTCGGCCGCCCGCCAACTGGTCGACGCGGACAAGGCCGCGGCCGCGGTCATCATTCCGGCGGACTTCACGCAAAGCATCATTCCCAATACGGCCCCTTCCGCCGTGCCGTCAGTGCAAGGCGGAGTCAAGATCGAGATCTATGCGAATCCAACACGCCCAAGTGGTGTCGGCGTTATTCAAAACATAGTGGGGGAATTCCTTGGCCGTGTGGAAAGCGGCAGCGTTGGCGGCCAAGTAGCGGTGATGGAATTGCTCGAAAATGGTTTCATCCAGCCCGCACAGGCCACCTCCGTGGGAAGGGCCCTTGGCCAGCAGCTAGCAGACGACAACAACTCCTTGATTACCATCTCGACGAGCAGTGAAGGCAATCGGACCATTCCATTCGATGCTTTGGCATTCATGGCACCCGGCATGGCCCTGCTATTTTTGATGTACACGGTAACGTATGGCGGACGTTCCATTCTGGTTGAACGTAGCCAAGGCACACTTTTTCGCCTGCTCACTTCGCCAACGACCGCGACACAAGTGCTTGGCGGAAAAGTGCTCGGTATCTACCTAACCGGGGTGGTTCAACTCGGCATACTGATTCTGGCCAGCACTCTCCTGTTTGGATTGCAATGGGGGGACACTTTGGGCATCATGATCCTGGTCCTGGCGGCCGTTTTTGCGGCCACGGGCTGGGGCTTGCTGATCACCGCCTTTTCGCGGACGGCTGGCCAAGTCGGCGGTGTCGGCTCTGCGGTTATGCTGATCTTCGGGATCTTGGGCGGCAGCTTCATTGATTTGGGAAATATGCCAGTTTGGGTACAACGGCTCAGCCTGATCACGCCTAACGCTTGGAGTCTGGACGGTTTCAATACGCTGGCCCTGGGCGGCGCCTTGGCAGATATTCTCCGGCCTATCGTTGCGCTGTTTAGCATGGGTTGCCTTCTATTTGCCGTTTCCGTGGTAGCGTTCAGACGCCAGTGGGTTCCACAAAAATAAGTCCTATGAGAAAAATCCTTGCCATCATCTGGAAAGATGCCATCATCCGCTTCGCAAGCCCGATCGAGCTGCTTTTTTATCTTGTGCTTCCGATTCTTTTCACGATGCTCCTGGCTGGCGGGACAGGCGGTCCAGCCGACAGCCGTGTCGGCCTGGTGGTTGTAGATCAGGCAAACAGCGCGCTTTCACAGCAGCTGGTCGCTACGCTCCAGAAATCTAGCTCGGTTCGCCCAGAATTACTTTCGCTGGATGCTGCGCAAAGCCAGTTCAAAAGCCGTGCCGCGGATGCAGTGCTCATCCTGCCTGTTGACTTCAACACTACGACCCTTGAAAGTGGAGGCATTAAGCTGCAGCTCCTGCAACAGCCAAACGACCTGAACGCATTGGTAGCTGGTAGAGCAGTTAATGCGGCCGCCGAAAGCGTAAGCAGTGCTGTTCGGACGGCGCTGATCAGTGTGCAACAAGCCGAAAAGATCAAGCCTTTTGCATCGGCCGCAGTGCGTCAGGCATATTTTGAACAATCGCTGACGGACGCCGAAAGGCAGCTGGAGGCCGCTCCAGACCGGTTGCTTCTCACGCGTGCGAACACCCAAGATTCCATAGACTACAACGCGGCCGCGGATTCCTCTGCCGGTCAACTCATCACCTGGGTTTTCATTCCATTGCTCAGTATCTCGAGCCTCTTTGCTTACGAGCGCAATCAAGGCACACTGCGCCGCCTGCTGACCACGCCAACCGAACGAGCCACCTTCCTACTCGGAACCATCACCGGGCAGGTGCTGACAGCGCTGGTGCAGATGTTCATTTTGGTAGGTTTTGGAATATGGGTGATGAAGTTGG
Organism: Anaerolineales bacterium; assembly: GCA_035516425.1. Taxonomy (GTDB): domain Bacteria; phylum Chloroflexota; class Anaerolineae; order Anaerolineales; family Villigracilaceae; genus Fen-1038. Next base: position 4,464 of record DATJAH010000020.1, read on the forward strand.
ATTGGGGACATGATATGGCTGGACTGGCCGTGATCCTGGTCTCGTGCGCGCTGGCCGGGGCAGCCATTGGCACAACCATGGGGACATTTATCAAAACCGAGGGACAGGCCAACGGGCTGAGCATCCTGCTGGGCATGGTCATGGCCTTGATGGGCGGATGCTGGTATCCACTAGAACTCTTTCCGCCCTTCATTCAGACGGTCGTGCATGCGCTCCCCACCACCTGGGCCATGCAGGGCATGCTCGACTTGGTCCTGCGTGGCCAGGGATTGATGGCGATCCTGCCGAATGCCGGCGTGCTTCTCGGCTTCGCGATTTTCTTCTTCGCCGTTGGCGTGTGGCGTTTCCGGTTTGAATAGCCCTGGAGCCGGGGTTGAGCGTCCTGGAGGCGGAGCAGTCGGTTAAGTGGTTGGGAATTGGGGTTACTGCTGTCAGATCATCATGACCCGCTTTAAGGCTCCCTGTTCCGTGATGGTATCGGAATCATCGCAGCGATCCTTAACTATCGTCCAGATTGGAGACAATGGTTGTACATGACTGCGCCGAGCGGGCGATCTTGTGCGGTTTCAAGCGGCAGCTCACTGCCTAGCGGCTGCAAGAAGCTCAAAGCATGGTTACGTTCGCTCGCCGTGCCAGTTCCATCAATATCGGCATCCTGCTATTTCAGAACATTCTTGATTTCCATTTGATTGGAATCCACAGGCAGGAAAACCAGCATTCCATCTTCGCCAACGGTGATTGATCCCGAATAGTATTTCCCGGCATCTCCGATGAACAAGTTATGCAAAACCGGCGAGGGCAGCGGCGGGATGATGTGATAATAGATGAGATGCTTCACGCCCGCGGCCGAGGCAATCTTCGCCGCCTCTTCCGGCGTGGAATGATAACTGGGAATATCATGGGTGATTCTTTCCAACACGGGTGACTTCGTCAGGCTGGCATTCTCGTTCATCATCTGGACCATGGCCGCGTTCAGGGCTTCATGCAGCAACACATCCGCCCCTTGGGAGTGTTCGCGCACCGATTCAGAGTAAACCGTGTCGCCGCTCACAACCACCGAGCGATCCTTATAGTCGAAGCGATAGCCCACGGCGGGTTCAACGGGACGATGATCCACTTTGAAGGCGGTAACTCTCACACCCTCTTGATCGAACACCACAGTTGAGGCATTCGGCTCGTCCGCTAACGCGAACGGCCTTGCGATGCCACCGGCACCAGTCGGAGGCATGGTGGCCGCGCCATGATGTGCCACACGATATCCGGCGTCCAGCCGATACGCCAGATTGAATCCTTCCACGACGCGTTCCGCACCGCTTGGTCCGATCACATCCACCGGAGTTTTATTGGCGCCGCCCGCCCAGCGTTGAAGCATCATCTCGCCCAAGTCGGCGATATGATCCGAATGGAAGTGAGTCAACAGAATCGCATCGGCATGGATGAGCGGCAAGTTCATCAGCAAGACATTGCGGGTGCTGCCCTCGCCCGCGTCCACGACAAAGAAATGTTTACCTGCCAGCACAGCAACACAGGCGCCGACGCGATGGACGTCCGGCAAGGGAGAACCTGTGCCGCACAATCCCACGTATAAACCGTCTTGAAAGCGCGTGTTTCTTCTCGCCATCGCAGAACGCACAATGGATCGAAGGATGAAGTTGATCATTGAATTCACCTATAAATGATATTAGAAGGCAGTCGGTTTTCCAGTTTGTGCCGATTCAAGCAAAGCAACTATCGCGGCAACATTTCCGCGGCTGTCCTCTAAACTGATGCGCGGCGGCTTGCCCAGCAAAATTGCGTCAGCCATATCTTCCACTTCGCCGCGATAAAGTTCCTCACCCTTAATTTCAATCGGCGTGATTTTGCCCTGACGTGTCAAGTAAATCCTTTCCTTTTTGCCGGGCTTGAACGGCTTCGGCACATTTAGGGTTCCCTCGGCGCCGATGATTTCGATGAATGAATGTTCAGGCGATGCAAAGCCGCAATCGAATTGAACGTGGACATCATTCGGGAATCGCATTTGACCGAAAAGGGACATATCGATTCCACTCGGACCTGTAATTTGCCAGCCAAAGACTTCCAGCGGTTCGACACCGACGATCAGGCGCGCGTAGCTGATTGGATAGCAGCCGACATCCCAGATGCTTCCGCCGCCCAGAGCTTTAACCAGTCGAACATCGCCTTCGCGCTCGAGCATGAAAGTGAACGAACCTTTGATCGATTGCAGCTTGCCCAACGAGCCGTTATGCACCAGTTCCTTCACCCTCAGCGTTTGCGCATGATGACGATACATGAATGCTTCCGCCACTACTTTGCTGGTTTCCTTGGAGGCGGCCCTGATCGCATCCACTTCGCCGACCGAAACCGCCAGGGGTTTTTCGCACAAAACATGCTTGCCGGCGCGCAGGGCCTTGATCGTCCATTCGGCATGAAGACTGTTGGGCAATGGATTATAGATGACATCAATCTCTGGATCCTCCAACAGGGCTTCATAACTCCCATGGGCACGCGGAATTTTCCATTCTCGGGCGTAAGCCTCGGCTGTTTCTTCGGTCCTGGAGGCGACAGCCAATAATCGGTTTCGTTTGGAGGCCCGTAGCGGCGGAATCAGTGCGCGATTGATCCTCGCCGTCGAGAGCAACCCCCAATGTAAAAGTCTATCCGCCATGATTTTCACCAATTGTAATGAACCATTTCCCGGATGTGGTCGTCGTAGATTTTTCTGACCTCGGACATTGTCCGCTTTGAGAGTTTGGGTAAATCCGCGGCGCCGAAATTCTCTTCGGCTTGTGCGGGGGTCTTGGCGCCGGGGATGGCACAGGTCACGGCATCGAACATCAAAATCCAGCGCAGGGCAAATTGTGTCAGCGTCATGGACTTGGGAACGAGCGCTTGGATTTCTTCGACGGCCTCCAACCCGGTACGATAATCCACGCCGGAAAAGGTCTCGCCGCGATCAAACGACTCGCCGTGGCGATTGTACTGGCGATGGTCGTTTGATTCGAATTTGGTATTTCGTTTCATCTTTCCCGTAAGCAGCCCGCTTGCCAGCGGGACGCGCGCCAGAACGCCAACCTTGCGCTTCTTGGCCTGCTCAAAGAATAATTCCGCCGGTCGCTGACGGAACACATTAAAGATGATCTGGATCGTTTGCACATTGGGATACTCAATGGCCTTCAGCGCTTCTTCCACCTTTTCCACGCTCACCCCGTAGTAACGAAGCTTGCCCTGCTTCACCAGATCATCGAGCACGCCAAATACTTCCGGGCGATAATAGACATCCGTCGGCGGACAATGCAGCTGCAAAAGATCAATCGCCCCAGTGCCGAGATTCTTTAAGCTTCGTTCCACGAAACGCGTCAGTTCCTTTTTGTTGTACCCGTCCGCCGTATGCGGATGGAGTCGGCGACCCGCTTTGGTGGCGATGAGTATCTTGTCGCGGCGCTCCTGCTTTAGTTGGGCGACGAGGCGCTCGCTTCGTCCATCGCCGTAGACGTCCGCGGTGTCGATGAAGTTAACCCCAAGATCAATGGCGCGATTTAGCGCCGCGAGCGAATCCTGATCATTCACCGTGCCCCAATCCGCGCCGATCGCCCAAGCTCCAAAACTGATGGCTGAGACCTTCCAGCCCGTCCGTCCCAACGAGCGATATTGCATATTTTCTCCTCAACAAAAATGGATACGGCTTTCGCCGTATCCATTTTATGACTAAATGCTTCTGAAAACAAACATCAGCGCCCGGCCGTTTCACGCCGCTGGCGCGAAATGGCTTCGATGGTCACGGCCGCCAACAAAACACCGCCAGTAATCATGAACTTGATCGGCGATGGTAATGCCAGCAAATCCATACCATTGGAAATCGAACCGATGACCAAGGCACCCAGCAGGGCAGACCAGACTGTGCCGCGTCCGCCGAACAAGCTGGTGCCGCCGATCACTGCCGAAGCAATCACATCCAAAAGCAGGTCACTAGCTCCCGCTCCCTGGTTGACTGCCAGCAAGCGAGAGGCCGCCAGAATACCGCCGAAAGCCGCCAGTGTAGATGCCAATCCGAACACAAGGATACGCACAAAGGTCACGTTGATGCTGGCGCGCCGCGCCGCTTCCGCATTTCCACCGACGGCATAAATGTGCCTGCCAAAGATCGTTCTCTTGGTGATGAAATCAAAGAGAACCAGGACGACGATAAAGAACACCATTGCCGAGGGCAGGCCGCGATCGGCATTTGTGATCAACAGCATTCCGATCACCAGCACAGCCACAACAGCAATCTGGATAATGAGGCCGCCAACGGACGCGAATTGCAAGCCTGCGCTCCTGCGACGCTGGCGTTCCCAAATAAAGCTTGCGGCAAATATAGCAATGAAAAGGATTCCAACGATCCACGAATACAATTCCCCGTTGTGCACATCGCGTTTGAGGAATGTGCCTGCCAGGCCGATGATAAAGTTATCGCGCAGGTTCACCGTGCCCGTCTCGCCTAACACAGCCAACAGTGCACCCACCCAGGCAATTTGTCCAGCAAGCGTTACGATAAACGAAGGAATTTTAAAGCGAGTGACCCAAAACCCCTGGAAGAGCCCGACAGCCAAGCCCGCCAACAAGCCCGCCAGCACCGCGATCGGACCCGGAACACCATGCTCAACGTTCAAAACAGCCATGATCGCCGCGCACAGCCCGCTCACGGCGCCGGCCGACAAATCCACCTCGCCCAACAACAGGACCAATACAGCGCCAACCGCAATCGTGCCCAGAGCAGAAATCTGGGCCATCAGGTTGGTCAGATTAAGAGGCGAGAGAAACATATTGTCTGCGCGCTGGAAGACAAGCCAGATGACGAGCAGGCCGACTACGATCGGCAACGAACCTAAATCCGCTGGACGCGCGCGCTGCCACCATCTTTGAAGTAGATTTCCAGATTGTTCCGATACAAGCCGCGGATCATTTCCCATTGTGCTCATCGCGACAATCCTCCTTTGCGTCCCTGGCTCTGCGCCTCCCGATTATTGTTTCCGAATTCCGCGCCGGTGATGGCCGCCACGATTTGCTCCTGGCTCGTGCCATGCACATCGAACACGCCATTATTCCGGCCAAGATACAATATGCTGATGCGGTCGACCGCTTCAAATATATCCGCCAAGTTATGACTGATGACAATTACCGCCAATCCCTGCTCGCGCAGATTCCTGATGAGTTTCAATACTTGCTTGGACTGCAAAACTCCCAAGGCGGCCGTCGGCTCATCTAAAATGACAAGCTTGGAGTTCCACATGGCAGCGCGCGCGATGGCAACCGATTGACGTTGACCACCGGAAAGCGAAGCAATGATCGTGCGAACACTAGGGATCGAAACGGAAAGATTGTGGAGAACTTCGAGCGAGCGCTTTTCCATTGTAACTTCATCAAGGGGCAGACGATTCGTCTGCTCGCGCCCCAAGTACAGGTTGCCAACTACATCCAAATTGTCGCAGAGGGCCAGATCCTGATAAACGGTCTGGATGCCCAGATCCGCGGCATCCTTCGGATTTTGGATGTGGACTTTCCGCCCTTCAAACCAGATTTCGCCGTCGTCTGCGGGATGAATGCCCGCCACACATTTAATCAACGTGGATTTCCCCGCCCCGTTATCGCCAACCAAGCCGACAACTTCACCAGCGTAGGCATCAAAATTGACATTCGACAGCGCTTGCACCGCGCCGAACCGTTTGCTGACGCCGCGCAATTCCAGGATGGGAACTCGAGAAGATGATTCCGGCATAGTACCTCTGCTAGTTCAACGGCAGGAAGCACATGCTTCCTGCCGTTGCTTTATTGAAATTTCCTTCTGATTTTACTGCAATTTCACTGCCTGGTTATTACTTCACACCAGCCGCAGCGCAGGCACTTGCGAAGTCCGCTGTGCAGATGTCGGACACCTTCCAGAAGCCATCAGCGATCACGGTGGTTTCCACATTAGCCTTGGTCACTGCAACCGGGGTCAGCAGAATGGAAGGAACATCCACAACACCGTTGTTGACCGTTGCACCGTTCGTCATCGTGGAGGGCACAGCAACGCCAGTGGCAAGGTCAAAGGCCAGATCGGCAGCAGCTACCGCCTCAGGCTTGATGGCTTTGTAGACGGTCATGGTTTGGATGCCGCTGATGATATTTTGGATACCACCCACCGTTGCATCCTGGCCAGTCAAGGGCACGGGCGTGGAAATCCCGGCAGCCTTCATGGCGGCGTACGCACCGGCCGCCAGAGTGTCATTGGCCGACAAAACGCCGTCCACCTTATTATTCAGAGCCGTGAGGGCTTGCGTCATTTCATCCTGGGCTTTCGTGCCGTCCCAACCCGGTGTATCGTATTCCTTGCCGATGGTCAACTTGCCAGCGCTCACCAGCGGATCAAACACGCTGTGTGCGCCCTGCTTGAACAAAGAGGCGTTGTGATCGGCAGGGTCGCCATTGATCTCAACAATGGTCGGGTTCGTGACGCCACTCAATGCCGCCATTAACGTGGTGGCCTGAAGTTTGCCAACTTGAACGTTATCGAAGGAGATGTAATAGTTCACGTTCTTCGATCCGGTGATCAGGCGGTCATACGAAATGACCGGCACGTTCTGCTTGGCAGCCGCGTCCGCGATGGCGGCGGCAGCGGCAGAGTCAACCGGGTCAAGCACCAGCACTTTGGCGCCATTGGTCAGGGCAGCTTCCGCCTGTGACTGTTGGGTGGGTGCATCCTGATTCGCATTGCTATAAATCAGGTTGGATACATCATAGCCTTTGGCGGTCAGCTCGGCCTTGAAATTGGGCAGGTCCTGAGTTTCATAGCGCGGGGTATGGTTCTCCGGCAACAGGATGGCAATCTTGACGGGTGCCGACGTGCTGGAGGTCGTGCTGGTTGAGCCACCGCAGGCGGAAAGTACTGTGGCGGTTAGAATTAGTACAGCTAAAAGGCTATACCACATTTTCCTAGACATTGTTTTCTTCTCCTTTATGTTAGATGGTTGAAACTGACAACATGGACACACATCGATTTCCTCTATCTGGTTCTCTCTCACCTCCTTTCAATGTGGGTCGGGTTCTTGAGTATATCATCAACGACAATCGCCGCCGCGCCAATCAGACTCGCGTCAGGGCCAAATTCCGAAATGCTGACTTCGGTTTGGACGGCAATTTCGGCCATGGAATATTTGTTGACGCTCTTTTGAATGAATGGCAATAAATAGTCACCCACGACACTGATCGGACCACCGATAATGACCCTTTCGGGATTAAAGATATTTACCAAGCCCGCCAAACCGATCCCCATGGCCGTGCCCGCTTCTGAAATCGAATCGATCGCGTCTTGATCGCCGCCATCGGCAGCCTGCTTAATCGAGGCAATGGACAGTGTACGATCCTGCTTTTCATCCAAGCGCGCCTGCATGCGCCGGATAATTGATTCCTGATTCGCGTACGTCTCCCAACAACCGAGGTTTCCACAGCGACAAGGCAGCCGGAAGGGTTCAGCCATAATGGAGGTATGACCAATCTCACCGGCGTAACCGCCCCTGCCCCGATACAACTGGCCATTCAGGAACAATCCGCCTCCCAAGCCTACGCCAGCAAAGACAAAAATGAAATCATTGAGTTTCTGGGCAACACCGAATAAGTGTTCCGCAATCGCCGCCGCATTCGCGTCATTCTCGACAAAGACCTTCAGTCCAGTACGTTCGGAAAAGATTTTTCGAATCGGGGTGTTATGCCAATTCAAATTGGGCGCAAAGATCAGAAGCCCTTCATTGAGTTCGACCGTCCCGGGTATGGAAAAAGAAAGACCTAGAATTCGATAGCCTTTCGCGCGGCAGACGCCAACGGTTTCTTCGATCAGTCGAAAGGATTGATTCAGGGTCTTCATCTGGGAGGCCGCGGGGTCGGCAATGACTTTCTTTCTAAACAGGATTTCCCCGACAAAATCAGTTAGCACGATCGCGATGAAATCGACACCCAGTTCGACGCCGATAATGCCGCCTGCCTGAGGATTGATCTCCAACAACATGGCCGGCCGGCCCGTGCCGATCGAGTTGATTCCTGTCTCATGGATCAAGCTTCGATCCAGCAGATCTTCGACCAAACTTGACACAGTAGATTTATTCAGTCCAGTTTCAGCGGCCAAGCGGGCGCGGGAAAGAGGCGCTGCGCTGTGAATCAATCGAAGCACGGAGGATAAATTCACCTCGCGAATGAAAGCATGATCGGCCGTATCGAATGATTTCATAAAGCAATTAGTATGTTGTGACAACCAACTAAGCTTATTATAACAGATTCTTGTTTTGTTGGCCAAGCGGATGCCCGTCAGTTTTTGAGATTCGATATAATCCCCCCATGGGAAAACTTCCTCCCTTCATTCGTTGGACGCGTTCTTCCACGATTCTGCTGAGCGGTTTTTTGATGGTCATTGGCCTCATCCTGTATGTCTGGTGGCCGCTGGCTCAAGATTATCTCTCCTATTTTGCGTATGCAGATTGGCATCACTGGTGGCTGTATATCGACTGGCTTCTGATCGGGGTCTTTCTATTCATGTCGCTGACCATCGTTTCCCGTGCCGACCTTCGCCGCGATGGACTGATCGTTCTGGTCGCGACGATCGGCGGACTCGTGATCGAGGCATGGGGCACCCAGACCAACCTGTGGTTCTACTACACCAGTGAGCGCCCCCCGCTTTGGATCGTCCCCGCCTGGCCCATTGCCACCTTATCCATCGACCGCATCACGCGCACCCTCAGCTATTTTTTGCCAAAAGAAAGCAAGCGTGCCTATCGAATCCTTTATTGGCTGATCTTCATTTCCTTCTACGCGCTGATGCTGATCTTCGTCGCCCCAACGTTAGACAAACCGTACACGATTCTCGCTTTATTGTTTTGTGGCCTCCTGATTCTTACGCCAACTAATGATCGACTCGCCTTGCTAGTTTTTGTCGCAGGCAGCGGGCTGGGTTATTTTCTTGAGCTTTGGGGGACCACGCGCCAGTGCTGGACGTATTACACCAATCAAACGCCGCCGTTATTTGCCGTGCTGGCGCATGGCATGGCCGCCGTGGCTTTCTGGCGGGCAGGATTGATGCTGAAAATGCTGGCGGCCAGATTCGGCTTGTTTGGACCTGAACCGGTCAAGGTCGGTAGTGAGCCGAGCCAGAGCACACGGCGCGAAGCGTAGTTTGTCATGTTGATTCCCGATTCTTGACCCTTTCTTGATGGTTTTTGCTCATTTTGGTATTGACCGAAACAGCGGAACGGGGATATTATCCATAATAATAAACCGTCGGTCGGTTTATTAAAGAGGATAGCATGCCTAGAGTTGTGAAAGAAAATGATTATGCCGCCCGGCGCAATGAGATCCTGGAGGTCGCCCGCCAGCTGGTTTACACCAAGGGCTATGAGCAAATGTCCATCCAGGATATTCTGGATGAGATGAAAATCTCCAAGGGGGCCTTCTATCACTATTTTGACTCGAAGCCTGCTTTGCTGGAAGCATTGATTGACCGACTGGCCGATGAAGCCGAAGCAAGATTCCTTCCCCTGTTGAATGACCCAACGCTGCCTGCCTTGGAAAAGCTGCTGCGCTACTTCCGTTCGGCCGTCCAGTGGAAATCCACCCAAAAGGAATATATGCTGGCGCTGTTTCGGGTCTGGTATTCGGATGAAAATGCCATCACTCGTCAGAAGATGTTTGCCTCGATGTTGCAGCGCGTCGCACCCTCTTTTTCTCGAGCGATCCAGCAGGGCGTCAATGAGGGGACGCTGTGCACGGCTTTCCCCGAGCAAGCGACCGTGATCAGTTTGTATCTCATTCTGGGATTGAGCGACAAATTTGGCGAGGTGATTTTGGGACATGAGGCTGGAACCAATAGCTGGAGTACCGAGGAAAGGTTCCATATTATACAGAAAGCCGTGGCGGCCTATACCGATGCGTTGGAACGTGTCTTGGGAGCATCGACCGGTTCCATTCAGCTGATGGACGATGATGCCATTCGAGTCTGGACCGATTAGTTCGAGCGAAAAGGAGCCTGCGGCCTGACGCCTCGATCCGTGCAACACCGGGCGACAACCATCCCTTACCCGTCAGCAGTGAATAAGAATGCAAACCGAAAAAGTTCATTTCACCAAGGAGAAAGAAACCATGCTTGTCACGCTTTATGGGCGGGCACTGGAGAATCAGGCGAAAGACCCGATCCGGCGCGGCCCGGCCGCGGAGCAGGCCGTCCGCCGGCTTGATTATGATTTTGCGAATCTCAAAATGCGCGGGAACGATCGATGGGCGATCGCGGCGCGTGCGAACGTATTGGATAATTGGGCAACTGAATTTCTCGCGAACAAACCTCAGGCATTTGAAAATACAGAAGACCAACGTGGGGATCAAGGCAACCGGGGCGAAGATCCATTGGAGCAATGGTCGCCAGGGATCAAGTTGGTTACAAAATGGTCTGTCATGGATCAGGATTTCCCCAGCATCCAAAGGATGTCCATTCGACGGCGATGGCTTGTGCGTCTCCTGTTCCACGTCCGCGCCCTCCGGGAAATGGGGCTGAGGCTGCGTTATGAGTTTCAGTAATTTATTGGTGACGTGTCTTGGATAAGAAAACTTCACGAACCAAGGAGTTTAGAAATGCTACTTTACCTGCGCCTCGCATGGCGCAACATCTGGCGACATCGCCGCAGAACCGTGATCGTTGTCGTTGCCATGGGGCTTGGCTTAGCGATGATGATGGCATACGATGGTTTGATGGATGGATTCACACAAGCCATTTATGGCAACGCCATCAAAGTGCTTGGAGGGAATATCCACGTACACGCGGCGGGATACTCGGAGAAGGCAGATAGTCTGCCGCTTCTCCCCATCGCAAATGATCAAACGATCATCCAAAGGGCAAAATCGCTTCCGAATGTGATTGGTGCCAGCCGCCGCATCAACACGGGCGGGCTGGCGACCAACACCGAGGGCGCCTTTTCGGTGACCATCACCGGCATTGAGCCGGAACAGGAAGCTCCGATCAGTCCGATCGCACAAAACGTGAAATCCGGTCGTTATCTCACCAGCCAGGACCAGGATGTGGTCTTGATCGGACGCGGTTTAGCACAACAGATGGATGTGAATGTCGGTGACAAGATCACCCTGGTCGGTCGTTCAACCCATCAGCAAATGCGCCAGCGCCCGATGACGATACTCGGCATTTACGATATCGGCGTGCCGACCTTCGAGGAGAAAACGGTCTACATTTCTTTGGCAGAAGCGCAAAACCTTTACGATCTGCCGAATCAATCCACCGATGTGATGATCACCTTGCAGAAACTCGGTCAAGAACCACCCGTGATCGCGGCCTTGACTCCTTCCTTGAACGGCGATGAGATCGAATCATGGGCGCAGAGCTTTCCCGATTTGCAACAAGCCATCAACACCAAGAGCGGTGTGATGCAGATCTTCAGCATCATCATCATGTTGATCGCGGGCATCGGCGTTCTCAACTTGCTGCTGATGGCCGTTTATGAACGGACGCGCGAGATTGGCCTGCTCGGTGCAATGGGTCTCAAGCCGCGTCAGATCATGACCCTGTTTGTTTTGGAAGGCACGATGCTTGGACTGGTCGGCTGCGCCGTCGGTCTCGGCCTAGGTTTGATCATCAACGGCTCGCTGGGCTCAGTCGGTCTGGACTTCACCCAATACGCAAGCATCTCTGATTATGTAGCACTGATCAACGGCAGAGTCTATCCGTCACTTGCGCTCGGCAACTTTGTGAACCGCGCCGTTCCCGTTTTGATCGTTGCGATCCTGGCCGCGCTCTATCCGGCGCACGAAGCCTCGCAGCGCGAACCGGCGGAAGCGTTACATTACGTTTAACGGTGGTCGCGTGGCGGCGGGTCTCACCAGGTGCTTTGCACTAGTCGACCATCGCCGCCTAATCGAGACTACCGATATGAGGTGACAGAACATGTTTCAACTGATCAAGATGGCTTATCGAAATTTGAATCGGAACCGCAGACGATCCATTCTTTCTGCGCTGGCGGTTTCTCTCGGACTGGCACTGCTTTTGATCATGGCGGCAACCATCAATGGTGAAATCCAAGGTGCGATGAATACTGGCATCGCCTTGCAAACGGGACATCTGCAGGTGAGAGCCGCATCCTACGTCGAAGAGAAGAGCAGTCTCAAATGGCAGGATTTGATCGCCAACCCCGATCAGGTCGCGGCGCAGATCAAAAGTATTCCGCATGTAACGCTTGCGACGCCGCGTCTCTTCGCGACTGGAATCATCAATACCAGCAGTGAAGCCGTCGGAGTCCAGTTGCTGGGCATCGATCCAGCTTCGGCGGCGAACGCGCCGATCGTCCAAGGAGTGATCGCCGGCAGTTTCATCACGCCCGATGATCAAGATGGGATCGCCATTGGTCAAACGTTGGCGCAGAGACTCGGAGTGAAGGTTGGTGATCCGATTGATCTCTCCGCGAATACCGCCGATGGCGACATCAATGAACAGAACTTTATCGTGCGCGCAATCTTCTCCACCGATACTCCCTCGTACGACCAAAGCACGGTCCTGATGCCGCTCGCAAAAGCGCAGGCCTTCACCGCTACGCAGAACCACGCCAGCACGATTTTTATCATGCTGGACGACCGCGATCAAGCCGATGCCGTGGCCGCCGCGCTGACCTCGCCGGATTATCAAGTGTTGACGTGGCAAAAGATGAACGATCTTGCGTTTCAAACCGAACAGCTTGCCAATAGCTTTATGGTGTTGTTCTATCTGATCGTGCTGGGGATCACCGCGACGGTGATTGTCAACACGCTCATTATGGCGGTTTACGAACGCACGCGCGAGATCGGCATCCTGGCCGCGATCGGCATGAAAGGGCGACGCATCATGAGTCTGTTCCTTGCGGAAGCAGGTATGCTCGCCGTCGCAGGCATCGCTGCAGGACTCATTTTGGGTGTGGCACTTTGCGCGATATTCGGCAAGTATGGATTTTATATTGGGAATGTCGGAGTCAATTACCAATCTCAATTCCTGCTTGGCAATCGCATTTACCCGCTATTGACATTGACCGACGCGGTCAATCTCACCCTCGTTGCATTGGTCATCACACTGATTGCATCGTTATATCCCGCTCTCCTCGCGGCTCAACTCGAACCGGTCGAAGCGTTGCATGGAAATTAAATCAGCAGACCGAACCCCGCCCTTCGGACTTGCCCCCGCCTTCCGGGCAGGGGACCGCGGGTAGGTCAAGGAGACAAAATGGAAGTTGCAAAAGTTGAAAACGTCACAAAAGTGTTCACGATCGGTGAAATGGAAACGCGTGCTTTACGCGGCGTTGATTTGACGATTGAAAACGGTGAATTCACGGCATTGGTTGGACCATCGGGATCGGGCAAGACGACATTACTTCAGTTGATCGGCTGCCTCGATCAGCCGACCAGCGGAAAAGTGTATATAAACGGGAAAGAAGTCACGAAGTTGAACCGGAACCAGCGGGCCGACTTGCGCAAAAGCGCCTTGGGATTCGTCTTTCAGTTCTTCGCTCTCATCCCAACACTGACCGCGTATGAAAATGTCGAGATGCCGTTGCTCTTGGATCATCATCCATCCACCGAACGACGCGCGCGTGTGAACCAGCTTCTCGAATCGGTTGGTCTCGCCGACCGCGCCCATCATCGTCCCGACCAATTGAGCGGCGGCGAACAACAACGCGTCGCCGTGGCGCGTGCGTTGGCATCCAATCCAAGCTTGATTCTGGCGGATGAACCAACTGCCAATCTCGATACCGAGAACGGCCGACAGGTCATGGAAATCATGCAGAAGTTGAACGAGGAAACCGGCGTGACATATGTCTTTGCCACGCACGATCCGCGCGTGATCCAATATGCCAAACGCGTTGTGACCTTACGCGACGGGTTGATCGTTGCCAATAATGGCTCCGCCCCAAAGTAATCACAGTATCTTTGGTATCCAGCAAGGAATGAAGTAATATCAAGAACGATCTGGAGTGTCCATAAGCAGTTTCAACCCTGTACGGAGGGGTTTCTCTGCACAAGGAGTTATCGGTATGGAACCAAATACACAATCCACCTCGAAAACCACACGCAATATTCTGAAGAGCGTTCTCCTTCCAGGTCTCAGGAACTTCCTGATCGGAGTGATCGCGCTCGGAGCCGCGCTTTGTCTTCTAGCAGGGAGGCTTGGCTATTGGCAAGGCTGGGTGTTTTCCGTACTCTTCTCGGGCTTGACTAACGGACAAGGTATCTACCTTGGAATCAAAGACCCACAGCTCCTAGAGCGGCGTACGCACATCGCGGCCTCAGGGGAGTCAAGGGGGCAGAAAATCTTCATCCTGGTCGCCTTGGCAGCCAACGCCTGCCTGATGATCTTCTCGGCGCTCGATCAACGTTTCAGGTGGTCTCAGGTACCCGCCTTGGTCTCCGTGTTCGGCAATGGGCTGCTCGTGCTCAGTTTCATTGTCTATTATTTTGTCTTCAGGGAAAACAGCTATGCGGCCTCCAGCATCCAAACTTTTGCTGGCCAAAAAGTTATCTCGACCGGCCCCTACGCGCTGGTTAGACATCCGAAGTATGTGGGTGACCTGTTCCTGGTCATCGGCACTCCGCTGGCTCTCGGCTCCTGGTGGGCGCTCGTGTTTGTCCTGCTAACGATCCCTGCGCTGATGTGGAGGATCCTGGACGAGGAAAAACTCCTGAAGAAAGACTTGCCCGGATATATCGAATACACACAAAAGGTGAACTATCGCCTCCTGCCAGCCATTTGGTAGACCTTGGTTGGAAGAAAAAGACAAAAGGAAGGTTTCGGGCCTTCACAGAATTTTGGATGACACAATGAAAAAAAATCATCTGATCGCTTGTACCGTCGTAGCGCTGGCGCTCACCCTGGCCGCCTGCGGCGCATCCACCTCACCGACTGCTATTCCGACGGTTGTGCTCAACTCGCAACCCGTCGCGGCCTCCAATACCGTTTCTGCTTCAGGGCAAGTGGTGCCGGTCCAAAAGGTGCAGTTGAGCTTTCCATTGACGGGCGTTGCGAAAACCGTTGAAGTCAAAGCCGGTGACAGCGTCACAGCTGGTCAAACATTGATCACGTTAGACACCACATTGCTTGCCGCGAACGTGGCAGAGGCACAAGCCAATGTCGCCGCGGCGCAGGCCCAGGTCGATTACTTGAGGCGCGTGGGAACTACCTCACAAGAGGATCTGGACGGCGCGCAAGCACAGGTTGATAAAGCACAAGCTCTGCTTGATTCTGCCCAAGCGACACTTGCGGAGGCGACCCTGACCGCGCCGTTTAACGGAACCGTCGCAGAAGTTGATCTCTCCCCTGCTGAAACCGTCGTGCCTGGGCAAATCGTGGTCGTGATGGGCGATCTCACAAAGTTCCAGATCGAAACGACCGATTTGAGCGAGCGCGACGCACCCAACGTTAAAGTGGGGCAGACCGCCGCGGTTTCCATTTCCGCTTTGAATCAAAAGTTCACCGGGCGGGTGAGCGATGTGGCTCGTATTTCGACAACGGTCGGCGGCGACGTGGTATATAAAGTCACGATCCAATTGGACACACAACCCCAGGGTTTGTTATGGGGCATGACCACGGACGTGACCATTCAAACCGGAAATTGAATCAGGCGCCAAGATATGAAACATTGTTATTGGATTGCGACTCTGATCTTGGCCATCTTTTTGACAGGATGCGCTTCCACGCCCGCGCCGACCGCGGCTCCCACCGCGCTCGCCAGCGCCACCCCAGATCATTCATTCATTTCCTCCATCGGAATCGTATTTGCCAGCGCAAACGTAGTTCCCGCCCAGTCTTCGCAAATGGGATTCCTGCTCTCAGCCCGGATCAAGGCGGTGGACGTAAAAGAAGGGGATCCGGTGCAAGCCGGTCAAACGCTGATCGTTCTGGATACGCCCGATCTGGTCTTGTCGGTCAGCGCGGCAAAAGATGAAATCCGCACCGAGCAAGACACGATCGATATGTTGAATTATGGCTATAAATGGTATCGCCATGGCGGCAATTTTATCCGTGTCAAGGCATTTCCTGAACGTCGAGAGCAGGCGGCGGACCAGCTTGCCTCCGCCCAGGCCGCGTTGGACGCCGCACAAGCCACGCTGGCGGAGGGCACACTGGTTGCGCCTTATGACGGAACCATTACGACCATCAATGTCGTGGCCGGACAACTCGTCGAACCAGATCAAGCCGTGTTGGTGATCGGTGATCTGAATCACCTTCAAATAGAAACAACCGACCTCAGTGAGCGCGAAATCGCTCATGTGAAGGTCGGTGACGCCGCGACCATACACATCCCCGCTCTCGACCAAGATCTTAACGGCAAGGTTATTGCGGTTGCGCCTATGGCAACAAAATATAACGGCGATTGGGTCTTTAAGGTGACCCTTGCATTCGATCGACAACCTTCAAACTTGCTATGGGGCATGAGTGCCGATGTTCAAATTCAAACGCAAAAATAAAACCGTATCGATCTGATGAAGGGCGCACGGCGCGATGACCGATTTCCGACGAGATCGGTCATCGCGTTTAATCGAAACAAGTCATTGAACAAAAGCATGGCTTCGAATGTTAAAGAAATCGAGAAATGTTAAAGAATCGCGCCAGAGGGGATGCCGCACGCCAAAAAACCGATTCAACGATGACTTCATCGACTAGAATATTTTAAGCCTAAATATGGCCCCAAAACCTTGTATATTTCCATATATGGCGGTAATATACGAATAATGATAAGCAAGATGAACTTAATTGCACCAGCAATTCATCACTAATCAACGTCACATCAATTAATAACATCAATCGATTCAATCAACAAAGAGAGCAACGAAAATGTACATTTGTGTTTTGAGCAGCATCGCGGAAGAGAACGATCCTCCCTATGATCCATCACCCCACTTGGAAGGCAGACAGTGGCGTCACCATGTTGTGCAGCCCGCCAAGGTCGAAGATCAAGTCAGGGCACTCATGGATGATGGCGTGGACGTGTTTCTCAATCTTTGCGATGGCACACCGGATGAGCCGGTGTCCGCGATTCAATTGGTGAAGGCGATGGAAAAGCTCAGCGCGGCTTTCACCGGCGCAGATTCTTCATTCTTCGATCCGACGCGCCAAGAAATGAAGAGAGCCGCGGCGCGCGTCGGTGTGCCCACGCCTGCCTCCACCTTCGTCAAGTCCATGGCCGATGTGGAACGCGCCGCACGCACGCTACGCTTTCCAATGCTCGTCAAGCCAGCGCACGGTTATGCCAGCTTTGGCATTCGCAAGGAATCCCGCGTGACCAACGCAGAAGATCTGAAGAAACAGACCGCCATCACGATGAAAGATGATGGGCGTGCACTGATCGAAGAATTCATCGAAGGGCGCGAATTCACTTGCCTCGTTGCCGAAGATCCGGATGATTCGGCGCATACCATTTCATTCAAACCGGTTGAGTTCCTTTTTCCGGAGGGAGAATCCTTCAAACACTATAATCTGAAATGGGTGGATTACAACGCCATGAAGGTTGCGCCCGTGACCAATGCCGATTACGAAAAACGTCTGCGGGAGTACACCGTCAAGGTTTTTCAGGCGTTGAAAGGCAACGGTTATGCGCGTTGTGATTTTCGGCTGGGCGCAGACGGCGAATTCTACATGCTCGAGATCAACCCGAATTGCGGCATCTTCTACCCGCCCACCGATGCAGGTTCAGCGGATTTCTGCCTCCTGAATGATCCCATGGGCCATCAAGGATTCATGGAACTGATCATTCGTTTGGCATTGAAACGCCAGGCCGAGGCCCTGCGGATCACGCCGCAGTTGGTTGGCAAGCGAGAACTCGTGAGACAGGAAGTCAAGTCACAGACCAGACGCCAAACGATTAAGAGAGAAACGACCAAACGCAACGTATAACATGAAATGTCCCGCCTCTGTTTTCCAGCGGGACATTTTCTTCTAGAAACCAACCACGCCAGCACCGGCGCTGGCCTTGCAAATGTAGATTTGCGGCTCAAGCCCAGATTCCTTACGATAGATCCGTGCCGCTTCACTAACGAATGCATCGGTTTCACTCACCTTCACCAAGGCAATGGCACAACCTCCAAATCCCGCTCCCGTCATGCGCGCACCGTAACAGGACGGCTGCCGCTGTGCCGCCTGCACGATTTGATTCAAAGCATCATTCGTGACTTCAAAATCACTGCGCAAACTGGCATGACTCGCATTCAACAAGCTCCCGAAGCGAACCATATCGCCCGCGCGCATGGCTTGGATGGCATCCAGCACGCGCTGATTCTCCGTGATGACATGTCGGGCACGACGCATCACGATCTCGCTCAAGCCCGATTTTCCTTTTTCAAATTCATCCCAGCTGACATCGCGCAGCGCTTTCACCTTAAAAAATCGAGCCGCTTCTTCGCATTGAGCGCGGCGTTCGTTATAGGCTGAATCCACCAACCCGCGACGCGTGGAGGTGTCCATTACGACAATTGCGGCACGACCGGATAATGGGACATCTCGTGTTTCAAGAGAACGGCAATCGAGAAAGAGGGCATGGTCTTCCTTGGAAGCCGCACTGGCCATCTGATCCATAATGCCGCAGTTCACACCCACCCATTCGTTCTCCGCGCGTTGACCCACGCGCGCCATATCAGCCGGGTCCCACGCCAGGCCGCTGACTGCTGCAAAAACGCGCGCCGTGGCCAGCTCGATCGCAGCCGAGGAAGAAAGGCCGGAGCCGCGCGGCACATCTCCCATAATCACGCCGTCCCAGCCCACAAGGCCGCGACCGTCCGCTTGCAAAACATAGGCAATGCCCTTAAGATATTCGGCCCAGCCTTGATCCTTCCTAAGCGCCTCCAACGAGAACGTCGAATCTGAGCCGAAGTCGAGGGAACGGACGCGTACCTCCCGATCCTTGCGCGGGCGAGCTGCAATCCAGATCGCGCGATCAATGGCGATGGGCAGAACAAAGCCTTCATTGTAATCCGTATGTTCCCCGATCAAATTGACGCGGCCCGGAGCACGGACAATCAGGGAAGCTTGGCCGCCAAAGTGCTTGACAAACGCATCGCGGATTTGTTCGGAAAGATTCACGGTGATTAACCCAACCAGCGTGCAAATACAGCCTGCGATAACAGTCGCCCCGCGGATGTTTCGCGCGTGACCAATTCCCCGCTTTGTACACTGCCTGTACGGTTCGACATCAAATCCTGCAGGGCCTGTCCCAGATGAATCGCGGACGCTCTCACGGCATACATGGTAACGACCAGGAACATGGGTTTCTCACTCAAAACCGCTCCGCACGCTTCCAGCAGCTGCGGCAGTGATTTATACACTTCCCATACTTCCCCCTTGGGCCCCCGGCCGAATTTGGGGGGATCCAGAATAATGCCATCGTACCGAACTCCGCGCCGGCTTTCGCGTTGGACGAATTTAAGCGCATCCTCTATGATCCAGCGGATGGGTTTGTCGTTCAATCCCGATAACGATTGATTTTCCCGCGCCCACGTCACCGACTTTTTCGATGCATCCACATGGGTCACTTGAGCACCTGCCTCGGCCGCAGCCAATGTCGCTAACCCTGTATAGCCGAATAAATTAAGAACTTTCGCGGGCCGATTTGCTTTCCGCACGGTCTCCGCGATAAAGTCCCAATGCGAAGCAGCTTCAGGAAAAACACCCAGATGGCGGCCGGGAGTCGTCATCGCCCAAAAATGAAGAGAACCAAGCCTCATCTCCCATCGTTCGGGAATCTTGTTCCTGAAGAGCCAGTGTCCTCCGCTTTCTTCACTCGTAGATTGAAATGTCGCCTCCGCAGACGCCCAGTGCTTTTCCGGCAAGGCCCGGCGCCATAGGGCCTGTACTTCCGGACGGATAAACCGATAGGGGCCAAAACGTTCAAGCTTCAATCCCTGACCGCTATCCAGTAGTTCGTAATCCTTCCAGAGATCATACTCGAGCAGGGAAAAACGGGAAAAAATATCCATCGCGGCTGGGAAATAACTCCTATCTCTTTCGTAAGTTCAGGCAAAAGGCTTGTTTTCTAAACCCAAATCATGTACAATGTGGGAGAAAGTGGTAAGAAGTGGAAGACGCCGGCGGGCCCGGCGTTCTGCCATTAATAAAGGACTTAGCACATATGTTCTTAGGCCAGTTCCAACACAATCTCGATGAAAAGGGCCGCCTGATGATTCCGGCGCGCTTCCGGGAGTTGTTGTTGGATGGTGGCGCCTTCATCACACAGGGTTTCGACCGCTGTCTGATGGTCATGACCAGTGCTTACTTCAAGCAAGTCTACGACAGCATCAACGCAATGAACATGGCTGATCCAAATGCTCGCCTATTGCGCCGCCTCATATTCGCAAATGCCTATCCGGTTGAAACAGATAAGGTCGGACGCATTCTCGTTCCGCAGAACCTACGCAGCTTTGCCGGTCTGAACGGCGAGGCCATTGTAGCCGGACAAGGCGACTATTTTGAAATCTGGATGCCCGAGTCCTGGAATGAACAGATGAAACAAATCCAGGACACCGAGGCCAACAATCAGCGTTTCTCGACGCTGAACCTATCGTCCAACTCGTAGCAACGAATCAAATCGCTCTACGATGATCATGGCTACATTGCACCAACCTGTACTTTACCAAGAGATTATACACGCGTTGCAACCCAAAAGTCCGGGACGTTACATCGATGGGACGATTGGTGCGGGCGGACATGCCCGCGGGATTTTGGAGGCCTGCGCGCCAGATGGATGCTTACTTGGCTTTGATCTCGACTCGCAGGCGTTAGCGCTTGCCCGTGAGACCTTGGCTCCTTACGGAAAGCGCGTCATTCTGGTACAGGCCTCCTATCTCGCCCTATCGGAAACGATGCAGGGTCTCGGATGGGACGTCGTGGATGGAATCGTGTTGGATCTGGGAGTCTCTTCCATGCAATTGGATACTCCGGAACGCGGCTTTTCATTCCAATGGGATGCGCCCCTCGACATGCGCTTCAACCGCGATCTCGGCCGGACCGCCGCGCAATTGATCAACACCACCCCGGAAGCCGACCTCGCCGATCTGCTCTTCAAATATGGAGAGGAGCCACGCGCAAAAAGGATTGCAAAAATGATCGTTCAGGCACGACCCGTGACGACGTTGCAATTGGCCGAGATCGTAAAAAGGGCCTATCCAGGCCACAGCCGAATTCATCCGGCAACGCGGACCTTCCAGGCCCTCCGGATTGCAGTGAACGATGAGTTGCTCGTGCTGGAGCAGGCTTTGCCTCGCGCCATTCAGGCTCTCCGCCCGGGCGGGAGGCTGGCCGTGATCTCCTTCCATTCGCTGGAGGATCGAATCGTTAAGAATGTGTTCCATCACGAAAGCAAGGATTGGATCAATCCGCCTTATGAAAAGATTTACGAAGTCGAGCGCCAGGCAACGCTCAAGGAGCTCACCCCAAAACCGCTTACCCCCAGCGCCGATGAGGTTCAAGCCAATCCACGGGCGCGCAGCGCAAAATTACGAGTAGCAGAAAAACTATGATGCGAACAATCGATGTCATACAATATGCCTATAAACAGGCTCCCTGGCGAGTTCAGCGCCAATGGATCGGCAGCTTTTTACTAATCGTGCTGGGCCTGTCCATGATCGCGGCGCTTTACTTGGATGTCACGGCACGCGCGGCCCTCGCCGGTCGCGATATCCAAAGGCTGGGCGCTGACATCATCCAAACTCAAGAATCAGATGCAGACTTGGAGACGCGGATTGCAATCCTTACCTCCTATAGCGCCATGGCCTCGCGCGCCTTGGCATTGAATTATCAATCGGTCCAGTCGAACCAAGTGCAGTTTATCGTTGTGCCTGGATATATTGCACCCCAACCCGACAATCTGATCTCCGCACCTGCCCTGCAGCCAAGTACACCGACCATTCAGCCCGAATACGCACAATCCCTGTTGGATTGGTTCGACCAGCGCCTTCATATGCCGTTGTCCATCAGCATGCTGGGAGCCTCGCAATGAGAGAGCAGTACGCTTGGCGTTCTTTGGTGCTGGCGGGGATCCTGGCGTTTGTGGGAGTTTCCGTA
The DNA here is from genome assembly GCA_035516425.1 of Anaerolineales bacterium. Taxonomy (GTDB): domain Bacteria; phylum Chloroflexota; class Anaerolineae; order Anaerolineales; family Villigracilaceae; genus Fen-1038. The sequence continues at coordinate 26,536 of DATJAH010000020.1, forward strand.
ATCCTTCAAATTATCCGAATCCAAACCAGCCCGGAAGCTGCCACCTTTCGCCAGCAGGCCGCACAATATGCGGAAACGGTTCAAACGTTTTACCCTGAGCGCGGCGAAATCTATGATCGCAATGGACATTTGCTTGCTGGAAACGAAACCGTCTTTGAAATCGGCGTGGATCTAAAGAACGTTAAGGATAAACATGCCGTGGCGCTGGCGGTCGGCATGGAGCTCGGTTTGAATCCCAACGAGCTTTACAGGCTGATGGCCAATCCGCCTGCCAGTCTGGCATACCTCATTCTCGCAAATTATGTGGATTCTGACAAAGCCCTGGCTTTGCAACAATTGAAAATCGATGCAGACGAGAAAGCGCCGTTAGGACAGCCCAGCGACCTATCCGGCCTTGAATTCACCCCGCATCCCCAAAGGACTTATCCGGAAGGTTCGCTGGCCTCCAATGTGATTGGCTTTGTAAGCCGCGAGGGGCGCGGTTATTTCGGCATTGAAGAGAAATACAACGATTTACTGGCGGGTACCCCAATTCAAGTGCAGGTACCGGTCGACCCCAACAAAGCGGCCGATATTCCACAGGTACCCAATGGCACGACCCTGATCCTAACCCTCGACCGCGATCTGCAAGCCGCGACGGAACAAATTCTGGACGACTCACTTACAAAATACGGTGCCCAAGGCGGCACGATCGTGATCATGGATCCGCGCAATGGCGAAATCCTGGCAATGGCCTCCACTCCCCGCATGGACCTTAACCAATTCTGGAACTATCCGACGATCTATCGTAACGCCAGCGAATTCAACCTGGCGGTCAGCATGCCGTATGAACCAGGCTCGGTGATGAAAATCCTGACCATGGCCGCCGCCCTCGATAACAACACCGTGACCCCCACGACCACCTTCCTGGACACAGGTTCGATCCTGATCGGCGGCATAACGATCAAGAACTGGAACGACCAGGCTTGGGGGTTGCAGGACATGCTGGGCTGCATCCAAAACTCGCTCAACGTTTGCATGTCGTGGATCTCATCGCAAATGGGAGCGCAAAATTTTTATGGGTATATGAATCGTTTCGGCTTGGGGCACCTGACCGGCATTGATCTGGCCGACGAGGCCGCTGGCCGTCTGAAGGTCCCCGGCGACACGGATTGGTCGCCTTCGGACCTTGGCACAAACTCATTTGGTCAGGGCGTGGCCGCGACTCCGATTCAGATCATGATGGCTGCCTCAGCCATTGCCAACAACGGACGCATGGTCATGCCGCATGTGTTATATGCCATGGTGCGGGATGGAAGGCAATTTAACGTTCCTGCACAATATGCAGGGTCGCCCATTTCCGAAAGGACCGCCCAAACCCTGGATCAGATGTTGGCGACCTCGATCCAAAACGAAGCCTCCCTCGCCGCAGTCCCCGGCTACCGAATTGCGGGCAAAACGGGCACGGCTCAAATTCCGACCGAAGGCGGCTATGATCCTACCAATACCAATGCCTCTTTTATCGGTTGGGGACCCTTAGATGATCCGCGCTTCATGATTTATGTATGGCTGGAAGAACCTTCTGCCTCGATTTGGGGCTCCGAGACCGCCGCACCGGTCTTCGCACAAGTGGCGCAGGAGACCATCCTCATGCTGAATATTCCGCCGGATACTATCCGCCAACAAATCGCGCAACATTAAACATGCTTACTCTTGCTGATGCCATCGAAGCTTTGACCAATACCCGCCTGAACGCCAGTGCCGTGATCACCGAGGCCGCCATCGATTCGCGGCAGGCCATCCCGGGTTCCCTGTTCATTGCCATTCCCGGGGAGCGAGCGGATGGTCACGACTTTGTTGAAGACGCGTTTCGACGCGGGGCTTCTTTTGCTTTAATTCAGCGACAGGTCAATGCTTCTCTCCGGACCCTTGATTTGCGCAATGGCCTGTCGGCCGATACGAATCCCGATCTAACTCTTCCCGTCTGTCTGCTCGTAGAAAACACGGTGGCCGCGCTTCAGCAAATTGCACGCTTCTGGCGTCGCAAACTCACGCTGCGCGTGATTGGGATCACCGGCAGCGTCGGCAAATCCACGACCAAAGAAGTCATTGCTCAAGTGCTCAGCCAGCGATACCATACGCTCAAAAGCCCGGGAAACTTGAACAACGAGATCGGCCTGCCCTTAACGATTCTTCGCCTGGGGCCGGGGTACGAACGGGCCGTCCTGGAAATGGGGTTCTATGTTCCCGGCGAAATCGCACTCTTATGCGACATTGCACTGCCTCAAGTAGGTGTGGTCAGCAACATTGGAACGGTACATGCCGAACGGGCGGGTTCCCAAGAGGCAATCGCACGCGGCAAATCGGAATTGATTCAGGCCCTGCCACCTGCGCCGGAAGGAACTGCCATTCTAAACTTCGACGACCCGCTGGTGCGAAAGATGGAAGAGAAGACCAAGGCCCGCGTTTTCTTTTATGGCCTGTCCCCGGAATCCCATCTATGGGCCGACCATGTCGAGGGCCTCGGCTTGGAAGGCATTCGATTTCAACTGCACTACAAGCACGAAACCTTGCACGTGCATGTGCCCATGATCGGGCGGCACTCCGTGGAAACCGCACTGCGCGCCGCGGCGACCGGGCTGGCAGAAGGCTTGACCTGGCAGGAGATCCTGGATGGCCTCAGGGAAGGGCTGACCCAATTACGCCTGGTGGCGGTTCGTTCCGCATCGGGCGCCTTGATCTTAGATGATACCTATAATGCTTCCCCTGAATCCATGTTGGCCGCATTGAATCTCTTGAGCGAATTGGAAGGATCGCGCAAGATTGCAGTGCTGGGCGATATGTTGGAACTGGGTCCATACGAACGGCAGGGACATGAAATGGTCGGCTTACGCGCGGCACAAGTGGCAACCATATTGATCACGCTGGGAACACGCGCCCACATGTATGCCGAGGCGGCCCGCCGCGCCGGGAAAAAATCCGCACACATTTTAGAGTTCGACACGGCCGAACCCATCATCGAGTGGCTGCAAAAGAACTTATCGGGGGAGGATACCGTGCTGCTCAAGGGCTCGCACGGCCTGCGCATGGATAATATCACGACCGCACTGGAGGTGCAGTCATGATGAGGCAGGTTTCATTGGCTCTCAGCCTTGCGGGGTTGGCCTTTATGATGACAGTCATCTGGGGCGGACCTCTATTGCGGATCCTGCGCCATTTCAAGATCGGCAAGATTATCCGGGTGGAGGAGCCGAGTCATCATGCGGTGAAGATGGGCACGCCTACCATGGGCGGTGTGATGATCATCGTGCCGGTCGTACTGCTGACGGTGCTGCTCAACGCCGTGGCGCTGATCGGCTTTCCGCAAAGCGGCATTGGACGCTCCGTGCTCATTCCCATGATCGTCATGGTTGGTTATGCCATCCTCGGGATGATTGATGATTGGGAGGGCCTGCGCGGCAAGCGCAAGGGCGAGGGAATGCGCGCCCGCACCAAATTCCTCTTCCAAGTGCTGCTCGGGGTTGGCACGGCCATTGTACTGAAATATCTACTGGGCACGCCCGACTTGATTGTCCCGGGCATTCACGGCATTTTCGATTTCGGCTGGTGGTATGTCCCGATTGCCGCATTCATTATTGTCGGCTCATCGAACGCCGTCAACTTCACGGATGGATTGGACGGCCTGGCCGGTTTGATCTCTGCCACGGCCTTCGCGGCGTACGCCATGATCGCACTCAATCAGCATCAGGTTTATCTCGCTCGATACTGTTTCACGCTGGTCGGCGCACTGTTCGGTTTCCTGTGGTTCAACGTCCACCCCGCTGAACTGATCATGGGCGATACAGGTGCGCTATCCCTGGGCGCAACCCTGGCCGTGGCGGCACTGATGACCGGTCAATGGGCAGTGCTGCCGATCATCGCGATCGTTCCCGTGAGTGAATTGATCAGCGTTGTGATTCAAATCGTCTATTTCAGACTGACCAAAGGCAAGCGCTTCTTTAAGATGGCACCGGTTCATTTACATTTTGAATTGCTTGGCTGGAGTGAAACGCAGGTGGTACAGAGGTTCTGGTTGATTGGTCTGCTCGCGGCAATGGTCGGAGTCGGTCTGGCATTGGTGTGAGATGAAAGATTGGAAAGGCAGGCGCGTCGTCGTTTTAGGGGCGGCCCGACAGGGTCTGGCTTTGACGCGCTGGTTGGTCAAACACGAGGCGATTGTGACTCTCAGCGATAAACGGCCAGGGGCCGAGCTCGCTTCCGCGCGCGCGGCCCTGGGCAGCCTGCCCGTCCATTGGGCTTTGGGGGGCCACCCCACGGAACTGCTCGATCAGGCCGATGTATTATGCCTTTCGGGCGGCATCCCCCTCAACCTTCCCATCGTGGAGGCTGCGGTCCGGCGCGGTATTTCGCTTTCCAACGACACCCAGATCTTCATGGAAGCCTCGCCCTGCAAAACCATTGGCATCACCGGCTCAGCCGGCAAGACCACGACAACCACCCTGGTGGGCCAAATGGCGAAAGACGCCTATGGTGATAAGGCTTACCTGGGCGGCAATATCGGTGATCCACTGATCAATTACGTGGACGACATGGAAGCCAGCGACCTCGCCATCCTGGAAATATCCAGTTTCCAATTGGAACAGATGACCATCTCGCCGGCCGTTGCCGCAATCCTGAATATCACACCCAATCATCTGGACCGCCACGGCACGATGGAAGCCTACACGGCTGCCAAGGCTCGAATTCTTGAATTCCAATCTCGAAAGGATACTGCCATCCTGGGCCGCGATGATGTTGGCGCCTGGAACTTGCGCAGCAAAGTCAAAGGCAGGCTGCAATCCTTTGGATTCAGCCCAATCGATGAAGATGCCGAAGGCACCTATTTTGAGGATGGCATTTTGTATCTTTATGAACATCGCGTGGACATTCCGCTGCTGCGCCGCGACCAAATCCAATTGCGCGGCGACCACAACGTGAGCGATGTGCTGGCCGCCTTCGCCATCGGACACGCGGCCGGCTTCCCTCTCGATGCCATGCTGATCGCCGCCCAGGAATTTCACGGTGTGCCGCATCGCCTTGAACTGGTCCGCGAACTGCACGGCACGCGCTGGTACAACGATTCGATCGCAACCGCGCCCGAACGCACAATGGCCGCCATTCGTTCGTTCGACGAGCCGCTGGTGCTTTTGCTCGGCGGGCGCGATAAAAATTTGCCGTGGGAAGATTTGGCAAGCCTCATTCATCAGCGCGTCGACCATGTTGTGCTGTTTGGCGAGGCCGCGGAAAAGATCGAGAAAGCCATCGCTGCCGAAAAGGCATCGAAGAGACCGCTTACGTTGGATCGAGTCGAACATCTTCATCAGGCAGTTATGCAAGCGGCCGGAGTTGCCGAGCCCGGCGATGTCGTCCTGCTTTCCCCGGGCGGAACCAGCTTCGACGAGTTTAAAGATTTTGAAGAACGAGGAGAAAATTTCCGGTTATGGGTGCAGAAACTTTCTTGAGCGAACATCCTTTCGCGGATGAGCAACCGAACTCCCCAGGCGGCCTGTCCAAACGCGCGGTGGACCTGCCCTTGTTGGTGGCAGTCATTGCGTTGGTGATCTTTGGGCTGATCATGATGTTCTCCGCATCGTGGGACTATTCGCTGACGGAATACGGTTCACCCATGTACATGTTCGAGCATCAATTGCTCTGGCTGGCCATCGGAATCGTGGCGGCCTTTGTGCTTTCCCGGTTCGATTATCACCACTGGCGGAAGCTGGTCGTCCCGGCGTTGGGGCTGACCATCCTTTTGTTGATTGCCGTACTGCTCGCCAACGAAATCCTGCTGGGCGCGAGGCGGTATTTGTTTCAAGGTTCGTTCCAGCCGTCCGAGCTGGCGAAAGTGGTCACCATTTTATATTTATCGGTCTGGCTGTACGCCAAGCGCCAGTTCATCCATGATGTGACATTCGGATTGATTCCCCTGAGTCTAATCCTCGGTGTGGTGGGCGGCCTCATTTATCAACAACCCGACTTAAGCACGGCGGCAATCGTTTTATTGTTGGGCGGCTTGCTGTTCTTTTTGGCCGGTGGCGATATGAAGCAGATCGCCATTCTGCTGGTGATTGCGATCGCGGTCGGCTGGGCCGTGGTCAGAATCAATCCAACCGGTCATGAACGCGTGGCGGCCTTCATCGCCGGCCTTGAGGATCCAACCCAGGCCTCCTATCATGTGCAGCGTTCCTTTGAAGCGATAGTCAACGGCGGCTGGCTGGGGGTCGGTATCGGACGCGGACAATCCAAGCTGACTGGATTGCCGGTGCCTCCCACGGACAGCATCTTTGCCGTGATCGTGGAAGAACTCGGCGTAGCCGGTGCAACCTTTCTGGTCGTTCTCTATGCCGTGTTGATTTGGCGGGGGCTGGTGATCGCCCGCCGCGCCCCCGATATGCTCGGCACCCTGATCGCCTCCGGTCTGGTGATCTCGATTGGCATCCAGGCCGCGATCAATATGTCAGTGATGGTTGGTCTGATTCCATTTTCAGGCGATGCCCTGCCCTTTATCAGTGCGGGCGGATCCAACCTGATTTCATCGCTCGCATCCATCGGAATCTTAATGAATATCTCACGGCAGAAAGGTGAGAGAACAACTTCGGATTTGGAAGAATGGAGGACCTATCGTGCGGCTCTTGATCTGCGCGGGTGGAACCGGCGGCGGCGTATACCCCGCCCTCGCCGTTCACCACGCTCTCGCAATCGGCAGACCTAGCCTCGACACCTTGTGGATCGGTGGAGAAGGTGGCATGGAAGAGGAACTGGTGAGACGTGCAGGTATACCCTTTCGGGCAATACCCGCGGCGGGTCTGCACGGGGTGGGTCCGCGCGCCTGGCCGCGCAATCTGATGACCCTGGCTGCCGGTTTCAAAGCGTCCATGGCGATCCTGCGCGAATTCAAGCCTGATGTTCTGTTCTTCACCGGCGGTTACGTGGCCGGCCCGATGGCTTTGGCTGGAAGGAGAATTCCGTCCCTGCTTTATGTGCCCGACATCGAACCGGGGCTGGCTTTGAAGTCGCTGGCGCGTTTTGCCCGCCGGATTTCGGTCACCGCGCCCGATTCACAAAAATACTTTTCCCGAAAGGTGATCACAACAGGTTATCCAATCCGCGCCGAACTCACAGCTTGGAACAAATCCAAGGGTTACGCCGCGCTGCATCTGGATGACGAGGTGCCGGTCCTGCTGATCTTTGGCGGCAGCCAGGGCGCGCGTTCGATCAATGAGGCCATTGTTCCCCATCTGCCCACCCTGCTTGAGCTGGCACAGATCGTTCATATCAGCGGGCAATTGGATTGGGGTGTCGTTCAAATTGCGGGCGCGGGTCTGACGTCGGAACAAAGGGAGCGTTATCACGCCTTTCCCTATCTGCATGAACAGATGGGCGCGGCGTTGGCCGCCGCGGACCTGGCCATCTCCCGCGCCGGCGCATCGACCTTGGGCGAGTTTCCCTTCTTTGGCCTGCCTGCCATCCTCGTGCCTTATCCGCACGCCTGGCGATATCAAAAAGTAAATGCGGATTATTTGGCAGAGCGCGGCGCGGCGGTCATCCTAAAGGATGAATTGCTGTCAGACGAACTCTTGCCGGTCATCAAAGATCTGCTGGCGAATCCATCCAAGCGAAAAGCAATGAGCAAGGCCATGAGCTCGTTATCGCATCCACAGGCTCCGCGCGTGATTGCCGAACAGATTCTGCGATTGGGAGGAGAACGCCTATGATGAGCATCCTTTACGTTTTTTGGATGTATGTGATTCTGTTCGGAGTGATCGGCTGGCTGCGCGGCTGGGTCAAGGAATTGATTGTGGCATTTTCCGTGATCACCGCGCTGGCAGCCAATGCGATCCTGCGCCAATACCTCCCCATCGTCACGAACCTGGATATCAAAAGTACCGAGCTATTCTGGATCCGTGCCTCAATTTTGGCGGCCCTTACCTTTTTCGGTTATCAGACCGTCGGCGTTGTACCCCATTTGGCTTCCAAGGCCACCCGGGAGCGTGTGCAGGAAGCCTTGTTTGGGCTGGTGCTGGGTGCGTTCAATGGCTATTTGATCGCCGGGACCCTGTTATTCTATATCGACCAGGCCGGATATCCCTTCCCGGATGTCATCAGCCAACCGGCGGGTACCCTCGGGCCCGCCGTCCAGACTTTGATGACGTTCATGCCGCCGCGTTGGCTGGGCATCCCCTGGGTTTATGCGGCACCCATTATCTGCTTGATCTTCATCATCGTTGTCTATATCTGAACCGACCACGGACTAAGAACATGACTCACGTACATTTCATCGGCATTGGTGGCAGCGGACTTTCCGCAATCGCCCGCCTCCTGAAAGAAAGCGGATACACGGTGACCGGCTCCGATCGCAGCCTCACCCCATTCGCAACCGACCTTCAGGCTGCCGGCGCGACGATCTACATCGGGCACCATCCGCGTAACATTCAAGGCGCGGATTGGATCGTCCGATCTTCTGCCATCCCCGACGACAACATAGAAGTGATCGCCGCCAAACGCGCCAACATTCCGGTTTACAAGCGCGCCGATTTTCTGGGAAAACTCATGGCCGACAAGACCGGCATTGCAGTCGCTGGAACGCACGGCAAGACCACCACGACTGCCATGATCGCCTTTCTCCTTTCCGAGCTTGGACGCGATCCGTCCTTCATTGTCGGCGGTGTCTTGAGCAACTATGCCGTCAACGCCCGCGCTGGAAAGGGAAATCCCTTTGTGATCGAAGCGGATGAATATGACCGGATGTTCCTGGGGCTCAAACCGCGCATTGAAGTTGTGACCAATCTGGAGCATGACCACCCCGATTGCTATCCCACCTATGAAGATATCGTCTCTGCCTTTGAATCATTTGTCGCCCTGCTGCCGGTCGACGGCACATTGATCGGATGTGCGGAGGACAGTGGCGCGGCCTCGCTGCTGAACAAAGCCCGCCGCGAAGGGCGCAACGTCATTGCCTATCATGTCCAGGCCGACATGACGATCAATGCCTCGCATTGGATGCAGGCACGGGCGCTGACCTCCAACGAACAGGGCGGAGTGGCCTTTGAAGCCACGACCAACATTGGCGACCTTCAGACCGTGCATGTCTCGCTTCAATTGCCGGGCGAACACAACGTTCGCAATGCCTTGGCCGCCCTGGCGGTGATCGCCGCGCTCGGGCTGCCTCTCAAAGAAGCGGCGGCGAAACTTTCGTTTTTCAAAGGCACGGCTCGCCGCTTCGAAGTAAAGGGGGAGAAGCGCGGCGTCGTTGTCATCGATGATTATGCCCACCACCCCACCGAAATCAGAGCCACGCTGGCGGCCGCGCGTGCCCGTTATGCCGGGCACCGCCTCTGGGCCGTATGGCAGCCGCACACCTATTCGCGCACCCGGGCACTCTTCCAAGAGTTTGCCCGCGCCTTCAAAGATGCCGATGAAGTGATCGTCACTGAAATCTATCCGTCGCGGGAACCCAAGCAAGATTTCTCGTCTGCGGAAGTGGTGGGCGCCATGCCGCATGCAGCCGTTCATTTCATCGCTTCACTGGAAGCAGCAACCGAGTACCTGCTCAAACATTTGCAACCCAACGATGTATTGCTTGTCCTGTCTGCTGGGGATGCCGATCAGATCAGTGCCGCTGTGCTGGCTGGTCTTGAACGTGAGGTGTCGCATGGACGATAAAAAGAAACATGTCTATCAATCTGAGACCGTAGGTCTGCCTCCGCTGAAAATGGTTTTGGTTCACGCCGACAATGATCGGCAGAACGAAGCGGCCCAGATCATCCTGGAATCGCCTGAGGCCAGGGAGAAACGCGAAAGGCAGAGAGCCATTGTGAAATTGATCAAGCATCTGAGCGATGAATAGATGATGAAATCTTCCACGCTGCCCATGGATGTTCTCCTGGCCAAATTCGGCGATACGGTGAAAGAGAATATTTCCCTTGCACCCTATACGTCCGCGCGCATTGGCGGCCCCACCGATTACCTGGTCACCGCCCACTCATCGGGTGAGTTGGCGGAGATCATGCAGATCCTCTGGCAGGCGCAGCTGCCCTATTTCATCCTCGGCGGCGGATCGAATGTCTTGGTCAGCGACCAAGGCGTGCGCGGCGTAACGGTATTGAATCGAGCGAAGGCCGTCCGCTTTGAAAGCGGAGACGATCCAAAGGTCTGGGTTGAATCGGGAGTCGTGTTCAGCAACCTCGCCAACCGCTGCGCCGCCCGAGGTCTATCGGGGCTCGAATGGGCGGCGACCGTTCCGGGAACCATAGGCGGTGCCGTCTATGGCAACGCCGGCGCGTTCGCAGGGGATATGGCCGGCAGTTTGATCTGGGCGGAGGTGTTAACCGAATCGAGCCGCGAACATTGGCCCGTCGAGAGAATGGAATATAGCTACCGTGCCAGTGTGTTGAAACGCGCTCCAGGCAAAGCGGTCGTGCTGGCCGCCCAGTTGAGTTTAAAAAACGCGACAAAAGAGGAAGTGTCTGTTAAAATCGGTCAGTTCAGCGAACGGCGCAAGTCCACACAACCGCCGGGCGCAAGCCTGGGTTCGATGTTCAAGAATCCGGAGGGCGATTATGCGGGACGATTGATCGAAGCCGCGGGATTGAAAGGAACCCGCATCGGCAACGCTGAGATCAGCACAGTGCATGGAAACTTTTTTGTCAATCACGGCAGGACAAAGGCCGCTGATATCCGCGCCTTGATTGAACTGGCGCAACGAACCGTCCAAGGAAAATTTGGCGTCATGCTGGACCTGGAAATTGAATTGGTCGGTGAATGGTGAATCGCAGCAGATGATGAACAAGAAGAAGCTCCACGTTGCATTGATCTTTGGCGGACGCTCGGGCGAACACGAGGTCTCGCTGATGTCCGCGCGTTCGGTGCTGTCGGTGCTCGATCCATCCAAGTATGAAGTGACCCAGGTCGGAATTACACACGACGGCCAATGGCTGACCGGTGACGATGTGATTGGAAAGTTGGAAAGCGGAAAAGCAAATGATCTCGACCGCGTGCTCCTTCCTTGTGAGCCATCGCGTTCATCCATCTTTGCGTTACGAAACACCAAGCTCGGCGACAAATTGGAAACACTGACGGCTATCGATGTTTTCTTCCCGCTGTTGCACGGAACGTTTGGAGAAGATGGAACCATACAAGGCGCCATGGAAATGGCGGACGTTGCTTACGTGGGCGCAGGCGTGACGGGTTCAGCGGTTGGGATGGATAAAGGTGTATTCAAAGAAGTGATGCGCGCCATCGGAGTGCCGATCGTTCAATCCATGGTCACAATGCGCTCCGAAATCGAAAAGGACATGAACGCTGTCATACAGAGAGCGGAGAAAGTCAGCGCCTACCCGCTATTCACCAAGCCTGCCAATCTAGGTTCTTCTGTTGGCATTACCAAATGCCATACCCGTTCCGATCTGCAGGAAGGCTTGATGGAGGCTTCCCTTTACGATCGGCGCGTGCTGGTGGAACAGGGCGTGGCCAACGCGCGCGAGATTGAGGTCAGCGTGCTGGGCAACGACGACCCGCGTGCATCGGTGCCCGGCGAAGTTCTGCCCAGCCGTGAATTCTATTCCTATGAATCAAAATATGTGGACGGCACCTCCGGCTTGGTCATCCCGGCTCCCCTGCCCGGCGAGACCACCGCGCGCATCCAAGACCTCGCGCTGCGGGCTTATAGAGCCATCGATGCGGCCGGCATGGCACGCGTGGACTTTCTGATCGATAAGGATTCGGGAGAAGTCTACCTCAACGAACTCAACACGATTCCCGGCTTCACCAAGATCAGCATGTATCCGAAGTTGTGGGAAGCCAGCGGCATGAGCTATGCCGAGCTGGTGGATCGGTTGATCGAGCTGGCACTGCAACGCAAAGCCGAGCGCGACCGCACATCACATACCTATCGGAGTCAATCATGAGCGAAAAACGTCTGCCGTCCCGTGCCGAGGCGGTGCGATTGCGCCGCCGGCAGGAGATGCAAAAGCGCGCCTCGAAGGCGTCGCAACATAGCGCGCGTCCATTGCCAGCCATCACCTCGCGCGAGAACTTTGGATATACCGCGCTGCCACCGGGCAATCCGTCCAAGACGCGGCGCCGTTATCAGGCCGCCTTCTCCCTGCCGGGCGCTCAGATTCATTTGCCGGCCATCACCGTGCCGCGCTTCGAAGTGGGCTGGCGACTGCTGTCATTCTTGCTGGTGCTCTCCCTGGGCACGGCACTATATCTTTCCTGGACCTTGCCGATGTTCCAGGTAAGCAGTGCACAGATCACGGGCAATCAGCGGATCAGCGCGGCGGAGATCAATTCCGTCCTGGATCTCGCCGGACGGCCCATTTTTACACTCCTTCCCAGCGATCTGGAAAAACGCCTGCGACTCAATTACCCCGAATTGACTTCTGCCAAGGTGACCTTATCTCTGCCCAATGAGGTTTTCGTGAGCGTTGCCGAACGGCAGCCGGTCATCCTCTGGCAGCAGAATGGCGCCTACACCTGGGTGGATGAAAACGGCGTGGCGTTCCGCCCGCGCGGCCCGCAGGGTGCCGACCAACTCATCCATGTGAATGCCCTGGCTTCGCCGCCTCACGGACAGCCGCCTGCGGATGATGCGCTATCACCCGCTCCCTACGTCGCGGCCGATCTGGTCCAAGCCATTCAGATTCTTGCGCCCAGCGTTCCCAGCAGTTCCACCCTCACCTATGATCCGCATTATGGATTGGGCTGGGCCGATAGCCGGGGCTGGCAGGCTTTCTTTGGGAGTGACCCGAAGAATATGAGCATGCGATTGCAGGTTTATCAATCGTTGGTCAACTCGCTGCTCCAGCGCGGTATCTATCCGGTATTCATCAGCGTTCAATACCCGAACGCGCCATACTATCGTTTGAGTCAGTGATATGGAAGAGATTGTTGTAGGCATCGACGTTGGCACGACCAAGATCTGCACCCTGGTTGGACGGGTCGAGGATGACCAGACCGTTCGCATCCTCGGCGTTGGGATCGAGCCGTCCGACGGAATCCGCAAAGGTGTGATCGTGGATCTGGCCGCGGCAACCCAGGCGATTACGCGGTCCGTGGAACGCGCCGAACAAACCTCTGGGTTGGAGATCGAATCGGCGCTGGTCAGTCTGGCGGGCGCGCATGTTTCGTCGGTCAACAGCCGAGGCGCCATCGCCATCCCGGGCGGAGTGATTGATGGATCGGACGTCGCCCGGGTCTTGGATCAGGCGCGGGCCATCGCGATCCCGCATGACCGCGAGATCATTCACGTGATTCAACGCGGCTTCAATGTGGACGGACAGGATGGCATTCACACCCCGATTGGAATGCACGGCTATCGGCTCGAGGTCGAAGCTCATATCATCACGGCCGCCGCCGCGACGGTGGACAATTTGCGGCAATGCATCGGTTCGGCTGGGGTGGTCATACAAAACTTCGTGCTGAATCCGCTGGCTTCCGCCGAAGTGGTACTGACCGAACAGGAACGACAGATGGGCGTGGCAGTCTGCGACATCGGCGGCGGAACAACGGACCTGGCCATTTATGTGGATGGCAACGTCTGGCACACGATGGTGCTGGCCGTGGGAGGCAATCATCTCACGCAGGACATCGCGCACGGGTTGCGTCTGCCGTTTGCCCAGGCCGAGGAAGTCAAAAAACAACAAGGACACGCCGTCCGATCCGAAATCGGTGCGGAGGAATATTTCAGCATCCGTCCCTTCGGTGAGGATCATTTGGTGCGCATCAATCGCCAGGACCTGGCTCACATCATCGAGGAGCGTACGGCGGAGATGTTCTCATTGATCATGCAGGAGATCAAACGCTCCGGCTACGATGGCTTGTTGCCGGCCGGAATGGTCTTGACCGGAGGCACCAGCGCGCTGCCGGGTATCGAGCGCGTGGCCAGTGAAGTGCTGAATATGCATGTCCGCACAGCACAACCGGAGAATCTTAAGGGCCTGGTCGATCGTTTGAACTCCCCGGCCTACGCGACCAGTGTCGGATTATTGCACTGGGCATTGACCATGCAGGAACATGAACTGGGCCCGGGCCGACAAGGCAGACATCGCCGTTCCAAAGGAGAGAAAAATGTGAATCTTGATAAGGCTAAAGATTGGATAAAAAGACTGCTACCTTAATAGGTGAGGAAGGTGGGCATTTTTGCCCTCCTCAAATCCGGAACGTGATGCTAGAATCACATCGCGTTCTTCATGCAAAAATCTTGATTAACGATAGATACTGAATCATGGAGGAACATATGGACCCGACCAAAAAACATCAACCCGTTGAGACCTTCGCGCGCATCAAAGTGATCGGCGTGGGCGGCGGCGGACAGAACGCGGTCAATCGCATGATCGAAGAGGGTATTGAAGGCGTTGAATTCATCGCCGCCAATACCGACGCGCAGGCCTTGACCCTCTCCAAGGCGCCGCTCCGCGTTCGCCTCGGCGACAAGCTCACGCGCGGACTCGGCGCAGGCGGCGATCCTGAGATCGGACGCAAAGCGGCCGAAGAATCTGCCGACGAACTTTATAGCGTGCTCAAGGGCGCGGACATGGTCTTTGTCACGGCCGGCATGGGCGGTGGAACCGGAACCGGCGCGGCGCCCGTGGTCTCACAGGTCGCGAAAGAGTGCGGTGCGCTGACGATCGGCGTTGTGACCCGCCCGTTTACGTTCGAAGGCGGACGGCGCTCCCAGGCCGCTGAAACCGGCATTGTAAAAATGAAGGAACATGCGCACACGCTGATCTCCATTCCCAATGATCGCCTGCTCCAGATCGCGGATAAGAAATCGAGCCTGCAGGATGCCTTCCGTATGGCAGATGAGGTGCTGCATCAGGGCATCCAAGGCATCTCCGAATTGATCACTATCCCTGGTTTGATCAACCTCGATTTCGCCGACGTGCGCACGATCATGTCGGAAGGCGGCGCGGCTCTCATGGCGGTTGGCCACGGATCGGGCGAGGATCGCGCCAAGACCGCGGCGGAGCAAGCCATATCGAGCCAGCTGCTCGACATCACGATTGACGGCGCGCGCGGCGTGCTCTTCAATGTCACCGGCGGTCCAAACATGACCCTGTTCGAGGTCAATCAGGCCGCGGCCATCATTCGCGAGACCGCGCACCCGGATGTCAATCTGATCTTCGGCGCGGTCATCGATCCCGATATGGGCGATGAGATTCGCGTCACGGTCATTGCGACTGGCTTCGAGCGGAGCGGTGTCCCGCGACGCGCCCTGGAACGCCTCACTCCGCGGACCGAAAAGCCGGCCAGCCTGCCGACGCATTTTATACGTCCCAGCGAGTCGGTCAGCGTGGGCGCAGAGCTCAAGCCACCCTTGGACTCCAGACCCGCGTCTTCCTCCTCCCCCTCCATCAACAGCGACGATTTGGATATTCCCACCTTCCTGCGCAATCGGCGATAGAAGAAACTCGGTCGGGTTTCTAAAGTTGAGTAGAGACACAGCGACGCTGTGTCTCTACTTATGTTAAAATACAGAAGATGAAAACAAACTCGCCATTTTCACCAGACCATCCGTCGTATCAATTGCACCGCAGGCAAATGTGGACCCAGATCCTGCTCCCGCTCCTGCTGGGCATGATCCTGTTCATCGCCGTGATTGTCCTCGCCAGCATTGCTGCTTTTCGGGAGAATGGCGATGTGGCGCGTTGGGCGGCCGTCTCAACCATCTGGCTGATACTGCCCTTGTTACCGATCGGACTAATCGTCCTCGCGATTTTATGCGCGCTGATTTATTTGCTTGGGCAGCTCATCGGTGTCATTCCGCCATATTCGTATCAGGCGCAGAGATTCGTCTACCGGATCGCAGGGCACATCCGGCGCGGCACCGAAATGATTCTCAGGCCGGTGTTGTTCATGGACGCCGTCCGGTCGCAAATTCAAAAGACCCTTAAACGACAATAAGAAAGGACGTATCTATGAATAAAGCGCGAACTTTATTCTTCGGCACATTGATCGGCGCGGCAACTGGTTTGGTGGCAGCCATGCTGCTTAATCGTCGGGCAGAAAAGACGCAGCGCACGGCTGCCCTCACCACTGGCGAGGGGTTAAAACTGGGCGTGCTGATCCTCGGATTATTGCGCGCGATCGGATCACTGGCAGACGATAAGTAAGGGACACGGTGGTGTCCCTCTGATTTCTTTCGAGTCGCACGTTGAGCATTCCTGCGCCGTGCATGAATTATCCCCTGTATTCCTACCCATCCAACACAATTGCAGATCTGATTCGTGACGTAATTCTGCTGCGCCGACGCGCTTTCCGGGAGGATGCACGTGCCTGCGTGTCCCGGCTGAATCCGCCCCTACGCCTGATTTGCAAGGAGAATATTCCAACCGGCGGCGGATACGTAATCACCATCAATCATTATTTTCGCCCCGGTTTTGCCGCCCAGTGGATGGCGATCGCCATTTCATCGGTGGTGTCGGCCGATATTCATTGGATCATGACGGGCGAGTTGACGTATCCCGGCAAGTGGTATGCGCCCGTTGGAATGGCGGCCTCGCGTCTTCTTTTGAGGCGCGGCGCGCGCATGTATGGGTTCACGACCATGCCGCCTATGCCGCCACGCCCGTCCGACGTGGGAGCGCGTGCCGCCTCGGTGCGCGCCGTGATGAATTATGTAAAGCAGACCCAAGAACCGGTCATCGGCTTTGCACCGGAAGGGGGCGATCAAATCGGCGGACGATTAACCATGCCCGCCTCGGGCGCCGGAAGATTCGCTTTGCTGCTCGCCGCTCAAGGTTTGAGATTCGAGCCGGTCGGCATCTTCGAATCCGGTGGAGAGCTTTGTCTGCATTTTGGCAAAGCCTATGATTTATCCGGCGGGCCGCATGGCTCATCCGATAAAAAAGATAGGCGGGCCGCGCGTGCCATGATGGAACGCCTCGCGCCTTTGCTTCCGTCACAGCTGAGAGGAGAATTCGCATGAAGAAGCCGGTTTCATTCCTGCAAATGCTGGTGGTAAATACCTATTGGGTGGGATTGTCATTCATGTGGAACGGATTGCATGGAATCATCCTGCCGGCGGTCATCGCCAATATCGTGCCGGGCGACGAAAAGAACACGTATCTTGGTGTGCTCACCTCGATTGGGCTGGTGATCGCTGTGATCATCCAGCCGCTCTCCGGTGCGTTGAGCGATAGTTGGGCTTCGCGTTGGGGAAGGCGGCGTCCGTGGATCACGCTCGGGACATTATTTGATTTTCTGTTCCTCGCCATCATCGGCTGGGCTGGCGGATTGACGTGGATCTTCATCGGCTATCTTGGATTGCAGCTCAGTTCGAACATCGCGCATGGACCAACCCAGGGCTTGCTGCCCGATGTCGTTCCGCAGGAACAATTGGCTCAGGCCAGCGGTTTGAAGATCTTCATTGACATGGGCAGTGCCGCCGCGGCCGTGATCATCACGGGCATTTTGCTCGGCTCGAAAGCCGAATACGCCCGACTGGTCATGGCTCTGATCATCGGAATCCTGTTCGTCAGCGCGGCCGTCACCATCTTTGGAACTCCGGAGCAGCCCTCCCAGCGCGCCGACCGTGCCGCTCGATCGAAGGAAATGTTCACATCATTTCGCATCGATTTCCGCGCCAACACGGCGTACTGGTGGCTCATTGCTCAACGCTTTGTATTTCTTCTGGGAGTTTACGGGATTCAAGCCTTCGCACAGAATTATCTGCGCGACGTGCTCAATGTTGCGGATCCGCCCCGCGACACCGGCATTTTGCTGGGCATCGTAACCATCACGTTGATCGTCTTTGCCGCAGCGGGCGGATGGCTGATCCAGCGCTGGGGCATGCGGCGCGTATTGGTCACGGCGAGCATGGTCGCGGCCTTGGGATCAATTCTCTTGTGGTTCGGACGCACACAAGGCACCATTCTGATCTTTGGCAGCATCCTCGGCGCAGGTGCCGGTCTCTTCCTGACCGCGAACTGGACTCTCGCCAACAAGCTGGCTCCACCGGATGAGGCAGGCAAATACCTTGGCCTGACGAACTTGGCAACGGCCGGCGCGGGCGTGGTGGCACGGGCGGCGGGTGCCTTGTGGGACCTATTCAACAACGCCGCTCCCGGTTCATGGAATGGATATATGATCTTATTTTTTTCAGCCGGTGTTTTTGCGCTGATCAGTATCGCCTTGATCGGAATGATCGAACCGTCATCAAAAAGGGTGTCTGTCGCTTCTTGAAGAAGGTGCAACCTTTCCGATCAAAATGCGTAAAGTAAGGTAGAAAGCCGTCAGGAGAAAAGTGGATCAAGAAATGACCTGGGTGGTTCAGGCCCAACATGGCAGTGATGAAGCATTCACCAAACTGGTCGAAGCGTATCAAACACATGTATACAACTTGTGCTATCGCATGCTAGGTGAGGCGGAGTCAGCGGAGGACGCGGCGCAGGAAACGTTTCTGCGAGCCTATCAGCATCTGCATCGCTACGACCAAAAACGTCCCTTCGCAACCTGGATTTTGTCCATTGCCGCACATTATTGCATTGATCGGCTGCGCCGTCGGAAATTCTCCATGGTATCCATGGATGCGGAGGCAGATGAGAACAGTTTGGAGTTGCCCGACGCCGATGCACCCAATCCCGAATCGGAAATGATCCACAGCGAACAGCGCGAACGCTTACAAGGTTTATTGAAACGACTGGATGGAACGGATCGGGCGGCCATGGTCATGCGCTATTGGCATGATTGTTCCGAAGCCGAAATTGCCGAGGCTTTGAATTTGACGGTCAGCGCGGTCAAATCCCGGCTTCACCGGGCGCGTCGTGAACTGGGTGGACTCTGGCAGGCAGATCACCCACAACCCAAACCCGAAAGGAGACCTCATGAATCACCGGCCTTTTGAAGATTGGCTCTTGGAAGATCAAGCCCTTACTGGTGAGCAAGAGCGCGAACTGCAGGCCCATTTACGAGTTTGTACAGCCTGCGCGGCCATCGCCGAATCGAATTTGGCGCTGCATTCCACACGCATGGTCTCACCGGCCAAGGGTTTTGTATCCCGCTTCGAGACACGTCTGCTGGAGCATCGCAAAGCCGCGCGGGTGCGTGAAATCATCGGAACGGTGATTTTTGTCCTGGCAGGGCTGGCATTGCTTTCTTGGCTGGCCAGCCCGTTTATCCAGGAGATAATGCGTTCACCGGCTGATTGGATCACCAATGTGGTCGGGGCCCTCCTTTTTATCCTTACCTCCATTCGGGCATTGAACGAAGTGGGCCGCGTCTTTCTGCGCCTTCTGCCGGATTTCATTTCACCTCTTGGATGGCTGGTGATTTTATTCTTATTGAGCGGACTCGGAATCGTAGAAGTTCTTTCCATCTGGCGATTTACCCGAACCCCGCAAGGAGTATAACGATGAAAAAATTATTGTATGCATTGCCTCTATTGATCCTGTTGCTGTGGCCCGTTGCCCCCGCTTACGCGTTCACAGGAAACCTGGATGGCCGTGTCGTTTTTGGGCAAAGCTTTACTTTAAGGAGTGGTGAAACCCTGGACGGCGATCTGGTTGTTTTCGGAGGCGAAGCCACCATCGAAGAAAATGCCACCGTGAAAGGCAATGTGGTCATCATCGGCGGAAGCTTGGTGATGGACGGTTCCGCCACAGGGGATGCCGTGGTCATCGGCGGTTTGATGACGATGGGCGCTAAATCATTGGTGGCAGGTGATGTCACGACGATTGGGGGTTCGCTGCAGCGCGCCGCAGGCGGTCAGGTGGGCGGTCAAATCGTGACCAACATCCCAGCGCCGAACATTCAAACTCCGGCCGCGCCCACCGTGCCTGCCCCCCAACCTTATATCAATGTGGGGCTCAATCCGATCCTGCGTGCCTTTGGCGTCCTGGGGACTGCGATTATCTTTGCGGCCTTGGCCATGCTGCTTGCGATCTTTTTGCATCCGCAACTGGATCGCGTGGCGCAAGCCATCGTGGCCGAGCCGGTCATTGCGGGCGGCATCGGTTTGCTGACCACATTGGTTTCACCGATAGCTTTGCTGATCCTGGCCCTGATCATGGTCATCACCCTGATCTTAATCCCGGTGGCGGTCCTGGCTGTCTTCGCCTGGGCAATCTTAATCGTGTTGGCATGGCTGTTGGGCCTCATCGCCCTCGGCCTGGAAGTGGGCGAACGATTTACCAACGCAATCCATCAGAACTGGGCGCCGGTGCTTTCAGCAGGTTTCGGAACGTTCCTATTAATGCTCGTGGTGGGCGCGTTCGGGCTGATCCCATGCATCGGCTGGATCCCCGAATTTCTGGCTGGGATGGTCGGGATCGGCGCGGTGGTAATGACGACCTTTGGCTCGCGGCCGATGCGGCGTCCCGGCCTGATCGCCTCTTCGCCGGACTCGGCAGCCGCTGCCAACCCACCCCCTCCGCCGGCCTCCTGAAATTCTGTACAAGAAATCCGCCTCGACCCTGAATCGAGGCGGGTTTGTTTTCAAGGCTCACTTTCGCAAAATCAATTTGTATAACCTGACGTTGTTGTAATCAGAGTCAAAATAATGGTTGGGCGGCGAATAGATCACCTGCGGAACCACCGCCACCCCCTCGTGATCGGCGATGAATTCAATGACGCCGCCAATGAGATTCGCCTTGATCATCAGATAGACGTTGTCGTTCTGGTAGAATCCGGCCGGCAAAGACGGAACGTCAAATTCATGAAGCACAGTGTAATAGGATGGTGAGAAGGTGAGCCAACCCAGCTCGATATACTGCGGACTGGGCAAATCCAAAAACATCGGATTGGACCATACCAGCGGAATGCCCATCGCAGGCGAAACGATCAGCGCATCGGCCTGGATCTTTCCCTGGGCCTGCAGGGCTCGTAAATCAGATAACACGTTTTGATAGGCAGTCTGGCGCTGCACGTTCAATCGTGTGGTCATCACGGCGTAATACAGGGCCAACAAGCCTGCCGCGCCCAACAAGGCGGGCACGACCGCGCGGAGGAGGCTTCCGGTTCTCAGAGAAGGTCGCGATGGATCTGCACCCAACCGGGCCCATAACAAAACGGACCAGCCAAAGATCGTCATGACCGCAAGAAACGAATCCCAAACACGCAGCGGAACCTTCTCCGTCCAAATCAGGTAAAAGATCAACACCAGAAATGTCAGGAAGAGAACCAGCAAGGGCCAGGCCGCCTTCCTAAGGGAAGGGCATATCGCCAAAGCAATGAGCTCTGCCGCGATCATCAGGAAATACGGAAAAGAATCGATCCCGTTAAAAAAAGGCTTGGGATAAAAATAGGATAGGACGGCGCTGAAAATGTTTTTCTCAGTCCCGGGTATATGAGCAACAAGATACTGCAGACGAGAACCGGCAAACAGTTGTTCATCGGGGAAAAACCAGCTCATGAACAAGTTGTAATCGTTGAAATTCCAGCCCACATCGTTATATGCATTTTTTACGTTCGACGGGTGAACCCGCGGAGTATCTTGAAGCTGTGACCTGATGTCGTTATAAGCGTAGAAGGAGTTCCACTCGGGAGAAGAGCTTACATAAAAAATATTGAATACATAGAATATGGCGACCACAAGGATTGCCGCCAGAGAGCTGAGGATCAAATTCTTAAGACAAAAGAAGCGCTGGATCATGATCAGGACGGGGAAGACCAAAAGCAAGGCGAGCAGAAACGATTCGACGCGGAGTAAGCTGCCCGCCACAATCAATAACCCGCCAAGGACAAGCATCCGCCTTGGAAGCCGAGAGCCAGTGTAGGCCGCGGCAAGAATTGCAACAAAACCGGAAACCACGGAGAAGGTCGCCGTGGTGGTAAAAGTTATGTTGAGCAAGAACAGGCTATCCGATAAAAGGACGACCCCCATCCCCAGGAGTTTGGAAGCAGATTTCAGCGGCAGAGAAACCACGACATAAAGCAGACACCAAGCGGAGAGGAAATGGATCCCGAAAAACAATAGAATTTCCCAGTTCAAATGGGTGGGCAGACGATATAACAGGTTAAGCAGAATGCCAAGGATCACATTGCTAAAAACCATGAACGGCACCGGCTGGCCGCCCAGGTAGCCGGAAACCATCTGGATCATGGTAATATCGTCGTCCACCTGATATCCCGGACGGAATACAGATAAATATAGAGCAATAAACACAACCGCCGAGACCAGGCTCGCCAGCCAGGGAGTCGATAAAGCAGCCAGCACACCTCTTGCGAGCGGCGAGCGTTGGTTCTCTTTATTTTCTTGGGAGGACATCTTCGGCTGTCTTTTTCGTCTTCAAAATACTGAAGATGGAATAGTGAAACAGAAGGAGGAGGGCAAGAAAGATCAACTCAAATGCGAAAGGAACGGGACCCATTCCCATGAACAAGAATGACACAGTGCCCATACCAAGGATCACCAGGCGGATATGATTCATGGACAGAAACAGACCAAGCAACGGTAGAATGGACAGGCAAAGCAGGCAGTATGCGTAAACAAGGATCGGATGCCATAAAATCATCGTGTGGTGAAACTGCACAGGCAGAGAGGCAAATTCCGCGGTGGTAAGAATCATGATGGATGTGGAAATGATGGCAATCATTTTCAGAGTTTTCATTTCTTCCTCCAGCGCAGATGATTCAAAATCTCTTGGTGTGCAAATGCGTAATGGCAATGGCCAGGGCATCGGCGGCATCATCGGGCCTGGGAAGGTCGGATAACGACAGCAACACCCGCACCATTTCCTGGACTTGTCGCTTCTGCGCGCTTCCGTAGCCAGCCACGGCCTGCTTGACCTCATTGGGCGTGTACTCTGCCACATCGAGTCCGGCCTCGGCCACAGAAAGCATCACCACGCCGCGCGCCTGCCCCACCGCGATGGCCGTCGAGACGTTGCGCTGAAAGAACAATTTTTCCACCGCGCACGTATCCGGCCGATGGGTGGAGATCAATCTATTTAGATCGCGATATAACGTGAGCAATCTTGCTTGCGCGGGCGTATGTGCCGGAGTTAGGATCACACCAAAGGCAACCGCCTCCAGACTTCCGTCCGGCGTCAGGCGAACCAGTCCATAGCCGGTCGTGGCTGTCCCCGGATCAATTCCCAGAGCAAGGGTCATTCAACAAAAGGGCAGGCGCGACCCAACGCCGCGCCTGCCTCCAAATCATTACGCGGCTTCGATGGCCGCCAATGCTTCTTCGGTGAGCTTGACGTTATGAAACACCTCCTGTACGTCATCGAGCTCTTCAATCGCCTCGACGGCCCTCATGACCTGGAGCGTTGCATCCACATCCAATTCCAGTTCCTGTTTGGCGATCATGCGCAGGCCCGCTTCATCGGCCGTGACATGCGCCTGATGAAGCGCATTGGCAATCGTCTTGAACCCATCGACCGGGCCCAGGATTTCAATGGATTCACCCGCGTCAACCACATCGTCCGCACCGGCCACCACACCCAGGTCAAACGCTTTTTCATAAGACAATTGGTTCGAGGGAAAAGAAAAATAGGCTTTACGATCAAACTGCCAACCCACCGCGCCGGCCTCCGCCATGTTGCCGCCGATGCGCCCGAACATGTGGCGCAGGTCCGCAACGGTACGGTTCCGATTATCGGTGACGCACGAAACCAGGATGGCTGAACCGTGAGGTCCATATCCTTCGAGCATGAT
The DNA here is from genome assembly GCA_035516425.1 of Anaerolineales bacterium. Lineage (GTDB taxonomy): Bacteria > Chloroflexota > Anaerolineae > Anaerolineales > Villigracilaceae > Fen-1038. Next base: position 50,155 of record DATJAH010000020.1, read on the forward strand.
CTCTTCAAACGTGGCGGCGTCCTTATCTTCACCCGTGCCGCGTCGGATGGCGCGCTCGATGTTATCCTTCGGCATATTTTCGGCGCGGGCCTTGTCCACTGCCAGGCGCAGTCGAAAATTGGATTCGGGGTCACCGCCGCCTTCGCGCGCCGCCATCACAATTTCCCGGGTCAGGCGGGTAAAGACCGCGCCGCGCTTGGCGTCCGCCGCGCCCTTTTTGCGTTTGATGGTTGACCATTTGGAATGACCGGACATACGTTCTCCTTACGAAACCGCGATTGTGTGATTTTGCGCTTGAGCGCCGAAATTATACCATCAGATAAAAAAGCCAACCGCCAATGCCCCCGGCCCGGCATGGACCACAATGGCCGGCGGCAATTCATAGATGGGGATTTCCCCACCCCCGATCTCGGACTGCAGGCGCGCCGCGAGTTCGCGACCTTCATCGAAAGCACCGGCTTGCATCACGCATAAATGCGCCTGATCCGTTTTCGGACATTGCTCTTTGACAATCTCAACAAGACGCGCAAGGGCCCGCTTCTTTGTCCGCTGCTGCTCGAACGGTTCGACCTGTCCATCACGAATGGTCAGGATCGGCTTGACCTGCAACAGTTCACCGACCAGCGCCCGGGCGCCGCCGATGCGTCCGCCTTTCTGAAGATATTCAAGGGTATTCACCAAAAAATAGATCCGCCCGCGCGGGATCATCTCGTTGAGGCGGCGGACCACTTCATCCGCCCCGGCGCCGGCCTTGGCCCATCGATCCGCCATCAAGACCAGGGAGCCGAGATTGCCGGCGATCGTCAAGGTGTCCACGACGCGAATGTCCACTTGCGGAAAATCCTGCGCGGCGATTTCTGCCGAGCGGAATGTTCCGCTGGCCTTGGACGTCGGCGCCACCACCACCAGGCTTTCGCCTTTTTCCTGCGCGAATCGAAAGATGGGGTGGTAAAGCGGCGGCTCCGGCGCGGCGGTTTTTGGCAACGCCGAGGAACTCCCGAGTTTTCTAAGGAATGTGGGCGTGTCCAGTTCAGAATCGTCATGAAATGATTCATCGCCAAAGATGATGTCTTGTGGAATCAGCGGGATACCGCGTGAGGCCAGCCATTCGCGCGGCAGACTGCAGGTGGTATCCGCAACAATGATGGTCATAACCTTCTCCCAATTCATTGTACGGTAAGAACCGTCATGCTGGCTATATGTTCTTTATCCCATCTTTGTACAGGCCGCATCGGCACAAAGCAAATGGCAAGCCAATGAGTTCACTGACTTGCCATGCCTGAGGCGATCGACCCGGACGATATTCAGGAAGTGTCAACGATTGATCAATAAGAGTATGCCTGCCAGCAGGGCACAGATCGCCGTAATCAGGGGCAGGAAGGAAAAGTGCACACCGATGCCTTCCAGGCCGAACAAAATCAGGAAAGCTGCCAACAGGATCATCGCAAGGTTCTTGTTCAGTTTCATTTTGTCTCCTTATCTCTAAAGTATCTTCCTATGTCACTTTATGAATTATAACGGATGACCGGATGAACTGTTATCGCCGGAGATAATTTCCTGCGCCAGCTTCTGCAATGCCTCCGCCCCTTCGATCTTGGCCGCCCGCCAGTATTGGTCAAGCAGGTCAAGCGGGCTCAGACTGCTGATGGTTTGATCTGCAGGCAGGCGAATGCGCGCCTCCACCTGCGGGCGCTTGACCAGATGGAATTCAAACGCAGCTTCCGCATATTTCCGTAATGCCGATTCATCAACCAGCGAATCATATTCGCGCGGATATTCAACGGTGAGTCGGATGATCGCGCCTTCGATCTCCTTTTGCCTTGGCAATGCGTCTTTGAGATTCTCCATCACATTCTCGCCGGATGTGAGAACGATTCGCCGATCCACGAATCGACGCGCGCCTGCGAGCTTTCTCCAATCCACGCTGGTTTTGCCGCGCCCCACATCGGCGATGATGAAGTAGCGGTCATCCGCAGCTTCTCCAAAGTCGACGCGTTCGATCGAGCCCGGATAAATCACCGGCGGCTGCCCACCTTCGTTCAAATCCTGCGGCTTGTGGATATGTCCGAGCGCCACATAATCAAAACGCGGATTCTTGACGAGCGAGCCGGGCAAAACCAAATCGCTCCCCAGCATCACCATCCGCTCCGAGCCAAACTTTGCACCCTGGACGGAAGCATGGGCGGTAAGAATCAGCGGAAGATTCGAATCAGCCTCCTCGAGCCAGTTCCCAATCAAGTCCGAGATTCGAGATTCTATATCGGCGAAGACTTCCGAAGTATCGGTGGTGCTCCTATCCAGCGATGCCATCAGGCCGGACCGCGAAATCCACGGCAAGGCGATGACCTGCACCGGCAAACCCCATAAATCCTGCGGCTTCAGTAATTCAGGTCGCTGCAACACGCGGACATACGGCACCTGCAGGGTGTCGAATTCCTGAATGGCGTGCGCGCGTCCAACGGCCGGCGAAACGTCATGATTGCCAACGAGGAGCAGGGTCGGGATCTTGGCCTGAGACAGGCGAATGATCCTTCGTCCCCACTCACGCTGAAAGGTCGGCGCGGGCGAACGATCCTTGTAGGCGTCACCCGCAAAGATGACCATGTCGACTGCTTCATCGATGGCCGCGGCCACGATCGTGTCCAGGGATTTGAGAAAGTCGAGCACGCGCAAGGGCAGACCCGTCTCGGGATCATGGCGGCCGTAATTGGCCATGTCGATGTGGGCGTCAGCGAAGTGCAAGATACGCATTATTGGACTCCCAGGGATTGTAATCCTTGAAGCGCGGGCGGATAATCCGGATGAATCTTCAAGGCCGCATAGTAATCATTAAGCGCGGCCTGTGTGTCTCCGCTGGCGGCCTCCGCCATGCCGCGCCAGTAGAGACTCTCCTCCAACGTCGGCTGGGCGATCGTTTTGTTGAGAGTCGTGTTGGCGAGATTAATGACATCCTGATATCGGCCCGCATAATAGTAGGCGAAATACGGCCCCGTTTCATACCACATCACACGAAATGGGCTGCTGCTGTAATCGAAAGGCAAACTATTGTAAAGTTGAAAGGCCTGATCGTACGCAAAGGCGGCGTCGACGTATTCCTTCAAAGCCACGTGACTCGTTCCGACGTCGAACCAGGCAAAGAACTGATCGATGCCGGTCAAAGCCTGGGCGTCCGCAGTCGCCAGGGCCAGCGCGTGATGCGCGGCCCAGTCCTCGTCCGCGTAGGAGCCGAGCAGGGTCATGACATCCGATTCGCGATCCGACGGGTAGACCACCACGAAAACATAATTGAAACTCCGCCACTCCTTCATGAACTCGTCATACGACACATGGTAGTTCGGGCCGCCGCCCAGGACGGTCTTATACGTATCTTGAATGAGGAGGGTCTGGGAGTTGTCGTCATAGCCGGTAATGTACTGATAATGACCCATCCAGCTGAGCTGGCCGGTCAGATCGTATTGCTGCTCGCCCTTTTCTGCGACGACCGGAAAGCCGCCCGCGACCAGGCGCTTGATCAAATCGATGTCACCGCCATAGCGCAATACGGAACTCATCCCCGGCACGTTCTCCGTGATGTAGTCCTGCAACTCAAACGGCATGACGTTCTTATCCGGACTGGCAGACGGATCGCCGGCCTTATTGAGGTTGCCAGGCATCAAAGCCTTGCCGATCACGTCACGGTTGCCGTTCCAACCCCAAAATGTCAGCGCCATGGAAAAGTTGGTCGGCCCGCAATAATTGTATCGGCCGGTTTGATCCTCATATTTGACGCCGCTCAAGGAAACCGTGGCGGGTACAGGTGCCGAGGTGGCTGTGGGCATGGCAGTCGGGTCACTGGATGCGGCCGCGCTCGGAGCTGGAGTAGGCGTGATGGATTGAGCCTGCGCCGTCGAATAGGCTTGCATCGTGGCCTGGACCATCGCATCGATCGCGACCTGCTGCGAAACTTGCGGAATAAAGACAGCCTGGCTGGGAGGTTGAAAAAAATAAATGATTCTCGTTTGCAGATCTTCGAGCCGCCACGCCAGGTGCTCATGGATGGGCGGAACGAAATACAGCCCAATGGCAACGAGAACCAACAGTGGAAGCGCCAAAACACCGATAAGACTCTTTCGCATGAGAATCATTCTAACATATCGATATTAACGTGTTCTCAGAGTTATAATCACTTCATGCCAAAGACTCACACACGCTTTGTCTGCCAGGAATGCGGGCGCGTCTCCGCCACCTACATGGGCAAATGCCCACAATGCGGATCGTTCAACAGCATGGTCGAGGAGATCGTCCACGATGAACCGGTCAGCAAAGGCGCGGCTTCCAATTTGCGCGGACTGACCGGACGCTCCCAGCCGCGTCCGATCGGCGAGGTCGGCGGTGATAGCCAAGATCGCATCCCATTGCCCATGGGAGAGTTTGCGCGCGTGTTGGGCGGCGGCATTGTGCCCGGCTCGATTGTGCTCGTGGGCGGCGATCCCGGCGTCGGCAAGTCCACCCTCATGCTTGAAATGGCGATGGAAATGTCGGACAAACAGCGCGTGCTGTATGTTTCCGGCGAGGAATCGGAAAGACAAATCAAGATGCGCGCGACACGGTTGGATCACGAAAAACAACTGCCCCCAAATCTATTATTGGTCACCGAAACGAATCTGGAAGTCATTCTCAGTCACGTCAACGACGTCAAACCCGATCTCTTGATCGTCGACTCGATCCAAACCGTTTATCTATCCGAACTCGATTCATCCGCCGGCTCGGTTTCGCAGGTGCGCGAATGTGCCTCGCAGTTGCGCGAACTCGCCAAGTCCGGCGGCATCTCGGTTTTCATCATCGGTCATGTCACCAAGGACGGCGCGATCGCGGGTCCGCGCGTGCTGGAGCACATCGTGGATACGGTCTTGTATCTCGAAGGCGATCGCTTCCAGGCCTATCGCTTGTTGCGCTCGGTGAAGAATCGTTTCGGCGCGACTTCAGAAGTGGGCGTGTTCGAAATGCGCGAACGCGGCCTGATGGAAGTGACCAATCCGTCCGAGGCGTTTCTAGAAGAGCGAATGGTTAATGCGCCCGGCTCTTCGATTGCCGTCTCGATGGAAGGCACACGTCCGATCCTGGTTGAGATTCAAGGCTTGACCTCGCCCACTCAATTCGGCAATGCGCGTCGCACGCCCAACGGCGTGGACTTCAACCGGCTCCTGCTCATCGCGGCGGTCCTCACCCGACGCGTTGGGCTCAAACTTGCCGAACAAGATGTATTCGTCAATGTTGTTGGCGGGATTCAAATTGATGAACCCGCCGCGGACCTTGCCATTGCCGCAGCAATCGCCTCCTCGGCGAAGGACATTGCCATCCGCGCCGACGCGGTTTTGATCGGTGAAATCGGCTTGGCGGGCGAACTGCGCATGCCGGCTCAAATGCCGACGCGTCTGCGCGAAGCCGTCAAGCTCGGATTCAAATGTGCCATCGTTCCAAAAGCAATTCACAAGGGCGAAGCCTGGCCCAACGGGATCGAGGTGATCGAGGCGCGTTCGGTTTCGCAGGCCCTGGACGCGGCTTTTGCCGTTCCACGAGAACCGCCCAAGGGGCGAAGGGCCGCATAGTTTTCGCGCGACAGAACAACCACTCCTGCGTATATTTCAACGAAGGAGAATCCCCATGAACGTCAAAATCATTGCTGTTGTCCTTATCCTCGCATTGGCGACTCTGGCCTGCGGGTTTAGCGTCTCATTGCCCAAGGCTCCCACGCCGGGACCGGATGTCGTAGATAATATAACGGTGCCCGGGCCCTCCTCCGGGACGACGCGTCTAAGCATCCTGTTCGGTGCGGGTGAATTGAATCTCAGTCCCGGCGCGCAAAATCTGGTCGAAGGCACGGCCACCTACAACGTCCCCGATTTGAAGCCTGAGGTCATCACCGATAGCACCGGTACCCAGATTAAACAAGGTAATCTTAACAATATCCCCTATCCGGGCAATATCAAAAATATCTGGGACTTCAAACTTGGCAATCAGCCCCTGGACTTGACCATCAACGCCGGTGCCTATACCGGAACCTATGAACTCGGCGGACTTTCATTGACCAACCTGACCATCAAGGATGGCGCCTCGAACGTAACCCTGTCTTTTTCGCAGGCCAATCCAAACGAAATGACCCTCTTCCGCTACGAAACGGGCGCGTCCTCGGTCAAGCTGACTGGCTTGGCCAACGCCAACTTCAGCACCATGATCTTCGATAGCGGCGCCGGCGATTCCACCTTGGATTTCTCCGGCACCTTGCAGCGCGACGCCACAATCACGATTTCCAGCGGGCTGAGCAACATCATCCTGGTCATTCCACAAAACGTGAATGCGAACGTCACGACGGAGAGCGGTCTGGCCAATATCAATGCCGGGACAGGTTGGACTCAAAACGGCGGTCAATATACCCAAAGCGGTTCCGGTCCGACGCTGACGTTTCTGATCAAAACCGGCGCCGGAAATCTGACCCTGACTCATTGATCTCAACGATCGATCTCTCCTCTCCCCAACGGAGGAGAGATCCTTAAATCGGAGTAAAAGGTCATTATTTAGCAATGACCTCTATCACTTGCCGTGTCCTCTCAAACAAAATAAAATCTTAATAATAGATAAGCATTATCTGTTTTTTGCGGAAAGAAGGACACCATGCAAATTACCCGCCAAGCCGATTATGCCGTACGGGCCGTGCTTTACCTGGCCCACCAAGACAACGCCGAGCGCGCGGCCACCAGCACCATAGCCGAAGAGCAACGCATCCCGCCATCCTTCCTGGCAAAGATCATTTCGCAGTTATCCATTGCCGGATTGCTTCACACCTCGCGCGGGGCACGCGGCGGCGTGACGCTGGCCCGTGAGCCGAGAGACATTACCCTGCTGGAAGTCGTCGAGGCGATTGACGGGCCGATCCAGCTGAACGAATGTGCCGGCGAAGAGGGCAAATGTACATTTGGGGATGAATGTCCACTTCACTCCGTCTGGTGTGAAGCGCAGAGCGAACTTGTGAAACGGTTGAAGGCCACGAACTTTGCGGACCTGATCCTGCAAACGGCGTAGGAAAACGGAAAAGCCAACGCATATTCCTCCCGGCGTATAATAGCTGGGAGGAATTTTCATTTCAAAGGAGACTCGAATGTCTGGCTCTCGTGTTGTCCGCGCCCCGCGCGGCACAAAACTCACCTGCAAGTCGTGGCTGACGGAAGCCGCCTATCGCATGATCCAAAACAACCTTGACCCTGAAGTGGCGGAACGCCCGCAGGACCTCGTGGTCTACGGCGGGCGCGGCCAGGCCGCCCGCAACTGGGAATGCTTCGATGCGATTCTGGAATCGCTCAAGAATCTCGAAGAGGATGAAACCCTTCTGGTTCAATCGGGCAAACCGGTGGCGGTCTTCAAAACGCACAAAGATGCGCCGCGCGTGCTCATCGCCAATTCCAATCTCGTGCCGCATTGGGCCACGTGGGAGCATTTTGATGAACTGGCCGCCAAGGGATTGATGATGTATGGTCAGATGACGGCGGGCTCGTGGATCTACATCGGCACGCAGGGAATCTTGCAAGGCACTTATGAAACTTTCGGCGCGCTGGCGAGATTGCGCGGCTGGAATTCGCTCAAAGGAAAATTCGTCTTGACGGCCGGCCTCGGCGGCATGGGCGGTGCACAGCCGCTGGCGATCACCATGAACGAAGGCGTTGGGCTCATTGTCGAAGTCGATCGCGAACGCGCCGAACGTCGCCATGCCATCGGCTATGTGGATACCGTCGTGGATAACCTCGAAGAAGCAATGACGCTGGTCGAGGAAAAGAAATCCGCAGGCCAGCCATTTTCCATCGGAATGATCGGCAATGCGGCAGACATTCATAAGGAATTGGTTGTGCGGGGCGTGGTGCCGGACGTGGTCACCGATCAGACCTCGGCCCATGAAGCCCTGATGTACGTTCCTTCCGGACTTTCCGTGGAAGCCGCCAACGAACTGCGCAAGTCCAACCCTGGCGAATATAAAGAGCGCGCCATGGCCTCGATGGCCAAGCATGTTGAAGCCATGCTCGAATTCAAACGGCACGGTGCGGAAGTATTCGATTATGGAAATAATATTCGCCAGCAGGCCTACAACTTTGGGGTGACGGATGCCTTTGAATTTCCCGGCTTTGTTCCGGCCTACATTCGCCCATTGTTCTGTGAAGGCAAGGGACCGTTTCGATGGGTCGCGCTATCGGGTGACAAAGAAGATATTTACAGGACCGATGAGGCCGTGATGGAATTGTTCCCGGACGATGAACATCTGCATCGCTGGATGAAGCTGGCGCGCGAAAAAGTCCCCTTCCAGGGGCTGCCGGCCCGCATTTGCTGGCTCGGATATGGCGAACGCGTCAAAGCCGGACTCAAATTCAACGAGCTGGTGGCAAAAGGCATCGTCAAAGCGCCGATCGTGATCGGACGCGATCATTTGGATTCCGGTTCCGTGGCGAGTCCCAACCGCGAGACCGAGGGAATGAAGGATGGCACCGATGCGGTTTCCGATTGGCCCATTCTGAACGCCATGATCAACGCCATTGGCGGCGCAACGTGGGTTTCATTCCACCATGGGGGTGGAGTGGGCATCGGCTACAGCCAGCACGCAGGGCAGGTCATCGTCGCCGATGGGACGCCGGAAGCCGCGGTCCGCTTGGAGCGGGTTCTCAGGACGGATCCCGGCATGGGGGTGGTCCGGCATGCGGATGCAGGCTACGAAATTGCCATCGAAGCGGCCAAGAAACACGGCATCAAAATTCCGATGCTCAAGTAGCATCGCAGCGGATGATCCCATTCGCGGTATCATCAGGAAAGGATCGACCCTTCACCAAAGGAGAAGCCATGAGAATCCATCGCGTGATGCTCTTGCTTTTGTGCGCACTGTTAGCAATGGCTTGCAACTTTCCGCTCCTCACCATATCGGTGCAAACACCCACCGCCGCGAGCGGCACACCGACCAGCACGATGACTCCGGCGTTTCCGCCTTCGCCCACGCCTACTCCCGTTCCGACCGTCTCCGCCACACCCAGCGCGCCGCAATTGACGCCGACCTCCCCCGCGGTCAATTGCCGGTCCGGTCCGGACGTCGTCTACGCCTCCCTGGATACGATTGGTTTTGGACAGACCGCCATGATCGCCGGGAAGAATGGCGACGGCACCTGGTGGTATGTCCGCGATCCAAACAATTCAAGCACCTTTTGCTGGGTATCCGCCAGCGTCTCGACCACCTCGGGAAATTTGAACAACCTGCCGGTCATTCCGCCTCCATCCGTGATCGTGACGAATGTGACGGTGGGCGCCTCGGTCAGCTTCAGCATGTGCGGCGGTCCCAATCCAGTGGCTTTCAGCGGGACGATCACCACCAACGGTGCCGCCAAAGTCTCCTTCCAGTGGGAGATCCGGGGCGATAAGTCCAACACGACCTCACCTCAGACCATCACTTTCAAGGCAGCCGGAACGAAGAACGCTCCGAACCCCGGGACGTATTCGGCAGACTGCGGGCATTATTCCATCAGCCTGCACGTATTGAGCCCCGATGATATTTCTGCAAAACAGAATTTCAAGATCGGCCCGTAGCTTCACGCATGATTCTTGAACCAGTACTTTAGTAAGGCTTGAAGAAAAAAGTACTTGCGGCTATAGTTGCGCCGTTGTTGAAAAATCAAACGAGAGGAGCAACTATGTTCGGACGAAAAATTGAGAAGGATCCCCAGAAAGCTTTAGATAATGCCAAAAAATCCTTAAATTCAGGCTTGACGGGTGGTTTGACCAAGGCCTTCATGGGCAAGGATTTCGTGGACGACATGAACAATGCCATGAATAAAGGTCAGGCCGCGCTGGATATGCAAAAGTCAGGCGCCTGGATCGCACAATCGGGAATGGAGGCAACCGCCCAGGTTTTGTCCATTCAGGACACCGGTTCCATGATCAACATGAATCCGGTGGTGGTCTTGAAATTAAAGGTTCAACCCGCCATGGGCGCTGGTTTCGAGACGACGGCTCAGACCATGGTTTCCAAGATCGCCGTCCCGCGCGTCGGCGACACCATTAAGATCAAATACAATCCTGCCGATCCCACACAAATTGCTGTCGTGTAATCTCTTCGGAACATCCATCGCCGGGCGGACAATAGTCCGCCCTTTTTATTTGCTCGGGGCCAAACAAAGTTATACTCATGCCAACAGATGAGGTGATCCCATGACCTTGATCTATGCTTGTATTGCGCCGCATGCCGGCGACCTGATCGACGATCAAAGCAAGATTACCCTGACGCGTCATTCGATGCGGAAGATGGGTGAAAAGCTGCGGGCCCTGGCACCCAATGTAATTATCCTGGTCAATCCGCATGGATTTCGAGTCCAAAACGCCATCAGCGTTTCGATTGCAGAACGCGCCACTGCGGGATGGCCGCCCGACCTGAAGCTTGATTTCGAAATCGATTACGCCCTGGCCCATGTCATCGCAGACCGGGCCGCGGAGCGGAAGGTTCCGGTCGTTCGTTATATTTATGGCGCCAGCAGTGGTCCCGATTGTTTTGTCCCGTTGGACTGGGGTGCGGTCGTGCCCCTCTATTTCATGGGCCAGCGCTGTCAGCCCAAACCGAAGATCGTAGCGATCAGTCCGATGAGGCTGTTGTCCTATCAAACCCATTTTGATTTCGGCCGCGCCCTGGGAGGCGTGATCCGCGATTCAGGACAGCGCATTGCCTTGATTGCCAGCGCCGATCAGGGCCACGCCCATGACGCCAACGGGCCGTATGGATTCGATCCCGAATCGGCGCGCTATGATGCCTGGATGCAGGAGGTCATCCGCGCCGGCCGCCTCGACGACCTGCTTTCAGCGGATCCCGTTTTCGTGGAGCATGCCAAACCCGACAGCCTGTGGCCGAGCCTGATCCTGGCGGGCGCCCTCAAAGAGAATCCGATGAAATCGGAATGGCTTTCCTATGAGGTTAACGGTTATTTCGGGATCTTGTGCGCGGAGTTTCTTCCCCTTCCATGAGAAGTGTGGAAATTCGCTTTATGAATCCGCGATGGGTCACTCTGCAAGGCGTTCTGGCCCGGGGTTACCGGGTCGCATCCGGCCCATCGAACGATTATCCTTACGGCGCGCTGGAGAGGCAGAGGCCGCTCTTCAGGGCACGCGGCTTAAACTTGGATGGCTATTTCAACGGCACGCTGAACATCGACATCCGCCCCTACACCTTCCGGCTGATCAAACCAGAATTTACTTTTTACAGCGTCGAGTGGACCGACCTGCACCCGCCGGAACACTTTTCCTTTTCGCGCTGCAGGGTCATTTACAAAGATATCGAATATGCGGGTTGGATTTATTATCCGCATCCGGAAACGAAGCGGCGGAATTTTCAGAATCCATCATTACTCGAGGTGATCGCCTATCCGATCCCGGGGATTCAATACGGGGAGGAAGTACAAACTTTGGTAAATATGGATGAAGTATCCGTGCAGCAGCCTCCTTAGCGAAATAAAGCGGACACGATTTCTCCTTTTTATATATCCATCTACTTACAATCCACTTATAATCAGGAATGGAAGCCAAATTCATGATGGGTCCGGGGTAGAATCTGTCAAAGTGCTCATCCACGAAGCCGGCGCCGCAAATCATGAAAGCCCAATGGTCTCTATGCCGTTCTGTTCTGATTCGACCGCGTACTTCGAATCAAAGACTTTCCCCAGCCCATGTGTTAAGGATAATATTTTAGCAAGGAGGATCAACCATGAATCGACTCTTTAAGAAACGACAAAACGTCTTCCTGAAACTGATTCATGACCAAGCCGCGCTGACGCTGGAGGGCCTGGATGCTTTGAAAAGCTTTCTCAGCACCGGGGACCCAGCCGCCTCGGCGCTGCTGGATGCCAAGGAGAAAGAAGCGGATGAGGCCCGCCGCATTCTGATCGATGAACTTAATAAAACGTTCATCACACCCTTTGACCGCGAAGACATCTTCTCGCTTTCGCGAACCATCGACGATGTGCTGGACTATGCCTACAGCACGGTCAGCGAGATGGAAATCCTTAAAGTGGGGCCGACCCCGTTTATGCAACGTATGGCTTCTCTATTAAGAGATGCGGCCTACGAGCTTTCCATGGCAGTGAATACGCTGGAGGAACATCCAGCCGTGGCCAATGACCATGCCCAGCGCGCCAAGGCACTTGAGAACCGTGTCGAAGGTGTATACCGGGAAGCTCTGGCGGATCTCTTCAGCGGCGCAGAGGATCTCAAGCATGTGGTCATGATGTTGAAATTGCGCGAGGTCTATCGCCACATGAGCAACGCCGCGGACCGCGGCGATGAAGCCGCCAACGTCATAGCAGATATTGTTGTGAAGATCACGTAAAAGAGGGAAATAGCAATGTCGCCCATTCTCATTGCCGTGGTCGTACTGGGTCTCGGATTTGCTTTTCTAAATGGCATGCACGATTCCTGCACCGTCGTGGCCACGATGATTTCATCGCGTGCATTTTCGCCGCACGTTGCGCTGGGCGCCACCGCCCTCGCAAATTTCGCAGCTCCATTTATTTTTGGTCTGGCGGTGGCAGAAACCATTGGAAATGATGTGGTTGCCTCCAGCTCGATCAACATAACAGTAATTATCGCGTCGTTGGCTGGCGCAATCCTCTGGGACTTGCTAACTTGGTACCTTGGGCTTCCCAGCAGTTCCTCACACGCCTTGGTTGGAGGCATTATCGGTGCCACGATCATCAGCGGCGGCTGGACAGCCATTAAAGTTCCAGGCTTGATCAAAATACTGATTGCACTTTTTACATCGCCGCTGCTGGGGTTTATCTTCGGGTGGATCATACTGAGAACCACAATGATTTTGAGTTGGGACGCGACGCCCAAGATCAATGGCTTGTTCAAACATAGCCAGATTGTCACAGGCATTGCTCTGGCGCTGAGTCATGGCGCCAATGACACAGAGAAGACCATGGGCATTATCACATTGGGATTGGTCACGGGCGGATATCTAAAAGTATTTGCTGTACCGCTCTGGGTCATTATCGTTTGCGCCACCGCGATTGCGACCGGCACCGCCGTGGGCGGCTGGCGATTGATTAAAACATTGGGCGGCAAAATATTTAGAATCCGACCCATAGACGGTTTTACCTCGCAACTATCATCTGCAATCATCATCATCGGTGCATCCTTGATCGGCGGACCCGTCAGCACAACGCAAGTGGTGAGTGCATCCATCATGGGCGCCGGCACGGCGGAACGGGCCAACAAGGTGCGCTGGGGAGTCGCGGAGGAGCTCGGAGTTGCCTGGCTGTTGACAATCCCGGCGACGGCCGTTGTGGCTGCCGGTATATACTGGACGCTGATTCGGATCCTTCGGTAAGCATCCGCCGGCAAGCGGCACCCATTAATGTTCCGATCACATTGAGCGGTCCCTGTCGCTGACGATCTGCAGGCTTTATATACTCAACGAATTGCCGCACCGATTGCAGAAAAGCGCCCCGGAAGGATTTGGAGCGCCACATTTGATGCAGAACTGATTAACTGCCGGCAGGGGCTGAGTTAAGTCGGGCCGTCCAGCAGGATTATCCGATCCAGCGTTCCTATTTATTTCGTCGCGCATCGCGGCCGTCATCTCATGTGCGCCTTTATTGAATTCACCGATGGAATGTCCCAGCCACCGCCCAATCTCCGGCAGACGATTGGGTCCAAAGATAATCAAGGCTGCGATAATGATGAGCAGGATGTGGATGGGTTGTATTTCAAAAGGCATTTCGAACTCCCGTTGATAAAATTTTACCATTGATAAAACAGCGCGGCCTCCCGGCCGCGTCTTTTTCCTCCTTGACGGCTGCTAGCTTTCAAACAATTCGAGCAACTGTTTCACATGAACCACGCCATCGAAGCCCGGGAGGTTGCCCTTTCGCAGGACGGCCTTCTCACCTTTTGGGTCGCCGAGGCAGGTGACAATCACATCGCCGGCGCTTACATCCTCCTTCTCAGTATAGCCATTGGTCGTGACAATGGTCCTGATCCCTGCTCCTTTCGAAGCGGCCACGCCGTTTCTCGAGTCCTCCACGACAAAGGCTTCCTCCGGTTTCAATCCCAGCTTGGATAGTGCCAAAATATAAATTTCTGGATCAGGCTTTTTCTTGCTGACGACATCGCCGGCCAACACCACATCAAATCGAATATCACTGAGTAGCCTGTCCGTGATCGCCTGGGCCGTCTGCTCACTGGATGTGGTACAGATGGCGGCCTTCAAGCCGGCCTGCCTCGCCTCGTTCATAAAGCGGTGAAGGCCCGACCTTAATGGCAGTTTTCCCGCCTCGATCAGTTCCACAAACAAGGCGGTCTTGCGTTTGTGCATTTCAGGAATGAGCTTGTCGATTTCCTGCTCGGTCACGGGCCTGGAAAACCCCCTGGTCCTCCAGTGATGCTTCATGCGTTCCTTGCCACCGCCGATCTGGAGTAGTTCGTGATAATAATCCACGCTCCATTCGTCAGTGAAACCAAACTCCTTGAAGGTCAGATTGAACGAGACACGATGACCATCCCGTTCAGTATCAATAATCACTCCGTCTTGATCAAAAAACACAGCTTTAATATTTGGCATAACGCATCCGTTAAATAGAAAAATTGTATGTAAAGAAAAACAAGCACACAAAGGAAAACTGCTCTTTTTCCTTTGTGTGCTCAACGATCACGGGTTCTACTTCTTCATTCCAAAGAACTCGCGCACGGTGTCCACGAACAAGCGATTTTCTTCCTTCGTGCCGATCGTGACGCGGAACCAGCCGTCGCTATCGTATTTTTTGCTTTCACCGCGCAGAATCAAGCCCTTGGTCTCGGCATAGGCCAGCACTTCCTTGCCCGTCTTGCCCGTTGCGCCACAGTCGAACAGAATGTAATTCGCCTTGGACGGGAAAACCACGAAGCCGGGAATGTCGCTCAACGATTCGGTGATGAAATCCACTTCCGTGTTATTGAAGCGGACGCGCTCTGCGAGTCCTTCCGTATCTTCGAAGGCCGCCAGCGCCGCCCACATCGGGACGGTACCCACGTTCCACGGGATCAGCGAACCGGCGATCTGGTCGATCACTTCCTTCGCCGCCAAAGCGTATCCGAAGCGCATCCCCGCCAGGCCATACGCCTTCGACAGCGTACGCGTGATGATCACATTCTTGTATTTCTTGGTCAGTCCAACCTGGGACATGCCCAAGCCGGAGAATTCCACATAGGCCTCATCCACCACGAAGGGGATGCCGGTCTCGGCAATCGTGACAAAATGCTTGGCATCCATAAAGTTGCCGGTGGGGTTGTTGGGATTGGCCACCACGATGATCTTGGTCTTCGGGGTAACGGCCTTCAGGATGGCATCCGGATCATAAAGCAATCGCTTGTCCTTATAGGCCATCGGCACATTGACCATATTGGCGCCCAGCAATTTGCCGCGCAAGCCGTAGATACCGAAGCAGGGTGTATGTTGAATGACCTCGTCGCCCGGCGCAATGAACATGCGGAAAACGTTATCGTACACTTCGCTGGAACCGTTGCCAAGCATCACGTTATGCGGACCATCCAGCTTATTGATCTCGGCGATCTTGGTTCGCACCACCAGGCCTTGATCGGGATACCGGTTTGCCATCTTGGCATACTTGACCATCGCATCCAGGACCTTTTGCGAAGGCGGATTCGGATTCTCATTCGACATCATGCGGTGCAGGGCGGGGTTGCGCCACGCCTTTTCAATATGCTCCGAGATATACATCGGAATGCCTTTCACCCAGGGAACATAATACTCTTCGATTTTCTTTGTCATACTTTACTCCATGATTGAATTTTCTGATTTACCACAAGGAAGGCAAAGGCTGGAAGATCCTATCTTCTCCAGGAGCTCTGCGGATCCTGCGGCAAATGGCGTACGTTAGGCCTTGCCCACACACTCCAGCATTTCCATCCAATGGATGACCGCCTTGCGGGTCGCGTCACGCACGGCAACATCGACCTTGCCGGGATCGTACTCATCGCGATGCGCCTGGATGTATCCAAACTTCGTGTCGATCAATGTGTGCTTCAACTCCGTCGACACATTGAACTTGGCGCCGCCGGAGGCCAGCAGTTTCTTAATGTAATCCTCGGGCAGACCCGTGCCGCCATGAACGACGAGCGGCGTCTTGATGCCATTGCCATTGATCATTCTATTGATGGTCGCCAGGCGGTCGAAATCGATCTTCGGGTTCTTTGTTTTATAGACACCGTGCGCCGTGCCGATGGCAGGAGCGAAAATGTCCAACCCCGTGCGTTCGACGAATTCCACAGCCTGTTTCGGGTTGGCCAGCTGCGCCTCATCCTCCGCGACTTTGATCTGGTCCTCCACGCCGCCGACGGTTCCCAACTCGCCCTCGACCGAGATGCTGCCCGCCTTATGACAGTAGTCCACCACTTCCTTGGTCTGGCGGATGTTCTCTTCATAGGACTGCTTGGAGGCGTCAATCATGATGTTGGTGTACCCTGCATCAGCGCACTTCTTGCAATACGCAATGTCGGTGCAGTGATCCAGGTGCAGACACACGGGCACCGGCGCGGACGAGGCCAGATTGCGATAGATCGCCACCATCAGGTTCGTGCCCAGGAACTGGGACGGCTTCACTGAAGTTTGAACGATGACCGGCGCTTTCTTTTCGACGGCGGCATCGATCACCGCTTCGAATTGAACCAGGTCCGTGACATTGAACGCACCCACGGCATATTTGCCCTTCAGTGCTTCCACCATGATCTCTTTTGCATTAACGATCGACATAAACTCTCCTTGGTTTGAATAATAAAAACTTGCGGGGCCGAAGCATTAAGGCTCCGGCCTATTTTGCGTTTCTCTTCTTCGCCGCCTCTTGCAACCAGCGCTCCCAGCGATAATCCGTGACATGCTGGCGAAAACGGCCGAACCACAAATCGGCATATCCCTGGAAATCCTCCTCAAGCTTCGAGAGGCCGGTCTGGGTGGTGCCCCACATCGCTTCATGCAGCTCCGACATCGGCCACATCAATTTGAGGCGTGCGAAATTCTTCGCCGTCACCTCGCCGAAATATTCCTGCAGTAAGAGGCGGACCTGCTCATCCGTCAAGCGATGATGGTGGGAGAAATTTCCGAGGTCAAAGAAGATGTCGCCCATACCGGCATATTCCCAATCCAACAAACGAAGCTCACCGATCTCGCCCGGCACTTCTTCTTCCATCCAGTTCAAATTGAGCAGATCATCGTGGCAGGGCGTGGGAAGGTACGGGTCCTTCAAGAGGGCCTTTTCCGTCTCGCCCATCTTTTGCATGATCCAATCCCAATCGAATGGGAATTTACAGTTGTGTGACTTCGACATCTTCGTCAGCATTTCCACGCGCCGGAACACGTTGAACTCGCTTTTCAGCTCCGGCCCGCGGCGATGGAAAAGGCGCAACTTACGCGCCACCCGCCCGAGATTGCAAGGCTTGGTAATTTCCTCGGGCGGCATGCGTTTGCCATGGATGAAGCGGGTCACGAGGTAGCCCTCCGGTTCAATAAAGTACACCACCTCCGGCGCAATACCCAACAAGCCAGCCGCGCGATTCGCGGCATACTCCACGTCGCGCTTGATGCCCAGCTTCTCCGTATCTTCACCGGCCAGGCGAATCACATAGGATTTCCCGTCGGCATCAACCCTGAAATTCAGATTCGTGATGCCGCCGCTCAACGGTGTCTGGGTGACGTTCTTTGCATCAGCCAGAAAAGGCACTTTCGAAATGGCCTGCTCGATCGCAAGCGTCATGGTTTTATCCTAGTCATCATTCCGTGCGGACACCCAATAGAGCTCCAAAGATGTGTAACATGTCGGCATAAGCAAGACACCTCCGTCTTTCGTGCCGAGCATCCTGATCTGCAGCGGGTGGAGGACTGATGCTCCTTACGCCATGGCAGCCACAGGATGGACCATGCGCTCACCCACGAATGCTTCCAGGCTGGAAAAACCCTTGGCGAAGGTTTCAACCGTGGCGACGGTTGCGGGATGAATATTGAACTGTTCCAGCGACAAACCGTTCGGGTCGTACGCCTGGATGCAATAGGGCAGTGTCAGCATCTTGTCCAAAACAGCTTGTGGCACTTCTTCTTCGATCTCAGGGCGGAAGTCGATGTCATCACCCATCAGAAAGAGCGGTTCCAAAACATACGGGGGGCA
The DNA here is from genome assembly GCA_035516425.1 of Anaerolineales bacterium. Lineage (GTDB taxonomy): Bacteria > Chloroflexota > Anaerolineae > Anaerolineales > Villigracilaceae > Fen-1038. The sequence goes on from DATJAH010000020.1 coordinate 68,355, forward strand.
AGTATACACGATATCTCCACCTGCGACCTTTTGGATATCCCAATATCGCATCTTCCCCGCGACCAGCGGACCCGCCCGCATGGAGCAGGACAGCAGCTTGCTGGCATATCCGCCTTCCGTCAACAAACGATAGGCGCGTCGGAAGACGGCAATTCCAAACCAATGCTTTTCCTGCCAGGATAATTTGATTTTCTTCCGCTCCGCCTGAAGATCGAGAGCTTCATTTTCGGTCAGTCGTCCGATCATCATCGTGATGACGGCACGCCATTTGCTCATATCCACTTTATTCTTTTCCGCAATTTTAATACCTTCCATAGTAGCATCGGCCGAGGCCATAATTTGGGGCAAGGTAAAGCAGGTGGTCGTATTGGTGCTGATGCCTTTGGAGTTGATGATCTTGAGCACTTCCATACCCTGCATGCTGGCTGGCACCTTGATCATCACATTTTCGCCGATGGCGCTGAATTCTTCTGCGCCTTCGAGCATTGCCTCTGTTTCAGAAAACAAGCGTGGATCCAATTGGGCAGAGATCCAGCCAAACCGGCCATGGCTATCTTTCCAAATGGGCAGGTACTTCTCCGCCCCGCGCCTCACGATTTCCTTATAGGTCAGGATCGCCAGCCTTTTTTGACTGAGCTTCGGGTTGTCCTTGCAAAGCTTACTCACCCAATCTCCCCAAAACTTCGGGTCGGCCTGAACCGCCCCCCAAGAGAGAGGCGGGTTGGTCGTACAGCCTCTGAAGACGCTTTGCTCGGGGTGTTCCGCATTATAGAGACGCAGCAGCTGTTCTCTCATGGTAGCCTTGCGGTCCGGGGGAGCCGCGTTCACCATCTTCTCCACCCACTGATCGAAAATCAACGGCGAGGAATCCCACCAGATCTCCATATCGGGGTTGGTCTGAATCAAACGTTCCACAGGACTTTCATTCATGGTTCATTTCCTTTCTTGATGTTTCTAATGAAATATGGTTATTGAAAGATAAGCCTTTACTTCAGCTTTTAATCCAGACGTAGATTTCATTTCCTGCGCCAATTTTCCCAGCACAGGTAGTCGGACATCGTTCCAGTTCTTCGAGGCAAGCAAAGTTTTTGTTTGTCACTTTGCTAAAGTTTTCATATAAAAAGAGTTGCATTCACTTTGGATGGATAGTGGCCAGTGACAGTTTTATTTATTAGCCATTGACCACTATCGTAAAACTGGACTGAAATACTGACACAATTTATTCGGGCGGAATTTCCTTAAACGCAAAGTCAATGTTGATACCCTTTGACTTCTGAGCGCGCTTCGTGAGCGCATACCAAACGATACAGAACACGATAATCCCAAATGTGAGGATTTGTGCCCACAGGTGGGTTGGAAAAGCGGAGAAGTCCCAGGTCCCGATCACACCCAATGCCGGCTCCAGCACGAAGGACAACACCATACTCATTCCGAGGCCGCCTCCCAGCATGCCGAGAGCGGTCGGCCAGGGCATCTGCTCGCCCTGGAACCAACCAGGCAACTGTTCACGCAACGGCCATAAGAAAGCGATGACTCCGACAATCGCCGCCGCTCTCACTAGGGTGATGAGGAAGAGCGAATTTGCAAAGGCATGAGGAGCTAGCACCCAAGCTGACCAGATCCAAGCAAAGACGCCCACAAGCCCGATCAGCATTCCAAGGTAAGGATGCACTTTATATTTCGCGCCTGGTGAAGCCGCATACACCTCCTTGGCTTTATATGGGAAGAAAATGCCCGCCAGCGCGCTGCCCGCAAAGCCCATACCACCACCGAAGGTTACGCCCAATGTCAAAGCAAGCCAGCCCGGTACTAGGTTGTAACACAAGATAGCAGGGATGCTTGCCAAGAAGAAGGCTAGGTGGGCATTGACAGGAGTATGCCGACGGTCGCTCACGCGGCTGAACCATTCTGGCATGGCGCGGTCAAGAGAAGCGGCTACCATGATGCGGGTAGTACCGATCATTATGTTGTTGGCGATCTGGAAGCTGTTGAAAAGGTAGCCAACGGCGATGAGCAGCACGACGATCGGACTGCCTGTGAGTGCCACAGCTAGAATTGGCGGCCAGAGGTTGAAGCCGGCAATATTCGCCGCGCTGAGTCCGGACCAATAACCGGCGCCGGCGACATACAGGAACTGTGTGCCAAGGGCTCGTTCAAATGCCCAGCCCAGCAGGGCCAGCAGAACGCCGGTGATGACCAGCCCGCCAACGAAGATGAGGGCCTGAGTGTTGAAGGACTTGGCGTCCTTGATCTCACCGTTCTGCTCGGCACTATAGGTTGCCCACTGCAGAGAGGTCCAGGCAATCGGCGCGACGAGCAGGGTAGCCAGCAGGCTGAAGGGCGGATTGAGGTTAATCCCTGCCTTCTGCGCGGCGGCGACAGCCGACTGATAGTAATTGGGAACGCCGCCCACCGCGACTGAAAATGCATTCAATTTTGCGGGGACATCGGCCGGGTTCGCAAATAAGAGAACAATCACCGTGGTGAAGATCGCAATCGCAGTGGCCACGACCATCCATCGTTGAACCGCTACATAGTTCTTAAAACCAGACGTCAGAAGCAAAAACGCGCCCCCGGCATTAAGGATGCTAACAACCACTATGGCATTTGGTGTGGTAAACCATATGCCAATACTGGCCAGTGTCGCGTTTCCAAGAGTGGCGCCCAGCCCAAGGAAGAGTGGAGCCAAGCCGAGGTAGGAAAGCAGCCAGCCGGCCAGAGCGATCCAGACGAGCTGCCAAATAACGATTCCCGACATCGTGATAGCGAAAGCTACCCCACCGCCCCATACGCGGCTTTGGAATACATAGTCCCCACCTGAGCGCGGCAAGGACGTTGAAAGAAAGACATATACCAAGCAAATGGGAAGTTCAAAGAGCATCGCTAAAATGATTCCCCAGACCAAATGGCCGCCCGGCAAAGAACCCGGCGCCCAAAGATAGGTCCAGGGGAAAATCACACCCATGGCCAGAATGTTATAAAACATGGCTGACCAGGGTGACATTACACGTACCAAGCCCGAGGCTTTGCGGGTAAATACCTCAGGCTTTGCAACTGCTGCAGATGTAGTCATTAGTCCTACTCCTTCGCGATAGTTTTATTTTGGGTATCAAAGAACCAAAAACTAAAACAGCCGTACGATCAAGAATGAATCTTTTTATTATATTGGTCAATCTCCTTTCCACGGATTCGGTTCACCGTTCAACCACTGGTCATCTGGGTCCCTTCAATCCTTCCATCTGAGAAAACCACCAGGCAGCCGCGCAAGACCCCTTCCCCGTATTCACTGCCTGGATTAATACAAGTGGTCTTTCCAATCTTAACCAACCCTTGCGCTTCATGAATGTGTCCGTGCAGACCCAACATGGGTTGATATTTTTCAATCGCTTTGCGTACGGATGGGCTACCCGCACCTGCAAAGACGATCTGTCCTGCGCTCGTGATCGGGGTGGGCGGATCCGTGTTCCAATCCAATTTAGGACAGGTGTCCAAGGTTGAATCGATCGGAGGAACATGGAAATTGAATATGCAGTGCTGAAAGTCTTTCACCTGGGCGCACATGCCTTCGATGATCTCACCCAGCTTCTCATCAGGGATCTCCCTCGGTGTATGCCAAGGAGTGGGATTGCTGAAGCCGACACTCGCCATGGTATGGTCATCGTCAATTTGAACGACCTTCGCTTCGCATGGGATAAACGATTCACCGCCCACTTTAATAGCTTCCAACACTTCGGGGTCATCATCATTCCCACCGGTTACCAGGCATTTAATTCCCGTGCCTTTCAGCCGGGTTTCTGCGAGGTCAATCCAGGACTGCAGTCTTTCGCGAGCAAGTTTATGAAATAATTTATCCACGGCGGCGGGATCATTCGCGAAGCCCTGATATTCGTCCTCGTCCATGATCTGGTTGTAAAAACCGAGCAACCCCAACTTATCTCTTAATTGCTGGAGTTCGGCCTCGGTACTAAACTTCTGAACCGTTCCCTGCACGGTGGCACGATAATTTCCGTTTTTCTCTTTAATGATTGGGATCAGCAACTTTCCGGAAATATCACCGCCCATGACGATCAGATTGGCGTCATAAAACTTGCCAGCGTTGATGAACTTCCGATAGGTCCGTTCTGAGCCATGGATGTCGGTGGCAAAAAACAGGCGGGTGGCCTTTTTACTCTTCTTTTTTCCAAGAAATGACATTTGACCTCCGATTGGGATAAGTTTGGCAATTTAAGGAATTGATTTAAGGCTGAATAACGGATTCAGTTCTAAATCTTTTTAGTAAAGCCTCCTAACGCTCCAATGCCACGGTGAGGGAATACATATCGCCGCGATTATAGCAATAGGTGAACTCCACGGGCGTACCGTCATCTGCGTAGACGGTACGCTCCTTGAAAAGAACTGGCGCCCCTTCTTTGATTTTCAAAAGACGTGCGATTTCTTTCGAAGCTTCGCGCGCTTCCAGCCTTTGGATCGCGCGTTTGACCTTATAACCACACTTCTCAAACAAAGTCCATAAATGTTGCACTTCCAAATTTTCGTTGACAATGCCCTCAAACAGCTCATGAGGCACATGGGCATCGTGCACCGTTATCGGTATGTTGTCGGCATAGCGCAGCGTCTTCACGCGGATGACACGACTTCCCGCAGGAATATCCAGGGCCTGCGCCACTTTTGAAGCAGCAGGAATCACCTCCAGACATAATAGGGTTGCCCGCACTTGAATTCCCTCATTTTCGGCCTTATCAAAGAAGCTGGTCAAACGAGTGTGGTCACGCTGCAGGTGCGGATAAGCGACGAACGTGCCAACACCATGCCGACGGTAAAGCAAGCCTTCATCAACAAGGTCCTCGATGCTCTCGCGGACCGTCATGCGGCTGACGTTATATTTGGAAGCTAATTCATTCTCAGAGGGAAGTTGCTCGCCGCGCTTTAGAAGGCCCCCAGTGACTTCTGCACGCAACGATTCTCGAATCTGAACATAAACCGGTACACCCTCGGTTCTGATAAACTCAGCCATTATGCCTCCGGTTTACTTCGAATCTAGACATCTATATGTCTAGATTGTACAGCAAAAATTCGGTGGCGTCAAGGAAAATTTCAAAACCCCTCAAATTACAGCGCCTTTCCTCATTCCTGGGAGCATATTGTGATTACCAAATGGTTTAGCAATCTTTTGCCCCCCCATTCCAATGACCTTATGCGACCCCCCAATCAACCTGCGCAAAAGGCTTAGTCTTTTACGTTGATCCTTCGAATCATCTTATAGTTCGCGACTGGCACCTGCTCCATTTCATCCCAGATTGCATGACATCTCCGACAACGGAATCGCACTATATCCACATGATAGATCCTGTAGTAGAGATCAATAAAATGTCCCCAATATTCCTCTCCGCCGTGTTCTATTTCCAGACATGTTTCCATATCACGAGCACGCCTTCGGCTGACTTCTTCCCTTACCAACGGTAGGAGACTTTTACATTTTTTGCATTTGGTTAACGGGAATAACCGCAGATAAACAAAGCCGCATGCATATAGCATTGAAAATGCTGCTGCAGCTGCAGTGGAACGTATCGGGGTTTGCAAATCATGAAATAGGAAAGCCCAAAATAACGCGGCAAATACAAAGATGGAGAGCCACTCGAAAAAGAAAACAGCAGGCTTTTTCTTGTGTTCCTGCTCCAGAAGCCACTCTGAGACTGATTTGAATATCATATCATCCTCCAACGCTCCCTCCCCTAGTATATGACAATCCAATCAAACCATCATCCACATCTATAGTATACGCCAGGTGGTTCCAAAATCAACCGGGAATTCCTCTGGGGTCTGTAGTTTATGGTTTATCCCATTCGCTTGTTCAAACAATTTACTAGCACATTGATGTGGGCGTGGACTGTCAATGCCTTCCCGGCGGTACAATATTGCCGACTGACCTTGAACTGAGAAAAAACTCACTCACCTCTTTCTTTCAGGACCCTCATTCCAACAAGGTCCCGGATTTCGTGAGATGAGTGAGGATACTTTCAAGAGCGACTTGCTAAGCTCGAATGCGCTCTCCCTTTGGGTCCCAAAGAGGCGACGAGACAACCACTGCGCCAATTTGCTCGCCAAAGAATTCGATTTCAAGCTTGGTGCCAGGCTTGCTTTGTTCAATCGGCAAGTATGCGTAAACAATGCTCTTCTTGACCGAATATCCATAGCCTCCGGCAGCCACCCATCCGATGTTCTTTCCATCCGGGGTCCGAATGGGTTCCTTGCCGATGGCGATCATGCGGTCATTGGCAAGCGTAAGACACGCCAACTTGCGCGTCAGACCTTTTTCCTTGGCTTTGACCAGCGCCTCCCTGCCGATGAAATCGCCCTTATCCATTTTGACGAAAAAACCCAAGCCCGCCTCGAGCGGATTGTAGTCGGGGCTGATCTCGCTGCTCCAATAACGGTAACCCTTCTCGAGCCGCATGGTATCAATGGCTTTATATCCACCGGCGACCATGCCTTCCCCTTCACCGGCTTCCCAGAGGATATCCCATAACCGCAAGCCGTATTCCATGGGGCAGTAAAACTCCCAGCCCAGCTCGCCGACATACGTGACGCGCGAAGCCAGCAGCGGAACGTCTCCAACGGTGATGTACTTGGCGCTCATGTACGGAAAGTTGGCATTGGAAATATCATCCGTTGTAACTTTTTCAAGAATCTTGCGCGCTTTCGGCCCCCACAACCCAAGGCACGCGTATTGTGAGCCCACGTCCTCGATGGTCACGGAACCATCTTCCGGCATATTGATGGACAACCATGAGGCGTCGTGCTGGCCAAAGGCCGTTCCGGTGATAATCAGGAAGCGTTGTTCAGCGAGGCGCGTGACCGTGAAATCGCATTCGATGCCGCCGCGTTTATTCAGGCATTCGGTATAAACGATGGTGCCGATCGGCTGGTCAATGTTGTTGGCGCAGACATAATTCAGGAATTTCAGAGCGCCGGGGCCGCGCACCTCAATTTTATTGAACGAGGTCTCATCGAACAGACCCGCATTCGCACGCGTCATCAAATGTTCATAACCGATCGCACGCGACCAATTCTCGTGCGCCCAACCTTGCGGTTCATGGCCATGAGTCGCTTTCTCTTCATAAATCTTGAACCAGTTCGGGCGTTCCCAGCCGAACTTTTCGCCGAAGGAACAGCCGAGCTCGCGCAAACGATAGTAGGTCGGAGAAAGCCGCTGTCCACGGCGCGACATGCGCTCTTCGCCCGGATAATGAATATCATAATACTGCGTATAGGTCTCGATCGTGCGGGCCACCGTGTAGTCCAGGCTGTTGTAATTGGATCCGAAGCGACGCACGTCAAGCCGCCACACATCCCATTCCGGATGACCGTCGATGATCCATTCCGCCATGGTCTTGCCGATGCCGCCCGCGCCCGCGAGTCCATGCGCGCAGAACGCGCACGCCACCCAGAATCCTTTGACCGACGTGGGACCGAGCAAGAATTCACCATCCGGCGTGAAGCCTTCCGGACCGTTCAAGAGCTTGATGACTTCCGCGTTCTCCACGGCCGGAACGCGCTTGATCGAATTTTCCATCAACGGTGTAAAGCGGTCCCAGTCAGGCGGCAGTAACTGGAACTTGAAATCGCGCGGAATGCCTTTCAACCCGAAAGGCTCAGGCTGACGTTCATATCCGCCGGTGACCAAACCGCCCACTTCTTCACGCCAATAAACCAGCAGGTCCGGGTCACGCAAGGTGGGGAAATTATGCAGGACGCCCTCGATGGGCTTTGTCAAAATATACAGATGCGCCATGGGGACAACCGGCAGATCCAAGCCGACCATCTTGCCCACTTCGCGTCCCCACTGACCGGAGGCATTCACCACCACCTCCGTCTTGATCGAACCTTTGTCCGTTACGACCTCGTTGACACGGCCGTTCTTCACGAGAATCTTTTCAACGTTGGTATTTGTGAAGATCTTGGCGCCGCGATTCTTCGCACCGATGGCCAGCGCGTTGGTCAAGCCGGTGGGGTCAATGATACCGTCATTGGGCGTGAACGCCGCGCCCACCACTCCATCCAGCGAGATGAGCGGAAACTTATCATGCGCTTCTTTGGGAGAGATCAATTCCATCCCCACGCCAAAGGAACGCGCCATGCCCACGAGGCGTTTATTTTCTTCCATGCGTTCAGGGGACGAAGCCAGACGAATCCCGCCCACCTCACGCCAGGAGGTATCCTGCCCGGTCTCTGCCTTCAACTTACGATACAGATCCGTGCTGTAATGCATCAGGCGCGTCAGGTTCACGTCGGAACGCATCTGACCCACCAAACCCGCCGAATGCCAGGTGGATCCCGAGGTCAACTCATGGCGCTCAAGAACAACGACATCCTTCCACCCCATCAGGGTAAGATGATACGCGATGCTGCACCCACCCACCCCGCCGCCGATGACAACCACTTGTGCCTGTGAAGGTAATTCAGCCATGCAATTCTCCTTGTTGGCAGGTGCGACTGCAACGCGACCTGCCTATAGATTGAAAAATATAAAGGTATTACCTTCAGTAATACCTTTCAAAATTTAGACCTGCCAGATCGAGCCCGGTTTCGCCATCTCGGCCACAATATCGAAGGAGGAGATGATCCCCAGCGGAAATGCATCAGGTTCCTTGGCGTCGACCACGACCAGCCGATGATAATGTTTTTGAATCATCAAGTCCGCGGCTTCACGCAAACTTGCCTTGATATCGATGGTCAGGGCCGGATGCATGACATCGCGCACGGTCAGGGTTTCATCCACGCCATCTTTCACAAAACGCAGAAGGTCCGTGCCGCTGACGACACCCTGCGGAACGCCCCGGGGATCCACCACCAAGACCGAACGCCAGCCAGCCTGCGTCATCGTGCGAGCCGCAGAATAGATCGGCGTTTTGTCGCGGCACACCAGAATGGAATCGGACATTACGTCGGCAACCGTATCGCGGTGCAGTTTTTCCTCCTGTGCGATGCTGGCAATAAAATCAGAAAGGGAGATCACGCCAGCCGGCTGACCTTGGTCGGTCACCAGGAGACGGCTGACATCCTTATCCATCAGCACGCGAACGGCTTCCGTTAGCGGCAGACTCGCCTCCACCGAATCGATCGGCTTCGACATCAGGTCCGCCGCGGTCAGCTTGCGCATGGTTGCGAGGCTGCTGCTGTCCATGGAGAGCCATTCGCCCGCCAACAGGTCAACGTCAGAAATAATGCCAAGCGGGCGGCCATCTCGATCCTCAACAATTAAGGCATGGACATGACCCTGATTTAGTAAAACAGCCACCTGGCCTAAAGTTGCGCCAGGTCGGCAAGTAAACACGCCAGGGTGCATCAAGTCACGGACAAATTTCGTCATGGCAATACTCCTTTATTGGACCTCGTCCACATCTTTGTACCATTTGACGCGGTCGCCTACACGGGCCCGCAATCGCCAGGCCAACGACTTGGGTTCCTTTTCGATGCGCGCCATGGCTTCATTTACCTGCGATTCCACATGTGACTTTTGTTCGGAGGTGAGTTGCGAATATCCTTGAGCAAGAGACCGCACCTTCCCCAGATTCATGGTAAGCGTTCGCCAAAATCCCCAATCGTTGCTGCATATTTCGGCAATACGTTTCATATTGATGACTTCCCTATCATTATCTCCCAAAGGGTGCTCAAGCAATAACATGATGGTATCTATTACATCCTTCTCGTTGATCTGGACGATTTGCATTTTTTCAAGCAACAGTTCGGCAAGCGGGATAGTAGGCGAGTCGACTTCCAATCGTCCTGCCCAATTGATCGCGTGACAGAAATCGAGTTTCTCGTAGAAAACATCCAAATGCAAACCAGAAGCAGGATTCTCGTAAATAGCCCGTTGGCCTTCAGAGACAATGAAGACCTCCTGATTCTCTTTGTAACCGAGGCGGGTCATTAATTCCTGGATTGGTTTGGTCTGCCTGCCATAAGCCGCAAAATCAATATCGGTATAGGCGCGGCCCATCGCCGCCTGGAGATAACCGAATTTCTGACAATGTATTTGAAATGCCAGTGAACCGATCACTCGCAGGATGATCGCTGATTCGTCCCCGGCCCTCAAGATACGTTTCAATTCATTTTCAAACTTGTCTCGTTCACTTTGATTTTGTTCACCCATCCCAATCGCATTGACAGCCATAGATGACTCCTAGGATCGAACTTTGATGCATCGCTGAGAAAGGAAGATGTTGTAATGCATTCTTGCTACAAAAGAGGCATTATAACCAATAAAACAAAAACTTGCAATTTCTTTCATAATCTAATATAATCCTCCACTAAAGCATTCAACTTCATTCACTGGATTCCAAGGCTTAGTTGATGAGTAAAACACTCATTCCAGCACAGAGGCGAGAACGGATTCAGAAGTATCTGGAGACTCATAAGATCGCCCGGACAGTTGATCTTTATAAGATGCTGGAAACTTCCGAGGCGACTATCTGGCGGGACTTGGAATGGCTGGAGCAGAAGGGAATCATCGAAAGAACTCACGGGGGAGCGATGCTCAGTCAGAGCATAACTCTGGAGCCGGAATATCAGCAAAGAGCACAAAAGCACACAGAAGAAAAGCGATTGATCGGAGCATTAGCCGCCTCATTGATCGAGGAAGGAGATATTGTCTTTATCAATAGCGGCACGACCACTACACAGGTGATCCATCAAATTCGGAATCATGCCGATATCACCGTATTCACGAACAATCTTCACGCCGCGCTGGAGCTGGGAGAGCCGGGCTTTCATCACTATTTAATTGGCGGAGAATTTCAGCCGCGTTCGCTGTCTCTTGCGGGACGATTCGCAATCGAGAATTTGAAGCAAGTCTACGCAAGCAAGACCATCATCGGCGTGGATGGAATTAGCTTGAAACACGGCTGCACGGTTCCATCCTATGCGGAAGCGGAAATCATCCGATTGATGATCGAGCACACGAAAGGCCAAGTAATCATCGCGACCGATCACAGCAAATGGGATATGGTGTCCAATTTTCAAGTGGCAAGCCTAGAGGAGATTAACAAACTTGTAACTGATGAAGGAATTGACGCATCGGCAATTGAATCCCTTGCAGCTCATTCAGTAGATATCCTGATTGCTAATGGCAACCTTGTCAAAGCCGAATGACTGTTTCCATGCTCATTGGGAATCGCTGTCCTAAGGAATTGAGATGCCTTTCATTGTAAAAACCAGCAAGAAACCGACCCGTTTATTTTTGCGACAGACTTCCACAGCTCAGAGCATACCCATGGAATCCTACAGGCTTTTTAAATTGTGGGCGGTGAAATTCATTGATGTGGAAGATGAGCGGATAAGTGATATTCAACCAGGAGGCACACATGGAATGAGGCAAAGCTGAACGAGGTTATTTGGTTGTTCTATCCAAATCATTTACCAAAGGAGAAAATGCAATGACTGCTAAAGCAAAATCTGCAAAACCTGAAGTCTTTACCCGCAAAGCATCAGGGTTAGTGCGGGTCATGTCTCCCTATTCGGCATTCCTATATAACATCCTGACCATGGGCCTGATCTTTCCCTGGACCTACCTGTGGGCGCCGGGCGCGTTGCCGGGCGGCAAGTTGGTCTGGGGAATTCTGATCGCGATGGTGATTGAAGTTCCGGTTGCCTTCGTGTACGTCTGGCTTTCCACCGCCTTGCCCCGTTCCGGCGGTGACTACGTGTTTCAGAGCCGCGTGTTCGGCGGCGGATTGGCATTCACGGTAGTGATGTCCGGGTTCGTCATCTGGATCCTGCAGTGGGTGGCGCTTTCCGGCTGGCTGGTATCATACCTCGGCTTTGCGCCCCTCTTTCTCGGGCTGGGCGCGACGTTGAGCAATGCCGGGCTGGCCAACCTGGGCATCTGGTTTACGACACCCACCGGCATTATCATCGTGAGTATTCTGGGCGCGGCGGTGGCCCTGGTGCTCCTGGTGAGCGGCTTCAAGCACTATGTGCAGTTCCAGCATGTGATCTTTTGGGGCACGATCCTGTGCTTCGCCACCGTGTTCGTCGTGCTGTTCGTCACTCCGGCCTCGGAGTTCGTGGCGCGCCTCGACAAGTTTGCCCTCGCCCTCGGCGGGTCGCCGAACTTCTATGAAACGGCCGTTGCCGCCGTTCAAAAGGCCGGTATTAACCTGCACCCGCCGTTCAGCATGCTGGCGACACTGCTGATTGCCCCGATTGCATGGACTTCGCTGCAGTGGGCGACTTACTCCGCCGAGCAGAACGGCGAGATCAAGGACGCACGCAGTTTCAAATCCCAGACCTTTGTCATGGTCGGCTCCCTGATCGCCACGGGCCTCCTGCTGGCCCTACTGGCCGCTGGCATCGAGCATGTCGCCCCACCAGAGTTTCTGACTGTTGCGGGCGCAGGATACTGGAACGGAGTGGGAGCGGCGAACATCTCGGTGGGAGGCTATGCATTCAATCTGTGGCCGCCCCTGATCGCCATCGCCCTGACGGGCAGTCCGATCGTGGTAGTGATCATCGCCCTCGGCTATCTGCTGAACGGCTTCCAGATCTTCTGCAACTGTTACATCGGCATGACCCGCATCATGGTCGCCATGTCGCTGGACCGCCTGCTACCCGAATGGTTCAGCAAAGTGGACGAGAGATTGCATACGCCTGTCAACGCCCATATTGCTTACTTCATCGCCAGCATCCCAGTAATCGTGGGCTACAATCTCGTCACCCAGCCCTTCACTTGGACGGCCCTGACCCTCGGCGTGACCTTTGGCTGTGGCTACGTCTTCATCTTCACCTGCCTGGCGGGCGCCCTGCTGCCCTATCGCGCCAAGGAGGTTTATGATGCTTCGCCCGGCGCCAAGTATCAGGTCAGCGGTTTCGTCGGCCTGCTCTTTACGCTCATTGGTGCGGTGGGATTCATCTGGATCTCGTGGATCATGGCACCACAGGCCTTTGATGCCACTTCGCCTGTGCTGTCCTGGCTTATCCGCCTGGCGGCGATCGTCGCCGTGGTCGCCTTCCTCTGGCCCATGCGCAATCAGCTGGCGGAGTGGCTGAACGGCAAGCCCATGCCCTGGCTCTCGGCGCTGGGCATGCTGGGCGGCGGCCTGGGAATGTCCATGGTCGTGGCATTTCTGCTCTCGCCGGCCCTCGGTGTGCTCGGGGCTTGGGACTTCAGCAGCTTCCCAGTCCATATCGTCGCCCAAATCATTGCCTTTGGCATCATCGTGATTGCGGCGATCTGGTATATCCTTGTCAAGAATGCCCAGAAGGCACGAGGCATTAACGTCGACTTCGCCTTCAAGGAGATTCCGCCCGAATAGTCTTGTATATGACATGCCGGTGATGATCAGTGTTTGATACTACTGATCATCACCGGCACCTGACGCCATGCAACTTTGGAGTGTTTGATGCCCATCATTGAAGAGATCCTATCGAAGATCGAGGACTGGCGAGGGAAACCCGTCTCCATTCAGCCTCTTTCCGGCGGGTTGACCAATACCAATTATAAGATCGAAGTGGACGGACAACCTTTTTTCGTGCGCGTGCCGGGGGCCAGCACAGAACTTCTTGCAATTGATCGCAACAACGAATACTTCAATTCAAAAGCCGCGGCCGAGGCGGGGGTCGGGCCGAGAGTACTTTATTATCTGCCGGATTATCACGCAATGGTCCTGGAGTTCATCCATGGAAAGACGATGTCGAAGGAATCCTTGAACGGGCCGGGCATGCCGGCACGCATGGCGCAGGCGATAAAGAAATTACACGCCGGTCCCCGCTTCCTCGCCGACTTCAACATGTTCCGCCTCACGGAATACTACCTCAAGATTTGCCACGACCGCGCCATCCCCATGCCGGAAGGTTATTTGGACCGAATGCCGACGGTGAAACAGATCGAAGAAGGCATGTCCGCGCATTCCCTGCCCACGGTTCCCTGCAACAATGATCTGCTGGCCGAAAATTACATGGATGACGGAACATCCTTGCGGCTCATCGACTACGAATACAGCGGCAACAATGATCCATGCTTTGAATTGGGAAATACCTGCCAGGAAATGCAATTCAACGACGATCGAATCAACGAAGTTTGTTCTGCTTATTTCGGCTGCGCAACACCGGACAAGATCGCCCGCATGAAATTGAACATGATCATGTCGGACGTGGGCTGGGGATTATGGGCTGCGATTCAGGCTAAAATATCGAAGATCGATTTCGACTTTTGGGGTTGGGCGGTGGAACGCTGGGATCGGGCTGTCACAAAAATGGATTCAAAAGAATTCCATGGCTGGCTGAATGATGTGTGGAGATCGTGATTTCAAGAAGAAAAGGTGAAACAAATGAAGGATCAGGCACAGATTGTAATTGTGGGTGGAGGCATCGTCGGCGCGCAGATCGCGTATCATCTGGCAAAGATGGGGCGCAAAGATATTGTCTTGCTGGAGAAGGGCGAGATCGCCAGCGGCGAGTCTTCTCACGCGGCGGGATTGGTCACGCAGTTTGCGACGGCACAGACCATGTTGAAGTTCCGCATGTACAGCATCGAGCTGTACAGTGAACTTGGCTTATTTGATCACGTTGGCAGCCTGCGCGTTGCCTCGACTCGCGAGTCGCTCAAGGATTTGGAGCGGAGCGTCAGCCGCGCCAAGGCCCTGGGATTGGAATGCGAAGTCATCGGTCCGGACGAGGCACTGCAGCACATGCCGCAAATCACCAAGAAAGATTTATACGGCGCGATCTATCTTCCACGCGACGGACAGCTGGATCCATACACCACCACGAACAGCATGGTCAAATTTGCCAAAGACCTGGGCGTAACGGTTTATACCAACACGCGCGTGACCGGGATTAGATTGTCAGCGAAAGGCGAGGTCCAAGAGGTCGTGACCGAGCAGGGATCGATCAAGACCGAGCTGGTCGTCAACGCGGCCGGACTTTGGGCACCGCGCATCGCCGCAATGGCCGGCCTGCACTTCCCCACCACGCCCGTGGATCATCAGCACATCGCCTTGAAGGCTGTCCCGGGTCATGAGTTCAATGCCAAGACACCCTGTTTGCGCGATCCGGAAAACCTGGTCTACATGCGCCAGGAACAGGGCGGACTCGTGATCGGCGGCTATGAACCGAATCCGCTGGCGCGCTGGATCGACGGGGTGCCGTGGGAACATGGTGGTACAGCCTTGCCTGGTGATATGGACCGCTTCGAGCAGCTGCTCGAGGGCGCGATCCGACGACTGCCGTTCCTGGATCAAGCCGGCATCATCACCTTGGTCTGCCATCCCGGCGCGTACACGCCCGACTGCCAGCCTATCCTTGGACCGATGGCGGGTGTGCGCGGCCTGTGGATGGCGGCGGGCTTTTCGCTCAATGGCTACGGCGGCGCGGGCGGCGTCGGCAAGCTGCTGGCCGAATGGATCATCGGCGGCGAACCCACGATGGATGTGTACGCCTATAAAGCCACGCGCTTCAGCACCTACTATGAGGATCCGCAATACGCCTGCGAACGGACGCGCGAGAGCGTGAAATATTACTATCGCCTGCGCTTCCCAAATGACGAATTTGAATGGGCACGCCCGCATCGCCTCAGTCCGGTGTATCACCGCGAATTGGAAATGGGCGCAGTCTTTGGCGAGAAATTCGGCTGGGAACGGGTAAATTACTTTGACCCGGGCAAGCCCTCGCGGCGCATGGGCGAAGATCAGCGCAAATGGGGCTGGACCAAGCCGCCCTACTTTGATCGTTTGGAAAAAGAGCATATGGCCACGCGTGAACGCGTTTGTCTTTACGACCTGACCCCGTTCAGCAAGCTCGAAGTCCATGGACCGGGCGCGTTGGCCTTGTTAAATCGCGTCGCCGATAGTGAAATGGACAAACCGCTCGGCTCAGCAACCTACTGCCAGTTCTGCAACGGGAATGGCGGGGTCGAAGCCGACCTCACCGTGACGCGGCTCGGCCAAGATCATTTCTGGGTCATCACGGGCGGCGCCTTTATCGGCAATGATCGCTCCTGGCTCGAGATGCACATGGATGAAAAGGATGGCGAAGTCAACATTCGCGATATCAGCGAAGAATGGGCCTGTCTCCCGCTTTGGGGACCCAAGGCGCGCGAAGTCCTGCGCAAGCTCACCCGGGATGACATCTCGAATGAAGCTCATCCGTATTTGATGACGAGGCAGATCAGCATCAATGGGGCGAAGGTTTATGCGCAACGCGTCAGTTATGCCGGCGAACTCGGCTGGGAGCTGTATGTCCCATACAATCGCGCCACGATGCTTTGGGACATGTTGCTGGAAGCGGGCCGGGAATTCGGCATCGAGGTCGGCGGTTATAAAGTGCTGGATGCGCTGCGCCTGGAAAAAGGTTATCGCTATTACACCGCCGATGTCACGCAACTTGAAACGCCCTATGAAGGCGGTCTCGGTTTCTGCGTTGATCTCAACAAGAAAGATTTCATCGGCCGGGCCGCGCTGGCAAAGCAAAAAGCGGAAGGCATCAAACGGAAACTCTGCACGCTGGTCGTGGACGGCGACGAGTTCACACAAATCTATGGCGGTGAAGCCGTCTATCACGAAGGAAAAGTGCTGAGCCGCGTTCGAAGCGGCGGATATGGATACACGGTCAAGAAAAACATTTTGTATGCGTATTTACCCATCGAACTGGCCAAGGCCGGCAACCGCTTCGAACTCGAACTGATCGAGGGCCGCCGTTTCGGTGAAGTGACCGCTACGGTCCTGTTCGATCCCAAAGGCGCGCGCCTGCACTCGTAGGTTGACGAAGCGCCCATGAAAGAGCTAATATTGGTAATGATAAGGATGTGAACCCGTGATCAATTATGCTTCCCTTCTCACTTCAGAGCAAGTCCAGCGCGTGCACGAGACCTCGCTTGAGATTCTTGAAAATGTCGGCTTACTGGTACGGAACGACAAGGCACGCTCCATTTTCAGCAAGCATGGCTGTAACGTCGACACCGAAACGCTGATCGTCAAGTTCCCGCGCGCAGTGGTGGAGAAATATCGCACCATGCTGCAACCCACCTTTACGTTCCGCGGGCGCGACCCGAAATATGACCGCACCATTCCTCAGGATGGGCCGCTGATCATCACGGGGAGTTCCGCGCCCAATATCATTGATCCGCTGACGGGTCAGGAAAGGCGCGCCCGCTCCGACGATATCGCCCGCATCGCGCATCTCATCAATGAGCTGGCCGCCATCGATATCTTCTCCATTTCCACCCTGGCCGATGATGCACCGGAGGGACAATTCACACTGGCGCGTCTGTATCCGGCTTTGAAATACTGTCTCAAGCCGGTTCGCAGCACGACCAAGGATATGGAAGACATCCAGGCGATCATGCGGCTGTTATACGCGATCGCGGGAAGCGAGGCGGCTTATCGCGAACATCCATTCGTGACGCATCATTACTGCCCGGTGGTTTCTCCGCTGACCATGGACAAGCTCTCCACCGAAGCCATCATCCACTTCAGCGAGATCAATCTCCCCGTATATCCGAGCATCGTGCCAAACGCCGGCCTGACCTCGCCGATGTCCATGGCGGGGACCGTGGCCCAGGGCAACGCTGAATTCCTGGCCGCGGCGGTGTTGATGCAGATGGTGCGTGAAGGCACACCGACCATTTATGCTTCGCTGCCGACCGTGGCCGATATGCGCACGGGCGCGTATGCCTCCGGCGGCATCGAATGCGGAATCTTGCACATGGCTTTCGCACAGATGGCGCGCTTTTACAATGTACCCTGTGGCGGATACATTGGATTATCCAATTCGAAGGTCAATGATGCGCAGTCGGGCTACGAAACCGGCATGTCATCCGTGGCGGGCGTGCTGGCGGGTGCGGACATGTTGAACATGGCCGGTCTGCTCGACGCCCTCAAAGTATTTGATTTTGCAAAAGCGGTAATCGATGATGAAGTCGCGCAGATGCTCAAGCGGGTCAAGCGCGGCATCCCCTTCAACGAAGAGGAACTGGCACTGGCTGTGATCGCACAGACCAAGCCCGGCGGATCGTTCCTGATGAATCCGCATACCGCCAAGCGCATGAAGACCGAAGCCCTGCTTACGAAGATCTCCGACCGGGATCAGCGCAACATCTGGGAAAAGAAAGGTTCGCTCGATACGCACGCCCATGCCATGCAGCGCGCCAATGAAATCCTGGCAAAGAGCAGCCTGGCCATCTTCCCGCCGGAGGTCGAAGAGCGAATCCGAAACGTATTTCCCGCTCTCGTTCCCGGGGTTCTGGAAATGCCGAAATGATTTCTGGGACTTGGAGTAAAATCAATCCATAAAAGGGATACCAATGAAACTTTTCTTCGCAACGGACGTGCACGGTTCGGAAGTGTGCTGGAAGAAATTCATCGCCGCCGCCAAGTTCTATGAGGCGGATGTCCTGATCCTCGGCGGGGATATGACGGGCAAAGCCATCATCCCGATCGTTGCTCAGGGCGACGGCAAGCACAAGGTCACCCTGCTCGATCAGGAGACGATCCTCCAATCGAAAGAGGAGGTGGACCAGATGGTCCTGACCATCAAGAATCGAGGTTATTATCCGTACGTGACGAACCCCGACGAGGTGGCGGAGATCAGCAATATACCGGGTCGCTCCGATGAGCTTTTCTTGAAGGAGGCCCTCAACACCATGCAGCGCTGGATGGAATATGCCGATACGAAACTAAATGGCACGCCCCTGCGCTGTTTTGTTTGTCCCGGCAATGATGATATGTTCGAAATCGATGATCTCATCAAGCAATCGAAGCGCGTCGAACTGGCGGAGGGCAGGGTCATCGCATTGGATGATCATCACGAGATGATCAACTGCGGCTGGACGACGCCGACGCCCTGGCATACCCCCCGGGAGGAGTCGGAAGAGCAACTGAAGCAACGCATCCAGCCGATGATCGATCAGCTGAAAGACGTCAGGAACTCGGTTTTCCAATTGCATGATCCACCCTACGGAAGCGGACTGGATGAGGCGCCGGAGCTGACCAAGGATTTGCGCCCGGCATTCGCCGGCCGCTCCTTGGTTCCCGTGGGCAGCCATGCTGTGCTTGATCTCATCGAAAAATATCAGCCTTTACTCAGCCTGCACGGTCATGTTCATGAGGGCAAAGGCACACGCATCTACAAACGCACGCTGTGCATCAATCCCGGCAGCATGTACGAACAGGGGATGCTGCACGGTGCGGTGGTTGAATTGAAACCTAATAAACTGGGTACCTATATTCTTACGACCGGATGAAATAATCAACACCGAGGAAGGAGGCAGTGCATCGAGGAGAGGAGAACGTTGAAAGAATTGAAGGTGTAAATCTGGTAAGCGTTTCGTCGGTTCGCCGCTGCAACAAGAGTTTCATTCAAAGGAGTGTAACAGATGAGCACTGCAACGCTATTTGTTCGCAAAGCAAGCGGGCTGGTACGGTCCTGGTCGGTGTTTGACGCGTTCATCTACGCCACGTTCTCGATCAACCTGATTACCCTGGGTTTATTCATCTTCTCCTATGCCTGGTGGTTTCAGGGCAATCTAGCAACGGGCGTTGTCATCGGCGCCGCCTTCACCGTCTTCGAAGTGATCGTCTATGCCAGCCTCATCTCCGCGATGCCGCGCGCAGGCGGAGATTATGTTTGGCAAAGCCGCATTCTCAATCGAGGAATCGGCTTTGTGTTGACCGTGACCGGCTGGTGGTTCATCCTCTGGTTATGGACTCCGCTGTACGGTCAGATGCTGGCCTATGAAGTGTATACGCCGCTGTTCGGCATCGCCGGTCTGAGGGACGCCGCACTCTGGTTCTCCACTCAAAACGGCCAATTCGTTTCCTACATCTCCGTGTGCCTGATCGTGTTCATCTATATCGCGGTCGGCATGAGGTGGTATGCACGCGTCCAGAAGTTCTGCTTCTGGGGCGGGCTGGTTGGGCTGGCCATCGTTTTCCTGCTCCTGCTCTTCGGGAACAATCAGGCCTTCGTTGCCAATTTCAATGCCTTTGCTCCAAAGTTTGGTGCAACTGCCGGCGATGTTTACAGTGCCACCCTGGCGGCGGGGGATACCGCTCAAAAAGCGTACGGTGTGGCAGGAAATTTGTGGCCCCTGGCGATTCCCGCCAGCCTGGCCTTGGTTCCGCTGCTGACCTTCTTCAATCTGTGGCCGAACTGGGGTTCGACCCTGTACGGTGAAGTGCGCGGCGCGTCGGATTACAAGCGGAATTTCTGGGGCATGGCGGCAGCCATCATCGTCACCAACGTGGTCGCGTTGATCTTCTTTGCCTTGATCGCCAAGACCATCGGATGGGATTTCTATAACAAAGCGAACGGCGCGTTCTGGTACCATTTCTTCGATACCACCGGGACGGTGGCCGCGCCGCCTCTGCCGATCTGGCCCTATCCGGGACTCCTGGCGGCCTTCATGGTGCCGAGTCCGGCACTTCAGTTCATCATCGTTCTGTTGATGAGTCTGTTCTGGTTCGGATGGTCCGGCACGTTGTTCCTGAGCTCGACGCGCGTGATCTTCGCCGCCGCCATTGATCGCATGCTGCCCGAATGGGTTTCGAAGATCGAGCCGCGCACCAAGACGCCGGTCAACGCCTTGCTGTTGATGGTGATCCCCTCCTTGATCGTCTCGTATCTGTACGCCTACAACATCTTCAGCTTCCAAAGCCTCGCCCTCGATGCGACGGTGGTGATCGCGGTCACCTTCCTCGGGTCGACGATTGCCGCGACCATCATGCCGTGGCGCTCGAAGGATGTCTTCGACGGCTCGCCCATCGCGAAGTACAAGGTGCCGTCGTGGCTCGCATGGATCGTCACGATTCTGTACGCCGTCTTCGCCATCTACCTGATTGTCATTTCCTTCCAATACGCCTGGGCAATCGTAAGCAGCATTGGTGCCCTCAACGCAGATTGGATGACATGGTTGGTAGTTGTTGTGCTGGCGCTGCTGACCATCCTCAACGCCGCGATATTGGTCTGGATTGCCTATTATGTTGGGCGCAGAGTATTTAGCGGTGCCGCGATGCCTTTGATCACATTGGCAGGTTTGATCTTCACAGGCTTCCTGGATTGGCTGTTGGTGCTATGGTTCTGGGACCCGACCAGCGTGACCGCGCTGCCCGCGGTGGGAACCTACGGTATCGGCTGGTCGAACGTCAGCTCGATGGTGTTCATGTTCATCATGTACATCCTGGCCTTGGCCATCTACTTCGGCTTCAGTTCCTATCGCCGCCGCCAAGGCATTGACGTGGACAAGATCTATAAAGAGATTCCGGTCGAATAAATCGCTGCGTGCGATGCAAGGAAAAGAAGGAGTTAGCTCATCACTAACTCCTTCTTTAATCTTCCCCAGATCATCCAAGCCAGGGAATTGTTAACCCACCCTCACCCTCATCACAAATTGATTGACCGCGCCGAAGCGATACTTGTATTCCTCGTCGCCGCGCATGAAATCGAATTCGCGGCGCCCGTGTTCGCAAGCCCATTGCAGTTCGTGTCCAAGCAGCACCCAGCCTGGTGAAAGTTCCATGAATTCGCGGCTGACGCCGGAGTTATAACCCCACAATTTGTTCTTGTAATCAAAGTTCAAGGCCGCCGCGGCCTTGACACCATCCACCGTCAAAAACGCCAGCCACAAATAGCCATGTTCGAAAGCGGAGTGCAAAGCCGACTTCATATGCAAACGCATCACATCTTTCAAGAACATCGCCTTGTTCGGCTCTTGGATCATCAAGTGAAAGAAACTTTCGATTTCCGCATCCAACGTGGATTCGTCTTCAACGATATAAAAACGGACCGCACGCCCGTCTTCGGCAGCGTGGCGCAGCTTGCGACGAATCTCGTGACGCTGTTTCTTTTCGACGCGCGACAGGTATTCTTCGAAGGATCCATTCAAGGCGATGCGCGGCGTGGGGCGATAGATTTCTTCGTGATAGGTCAGGCCGCGCCGCCCGGATTCCGCTTGCAGCGCCGCGCGGGTCGGAGAGTCATCGGGGAGGTTATACCAGTCGAAGGGCAGGCCGCGATAAGCCGGAGATTGGGCGAGGTAATCCATCAAGCCGGTAAGGAAACGCGGCAGGTCAGCAGGGCGAACAATCAAATCGAGATAATCCGAAATCTCGATGCTCCCGATCAACAAGAGGGCCGGGCGACCGTCGTGTTCCGCCTTGAAGAGCGGAGCCAGGCCGATCAGTCGACCGTTCTCACCTGCTGAAATCAAAACCAGGTCGGCTTGTTTCCATTCGCCGCCCCCGAGAGACTGCCACCACTGACTTAAGTATTCGTATCGCAAAAACGGCACATCGCTCATGCCCTGTTCCGCCAAAGTGTTCCATTCGTCTTCAGAGATGGATGAGAAATCATTGTGAAGCGTGAAATCCATGTTTACCCATTTTGCTGTGATGTGTCATCCCGAGCAGCACGCGGACGCAGCGACCGCTTTCGAGGCGGGGGCAGCCGGGCTCCGCGCCGCTGCCAGTGCAGGCGTGACATTTATTGACTGAGATTTTACCAGTATAATGATAGATAATCTTTCCACATTCTTACCATGCCCCTCGATCTGACTCTGACCTCACTTTACCGCCTGAACGGGCAGGAACAAGCCAGCCTGCCCGGGCTCATGCCTGCCATGCCCCCGCGTAAAACCGCACGCGGCCGCGACCAAGATCGCCTGGTCGTTTATCTCTTGCTGACCGGCAACGCCTCCTACTCAACGGGCGAATACGTGCAACTCGCCAGCCGCGCCGCCCTCACGTTTTATGACACCTCCGGTACGCTGACATTCGCCCTGCGGGCCGCGGCGGAGGCGGTCAACCAACTACTGCTCGAACGCAACATGTCCACCAGCGGACGCGGCCAGTACGCGGTGGGGCTCCTTTCGCTGGTCGCACTGCGCGAGTCGGAAGCGACCATTCTATCAAGCGGCCCCATGCACACTTTCGCGTTGAACGCGGACGGAACACGTCACATCTTCGATTCGCTTTCGGGAAACGGACTGGGCTTGGGCGCCAGCGCGCCGCACCATTTTTCGCGCCTCACGCTCCAACCCAACGATCGTCTCTTGCTTTGTGCAAAGATTCCGTTCGGATGGGAATCGGCCTTGCAGGATTCGAGTCCCGCCTCCCTGGAGGCCACACGCCGCCGCCTGATGAATCTCACGAACGAGAACGTTAACGCGGTGCTTCTCCAGGCCGCGCAGGGAAACGGTGCGCTGATCGTTTTGCGCTCGGAGTCAGAATCGAACGTCGCACAGGAAGCCGCGCCAACGTCTCCCGATGCGGGTGACAAACTGCTTCCGGAACCGCCCGCCGAATCCACGCCGGAAGCGCATCTGGTCCAGCCATCGGCTTATGCCATTCCTCCTCAACCGAAGGAAGAAGGGATTCCAGCACAGCCTGCCGAGCCGGATATTATGGCATCCTTGCCGCGCCTGCAGCCTTTGGAGCCAACGCCAACCTCGACGGAAGAAGCAACAACTCGTGCTGAACCAATAAAGGAATCACCGCCGTCGCCATCGCCGCGCACGCGTCGGGCGGCGAAAACGATTGTAAGCGGGATGCGGGCCTGGCGCCGTGGCAATGAGAGAATGGGCAGGGGTCTGCAGTCCTTTCTGCCGCGTCTTCTGCCCGGCACCGAGGAATACTCCAGCTTTACCCTGCCCTCCTACGTCATGGCTTTCATCGCCATCCTCGTTCCGCTGGTCGTGGTGACGATTGCAAGTGTGGTCTATTTTCGTTATGGCCGCAGCGTGCAATACGAAGAGTATCTGGTGCAGGCGCGCAATGCACGCGCCGTGGCCGACGGCCTCACTGATCCCATTGCACAGCGTGATGCGTGGCAGCAGGAACTTTCCTACCTCAACAATGCAGAATCATACGATCAGACCGCGGAGACGAGTTCCATGCGCACGGAGGCGCAATCGAAGCTCGATCAATTATTGGGAATCACCCGTCTGCAAATGCAGCCGGTGGTCAGCGGTGTCAATGCCCAGATCAGCCGCATGGCCGCCAATGAAAATGACCTGTATATGCTGGATGCCGTGCGCGGACAGGTTCTGCATATTTCCATTAATGCCAGCGGATTTCAAGCGGATGATTCATTCAGTTGCGCGCCCGGCACCTACGGAAATTACACGGTCGGGCCGCTGGTGGATATCCTGGCACTGCCTCCGGTTAATTCCATGAACGCGGCGCTCATGGGTGTGGATGCCAGGGGAAATCTGCTGTATTGCGGTCCGGGACAGGTGCCTCAAGCCATTCCGCTTCCGCCGCCGGACACGAACTGGGGACGTGTCAAGGCTTTTGCTTTGGACGGAGAAAATCTCTATGTAATTGACCCGCCTTCCCGCGCCGTATGGGTTTACGTGGGCAAGAGCGACGCGTTTGTGGACCGACCCTATTTCTTCTTTGGCGATCAAATCCCGAACATCGAAAATGCAATTGATCTGGCGGCCAACAACGGAGAGCTCTACATCCTTCATGCAGATGGGCACCTATCCACCTGTTCTTACAGCAGTATTCAGGCGGTGCCCACGCGTTGCGACGACCCGGCGACACTGACCAATCCTCTCCCTGCCTACCGCGATATGAACCTGTTCTCGCAGACACATTTCACGCAAATGATGTTCGCCCCCGCGCCCGACTCGGCGTTGTTGATTTTGGATACGGACAGCCAGGGCATTTTCCGTTTCACGCCGCTTTCATTGGAACTACAGAATCAGCTCGAGCCTCCGGCAGGGCGCACAAATCCATTGCCGCCCATTCCCGCCAGCGCCATGACCGAGAGTCCCAACCACATTCTGTTCGTGGCCTTGAAAGACGAGGTATACTTCGCCACAGATTCGCCCTAGCATTGATCCAGGATACTTGAAGAGGAGCAATATGTTTGATTATCTGAATTCGCTGATTGGCCATGCCGCTCAACAACCCGCGCCGCAACATATTCAAGGTACTTCAGCGGTTGCCAACCTCGTGGCGGATGATCCCAACACGCCCGCGCAGCCTATCACTACCAGAGCTTTGGTGATCACCTACAATCCGACCATGGACCCATCCACCGGCAAAAAGCTCACCGATTTGGAGGGCTGGTCTTCGCCCGATGTCTTGGTCAATGGCTATATCGCCAGTTTGTTGCAGGTCAGCAACGGACTGGCGCGTCATCAAATCGTACAAACCATGGCACTGGACGAGTTTCCGCCTCTGACCGATGGATTCCAGTACACGGCGCAGACTTTTCTTCCCGTATTGAATGGCTCCACGCCCGCCCATAACCCTTCAGGCATCAACTACAATGCCGTCTTAACGCGCTTCAACATCCTGCAACGCGTGGCCAACAATGAATTTGATGAAGTATGGATCATGGGATTCCCCTATGGCGGGCTGTACGAGTCCATCATGGCAGGAGCCGGCGCGTTCTGGTGCAATGCTCCCGCGCTGGCCAACACCGCTTCGTGCAATCGCCGGTTCGTGATCATGGGTTTCAATTTCCAACGCGGGGTCGGCGAGATGCTGCACTCCTACGCCCATCGTGCGGAAAGCATCATGGCTCAGGTTTTCAATTGCCAGGATTTCCTGGCGTGGGCCTACCGGCCCAATCGCGCGCCCGCCACGATCAGTCCGGGTCAGACATTGAATCTCTTCCAGCGTTTCATTCTCTATAATCAGATCGCGCCCGGCCAGGCCGGAGTCGGGCTGGTGCACTTTGCGCCCAACAGTGCCAAGGATTACGATTGGGGCAATCAGACGACGGTCAACAGCACCTGCTATGATTGGCTGGCTTTCCCAAATCTCACCGGCAGCACCCGCAGCGTGAACTGCTCCGAATGGGGGAATGGCGATGACGGCGCATTTCAACAATGGTGGCTGAATCATCTCCCAAAGGTGAACGGCATTAAGAACGGAATATACAACAACTGGTGGTATTACATCTCCAACCCCAATAATGTGTATGTGGGATGAAGGCGCGCGTTCATTGCGAATCAAACTTATGGTAAAATCCCTCCGCCTGGAGGGATGGCCGAGCGGCTGAAGGCGCATGTCTTGAAAACATGTTGGGGTCACACCCACGTGGGTTCGAATCCCACTCCCTCCGCCATCAACAACAGGACATTTGACAATTTATTTTCCTGGGGAGGTGCCAGAGTGGCTGAATGGGCTCGCCTGCTAAGTGAGTGCCGGGGTAACTCGGTCGCGGGTTCGAATCCCGCCCTCCCCGCTGTTACACGGTTCAGGTCCTAGTGACCGGGACTGCTGTAAAGGCTGAAACGCAAAAGATGGCTGTCCGGCCGCGAATGCGTTTTGCCGCACGAAAGCTCTTTCGAGTAGAAGTCGAAAGAGCTTTTTGTGCTTAAGTTGGGAAAGATCATTCCAATTCTTTAATACTGATTGGATATCATTAACTAATTCGATCTTACTACGTATTATTTTAAGATGCAAGGGGTCAGAATCATCGTCAAGTTTTTTTTGTTCTCGCTCCAGAGTCTTTGCATCCAATTCACCAAGCAAGTATAACTTCTTTGTGCGCTCAAATCTTGCTTCAAGTTGCCTTGATCGAAATTCAGTATCTAGCTCCTCCGTAGAAACAACATTCTCGACAATATCTTTGATCCAAAGCAAAACTTGTTGTTCAATTTCATCTGCGTTCACATTTGGTTGATGGCAGTCGCAGGTCTTTTCTCTTTGATTGCCGTCTGCGTAATACCGTTTGAGCCTATGTGATGAGCCTCGCATTGGGCCACCACAGTAGCCGCATCTAAGTATACCTGTCAACGGAAATATGCGAACTGGCGTTCCTCTTCTGTTGAAAATATTCTTAAATCGGATCTCACGAATATCGTTGACCTGATCAAATAACTCTTGGGATACCAGCGCAGGATGGACAGATTCAAAAAGATGGCTGGGGGCTTTCCTTTTTTGATGAACGCCATTGTTGTCAACCCCTTGATAGGCTACTTTTCCCGTATAGGCGATACGCTTTAACATATCTCGAATAACATCCCGACTAAATGAATGCGGTCCCGTTCGACCCGGAACCCCCTTTTGACGCACCGGTAATTCCGTGCCGTCTGCTAGAGTGACTTTGAGCGAATTCAATCTCATTGCAATCGTGCGATGAGTTTCATTCTCAGTAGCATACCAATTAAATATTTGGGTAACGATCTTGCTTTCGATCGGATGTGCAACCATCTTCTTGCCATCGCTCTTATCGGGTTGACCAAAATCTGGACAATATCCCTTCCCGTTTGGGTCAGTACACTTTGAACACAAACCATTGCAATATCCGTAAGGAATGGCACCAATCCACAAGCCTTGACGGGCACGCTGCAATTTCCCCTTCCGAACTTCCTGGCGCAAATTGTCAATATAGATCTCTGCTAATGTTCCGAGGACAGACAGCATCAACTTTCCCCAAGGAGTGGTGAAATCCATTCGTTCCTGCACTGAAGCGAAAGCAACGCCGCAGTTGTTTAGTTGATCAAGCGTGGAAAGTAAGCCACTTAGGTGCCGGTAGAAGCGATCTACTTTATCTACGACGACGACGTCGAATTTTCCATCGCTAGCATCCTGAAGGAGTTTTTCAAAAGCGGGACGATGGCTTCCCTTTTTAGCAGAGATACCTGCATCCTGGTAGATGTCGACCAATTGCCATCCCTGCTCTCGGATATATTTCGTTATACTGTTTTCCTGCGCATCAAGACTATAACCGTCAACCTGCTCGCGCATAGAAACGCGTCGATATCCAACGGCTCTTAGCGCTTTTAGATGAATAGTGTTTTCCATTTCTTCTTTTTCTCCTTTTGACAATAAGTTATAATTTTATTCTACACAATAAAATGATGGAGCCAAAATGAAGAGTGAAGAGCCGTTAGCGATGCAACTGCGGAGGGGGCGGCGAAGAAAGTATGATAAGCAACCCCTTCTCGATCGAATACATGAACTGTTAGCGGAGAGGAATGAAAATTACCGGGAGGC
>DATJAH010000021.1:0-56308 GCA_035516425.1 Anaerolineales bacterium
GCTCGCACGATCCGCGCCAAGGTTCGCTCCCACCCACATCACGGTCCCATGCTCCACCTGACTTCCCTCAAGAAGAAAACAAAACCACTTGATGTGATTTATATCACAATGAAACAGGATTGCCTATCCATCCAATGTACCAGCACCCGCTTGAATTAGTTCCAAGCGATTGAGATGTTCGAGTCCAGATTCGACCGTTCATGTCGGAGATTGAAGACGTGCTGGCAAAAACCAACGGTTGTTTATCGTGCTCCTCCCAGCGCAACCAACATGTTACAAATCAGTCCAACCTTGCGTGGATCACATTCCAACAGTCCGATCATATGGCGTCATTCTTAAATCGATTCCTCTCATTGGCGGTTTTCCTGTGACGCAGTTGACAAACCCTATCCAGCATGGAGCAATCTCAATCTTGATGCGCGGGTGCGCTGTACCCGGTCGTCCAATGTGGTCAAAGTACAAGACTGTGGGATTCCTCTCGCGGCAACCACGGCACAGATTGGGTCAAGAATAGTCATAGTTAAATTTTCGCGCCTCCTCTCGATCCCTTATTTTCCTTATTCGGGTTCGTCCTTCTTCTATGTGATTTTCCTAACACATCCTTTAGTGCCCATGCAGGCAATCGCGGCAGGGTTTTTAACGCAGACCTAGGGATTTCCAGCGCCAATTGAATTCTTCCACCTCTTTGGGAGGCCCGCAAGTAATCCAAGCTTTCATGGTTTGCACCTGTAAGGTCCAATTAAGGTGGAGCAGTTTTGATATTAAAATCGAATGACCTAGAATTTTCTATTCTAGGTCACTTCTAGCTGGGCGACAGGGATTCGAACCTTGAATTTCACGTCCAGAGCGTGACGTGTTGCCGTTACACCATCGCCCAAATTATTTCGCCGGCTGATCCCGAGTCGGCCGTCCTGCCATTAGACCAGGCTCCAATCAACCAGCGGAGAAGAATTCTAACATGGGCTGTATTTTGCGACAAGCCCACGTCCTCCTTCCACTTAAGTTCTAACATCTAACGCAAAAACAGTTCGATTTGTTATAATAATGAAAGAGGCATTTCCATGAGTTCAGAAGAAACTAAACCCGTCGACTTCATCCGCGAAGCCGTTGCCGAAGATCTAAAAAACGGACGTTTCAATTATGTCCGCACGCGCCTCCCACCCGAACCGAACGGATACTTGCACATCGGTCATGTCAAAGCGTTCATGATTGATTATCTGATCGCCAAGGAAAATAACGGAGAGTTGATTTTGCGCTTTGACGATACAAATCCAGTGAAGGAAGACGTTGAGTACGTGGATGCGATCATGGACGATGCACATTGGCTTGGCATACAATGGGTCAAGGTGACTTATGCATCGGACTATTTTGACCTGCTTTATGAATGGGCAATCCAACTCGTAAAAAAGGGATTGGCTTATGTTGACGACCAGAGCCCGGAGGAAGTCAGCGGGAACCGCGGCACATTTACAGAGCCGGGAAAAGATTCACTATTCCGCAATCGTTCGGTTGAAGAGAATCTCGTTTTGCTCGAACGCATGAGAAAAGGCGAATTCCCGGATGGATCGCGTGTCCTGCGCGCCAAGATCGACATGGCGCATCCCAATATCAACATGCGCGACCCGGTGATGTATCGCATCATCCATGAGCCGCCACATCATCGCACCGGCTCGAGGTGGAAAATCTATCCGATGTACGACTGGGCACACGGACAGAATGACTCGATGGAAGGCATCACTCATTCGCTCTGTTCGTTGGAATATCGTGATCATCGCATCTTGTATGAATGGTTCCCCGAACAACTCGGCGTATGGAGACCGCGCCAGATCGAGTTTGCGCGTCTCAATTTGAATTACACCGTGATGAGTAAACGGAAGCTGCGCCGCCTGGTGGAAGAAAAACGCGTCAGCGGCTGGGACGATCCGCGCATGCCAACCCTGCGCGCCATGCGCCGCCGCGGTTATCCGGCAGAAGCCATTGTTGAATTCGTTCAGCGCATGGGAATTTCCACCATAGCGACGTCTAATTCCGGCGTGATCGCAGATGTCGCTTTCCTGGAAGAATGCGTGCGCGATTACCTCAACGAGCATTCACCGCGGCGCATGGCCGTGCTTCATCCGCTCAGAGTAATCATTGATAATTATCCCGATTCAAAAGTCGAGGAGATGGAGGCGGTTAATAATCCTGAAGATCCGAATGCCGGCACGCGCAAAGTTCCATTCTCGAAGATCCTCTATATCGAACAGGAAGATTTTCGCGAAACTCCGCCGCCGAAATACTATCGTCTTTATCCCGGCAACGAAGTTCGTTTGCGCTATGCATATCTGATCAAATGCGCAAGCGTTGTGAAGAACACCAAAGGTGCAATCACGGAAATCCATTGCACGTACGATCCCGCCACGCGCGGCGGTGATGCGCCCGACGGGCGCAAAGTGAAATCTACGATCCATTGGGTCTCTGCTGCACACGCAAAGCCGGTGGAGATTCGAGTCTATGATCGTCTCTTTACGAAGGAAGATCCGGAAGAAGGCGAGAACGATTACATCGAGTGTTTGAATCCGAAATCGTTGGAGATTCTCAAGGGATATGCGGAACCACTCCTCTCCACGGCGGAAGCGGGCGACCGCTTCCAATTCGAACGCCAGGGATATTTTTGCGCAGACCCCGACTCGACTCCCGATCAACCTGTTTTCAATTTGACCGTATCATTGAAAGATACCTGGGCCAAGATAGAAAAGAAACAATGAATAAAGACAGACTGAATTAAGATATAATCCGGATCATGTCTCGAACGGTACACTTTTCGCAATCCGCGTCCGACAGAATCTGGTCGGCCTTACGGATCTCAATTTGACGCAGTCGAGATTACGCTGCGAACCGCTGAGTGTAGAAAAGACAGTTGCTTTGAAAGTGGCTGTCTTTTTTTGCGAAGTAAGAGGACATCATGGACGTGATCACCGGTCGAATTCTTAAACTCAATAACTGGCCCGACGGCAGGGTGATCGGTCTCGCCAAAAAGGCGGCCGAACTGCTCGCCTCATCGGAAACCAGCCGAGAGGCTGTTCTGGCGCGCCTGGATAACGTTCGCCGGAATCCTGCTCTATACCTTGCCGATGCTGTGCTCTCAGACTTGGCCCGTGAATGCATTCGGATAACACGCAAAGAAGAACTTCCGTCTCAAACATTGCGTTCAGGGCCTGTGAGCTATCCAGTATGGGGCCGCGATAACATTGATCCCGGGGCCATCGCGCAAATGGACCAGTCAATGCGCCTCCCGGTATCGGTGGCAGGGGCGCTGATGCCCGACGCTCATGTTGGTTACGGGCTGCCGATTGGCGGTGTCCTAGCTACCGATAATGCGGTCATTCCTTATGCGGTCGGCGTGGATATTGCCTGCCGCATGCGTATCTCGATTTACGAGGTCTCACCACAGGTATTGCAGCAAAAGAAAGCGCTGTTCGAGAATGTGCTTTGGAATCAGACGGCCTTCGGTGTTGGCGCGGAGTGGACGGGCGATCGGCGCGCCGAACACGCCGTCCTCGATGATGTCGCGTGGAACTCGACGCGCCTGCTCAAGTCGTTGAAGAGCAACGCCGCCAGACAGCTTGGCACGAGCGGCAGCGGCAATCACTTCGTGGAATGGGGTTCGTTCCATTTGAACGAACCTCTCCTGGGTTTACAGCCTGGCGAATACCTGGCGTTGCTCTCGCACAGCGGTTCGCGCAGCGTCGGTTTCAAGATCGCAGGCCGTTATAGCCATATGGCCATGGAAATGCATCCCAACTTGGACCGAAGCATGAGACATCTGGCTTGGTTGCCCTTGGATTCGGAAGGAGGTCAGGAGTATTGGCTTTCGATGCAATTGGCGGGCCGTTTTGCATCGGCCAACCACTTTACCATTCATCAACGAGTAGCGAGAGCGGTTGGATTACCGGAGGCAGCCGCGGTGGAGAACCATCACAATTTCGCCTGGACTGAGAAATTGCCCGATGGTCGAGTGGTCATTGTGCATCGCAAGGGTGCAACACCCGCTGGAGTGGGCGTTCTGGGCGTTATTCCCGGTTCGATGGGTGATGCTGGTTATGTCGTCCGCGGAAAAGGCGAGGCCACTTCCCTTGCATCTGCTTCACACGGAGCAGGAAGGTTGATGGGCCGCAAGGCCGCCATACAATCCATCAGCAAATCCGCGCGCGATCAGTATCTCAGCGAACGTGGTGTCACCCTCCTGGGCGGCGGAATGGATGAATCGCCGCAGGCCTATAAACCGATCGATCGCGTCCTCGCCGCACAAGAGGACTTGGTCGAAATTCTTGGCAAGTTCACACCGCGTATCGTCCGCATGGCCGATGAGGCCGGCCAAATCTAAAGCAATTCCCGCGGGCAATACGCCTTGCGGGATTTGTTTTTCTTTTATTCTGATCTTGCTTTACAGCCCTTCCAGAATTTTGATAGCATCCTTCAGTCGCTTCAATGACGTATCTTTTCCGATGACTTGAATGCTTTCAAAGAGCGGCGGGCTAACCTTTTGCCCTGTGATGGCTACCCGCAGGATGCCAAATACTTGATTGGCGCTTAATCCTGTTTGCTCGACATAAGCGCGCATTGGCGGCTCCGCAGTTGGGTGATTCACGTCGGGTAAGGCGGAGAGAATTTCATAAGACCTGCGCGCCACGAGCGCAGATTGTTTTGCGTCCAATCCCTTGGCGATCAATTCCGCGGGTATGGGCTGGACATCTTCTTTGAAGAAGAAACCTGCAAACGCAACGCAATCATCCAGCGTTACCAGTCGCTCCCGAATCAATGGAATGATCTGCAGCAAAAGATCATCGCGGACGGAGTAGCCTGCCTTGACAAAGAATGGCTTGAGGCGCGCGGCAAGTTCGTCCCCGGGCAGCAGACGAATGTGAGCGCCGTTGAAGTGGTCCAGTTTTTGAAAGTTGATCGCGGCGGGAGATGGGGTCAGGCCATCAATATCGAAACGGTTGATCATTTCATCCAAAGACATCACATCCTCTTCGGGCACGCCCCACCCCATGAGCGCCATCCAGTTCAGCACGCCCTCGGGCGTAAAACCCAGTTCTTCCATATCTTTGATGAAGACCGAATAGCCGTCATGCATGGCATGTTCGGCATCGCGCTTGCTCAATTTGCCTTTACCGCTCGGCTTGAGAAAAACCGAGAGATGAATCCAAACCGGTTCATCCCAGCCAAAAGCCCGCACCACATTGACGTGAAGCGGGAAGGTGCTCAGCCACTCGGCGCCGCGCAGCACGTGCGTGATCTGCATCAAATGATCATCCACCATGGCCGCCAGATGATACGTCGGCAGACCGTCCGACTTGATGATCACATAATCGTCGATGTTCTTGTTCTCGATGGAAATATCGCCGCGCAAATGGTCGTGCGCAATGGTTGCGCCGTCCTTCGACATCTTGAATCGAATCACGTGCGGCTCGCCATTCGCAACGCGCCGCGCGGCTTCATCGGGATCCAATCTGCGGCAGGTGCCGTCATAATGCAGTGATTCCTTGAGCGCCTGTTGTTCCCGCCGCATCCTGTCCAGGCGCTCTGGTGTGCAGAAACACGGATAGGCAAAGCCTTTATCGACCAAGATATTGGCATGCTGCCGATAGATGTCGCGTCGTTCGGTCTGACGATACGGGCCAAAGGCGCCGCCCACATCGGGGCCTTCATCGTATTTCAGGCCCAGCCAGCGCAGGCCATCCATGATCTCCTGTTCTGCACCCGGCACGGTTCGCTTCACATCGGTATCTTCCACGCGTAGAATGAATTTGCCCTCCGTTTTTCTGGCAAGCAAATAATCATACAGTGCGGTGCGGGCGGTTCCCAAATGCATATGCCCCGTGGGCGACGGTGCCACGCGGACACGCGCGGGTTTGGTGTAGTCTGTCATGAAAGAACCTTCCTAGAAAAGAAACTGCTGAGAGCTAGAATTCAAGCGGCTTGTGCCGCATCACAACGCTTTCGACCAGTCCGACACCCAACATCAGGGAGGCCAGGCCGCTGCCGCCATAGCTGACGAATGGGAGTGGCAAGCCTGAAACGGGCAGCAAATTCAAGTTCACAGCGATGTTCGCCATCCCTTGGAAGAACAGCAGAATGGCAACCCCATAAGCGATCATTGCCCCGGAGACGTCGCGCGCCTTTTGGGCGGCGCGAATACATCGCCAGACAATGAAGATTTCGATCAGGATCACCAGCAGGGCTCCCACCATCCCAAACTCTTCCGCAGTTGCCGAGAAGATAAAGTCCGTATGACGAACCTTGAGAAAGCGCAGCTGCGTCTGCGTGCCGTGACCATAGCCTTTGCCGAATAATCCGCCGGAGCCGATCGCAATCAAAGCCTGCTCCACGTTGTAGGTCGCGCCATAACTGACATTCGATTGGGGCCGGATGAAGTTGAGCACGCGGTCCTGCTGATAAGTTTGCAGAAAGGGAAAGACCGCGACTGCCATCAGCATGGCGGACGCGCCAATGATTGCCAGCTGGCGAAGATCCAGTCCGTTGATCCAAAGCATGGCAAAAAAAATCACCATGATCACAATCACATTGCTGAGATTTGGTTGAAGCAAAATCCAAATTGCCAGGAAAAAGACCCACAGGAACGCCCGGACGATCCATGGGATATTGCGCGGTTCGTTCTGAGTGTTATCAAAATAACGGGCGAGGATCAAAATCACAACGATCTTGGCGAACTCTGTAGGCTGGATGAACAGGCCGCCAATTTGATACCAGCGCTGCGAGCCGAACGCCGCCTGGCCCAGGCTGGAGGACAGGAGAATGAGCAAGATCATGATGCCGAAGTAGATTGGGCGATACAACGCCAGCCAATAGTGATAATCGATGGCCGCGATCAGAAAGATCGCGACCAGGCCGCCAAGTGCAAAATACGTTTGCCTGCCGACGAGTGGAGTTAATTGGTCGTTCCCCGCCACCGCGGAGCGAATCATCGCCACGCCGAAAGCAGATGCCAAGACAATGGCACCCAGCAAAAGAAAATCGAAATTTCGCCATGACAGCCCACGCGTCATAACTATCCGGCGCGACGGCGCGTCACGCTTCGTAACGGAATATCTGCCACCAGGCGCTGGGTGCGGCCGTCGTGCTCCACGTCAATTTGCACCGCCTCACGATCAATATCCACATGACGGGAGATCACCTGCAGCAGTTCATCTTTCAAAACACCCAGTTCGGTGGAGGTCAAATCGGTACGGTCATGGATCAGCACCAACTGCAAGCGCTCCTTGGCGCTCTCAGCGCTCTGCTTCCGTCTAAACCACGCCATCATCGCCTCCCCGTCATCTTCTGGATCCGATCCCATAACCCACTTTGCTTATTCCCGAAATCCATGAACGGCACTTCCTGGCCCTTGAGGCGATGCGCTATATTCCGAAACGCTTGACCTGCGCGGCTTTTCGGATCCTGCGAGACCGGCACGCCTCGATTTGATCCGACAATCACGGCCTCATCTTCGGGCACAATTCCGATCAATTGAATGCCGAGCAGGTCCAATACATCCTCTGCAGACAACATATCATGCTGCTTGACCAAATCAGGGTTTAAACGATTGATGACCAATGCGGGTGAATGCTTCTCTTCGGCCTCCAGAATCCCAATGACGCGATCTGCATCCCGCACCGCCGAGACTTCCGGGTTGGTGATCACGAGCACGCGGTCCGCGGGGGCGATCGCGTTACGGAAGCCGCGCTCAATCCCCGCCGGCGAGTCGATCAAAATAAAATCCATGCTCGGCCGAAGTTCATCACACACACGCTTCATGTCGCTCGGCGAGACGGCATTCTTGTCCCGCGTTTGAGCCGCGGGAATCAAATACAATTCCGGCAAATGCTTGTCGCGGATCATCGCCTGGCGCAGCTTACAGCGGCCCTCGATCACATCCACGATGTCATACACAATGCGATTCTCGAGCCCCATGACCACATCCAAATTGCGGAGGCCGATATCGCCATCAATGCAGGCCACCTTATCGCCGTCCAGCGCCAGCGCAAAGGCAAGGTTGGCCACCGCGGTCGTTTTTCCAACGCCGCCTTTCCCGGAAGAAATCGTCACAACTTGAGCAGCCATACTATCTGTCCCTTAGGAAAATTTCCACGATTCGATCACGACCCGCCCGTTTCGGATAAAGGCCGCCACCGGCCCCAGGATCTGTTTTTCTTTTTTGATACTGGCCGATTGCTCCGCGATCCTGAGCTGCATTGGCGCGAAATCAAGGGCGCACACTTTTGAGTTTTCGTCGCCCTTCAGGCCGGCATGGACCGCGCCGCGTAATCTGCCCCACACGATGATATTTCCTTCTGCAACGACCTCCGCGCCCGGGTTGACATCACCTACTATAACGACATGACCCGGGAACTCAATCCGGGTCCCGGAGCGTAGCGTTTTATCAATAAAGAGCGCGGTCTGGTTGTTTTGATCCTCGGGAGCAAACCGCATTTCCTCCGGGCGCGGCTTGGAAATTCGCGTTGCCAGTCCAAGCAATTGAGCCGTCTGCTCCGTCGTTGGCGATTCACTGAGCATGGCCCATAAGATTACATTTCGATCCGAGAGCTGGTCCCGCAATTCAACCAGCTCATTCACGTGCAGGACTTGTGCTCCCACATCCAACGCCAGGCGCGCTCCTTGAAAAAAGGATGGCTGTTGATCCATCCGCGCAAGCAGCGCGGACTGCTGTTCCTCCCAAGAGGCATCGGCAAGGGACACCAGCAGGCCGTCACGCAGGCCCTTGATTTGGATAAGAGAACGCAAATCATTCATGGCAAATACCCGGATACTTGCCATAAATTATAGCATGACTATAAGCCAATAATCCAACCTGCGCTGAAAAATGCGACCCGCCCCGCGCAATCACAAAGGCGGGCCGAATCAGCCGCCTCCGTTTTGCGCCAAATCAATCGACTTGAGTTCGAAATAGGCCCGCATCACCTTTTCAACCACGGGTGCGGCCACCACGGCGCCTTCGCCACCATTGTACATGAACGCGCCAATGATGATTTCAGGATTATCATAAGGCGCATAAGCAATGGTCCAGCCGTGAACCGGCCACTGGCCAAACTGGCAGCGGTTCTCGGCCAAGGCCACATCATCGCAATATTCCGCACTGCCCGTTTTTCCAGCGACAGCAACCGGCAGCGGATTGTCGCCCATAAAGGTGGGATGAAGCGTGCCCTGCGGATCCGTCACTACCAACCGCATGCCCTCCTGAACTTCCTTGACCACCTGCGGGCTGACGGTCTTATAAACGCCGGTTGGATTGCCACACGAACCACCGCATCCGTCGTACGTGTTGATTTTCGGATCCGTGGTGATGTCCCATTTTAGGTTGGGCACAAACGGCGAGATCTGATAACTGCCAACGGGTAATTGATTGGCAATTGTGTTATCTGTTAAATCCATCCAATCCTGATGCACATTCCCAGCGTTGTCGGTGGTTTGATGGGGAACCCAAAGTGTAAAATCACTGGGACTGAACCAAACAGTTTGCACCTTTCCATCGCCATTGGTTATTTGCCTCACGACGGTCGGCTGCATCAACTTGCCATTATTTGCGATCGTCGCCCCGGACATGAGCACCTGAAGCGGCGTTGCAAGAACATATCCCTGTCCGACCGTGGCGATGTACGTGTCCCCGGTGGACCAGTTCTCGCCCTGATTTATGCGTTTCCATTGTGGTGAAGGGATCAGCCCATCTGCCTCACCCGGCAACTCGATTCCTGAAGCCTGACCATAACCCAGGGCGCGTGCATATTCATCCAAGCGATAGATTCCCAACCCCGTTCCTGGAATTTCATTGCCATAGCCGCCGCCCACCTTGTAGAAACAGACATCGCTGGAAAAAGCAATACAATGCAGGAAATCAATATCGCCAAAACCCGAGGGGCGCACGTCCGTAATCCAGTCCACGAATGGGCGTGAATTGCTGGGTCCGCAGGGCTCGTTGGGGGTAAATTGCTCACAAAGCAAGAGCTGGCCCGGAGCATAGATTACTTTATTGGGTGTCACGACGCCCTCGTTGAGGGCGCCGGTCGCGGCTGAAAGCTTGAACGTCGAGCCGGGTGGATATTCGCTTTGAATCACATTGTTCAGAAGAGGGTGGCGGGGGTCCTGACTTAATTGATTGTAATAATAAGATGGGATGAAGCGGGCCATCCGATTGTTCTCATAGGTCGGATAGGAAACCATTGCCAGAATCTCCCCGGTCTTCGGATTCATGGCCACCACAACGCCGCTGGAAATTCGGATGCGCGCAAAATACGTGTTCCAATAATTGATCTCGGACACCAGCGCGGCCTGCGCCGCGGCCTGCAGGCGCGAGTCAATGGTCAACTCCACGTTATAACCTGGCACCGCAGCTATCGGCGGCTGAATATTTCCAAGGTCTTGACCAGCCACATCAACCTGAACAACCCTTTTCCCGTTTTGTCCGGCGAGAACATCTTGGAGAGAATCCTCGATTCCGGCATAGCCGATTTTGTCTCGATTCGGCACAAACCCTCGAGCGCTCAATTCATCCGCAAGCGAGGCGGGAATGGGCCCAAGAAATCCAATCAAATCCGCGGTCAGGGAACCGGTGGGATAGTCGCGGATCGGCTGAATCTCAATGCCAACTCCGGGCCAGTCCACCGAACGCTCGGTGACCAGACGCGCCGTTTCTTCACTGATGTCACAGGCGATTTCAACCGGTGTGTACGGTGCCAGCGAATCGCCCAGCGCCACCAGATCCGCGATGGCGGGGCCCGGTACACAGGGGCCATAATTCTTGGCATTATTAAGAGATTCTGTAGTAACCGGTCCGCCGACCGGGACACCTGTGAGGGCCGAGACATCTCGGTAAATCCTTTCGACATCCGCCTCGTCATCCGGCAGATTCGCCGGTGTAATGACAAGGTTATAAGATGCAGTATTGCGCGCCAATACGTAACCGTTCCGATCGTAGATGATGCCTCGTGCGGCAGGCAGGCTGATCTCGTTGGTGTAATTATCCGTGGCGCGGGCGGTCCAATCCTTGCCGCCTAGAATCTGCAAGGACAAAAGTCGACCTATGACCAGGGCTAGAATGAGCAAGCCTACGGCATACACAAACATCAGCCGCCCGGCGTCGAAATTGGATGAACGCCGCGTCGAGGAGGAACTCACACTGCCTCCTGGATTGGAAACACCCACGCCGCCAGGTCGCGCATCAGGCCATACATCGGGATTGAAAGAAGGAGATTGAGCAACAAACTTGGAAGTGTGATCAAACCCATGGCGTCTCCGAATGGCATTGGATTGCCCAAGAAGCGCAAAGAGAAAAAAGACAGAAGGTGCATAAACAATGTCCCCAGAAAAGTAACACTGAACATGGCCAATAACGGTGCCTGCCAAACACGATTCTGGAGCAACATC
Organism: Anaerolineales bacterium; assembly: GCA_035516425.1. Classification (GTDB taxonomy): domain Bacteria; phylum Chloroflexota; class Anaerolineae; order Anaerolineales; family Villigracilaceae; genus Fen-1038. The sequence continues at coordinate 11,425 of DATJAH010000021.1, forward strand.
GCAATCAGGACAACGCCGCAATAGCCAACCAGCGTAACCAGCCAAGGCATGTGCGATATGGCGCTGACCATGATACTCGCCAAGAATGCCCATTGAAGTGCAGTCGTTACTCCCTTTTGCAGAGCCCAGGCGGCGAGCAGAACCAGGACCAGGTCGGCGTAACCCGCCAGCAGGGAAAATTGACTTACGATGGTTGACTGCAAAATGACGGACAACGCGAGCAACGGGATCGCGATAATATTACGCATAAGCGCTACGGCGATGGCGTGGGGATCAGCGGCGTAATATCTACCGCGCGAAAATTGGTGATCACGAGAACAATATCTAGCCGGGTAAAATCCACAGCGGACTGGACAGTCGCCTGCTGAAATAATTCATAGTCCAGCTTTCGAACGTTGATCACCTGTCCCACAATCAAGTCAGGCGGGTAGCCCCCACCCAAACCGGAAGTAAGAATCAGGTCACCGCTTTGAACCGTTGCGTCCTGCGCGATCATGTCAAGAGAAATATCACCGGTTACAGAGCCGAGCAGTACGGCATCGGTATTGGCATTCTTGAGGTGGACATTCACCGTTGAGGCTGGGTCGGTGATTAGTTGAACACGGGCAGCATCTGCGATCACCGCGTCAATCCTGCCAACCAAGCCTTGATTGGTTACAACAGGCATGCCTCGAAGTATGCCATCGTTTGACCCCCGATTGATGATAATATAGTGAAGAAATGGGCTGGGGTCGCGTCCAATCACCGAAGCCGCTTTGTAACTGCTCTCCGGGTTGGCGCGCGAGAAATCAACCAGCGCAGCCAGGATTTCCGTCTGGCTGACTCGCTGCTGCAAATCAATGACCTGAGTCTGCAATTGGGAAATTTCGGTCTGCAGGTCGGCATTCTGCGCACGCAAGTTGATAATATCGCGCGGCGCCGACAGGAATAGTTGGATGGCTTGATATCGTACTGCGAACCAGGATTGCGCGGAAACCAATCCGCCCGTAAAGCGATTGGAGAATGAGCTAAAGAAGCCGCCAAAGGCCAACGCCAAAATTCCCCCGACGATCAAGAAAATTATGGTGGTTTGCAGCGAACGGGAAAACAGATCCTTCATTTATTATAAAAGCGCGCCGGAGATGCGCACGATTGAAAATCAATGATTATGGCGCGTGCTGCCGCGCTCCAGGCCAACCAGGAAGCGGCTTAGGTTATCATATTCCTCGTAGATCAACGCCGCGCCGCGCACGACACAAGTGAGCGGATCCTCCGCAACCCAGACACGCAATTTAAGCTCATCCGTCAGGCGGTCAGCCAAGCCTTGAAGCAACGCGCCGCCGCCTGCTAGGCAGATGCCAATATCCATCAGATCGGCAACAATTTCAGGTGGAATTTCATCCAAGGCATCCCGCACCGTATCAATAATGACCTGGACGGAACCGGCCAGCGCCTCGCGGATTTCAACAGACGAGATCTCAACGGTCTCGGGCAGGCCAGTCACGAGATTACGACCGCGCACTTCCATGGTCTTTTCGGGTTGAAGCGGATATGCGGAACCGATCTTCCATTTAACCTGTTCCGCAATGCCCTCGCCAATGAGAAGGTTATATTTGTTCCGTACGTATTGAACAACATCCTGATCCATCTCGTCGCCGGCCACGCGGAGCGAACGCGACGCCACTACACCATTCATGGACATCACCGCAACTTCGGTGGTGCCACCGCCGATGTCCACAACCATCGACCCACGAATATCACCGATGGGAAGTCCCGCTCCGAGCGCGGCCGCAATGGGCTCCTCGATCAACATAGCTTGGCGCGCGCCGGACGCCATCACCGCATCATACACAGCGCGTTTTTCCACTTCCGTCACGCCCGTCGGGATTCCGATCACAACGCGCGGACGCGGCAAGGGAACCACACTCTGCTCATGAACTTTTCCAATAAAATACTCCAGCATGACCTGGGTCACATCGAATTCCGAGATCACGCCGTCGCGCACCGGGCGCACGACCAACACATTGCCCGGTGTCCGTCCTACCATTTCTTTCGCTTCCAGGCCAATTGCCAATGGAAGCCGTGATCTTTTGTCTATGGTCACCCAAGAAGGTTCATTAATAACAATACCCTTGCCGCGCACGTGAACAAGGGTGTTCGCAGTGCCCAGATCAATGGCGATGTCTAACGAAAACAGGCCTAGCAGCCAGTTTACGGGGTTGAAGGCCAAAATAAGGCTCCTCGATGAGAATCTGCGCAAACCTGCGGCTTGCGCATGTTATTATATCATACCGCAACCTTTTGCTTTCGAGAAACTCTGGGGCTCCAAAACGGTTAAAATATTGGAACGGCAAGATTCGCTCCGACCGGAAGAAAAAATGGCCAAAATCGCATTCGTTACCGATAGTACTGCTTATATTCCCGAGGAACTGTCCCACGCCTACAATATTACCGTTGTCCCTTTGGTTTTGATCTGGGGCGATCAAAACTATCGAGACGGGGTCGACATCCGTCCCGACGAGTTCTACACGCGCCTGAGAACTGCCAAAGTGATGCCCACCACGTCTCAAGTTCCCGTCCTGGAAATGCAACACGCTTTTCAAGAGCTCATTGACCGGGACTTCGATGTGCTCGGCGTATTCATCTCCGATAAACTCTCGGGAACGTTCCAGTCCGCTCTCCAAGCGCGTCAAGCCCTCGGCAGTGCCGCTGACAAAGTAGCTCTGATCGACAGCAACACGACCTCCATGGCCATGGGCTATGTTCTGTTGGCCGCGGCGCGCGCCGCCCAACAAGGCGCGGGCCTGAACGACTGTGCCGCCCTGGCCGAAAGGGCCCGCGAACATGTCGGAGTTTATTTTGTGGTGGACACGCTTGAATTCATGCACCGGGGTGGCCGGATTGGCGGGGCGACACGCTTTATTGGTTCCGCATTGAATCTTAAACCGATCCTCGCTTTGAAAGATGGCCGCGTCGAGGCAGAAGATCGGGTGCGCACAAAAAGCAAAGCCCTCGAACGCGTCCTCGAACTGGTAAGCGAAAAGGTCGTGGGTAAGACCAACATCCGCGTGGCCACGGTCCATGCCAACGCTGAACAGGAAGCCCGTGAGCTGCTGCAGCGCGCCAGCGCACACCTAGGTGCAATCGAAAGCATTCTATCGCCGGTCAGCCCTGTGGTTGGCGTTCATGCCGGGCCGGGTACCGTTGGACTGGCCTTTATGGCCGACATTTAATGATCTCCAAGATGACAGCCACCCTGAAGTGGCTGTCATTTTTTATAAAGGTATAATCGAACAATGGATACTCTCCGCCCACTGGTGATTGGCCTGGCCGGCGGCTCCGGCTCCGGCAAAACGACTGTGGCACAGCAAATCCTAAATCGCGTCGGCGCAGAACGAATCGCTTTCATCCAACACGATTCATATTACAAAGATTCAAGCGGACTGCCTTCGGCTGAACATGCCAACATTAACTTCGACCATCCGGACGCGCTGGATACCAATCTACTGATTCAGCACATCCTTTCGCTCCGCGAAGGAAAAGCGATTGAGGTTCCGGTGTACGATTTCTCGACCGACCGCCGGACGGGTCAATCCTTCAAAGTGGAACCGCGCCGCGTGATCCTCGTTGAAGGAATCCTGATCTTCGTCGAAGCGGAACTGCGCAAACTCTTCGACATCAAGATCTTCGTGGATACAGATTCAGATGTCCGCTTCATCCGCCGATTGGAACGCGATCTCAACGAACGCGGACGTACGACAGCGTCTGTAATCAAACAGTATCAAGCGACCGTGCGCCCGATGCATCTCGAGTTTGTCGAGCCATCCAAACGCTACGCCGACATCATCATTCCAGAGGGCGGCTTCAATACCGCCGCCCTAGACATGGTTGTGGCCCGCATCAAGGCATTGTTAGACTAATCTCACATTTCATGGAGGCCAAATGGCAAAACAATGGAATACCCCGCCCGCAATGGCAATTGACCCTAAGAAAAAATATCGAGCTCGCATGGAAACCGGCCAGGGCACGCTGGTCATCGAGCTGTTCGCTGACAAGGCGCCGAAGACCGTCAACAACTTCGTGTTTCTATCGCGCCAAGGCTTTTACGACGGCATCATCTTTCACCGCGTGATCAAGGATTTCATGGCGCAAGGCGGCGATCCGACTGGCCAAGGCACGGGCGGCCCCGGCTACAAGTTCGCCGATGAGTTTCATCCAAGCTTGAAACATGATATACCTGGCCGGCTCTCCATGGCCAATGCCGGACCCAACACGAATGGCTCACAGTTCTTCATCACGCATGTTCCAACGCCATGGCTCGATCACAAGCACAGCATCTTCGGGCAGGTCAAGGAAGGCATGGATGTGTTGATGTCCATCCCGCCGCGCGATCCGATGCATCCCGAATATCCCGGTGTGAAGATCCTGAAAGTGACAATTGAAGAATCCGATTGAACCAAGTCCAATGTCCGAGAACGAAACGCTGAATCGCGCCGCTCCAAAGATCTCCAATTTTGGATCGATCATCCTGCGCGTCATGATTCTGCTGACGGTGATTGGCATTAGTGCTTACATTTTCATGATCCGCGACCAGGCCGCGAAATTCGCGCTGTACGGCTACCCCGGTATTTTCCTGATATCAATTCTCGCAAACGGAACAATCCTGCTCCCGGCGCCAGGGATTGCAATTGTCTTTGCCATGGGTGGAGTTTTCAACCCGCTGATCGTCGGTCTGGTGGCTGGCGCGGGAGCCGCAATCGGGGAGCTTTCCGGCTACCTGGCCGGTTTCAGTGGGCAGGTGGTGGCCGAAAGGACAACGGTTTATCGACGCATTGAACGCTGGATGCAAGGCTATGGGCCACTGACCATTTTCATATTGGCGGCGATCCCAAATCCATTCTTTGATCTGGCCGGCATGGCTGCCGGTGTTTTGAAGATGCCGCTCCACAGGTTCTTTGTGGCATGCCTGCTTGGAAAGATCATCAAGATGTTGATATTCGCTTATGCGGGCGCGTATTCGATCAATTGGCTGTTCGATACCATGAAGTAACAAATACCAAAGGAGATTTCGATGTCGGATTATCAAAGAATAGATAAGTATCTCGATGCCAATCTTAGTAAAAGCATGTCTGAATTATCAAAGCTGGTTGCACAACCCAGTGTAGGTGCCCAAAACCTGGGCCTCAAGGAATGCGCCGCGCTCGTGGGCGAGATGCTCCGCGCGCGGGGTTTCAAAGTCCAGATCATGGATACGCCCGGCGCACCCGTGGTCTTCGGCGAACGCAAGGGAAGATCGAGCAAAACCCTCCTCATTTACAACCATTATGATGTCCAGCCGCCGGAGCCGCTGGAACTATGGGAAACGCCGCCTTTCGAACCCTCCTTGCGCAACGGAAAGCTTTATGGGCGTGGCGTCGGCGACGACAAAGGACACATCACTGCGCGTCTCTTCGCAATCGACGCGTTGCTCGATGTGATCGGCGAACTGCCGTGCAATGTCAAGTTCATCATTGAAGGCGAGGAAGAAACCGCCAGCGAAAACCTTTTTGAATTCATCAAGACGCATAAGGATTTGTTAAAGGCTGATGCCTGCCTGTGGGAATTCGGCGGCGTGGATCATCGCGATGTGCCCATGGAATATCTCGGTCTACGGGGTATATGCTATGTCGAGCTCAGCGTTGAAACTGCAACCACAGATGTTCATTCTGGACTGGGTGGCTCGATCTTCCCGAATGCCGCCTGGCGATTGGTGTGGGCGCTCAGCACGCTGAAGGGTGAAGACGAACGGATCTTGATTCCCGGCTTCTATGACGGAGTCCAGCCTCCCTCCAAAAGGGATCGAGAGCTGATGTCGGCACTGCCGGACCAGGCCAACGAATATAAATCCATGTACGGAGTGAAAAGGTTCCTCAAGGGCTTGACGGGCGGCGCAGAGCTGAACCTCGAAGGAGTATTTTCCCCGACCTGCACCATCTGCGGATTGACATCCGGTTACCAGGGGCCTGGATCCAAGACGGTTTTGCCGGCGCGGGCGTCTGCCAAAGTGGACTTTCGACTCGTGCCCGATCAGCATCCGGCTGACGTCTTAAAGAAACTACGCGCCCACCTTGACTCGCAGGGATTCAACGACATTCAAATCACGGACCTCGGCGGCGATCCACCGGCCCGCACCGATCCCGATGATCCGTTCATTCAAGTTGTGGCGGGCACCGCGCAGGAGGTCTTTGGCGTTCCGATGCAGTTGGTTCCGATGACAGGAGGCTCTGGTCCAAGTTATCCGTTCGTGCACGACTTGGGTCTGCCCGTTGCCACGGGTGGGATGGGTCACCCCGACGGCCGCGCCCATGCACCGAACGAGAACATTCGTGTCGATCTTTATTTAAAACACGCGCGCCATATGGCACGGATTCTCAGCGAATTTGCAAAATGAGATTCCCACCAGATGTCCGGAGCGAACATCAGCCTTCACGTTCCAGTGTGGGGCTTGTGCGTTCTGTGCGGTTGGAACCTGCTTGCTGAGGTCTTGACGCTATCTCCGCCCTTCAGCTCTGCAACCTCATTTTCATTCAAATGACGCCATTCGCCGGGTTTGAGATTTCCTAGCAACAAACTCCCGATACGGACGCGCACGATGCGCACGACGGGCAAACCGAGCAGCGAACCGATCTCGCGGATTTGACGCTTGCGCCCTTCGCCCATGGTGACTCGCAGCCACGCGCCTTTCCCGGCGCCCGCCTCGACGCGAACATCGGCAGGCGCGGTTTTATATCCATCTTGCAGCACGACACCGCGCCGCCACGTTTGAATTTGTTCCGGGTCGGGACGACGCGCGACCAGCACTTTGTATTCCTTCGCGTGTCCGTAGCGGGGATGAGTAAGTTTATTCGTCAGGTCGCCGTCGTTCGTCATCAGGACCAGGCCCTCGCTGTCCCAGTCCAGGCGACCGACCGGATACAGATGCCCGGCCTCGGGAATCAAACTACGGACGGTTTTGCGTCCCGCTTCGTCATCCACCGAGGAAATAACATTGCGAGGCTTGTATAGCGCAATGTAGGTCAGTTCTTCTGCGCGCGCGAGAAGCTTGCCATCGATCGTGACTTGATCAGCGGCGAGATCGGCTTTCTGTCCAAGCACGGCTACCCGCCCATTAACGCGAACGCGCCCGGCAATGATGAATTCTTCGCAAGCACGGCGCGATCCATAACCGGCTTGCGCTAAAAGTTTCTGAAGGCGCTCCGCAGACATTATCCCTTCAACATCTCGTCGTGATTCGGATCGGCCCCCGTCAATTCAAGTGGCGGCAATTCGGTAATTGAATTTATTCCAAAGTGCTGCAGGAACTCCGGCGCGGTAGCATAAAGAATGGGTCGACCTGGGCCATCGGCGCGACCGCTCTCGATGATCAGGCCCTTGCTCAAAAGGCTCTTCAACATGCTGTCCGAGTTGACGCCACGCACCGCGTCGATCTGTGGATGAGTCACTGGTTGCTGGTAAGCGATGATCGCCAGCGTCTCGAGCGCGGCGCGGCTGAGATGAGTCGTCGCTTCCAGGCCGAGGAACCTTTCGATCGTCGCCGCCAGTTGGGGCGCAGTGGTTAATTGCACACGTCCGCTGTTTCGCTGCAGCCGCAAACCGCGCCCATGGAGCGAAGAGTCCAATTCCTGCAACGCAGCTTCGATCAGCGAGGGCGCAACATCCAAAGCTTCCGCCAGATTCGCCGGCGCCACCGGCTCTGCCGCGACAAACAATAACCCTTCGATCTGAACTGAAAGCGGCAGTTCATTATTTTGATTTTCGCTCATGCTATAATAGCTCCCGTTATTCCTCATTGAGGTATGATGAAGAAAAAAGTAATATTGGCCTCGGTAAGCCTGATCCTCGCATCTCTTGCCTGTTCCATCTTCGTCGGCGGACCGGATTATCCCGCCACGCCGATTCCCGTGTCGACGGAGGCTGCGCAGAGTCTGCACGATCAAGTCAACCGGGCCGCGGCCACCGGGGCGGCATCCGGAACGGTCACGCTGAACATCACGGAGGAACAACTCACTTCATATCTCACCTATTATCTGCAAACGCAGCCCAATTTGCCGATCACTGATCCACAGGTGCAGTTGCAAAACGGCGAGATGAAAGTGTTTGGAAAAGTTCAGCAAGGTCTGTTCACCGCTAATGCCAGCCTCACCATGACGGTCAGCGTGGATCAAAACGGACAGCCGAAAATCGAGATCACCCAGGAAGACTTCGGACCCTATCCCGCTCCGCAGGGATTGAACGATGCAATTAGCGCGCTCATGGCCCAGGCTTTTACCGGTTCACTGGGACCCGCCGCGACCGGCTTCCGCCTCGAACGCATTTCCATCGCCAATGGTATCATGACGGTCACGGGCCGAGTCAAGTAAGTTGGATTATACCAGTGGCAACTATGTCAGTGCGAACGAAACAGCGTGACTTTGGCATTGCTCTTCCCATGAATTGGACACGCGCCTGTTGGGCGTTCGCCATGGCCCTTATCTTGGCAGGCTGCCAGCTGGCCCAGGCTGGACGGAGTCAGATCGATGTGACTATCACTGCCGACGGCAAAACTGCGCAAGTCGGCGTTCCCGCCGGGAGCACCGTATTGCAGGCCCTGCAACAAAGCGGGATCACGCCGGGCGATTTGGATAAGTCCGATCCGCCTTTTTACACCGTGCTGAACAACGGCGACACGATCAAGTTGACGCGCGTCAAGGAGGAATTTGACACGGAAGACGAAACAATTCCGTTCCAGCAGCAGATCATCCGCAATGAGTCATTGCCCGACGGGCAAACGCGACAGGTGCAAGCAGGGGTCAATGGCGAGCAGGAGATAACGTATCGTCGCGTGCTCGAAGACGGAGTTGAAACAAGCAAGACGATCGTCAAGACAGTGATTTTGCAAAACGCATTGCCAGAGATCATGATGGTCGGCGCGCAATCCTCATTCACACCCTTGTCCATTCCGGGTAAAATTGCGTACCTTGCCGGGGGCAACGCGTGGATCATGGATACGTCCACTGCCAACCGCCAGCTGCTTGTCAATACCGGCGACCTGGATGGACATATTTTTGCGCTTTCGTCGAACGGCAACTATCTGCTATTTACTCGCAAATCCAAGAAGGCCGCAGATCAACAAATCAATACCTTGTGGGCCGTAAGCACCCGATCATCCACGCCGTCGCTGATTTACTTGAACGCATCGAATGTCGTTCATTTCGCGGCGTGGCTTCCAAACGGCAGCACAACCGCGGCATTCTCGACGGTAGAACCGCGCGCTACGGCACCGGGCTGGCAGGCCAACAACGATCTGTATGAGGTCGGACTCAACGGATCACCAAGAAAGGTCTTGGATTCGAGCAGCGGAGGCGTCTACGGCTGGTGGGGCATGTCCTTCGCTATTTCACCAGACGGAAGCATCGCGTACGCACGACCCGACAGCATTGGATTGGTGAATGTCGCGGGCGGCTACCTGGCGCCACTGCTGGATATTACCCCGCTTCAAACGCATAGTGACTGGGCCTGGGTTCCGGGCATCAGTTTCGGCGGCGATGGCAAGGCCCTTTATTTTGTGGATCACGCTCCTGCTCCCACACCGATCACGGATGAAGAGTCTCCGTACTTTGACTTGAAAGGAATTTCCCTCCTTGGAAACTTCACGGTAGATTTCACTCAACAAGTCGGGATGTTTGCCTCGCCGGTCGCTTCGCCTGTGCGCCAGAACGGCCAGGAGAGCGCTTATCAATTAGCTTATTTGCAAGCCATCTTTCCCGATCAAAGCGAGACGAGCCGCTACCGCCTGGTGGTGATGGACCGGGATGGTTCCAACCATCGCGCCCTTTTTCCGCCGCCCGATTCGACCGGGTTAGAGCCTCAGACTCCAGTTTGGGCGCCTCAGCCCATTCCAGGACAGACCGGCGATTTCCTGGCGCTGATCTATCAGGGCAACCTGTGGCTGGTGGACAGCGGCAGCGGACAAGCCTATCAAATCACAGGCGATGGGCTGATTACGAACATTGATTGGAAATAATCTGCACGCCATAGCGAGGGTAAGACTCATGGCAATTTACTGCCGAAAACAGAGGATTGCTTTGCTCCGAATAATGCCACACCATATGAGGTTTTCATGCGAATCTTGATCACCGGCGCCGCCGGATTTCTCGGCTCCCACCTTTGTGACCTTCTATTAAACGAGGGCCACGAAGTGGTCGGCATGGACAATTTTGTCACGGGAAGCCAGGAAAATATTGCCCATCTCATGGGCCGCGAAAGGTTCACCTTCTACAAGCACGATGTATCCAATTATATTTTTGTGCCGGGCAAGGTGGACGCGGTCTTGCATTTTGCCTCACCCGCCAGCCCAAACCCACAATCCCCCTATGCCTATTTCAATCTTCCAATTCAAACGATGAAGGCGGGCGCGCTCGGAACCCACAATACCCTCGGAGTTGCCAAAGCCAACCAGGCGCGCTTTCTGCTTGCCTCCACCAGCGAAATCTATGGGGACCCGTTGATCCATCCTCAAGCTGAATCCTATGCTGGAAATGTCGATCCGGTTGGACCGCGCGCGGTTTACGACGAAGCGAAGCGATTTGCGGAATCGCTAACGATGGCATATCATCGTCAGCACAAGGTGGACACACGCATTGTCCGTATCTTCAACACCTACGGCCCGCGGATGGACCTCGAAGATGGGCGCGCTCTTCCCAACCTTCTCAAGCAGGCCCTGCTGGGACAACCACTTACTGTTTACGGGGACGGATCACAAACCCGTTCTTTCTGCTATGTTGACGATTTGATTGACGGCGTGGCACGTTTGCTGATGTCGGAGGAACACATGCCGGTCAACATCGGCAATCCGATGGAGATGTCATTGCTTCAATTCGCGGAAACCATCAACGGGATTGTAGGCAATCGTGCCGGAATCGCCTTTGTCGCTGATGCGCGCAGCGCGCGTGATCCGCAGCGCCGCCAGCCGGACATCACGCGCGCCCGCAGGATTCTCGGTTGGGAACCGCAGGTAAATCTCGAAGAAGGACTTCGCAAGACCATTCCTTATTTCAAAGAAAAACTGGGCTTGAAATGACGGTAATCATAACCGATCCTCAGGAGCGAACCCGCTTTTTGAAATTCATGGCCGTGGGCGCATTCGGAGCACTCGTAGATTTCGGCATTGCCAATCTACTGGTTCACTTTCTTAATATGCCGCTCGTTTTTGCGGGGTCCATCTCCTTTACCTGTGCAGTGATCAGCAACTTCATTTGGAATCGCTATTGGACGTACCCTGACTCGCGTTCCCGCCCACTATCTCGCCAGCTCGCGATGTTTTTTGTGGTCAACGTGGCCGGTATTGCGATCCGGATTCCGATCTTGGAGTTTGTTGAACCGCCTTTGCTGGCTCTTTTTCGGAGCATCGATCTCACTTCATCGATCACTCCAGAGTTCCTTTCCAGAAACTTCACCCTGGCCATTGCGGTTGGAATTGTAATGCTCTGGAACTTCTTCGTAAATCGCTATTGGACGTATAATGATATAAATTGATTCGTGAGGCGCAGTCATGGCACTTATTCCGATCTATACCTCAAAAGGCGATGCCGATGCATTCCTTGATTATCCCTATCTGTACAATCGCACGGGGGATTGGATCGGCTGGGTGACACCGAAGCGAGATGTCTATTCCGTGCTTGGCTACTACGTTGGTTACTTGACCAACGATCCGCGCATTCTAAGAAAGCGCGCCACATTTACGCTCAAGCCGCGTCTCCGGCCGCCGTCTCCACCCAAAAAAGTCTATCCTCCCGCAACGATCCCTCTCGCTCCTATGATGAGTGAATTAACCCACAGCGTGACCGATGTTCTGCTCGATGAGCCGGAACGCCTCCACCCTGTCGACAGCGGAGAGCTCCGCGAGGATCTGAACTGAAGTGACCGAGCCACTCCCTTCTAAGCCGGTACGCGCCTCTCGCGTGAATATTGCCCAATTGATGCACCCAGAACACGCGAATCTCCTTGGAAATGTGCATGGCGGCTGGATCATGAAGCTGGTGGACGAGGCGGGCGCGTTGGCCTGCATGCGCCATGCACAAAGACGCGTGGTCACCGTCGCCATCGATTCGATGGTGTTTCGCAATCCCATCAAGATTGGCGATCTGGTGCTCTTGAGCGCTGAAGTTACTTTCACGGGGCATACTTCGATGGAAGCTGAGGTCCAGGTGCAGGCGGAGAATCCCATCACCGGCGAACGGACCCACACCAACACAGCATACTTGGTCTACGTGGCGCTCGACGATCAGGGCAAGCCGACCCCCGTTCCGCCGGTCAGAGCCGAGACCGAAGACGAGAAGCGAAAAATGGAGTCAGCAAAAGAGCGCCAGGCCCTGCGGCTTTCTGAAAGAAAGTAAAGAAGATGCTGGCCGCTTTATTGATTTGGGCGTATTCCCTGGCTATGTTCTATGCATATGGCGCTGGCGGGTTAGCGCTCCTGAATAAGGCGTTCCACCTTCAAAATCGCGCAACCCTTCATTTTTCCATTGTGACAATTATGGGAATGGCCATCCTAACCACGGTTGGATCCTTTCTTTCGCTCTTCGTGCCTCTGGCGGGGACGGCAATCGTTCTCACCACCTTGGGCGGCATATTGATCGCTGTGCTGACGCGCCCCTGGAAGCACCTGTCGGTTCCATCCTATCATCCCTTAGTATGGTTATTGCTTGCCGTTGTGACCATCGCCATTCTAGAAAACGCCACACACAAACCGACAAATTACGATACAGCGTTGTACCACGCCCAGGTCATTCACTGGATCGAAAGCTATCGCGTCGTTCCCGGATTAGCAAATCTACACGACCGCCTCGCCTACAATTCCTCATGGCTGGTGCTTGTCGCTTCACTAAGCTTTGCATTTTTGGGGCTGCAGTCCTTCCACTTGACCAACAGCGTGATCGTGCTCACCGCAACGATGTATTTTGGGCAAAGCTTTCAAAGCTTGATCCAAAAACAGTATACCTTGGCCAACATTGCAAAAGCAATCTTGTTCTTTCTCCCTTTGGGCCTCTATGCCTCCGACCTCTCCTCGCCCGGCACTGACCTTCCGCCAGCCCTAATGGCCTGGGTACTCACGGCCCTGATACTGGAAAAAGTTGAAACAGGGGGATTGGATTTTGACATGCACTCGGTGGTCATATTTATCCTTTCTGCCTTCGCCGTTACCGTTAAGCTCTCCGTCGTGGTCTTATTTGCACCCAGCCTGCTCCTCTTGATCCAGCTATTTGGACACCAGGATTGGCAGCGCGCCGCGGCGCTCCTGACAACTGCCTTGATTGTATTCCTGCCCTGGCTTTTACGCAGCGTTGTTCTTTCTGGCTACCTTATTTTCCCTGTCGCCCAGATTGACCTTTTTTCGTTTGACTGGAAATATCCGTTGAGCGCAGCGGCAGCGGTACAGAATGAAACGTTTTGGTTCACTCGATTTCCATCCAATACACAAGAATATGTGGGAATGACCGCGGCGCAGTGGGTGCCGATTTGGTTTCATCAGCTTCCAAAGGGCCACAAAATTCTGGTCGCGGCTGCCCTGATTTCGCCGGTGGGACTTCCGGCACTGAAGTTTAATGGAGCCGGCCGCAGGGTGGCGGGCACATGCATGCTGGCATTTCTACTTAATTACCTTGGCATCTTCTTCTGGCTGTTCACGGCACCGTCCTTTCGCTTTGGCTATACGTATCTCTTGGCGTCCATCATCCTGGGCGGCGCGCCCGTCATCCTCCTGTTTACAAAATTGGTAACGAACAGCGCAGCCACTGTCTCTATTTCATTGGCCACCCTTGCGATTCTTTTTCAATTATATATCGTCGCCACAACAACCAGTATACGCACCCTCCCGGGGCGTGTCTTGCTCCCCGCCAATTATTCGCCGTCCAGCGTGCAATTCTGCTCCATCAGCAATACGACCTTCTACTGCGCTCAATCCCTGGGGCTATGCAACTACGAGGCTTTTCCGTGCATTCCAAAACCGCGGACGGATGTGGAGATGCGCGGGACAAGTTTGCAAGATGGTTTCCGGACGGTTCGAACTCCCTAGCGGAATGGTCAGAATGCAGAAGATCAGAACAAACAGGAATTTGCCATTGATCTTATTGATTGCCACGGCCCTGGTGATCGGTTTGCTGACGTTTCGCGATTATGGCTTTACATGGGATGAACCGCTTTTTTACGGCTACGCCGATGCGTTAGGCTATGCCTACAATCCCGCCAATTGGTTCAGCGGTCATTTCGATCTCAATAATTCCTACGGCCCCAGCGCCAGCGACCATAAGAATCGCGGACCCGCCTACTTACTTCTGGCGCGTGAACCAGTTTATTTCATCGAAAAGTTCCGCGTCAACCCGGACGATGCTTGGCACCTGGTCAACTTTCTGACTTTCCTGCTTGGGGCTTGTTTCCTTTATAAGATCTGTGAGCGCTTCGTGCGACCTTGGGCCGCGTTCGCCGCGTCCGCATTGTTTATATTCCAGCCGCTTCTCTGGGGACACGCATTCATCAACCCGAAAGACCCACCGTTCCTTGTTTTTCTGACGGGCTCAGTATACCTTGGCTTCCGCATGGTGGATCAACTGGTTGAATCCAAAGATCAGCCTGCCCGCAAGGCATTCTCGCGAATCCTGCTGCCCGCGTTTATCTTGGGAATCGCCACGTCCATCCGCGTGTTGGGCCCCTTGGCTGGTGTATTGGTTGTCGTCTATTTTTTGACGCGCCGTCCGGAGCGCCAGCTCCTGTGGTGGATGGTGCTTTATGCGGCGATCTCCATCTTGGTCATGCTCGCCACCTGGCCGTATTTGTGGGAAAGTCCTTTTCGTTTCGTTCAGGTTTTCCAATTCATGTCCGATAACCCAACCGGACTGCAAGTGCTTTTTGCGAGTCAAGTCTATCGCGCCTACGACCTCCCACTTCGCTATCTGCCATTTTATTTGATATTTACACTGACCGAGGCGGTCTGGCCCCTGTTTGCCATCGGATTCGTCGTTGCGTATTTCAGGTTGAAGAAAGATCTTCCAAAACTGATCCAAGCCGCGTTGATCCTCGCCTGGTTCCTGATCCCGTTTGCCTACGATATCCTCCGCTCTCCTCCGGACTTTGACGGCATGAGGCACTTCATCTTCATGCTTCCCCCCGTATTCATCTTCACCGGGTTTGCCTTCGATTGGCTTTTCGAAAAGTTCCGCAGACTCTGGATCAACGTTGCTCTCGTGGTTGTGCTGCTGGCGCCCGGGATCCATGCGATGATTCAATTACATCCATACGAGTACACCTACTACAATTCCTTGATCGGCGGGACAGGCGGAGTCTTCCGCCATTACGAAACAGATTACTGGCTGACCTGTTATAAACAAGCTGTCGAAGAATTCAATCAACGCGAAACGGGGCCGGTCAATCTTTACGTTCACCGTGAGCCAGAAGTGGCCGCACCCTACGCGGCGGGCAATGTCAAGATATTGGATGAGCGCGGCGCCTTGAATCAAATCAAGGCGGGGGATTTTGTTCTGGTCAACACACGCACCAACGAGGACCAACACGACTTTCACGGCGATCCCGTCGTGTTGACGGTCGGCCGCGCTGACGCGACATTCTGCGTAGTGAAGAAGGTACCATGACAACCCACCGTGAACGCATTCAGGCTTGTCTCCAAGGTGAAATCCTCGATCAGACGCCGGTCGCACTTTGGCGGCATTTCCCTGTGGACGATCAATCTCCTGAAACGCTTGCCGCCGCTCAGATTGCGTACCAGCGAACGTACGATTTCGATCTCGTCAAGGTGTCGCCCGCCTCTTCTTTCTGTATTCGAGACTGGGGGGTAGAGGATGAGTGGCGTGGAAATCCCGAAGGCACGCGGCAATACACGAAACATGTGATTGTGCAGCCGCAGGATTGGGAACGTTTACCAGCCCGCGATCCAGCTGCCCGACATCTCGCGGGACAGATAGCCTGTCTCCGTCTAATTCGCGCGGGGATTGGGCCGGCGACACCGATGCTTCAAACGATTTTCAATCCATTGGCACAAGCGAAGAATCTTGCCGGACAAGACACGCTGTTAGTTCATTTACGAGAGCATCCCGAGGCGGTGATGAAGGGATTGCAAACCATCGCGACCACAACTCGGCGATTCATTGAGGCTGCACTCGACACCGGCATTGACGGAATCTTCTACGCCGTTCAACATGCGCAGGCATCTTTGCTTAATCAGGCGGAATTCAAAAAATTCAGTCAAGATCTTGACTTGAGCATCCTGGAAGCGGCACAGGGATTATGGTGCAACATGCTGCACCTTCACGGCCAGCATGTCTATTTCGAGCAGGTATCGAAATATCCGATGCACGTTATCAACTGGCACGACCGCGAGACTCCGCCTTCCTTGGCCGAAGCCCAGAAGATCTTCAAGGGCGTGCTGTGCGGAGGCTTGAGCCGCGACGTTCTGGTTTATAAAACCGCGCAAGATGTGCGAGAAGAAAGGGAAGACGCCATCCGGCAGACCGGCGGACGAAAACTAATCCTGAGCACGGGCTGTGTGGTCCCCGTGGTTGCCCCGTACGGAAACATCATGGCGGCAAAATGAGTCTGCGCGTCATTTCGGGCAGCGCAAAAGGACGTGTCCTCCGATCGGTTGCGGGCGACGGGACTCGTCCGATCACCGACCGCGTCAAGGAATCGCTGTTCGACATCATCGGCGCGGATGTCATTGATTCCAGGTGGTGGGATGTTTTCGCCGGAACCGGCGCGGTTGGAATCGAAGCCTTAAGCCGCGGTGCGGCATTCTGTCGTTTCACAGATGTGAATCGCGCGCCGATTGATGCGATCCGGTCAAATTTGAGGGCGACGCGGCTTGCATCCCGCGCCGAGGTGCAACGCGCCGACGCGCTTTCATTGCTGGCGTCGCGGCCCGACTGCCGACTGCATTACATTTACATCGCTCCCCCACAATATCGCGGAATGTGGTCACAGGCTTTGACCGAGTTGGCCTCCAATTTGGGGTGGCTGGAAGCAGATGCGTGGGCCATTGCCCAGATCCACCCGAAGGAATATCAGCCGCTGGAATTGAACGCTCTGGTGGAATTTGAGCGGCGCAAATACGGAAGCACGCTGCTGGTCTTTTTCGAAAGAAAGTGATTTGCGCCGGCTGGAGAAAACCAATTGCTTGCAATTGAGGAAGTGACAAGTTCGCAGTCTCAATACCTGGAGGCGATGAATCGCTGGCTGATGCAGGTTTTTCCTGAATATCGCCCCGCTCGCTTTGATAAGCTGCTTGCCAAATATCGGCACCTCGGTGGGCGGTGCCAAATTCAAATTTTCGTCGGTCTCGTCAACGATCGTGTTGCAGGACTCGTGCAGGTGTTTTATCGGGAGTGGCAGCACGGTCTTTTGGCGGATATTGATCTACTGGGCGTATTAGAACCTTTTCGTCGCCACGGTTTGGCCTCGGCACTCGTTCAACGATCTTTGCGGGCAACTCCTGAAACGGCTCAACAATATCAAATTCATGCGATTGGTGCGACCACATTAATGGATCCAAAATTTGCGGCCATGCTGCGGTGGCGCAATAAGCAAGGAGGGCAAGTCCGAGAAGACTATCGTTATCCCGGCGGCGACATTATTGTTCGGTATCGCATGCCGCAGGAGTATGATAATATTTCGACATCGATTCTGGGGGAACTGCTTCAGCAATTCGGTAAGCTGTTGGATATCTCTCCAATCCCATAGACTTTCCGGCCCCCGTTCGTCCCCTGAGTCGCCGATACAAACATGACAATCGTCAATGTCGTTTCCTACTATCGGTACAACAGCAGATAATTTATAATAAGCCTAGGCGAAGAAGTGCGCCGGAACAACGCAGTCGTATCGTCATTTCCGAAGGAGAAACCATTCCATGTATGAAGAACTTTTCAAAAAGATGGCACAGAGCATCATTGACGGTGACTCAGATGCATCGAGCGCCTTGGCCCAAGAATCGATCACAGTTGGAATTCCACCGCTCCAGGCCATCACGGACGGTTTTGTGATCGGTGTCAACACCGTCGGCGACGCCTTCGGGCGCGGCGAAGCGTTCCTGCCCGAACTAGTGATGGCCGGCGAAGCGATGAAGGCCGCGGTTGCGGTGCTCAATCCGGAATTGAAAAAACAAGGCACCGAACGCAGGATGCTTGGCAAGGTTGTGCTCGCCACAGTTGAAGGCGATATTCATGAGATCGGAAAAACGCTGGTCGGAACCATGCTCGGTTCATCGGGTTTCGAGGTGTATGATCTCGGCGTGGATGCTTCGCCCGACAAGATCATCGGCAAGGCCATCGAAGTCAACGCCGACATCATCGGCATGAGCGCCTTGTTGACCACCACGATGGTCAAGCAAAAAGAAGTGATCGAGGAGCTCGAAAAGGAGGGACTGCGCGGCCGCTTCAAGGTCATGGTGGGTGGCGCACCGATCACGCGCGATTGGTTCAAATCGATCAAGGCCGATGGATATTCGGAGGATGCCGTCGGCGCGGTTCGCGTGGCAAAGCAATTAGTCGGCGCTGAATAATCCGTGATCCCGCTGAGGGGCGGGAGAAACGGGAGGGCAAAATGACCAAGTGCATCAAATCCATTACGAATCCAAAATTGAAGCTGGAGGTCTTGACGCCGGCCGAGGTCAGGAAGATTCATGATGCAACCCTGTGGATCATCGAAAAGGTCGGCGTGAAATTCCCGTCGAAACGCGCCCTGGACATCTGGGCGGCGAACGGCGCCGAAGTAGATCGTGAACGGAAAGTAGTTAAAGTCAAAGGCGACTTGATCGAATCGGCCCTGAAGAGATGTCCGCCGGTTTACCCACTTGCCGCGCGCGACCCGGATCAAGATTTGCCGCTGGACGGCAATCATGTTTTTGTCGGCACCGATGGCTGCGGTGTGGAAGTGATCGATATTCAAAGTGGCCAGCGGCGCCTGTCGAAACTTCAGGACGTGATCGATATTGCCCGCATCGCCGATGCAACCGAAGAGGTGGCGTTTCATTGGGTTCCGGTTTCCGCGCAGGATACGCCGCATCAAACGCGGGGCCTGCACGAGATCAAGGCCATTTGGGAAAATTCCACCAAGCACGTTCAAACCGAAAGCATTTATTCAGAGCACGAAGCCAGGGCCGCGATTGAGATGGCTTCGATGATCAGCGGCGGAAGGCAAGCGCTCCGCAAGCGCCCGGTACTTTCGCTCATGCAGTGCACTGCGCCTCCGCTCGGACACGATGGCGGCTCGCTGGACGCGGCCTTGCTCGCGGCCGAAGCCGGAATCCCCACCGGCTTCATGACGATGTCCGCCTGCATGACAACCGGGCCCGCAACGATGGCAGGCACATTAGCAGTTGGGAATGCCGAAGTGATCGCTGCAACTGCATTGTTGCAACTAGCATATCCGGGTGCACCAGTATTTTATGCCGCGGCTCAATATGCATCGGATCCCCGTTCCGGCGCCTACACCGGCGGCGGCCCGGAAGACTTTCTCTTCGGCGCGGCGACGAATGTTTTATCCGACTTCTATAACATCCCGCTTTCCATGGGTTCATTCGCGACCGGCGCCAAGGAACCCGATTGGCAAGCTGGTATCGAGAATAGTTTATCTACATTCATGGCCAGCATCGTGATGTCCGACATGTTGTTGGGAGTCGGCTTCTTGCATGGCAGCCGCATCTGGTCCTATGCTGAGATGATGATGGACTGCGAGATCTTTTCGATCATCGAGAAGATGATGCAAGGCATCGTGGTCAACGATGAAACGCTCGCCCTCGAGACCATCGCGGCCGTCGGGCCTTCGGGACATTTTCTCGCCCAAAAACATACGCGCCAACACATGCACGATTTGTTCGTGCCGCAGTTCATGGATCGCCGCCCGTACAGTGAATGGGAATCGAAAAAAGACGATGCGCGCGACTGGGCATCGGCCAAAGCCCGCAAGATTCTTGCGGAGCACCAACCCGACCCGCTCGATCCGAAGCTAAGCGCAGAATTCAGCCGGATCATCAAAGCGCTGGAGCAGTAGCAGGCCATGCAGCCGAAACTTGAATTGCTTTCCCAGGAGTTAACTGGTCGCATTCTCGGAGAAGCCTTCGAGTTGTTGATGAATCCCGGGATCAAGGTCCAGTCGCCGCAAGCTCGCAAGCTACTGGCCGAGGGCGGGGCGCGCGTGGACGAGACCGCCGAGGTGGCAAAGTTTCCCGAGAAGATCGTCCGCGCAGCGCTGAACACGGTGCCCAAAATATTCTATTTATACGACCGTCGGGGCGAATGTAAGGTAACGTACGGAGGTGCTTGTGTTCAATTCGATCCAGGTTCATCCGGTGTGCATGTCCTCGATCCGGATACGCTGGAACACAAGACCGCGCACGCGCCGGATTTGATTCGACTGGTCAAAGTGGCCGAGCTGCTTCCGCAGTATGACGCACAATCGACAGCGGTGGTCTGTGACGAAGTGCCGAAACAGATCGGCGATCTGTATCGCCTCTATTTAGTTTTATTGCATTCCACCAAGCCGATCGTCACCGGCTCGTTCTCTACCAAGACCTTGGAAGCGATGATCGAGATGGTGGCCCTTTTCGCGGGCGGCCGCCAGAAACTGGCCGATAAACCTCAGGCGGTTTTCGATGCCTGTCCTTCCCCGCCCTTGATCTGGAGCAAGTTTGGCGCAGACAACCTAATTGCGTTGGCGCGCGCCAGGGTGCCGGCCGAGATTGTATCCATGCCGCTCGCAGGGGTCGCCGCGCCCGTCACGTTGGTCGGATCCGTGACACAACACGCCGCGGAGTGTCTCAGCGGAATCACGATTCATCAACTGGCTTGTCCGGGCGCGCCGATTGTTTGGGGCGGCGCGCCGGCCATCTTCGACATGCGCAAGGGCACCACGCCGATGGGGGCGGTCGAAACCGCCATGATCGATGCTTCGTACGCACAGGTTGGCAAGTCGCTCGACCTGCCCACGCATTGTTACCTGGGCGCGAGTGACGCAAAAGTCGTCGACGCGCAGGCCGGACTGGAAAGCGGTGTAACAGCCATCATCGGCGCCCTGGCGGGCATCAACATGATCTCTGGCGCAGGAATGCTGGACTTCCTGGTATGCCAAAGCGCGGAGAAGCTGGTGGTGGACGCCGAAGCCGTGGCCATGGCAAAACGCTTGCTGGCGGGCCTCGAGGTCCGGACCGAGACGCTGGCAACCGCTTTCTTTGAAGGCATCAATTTCAAAGGTGATTTTCTTAAACAAAGAGCGACGCGCGAATTATTCTCAAAGGAACAATATATACCTTCCGCCATCATCGATCGCGACTCAATTCGCGGCTGGCAACAAGGCGGAGGGCTGGACACCTTTGCACGCGCCAAGATCCGCGTCGCCCAACTGTTGCGCACATATGAACGCCCGCAAATCGCACGGGACAAGGAGAACGAACTCACCAAAATCGTGGCGAAGCTGGCTGCCGACGCCGGCATGGATCAATTGCCGAATTTGGCTTAGGAGTGAAAATGTTGAAGCAGGCCTATCGTATCCAGGAAGAAATCATCGAATGGCGGCGGGACTTTCATGTTCACCCCGAATTGGGATTCAAGGAATTACGCACTTCGGCCAAGGTGGCGGCCGAATTGGAAAGGCTTGGCTACAAAGTCCGCCGCAATGTTGGCCGGACCGGTGTAGTTGCCGATCTGGGTGATGATCATGGTCCCTGTATTGCGATTCGCGCCGACATGGACGCGCTTCCCATTTCGGAAGCAAATGATGTCCCATACAAGTCGCAAAATAATGGCACCATGCACGCCTGCGGACACGACAGCCATACGGCCATGGCGTTGGGCGTTGCAACGTTGCTCGCAGCAGAGAAATTTCCCGGAAGGGTGCGTTTCTTTTTCCAACCATCCGAGGAGGCCGCCGACGAGGAAGGAATCAGCGGTGCACCGCGCATGATCGCGGACGGCGCCATGCAGGGCGTGGACATGGTGATTGCCCTGCATGTGGACCCGGCTACACGGGTTGGAGATATACAGATCAGTGATGGACCGTCCTCCGGCGGCGTTGACTCGTGGTACGGGCGCATCCTCGGTATCGGCGGGCACGGCGCGGCACCCCATCACGCGGTTGATCCTTTTTACATTGCGGCGCACGTGATGATTGCCTTGAACGCGATCGTCTCGCGGCGTTTGGATCCTTTCGATCCGGCCGTGGTTAGCGTCGGAACATTGAACGGAGGCTTCACCCAAAATGTCATCCCGGCACAGGTGGATATCTCCGGCACGCTACGCTTCACGGATAAGAAAGTCCAGAATCAGATTCATGAGGAGATCCAGCGCGCTTTCGAACTGGCAAGGACTCTGGGAGGTGCCTATGAGCTTAAGTTCGAAATCGGTGCTCCGCCGATGATCAATCATCCGGAAGCGGCGAGGCGGATCGAATCCGTTGCGGTAGATCTGCTTGGTAAAGACCACGTTTCGCCGCTTTCAAAGGGGTTGGGGGCGGAGGATTTCGGATCATTCACGGAAATAGCTCCGGGCGCGATGTTTACGCTGGGCACACGCATTGAAGGCGATGAACGTTTCCTGCATCACCCGCGGCTCGACCTCGATGAACGCGCCTTCCCCATCGGGACAGCCATCCTTGCGGAGACCGCGTTGAGATTCTTGCGAGAGAAGAGAGAAGTAACTAAGGAGATATGATGCATACCGTCTTGAAGAGCGCAAACAAAGAGGTAACAATTGGCGCCGACAAACCGTTTGTGATGATTGGGGAAAAAATAAACCCCACGGGCAGCAAGAAACTCGCGGCAGCGCTGCGGGAAGGCAATTTGGATTTTGTCCGCCAGCTTGCCGAGCGACAGGTGGCCTGGGGCGCCGAGGTGCTGGACGTCAACGTTGGTCTGCCGAGTTTCGACGAAGTGGAGGCCATTGCGCAAGTCGTCCAAAGTGTCTCGGAAGCAACGGATGCTCCGATCTGCCTCGACTCGGCCAACCCAGCCGTGCTCGCTGCGGGCTTGAAAGCGGCGCCCGGCAAACCGCTGATCAATTCTGTCAGCGGCGAAGAAAAGCGCCTCGATTCTGTGCTGCCCTTGGCCAAGGAACGCGGCGCGGCCGTCATTGGCTTAACCATAGGCGACGAGGGCATCCCCAAGACAGCGGAGGAACGCGTCGCCGTGGCGGAAAAGATCCTTGAGCGCGCCGCCAAGGTCGGAATCGCGCCCGAAGACGTGATCATTGACCCGCTGGTCATGACTGTGGGTTCGGACAGCAAGGCCGCCTTGATTACGCTTCAAACCATCGAGTTGATCCGCAAAGAATTTGGAGTCAATATCAATCTGGGCGCCAGCAATGTGTCATTTGGATTGCCCGACCGCCTGACTGTCAATCAAACCTTCTTGGCCATGGCGATTCAGGCCGGCGCAACCTGCTCGATCACGGACCCGGTCAAGCTGGGCATGACCATCCGCGCCAGCGACCTGCTGATCGGGCGCGATGACTACGCCATGAAATTCATCAAATATTTCCGCGGCACGGAGGTTTTGCGGGCCGCCGAGAATCAATCGGCCTGACAATTTTGTAACTGGCCACGCGAGATCCATAATTGCGTTGCACTGTCATTTAACGTATACTTGATGCAGATAGAGAAGCCTCAATGGACGAAAGACGCAAGATCAAGCGCCGCCATCTTCTTTACTACGGACGGGTTTACGATGAGAACGTCCGAAAGCTTCTTGGCTATCTGATAGATATAACCGAGAGCGGCTTTATGCTTCTGAGCGAGGAGGCTTATCCGGTCGGGGTCACGCGCCGCCTTAAACTTGAAGTCACCGAGGACATCGGCCAGGGTCCCTATATCGACCTCATGGCAAAAAGCGTTTGGTGTGAACCCGATGTGGATCCCGCTCATTTCGATACGGGTTTCCAGATCGAAGAAATCAAGGCGAGCGATAAAGATCTGATTTCAACCATCATCGAGAAATATGGGTTTCGAGATAATTGAGGAGGGTTCCGCATGCTTTCCAGAACCTTTATTATTCCCCAAAAGCTGCCCGGCTCCCGATCTTACTATGACTTGGCCAGCGATCAAATGCCGCGTGAGATCACGTTCGACCATGATGCACAATTCGCGATCGTTCTTGCGGCTTGTTACGGGCATGGCGAGAACCTCTATTTTCTAGCCAATGATGAAGAAGAAGCTGCGGAGATAAGCAAAGACAATAGTGATTACTCACATGCCATCCTTGATGCGGACGGAAATCATTACGAGATTGACGGAGACCGCTTAAGGAAAATCAAGTACTAGGAAAATCTCTGAACCGAGTGCAAACTTCCGAGGTCTTCAGGACCCCGGAAGTTTTTGTCTGGGTGCCTGATGGGTTTCGAACCCACAACATCGTGATCCACAGTCACGCGCTCTGCCGTTGAGCTACAGGCACCATATCAGCAGCGGGCGGATTATAACATCAGCCTTCCTTGCTTTCAAGAATATTGCGGATGACTTTCATGGCTTCGCTTTGCGGGACGACCTCCTGCGTTCCGCTCACGAGGTTTTTCACGGCCGCCAAGCCCTTCTCCGCCTCTTCGGTCCCAATGGTGACCGCCGCCCTCATCCTCATTTTATCCGCAAACTTGAACTGCTTTGCCAGCTTGGCGGGCTCAGGATAAACCGCCACGTTGATCCCATTGCGCCGCAGATCTGCGGCCAAGGCATACGACTTCAGTAACAGGGTCTCATCAAATACCGTAACCAACACTGGAGCCGGACTGGGAACAAATTCGGGCAGGAGGCCCTTTTCCTGCAGAATGATTCCCGCTACTACATCGCCCATCGCAAATCCGGTAGCAGGCAACTGGCCCCCGCCGACATCGGCCAGAAGATTATCGTAGCGACCGCCGCCGAGAATGGCGCGTTTCAATGAGCCGCCCGTTTCATAGGCCTCAAAGACCGTGCCGGTGTAATATAATAGTCCGCGCACAATGTTCGGATCGAACTTCACATAATCCCGGACGCCCAACGCTTCCAGTGCCTTAAAAAGCCGAACCAGCGCAGCATTTTTCTGCCACAATTCGAAATTGCTCAGCATGTCTTTCAACTTGTAAAGTTGTTCTTTGGATAGACCAACTTGCACGGCATAGTCTTCCCAGGAATTGGATTTCATCTTTGAACGTCGATCTATTAAATTGGAAACATCGAGTCGCTTCGATGGTTCTATTCCAAGCGCCTCGAATTGCGAATCCATCAGACGGCGATCGTTCACAAATATGGTGGCCCGCTCCGGCGTGAGTCCTACCAAACGAAGAAACGTCGCGGCCACTGCGATCACCTCCGCATCCGCTTCCGGCGCATCCACACCCAGCAGGTCAACGTTCCACTGAAAGAACTCGCGAGCGCGCCCCTTTTGCGGTTGCTCGTAACGCCAGAATGGGCCAAAAGACCACCACCGCAGCGGAAATGTTAGTTCGCCCTGTTTGGCGGCGATCATGCGCGCCAAACTTGGTGTCAGTTCGGGACGCAGTGTGACCACATCCCCACCGCGATCCTCAAAGACAAAGGATTGCTTCTTCACCAATTCTTCCCCAGATTTGGCGGCGTAGAGCTCCATCGATTCGATATAGGGTCCGTCCCATTCCTGATAGCCAAAGGCCCGTGAAGCCGCGCCTACTCTTTCATAGATATAGTTTCGCAGGGCCATCGCCTCAGGATAGAACTCGCGCGTGCCTTTTACAGATTGGATGACATTCTTCATAAACAAGTCGCTCCCATTGGATAGACCCGCATTGTAGCATATTTCGGGTGGATAAAAACCGGAATCGGATCGAGCCGGCAGCCAACCCGCTGATGGAAAACATCACCGCCGGAGATTCGCTCGGCGGTGATCATTTTTTCAAGGGAATGGGCGTCGGTGCACCCGCCGTCACGCAATGGGCACGAATCTACCTCTGCCGATGGGAAAATCCGTTTCATACAGGATGGGCGATCCCGCATCGGCAAAACTTCGCACCGGCCACATCAGGACATCACCTTTTTCCAAACGTTCGTGGGAAACACCGGCATAAATTGGCGTCAAGGCCGCGATTTCTTTCATGATCTCACGCGTGTTGCCATAGATCCAGCTCGAGTATGGGGCCTCCGAAGCAATGCGCTTGGCGCTTTGCCCGACCATCTTACGCGCCAAATCGGTGAGGATATGCCATTCGGGTCTCGAATCGCCCTGCGGCTCAATTGCCTGTCGCACCAGTTGGATGCGGCGCTCCGTGTTTGTATAGGTTCCGGTGGTTTCTGCAAAGCTCGCGCTTGGCAAGCACACGTCCGCATGATGGCACATCTCGGATGTCAGAACGCCTGAGAGAACCACGAACTCGCATTTGTTTAGAGAACGCCTGACCAGCGCACTGGTTTCATCCGACCACAGGTTTTCACCCAGTATAAAGAGAGCCTTCAGCAATCCCTGATGGGCTGCCGAGATCATTTCTGACGCATTCAAGCCAGCGCCACTTGGCAGCTCGGTGCCCCAGGCATCTTCAAATTTCTTATGAGCGTGTTTATCCGCAACTAACTGATAGCCGGGATAAACGGACGGATGACCGCCCATATCGCAGGCCCCTTGCGAATTATTTTGTGTCCGCAGCGGTGCCACGCCTCCGCCGGAAACGCCCAAATTTCCCAGCAGCATTTGGAGGTTGGCCAACTCCATCACATTGTTGGCGCCGGCAGACTGTGAGGCAATATCCGAGCCCCAGATCACGGCCAGTGGGTGACTCTTGGCGATGATCTCTGCGGCCCGGTTTAGCTTTTCCACGGACAGATTCGTGAGACGTGAAACCTGCTCGACGGGATATGGATCAACGGCAGCCTGGATTCGCTCGAAATCCTGCGTGCGCCGCTCGATGAACTCTTTGTCCTGCCACCCATTTTGCAGAATGATGCGCATCAGACCGTTCAACAAGGCGATCTCGGAGCCCGGCTTGTAGCGAAGGGAAAGCGCGGCGTATTCTTCAATGTTGAAAAAAATGGGACTCGCCACAATCAGTTGAACCTTGCGGCGAAGAACGGCCTGCCGAATCTTGGATCCGAAAACGGGATGATTCTCCGTGATGTTGGAGCCGATCACCAGAATGGAGCGGGCATTTTTCGCAATATCATCCATTGAGTTGGACATGGCGGCCACACCGAGGGATGTGTTAAGCCCATCTACCGTGCTCCGGCGATTGAGGTGGACGCTGCAATCAATATTGTTGGTCCCGATCACCTGTCGGGCAAATTTGTTCATCAGGTAGTTTTCTTCATTCAGCACTTTCCCTGAAGTCAACAGTCCTACGCTGTCCGGGCCGCTTTTATCCCGCGCGGCACTCAAGCCCCGGGCGACCAGGTTCAACGCCGTGTCCCAATCCACCTCCACCCACGGGCCGCGGTTTTCAGGACGCGCGGAACCGTCCAATAGATACTTCCGGACGCGCGGCTGTTTTAATCGATTCGGAGAATGGATGAACTCATAACCGTATCGTCCCTTGACGCAAAGATGATCGCCATTCACTGCGGCCTCCTGGCGGGAAGACACAGACAATACGCGTCCGCCAGGCACGTCATCCTTGACGTTCAAATTCAGCTGGCAGCCGACGCCGCAATACGGACAGATGGTTAAGACGCTCCGGTCCGGCATGCCGAGCTTGAGCGACATCTTGTTGTCCAATGCGCCGGTCGGGCAATGGGCCACGCAGGCCCCGCACGATTCGCAACGCGCCTGAAGCATGGTGGTATCGGAGCCTGCCACAATACGAAGATCATAGCCGCGGTAGGCCTGAGTCCAGACAAAACGTCCCTGTACCTCAGCACACGCCCTTACACAACGAGTGCACATGATGCATTTATTCTTGTCGACCCAGATGAAGGGATTGGGATCGCTGTCAATCTGGCGGAAGGGCTCCTGCGCCATCGCGCTTTTCATATCGATCCCATAATATCGTACCCAATGGGCAAACTGGGTATCCAGCTCGGGCTGGTCCGAGCCATCATGGGTGTAACCCGCATCATAGAACCTGGCCAGCAACAGTTCCAAGACCGTGCGGCGATATTGAGTTAACGCTGGACTTTCGGTTTGCACAACCATCCCCGGCGAAACCAGCATGGTGCAGGCCGTGGCCGGCAGACGCATTCCCTGAATATCCACGGAACACAGACGACATCCGCCATAAGGCGTCAGATCTTTGTGATGACATAAGGTCGGTATGACAATTCCAGCTTGTTCTGCAGCTTTAAGAACAGTGGTGTTCTCAGGGACTTCCAGGGTTTGACCATTGATCGTTAGACTGACCACGGTTATTTCTCCTTTACATCGATAATCATACGCCTATTCAACCGGGATCGCCTCAGGTGCATATTGTGGAATCGGACAAACGCCCGCCGGGCATACGTGATCAATGATATGCGCCTCGACCTCTTCCCGGAAATATTTGAGGATATCGAGCAAGGCGGTCGGTGCGGTCTGACCCAAACCGCAGTTGGACACTTCGGACATCGCCGCCGAGATCTTCAACATCAAATCTAAATCACCGAGGGAGCCGTTGCCTTCAGAAATACGACTGACGATTTCATACAGCTGCAGGGTGCCAATGCGGCACGGCGTGCATTTGCCGCAGCTCTCGTTACGGAAGAAACGGAGGATGACTTTCGCGAGATCCACGACGCAAGTATCCTCATCACAAACAAGCAGCGTTCCAGAACCGAGAGACACTCCCGCGTTACGGAATGCATCGAAATCCAGAGGAACATCCTGCAAACTGGCTGGGACAACGGTGCCGCTCGATCCACCGGTTTGAACCAGCTTGAGTTTCTTGCCGTTCTTCATGCCCTTTCCGTAGATGTCAATCACTTCGCGGATGGTAATTCCCATCGGAACTTCGATGGCGCCTTTGAAGTTGACGTTGCCCAGAATGGTATACACTTTCGTTCCCGTGCTTTTCGGTGAACCAATCTCGCGATACCACACGGCGCCATTGCGCAGGATAGGTGGAATATTAGCCAATGTCTCAACATTATTGACGACGGTCGGCTTGCCAAAAAGTCCAAAGGTGGTCGGATACGGCGGACGGGCGCGCGGCATGCCGCGTTTTCCTTCCAGTGATTCGATCAAGGCCGTCTCCTCGCCGCAGATATAGGCTCCCGCGCCAGCGTGAGGGTGAATATGGAAACTAAAATCGGTCCCGAAAATATGATCGCCCAGCAGGCCATGGGCCTCGGCTTGGTGAATGGCATTCTCGATTCGCTGGTAAGCCAATGGATATTCGCCGCGGACGTAGATGTATCCTTCGTGCGCATTGATGGCGTAACCGGCGATAGTCATCGCTTCGATGATGCTGAACGGATCGCCTTCCAGAACGAGGCGATCTTTGAAAGTTCCGGGTTCGCTCTCGTCGGCATTGCAGATCACATATTTGGGAAACCCCGGCGTGCTGGCTACGAAACTCCATTTTCGGCCGGTCGGAAAGCCCGCGCCACCACGGCCCTGCAAGCCCGACTTCTCCACTTCTGCAATGACGGCGGCCGGCTTCATTTGCGTCAGCGCCCTTCCCAGAGCCTGATAGCCATCGTACAAAATATAATCTTCGATGCTTTCGGGGTTGACAATACCTACGCGTTCCAACACAACTCGCTTTTGCACGGGCAATGCGCCGCGGCGGCCGCGCATCCAGCCGATCTCTGGAACCAGCTCATGCATCATCCCCAGCAAAGAAGGAACGATATTTCCTTTAAATAGATGCTCCTCCACAATCGTGTGGACATCCGCTACCGTTACGGGTGCATACACTGCCGCATCAGGATAAACGATCACCATGGGGGTATCCCCTTGGACGCCGGGGTCGAAAATCGTGGTCACCGCGATTTGATCGGATAGACCGAATTGGTCGATCTCATCCAGAAAGGCCCGAAACACATCCTGGGCGCCGCGCGCCAGACTCGTTTCATCCACCGAGACAAGAACCATCGAACGGATTACTTTCATTATTCACCTCTTGACCAGGCAGCGTTCTTTTCTGACCCGTTCATTCATACCGCGCAAGAATTTCTGGCACGCGCTCTGCCGTGACGTTACCAAAGATATCGCCATCAATCGTAAAGACCGGCCCAACGCTGCATATTCCAATGCAGCTGGTCGTGAGCAAAGACCATTTCATATCCTTGCTGGTTTCGCCCGGCTGCAAGCCTAAAGCAGCTTGCAGCGCTTCGATCACCTGGCGCCCGCCTTCCACATGGCACGGGGCGCTGTCGCAGAATCGGATCACGTGTCTTCCCAGCGGCTTCAGCGAGAACATTTGATAAAAGCTCGCCGCCGAATAGACGTGGCTGTCGGCGAGGAACACGCCTTCGTCCGGGATCTGGATGCGCCGTCGAATTTCAGGGAGAGCCGCCGTTGGAATGTATCCCATCGTGCGGTTAATCTCGCTCAAAATCGGAATGATCGCATCGCGCGTGGCCCCGTGTTCTCTGACCAATTTGTCCACAAGGTCAACGAGATCTAAGTCTTTGATTTCTTGATCCATGCTGTCTCCTTCGTTCCCTTTCCTTAGATTGTCGGGAACGGAGTCGTATCAACGACATATTCTTCAACGACGTTTCCGCCGAGGACATGTTCCTGCAGAATCCGTCGGACGATCTCAGGTGTGACATGACCATAGGTCACTTTGGGAGCATCATTTACTGCGACTTCCAAAGTTGGTTCGTGGCTGCACAGGCCCATGCATCCGGTTTGTGCAAGCACGATATGCTTGAATCGCTTATCCTTGACTTGGGTTTCGATCGCCTCCCAAACGTCCAGCGCGCCGGCCGCGATTCCACAGCTGCCCATGCCAACGGTCAATTGAGTTCTCTTAAGGCTGCCTGGATGCTCCCTTTCCTTGGCGATTTCTTCGCGGAACTTATTCAGTTCTTCCAATGACCGAATTGGTTTCATAAGCGTTTATCCATTTCACTGCAAATGATCACAAACAATTCCAAACGAAATCTTCTCGTTTCAAATCCTCGTACACCTGCTCCACCGCTTGCTTGACTTCTTTGGACACGGGATAGCCCCATGCCACGATTTGCGGCTGGATGCCCACTAAATCCACTTGTGGGACAAACTCGTGCAACGATTGAACCACATAAGACAGTGGCAAAGTATGTGTGGTCATCAAGAAGGGATCATCCAGTTTCTCTGCGCTGATGAGCCGCACTTCGCCCGGATCCAGATCCATATCGGCGGCATCGACGACCAACACCTGATCGGGAGCCAGTTCGCGAACGGAGTACAGCACATTCTCAGGCACAGAACCGCCATCCAGCAGTTCCCAATTATCCAGCGGAGCCCGCTGCATTCTCTGCGCGAGAAGCGGTCCCGCCGCGTCGTCGCCCATCATCTGATTGCCGACCGTTAGAACCAGTTTCTTCTTCATGCGTACTTCCTGACCATTAAATAAAGGGCGGGTTCTTGAACCATTTTTTGCAGACAATCCAACAAAATGTCCGTGCAATGCATTCCCGCGGTATCCATCTTCGGACGAGAATCTTTCAGCATGGGAACAAGATCGCCCGCGTGCGCGCGGTTGATCTCGATCTCGCCCCACTGCAGCAGGCCCTCGAGCTTATGACGGGCCTTGCCCTCAGGCATCTGTGCGAGCCAATTGCGATACTCGTCCAGCGGGACCTCCATCAGGCTCTGGAAGCAGTCCAACACGCCCACATGATGCCCGATCGCGAGCGAATAATAGACCACCTGCTGGGCATCCTCCGGAATGTCCTTATCCGTGTTGACGTATTTCTGCGTCAGCCGATAGAAGACAGCGCGCTCGGTCATGGACTAGGCAGCTCCTTTGAAGCCATCCGAAATGGCCGTCAAACGGTTCATGATTTCTGCGAGTCGAGGATCCGCTTGTTTGTCCAGATAGGCTTGCATGCCTTCCTTGACCTGATTCGGATTCTGTTCCATGATCGTTAGGAACCGCTCTGCTATCTGTTTGCCATAGAGATAACCAGCCATACGCCGAGATTCGCGTTCAATCTGCACGCGCAACAAATAGGGTATTTGAGAATGAGCGGGTGCCGCACGCTCGTCCTCGCCTTGAACGTGATGTGTGGCTTTCAGCTTTTGTCCAAGCAGGCCCAGGCCAATGGCGAAGCCATAGATCGTCGCGGCGGGCGTCGGAGGACACCCGGGGATATACACATCGATCGGGATGAACTTATCGGCCCCGCCCCACACACAATACAGGTCGTGGAAGATGCCGCCCGAGCATCCACACGCCCCATAGGCGACACAAATCTTGGGGTCGGGAGCGGCATGATAGGCGCGTAATGCTGGAACGCGCATCGAGCGCGTCATGGATCCGGTGTAGACCAGGATGTCGGCGTGACGGGGGGAAGAAACCACTTTGATTCCGAAACGTTCCACATCAAAGAGCGGTGTCAGCGCCGCAAAGATTTCTATCTCGCAGCCGTTACAACCACCGCAATCCACGCGGTAAACATAAACCGAGCGATGAATGTCTTTCAGCAACGCGCCTTTCAATTTCCCGGCGGATGGGTCTTCATGAATGGCATACTTGCTGTGTTCTGCCACAGCCAGGCTGGTTACACTATCGCGTAACATCGTTTTTCTCCTGATAAAGGTTTACCATTTTCCCAACGTCGTTTTTGCGTTTGCATTCCGGGCAGAAATCCAGGAGGGTGCAGGCATTGGTCTTTAGGGTTTCAGGTAGTCCGCTTTGGCGAAGAATTGACCGGGCATACTCAATTTCCTTCACGGGCGCGAAATATTTTCCGCAACGATGACAGGCAGCCAGCTTGTAATCTGCCTGCTCGAACAGATCCTGCTTGTTCATAACGGACAACTCGAAGTCCGGACTGAGCGTGATCGCGCCGGTTGGGCAAACCTCTTCACACCGTCCGCAGTAAATACAACGACCCATGAACAAATTCCAGGTCTGGAATCCCTGGTCGAAATCGGTGGTCATCGTCAGGGCATTGGGCGGGCAGGCAATCGCGCAGGCACCACACGCCACGCATTGTTCGGGATCGTGATGCGGCTTGCCGCGGAAGCCCGGCATCACCTCTACCGGCTGGAATGGATAAGGTATGGTGGCTTCGCCGGTCCTCAGAACTTCTCTTAGCAGTTTCAACATAATGCCTGTCTCCTTTGTAAAACCAGATTGAGGCTCACAAATTCATCCTCTAACAATTCTTCAAAGGCGAGTCCTTGCGCTCGATGCAATAACGTTCCATTTCCTTGTACGGAATAATGGTGGCTTTTTTCTTGCGTACATCCAGCACGGTGACGCGTTCGGTGCATGAATAGCACGGGTCGATACTGGCGACGATTAAGGGCGCGTCCGAAATCGTGTTGCCGCGCAACATATATCGCAAGGACGGCCAGTTGTTATAACTGGAAGCGCGGCACTTCCAGCGATAGATTTTTTGATTGTCGCCCAACATGCTCCAGTGAATATCCTCGCCGCGCGGGGCCTCGACAAATCCGAGCGCGTATTTATAGGGTTTGTATTTGAAACCTTCAGTCAATACAGGACCGTCGGGCATCGCATCGAGACAACGCTCAATCACGGATACCGATTCAAAGAATTCCTCGGCGCGGATCACGGTCCGCGCGAGAACATCGCAGCCCTCTTTTGAAACCACATGCCAGGGAACTTGATCGTAGGCACAGTATGGATGAATGACACGAATGTCACGCGCAAAGCCGGAGCCACGCAAAGTCGGACCAACCGGACTGAAGTCACGCGCCACTTGCGGCTCAAGGCGGCCAATGTTCTGCGTGCGTTGAACGATGTTTGGTGTCTCGAGCAGCATATTTACCAGATCGGCAACTTCGGTTTTTAGTTCGCCAAGAACCTGTAATATCAAGGTTCTTTGTTCTTTCAAGATATCGCGGCGCACACCACCGATCAGGTTGACTCCATAAGTCTTGCGCGAACCTGTCAACATTTCGGCCATCTTCATGGCTTTTTCACGGACGCGGAAGAAGTGCATGAAGCCCGTATCGAAACCAACGAAGTGACAAGCCAGCCCGAGATTCAGGAGATGACTGTGAAGACGCTCGACTTCGAGCAGGATCGTACGAATGAATTGGGCGCGAAGCGGTACATCAATTCCCAGGGCGCGCTCGATCGACGTGCTGTACGCGACGTTGTGTGCATACCCGCAAATGCCGCAGATACGATCCGCCAGGAAGGTGACCTGGTCATAGTTCATGCGGCTCTCCGCCAGTTTCTCCATGCCGCGATGAACATAGAAAAGTCGATAATCCGCGTCAACGATGTGCTCGCCGTCCACATAAAGCCGGAAATGGCCCGGCTCATCGGAGGTCATGTGCAGCGGGCCCAGCGGGACTTGAACGATGCCTTCACCCTCCACATTGATGAACTCGTAGTTCTCATCTTCAACAACCGGCTCGGGGCGATAACGGTAATCCATCGTATCCTTGCGCAGCGGATACAAGCCATCCGGCCAATCGTCGGGCAAGACCAAGCGGCGCTCATCCGGCATGCCCACTGGATGAATGCCGAACATATCGCGGACTTCGCGCTCATACCAAATCGCCGCGGGAACCTTCGGAGTGACAGAAGGAAACTCGGGTTGGTGCGGCGGGATCTGGGCGTGTACGATCACATAGGCGTTTTCCGCAGGGGCCGAATCCTTTTGTGCGCCTTCCACGGAGAGCACATAATAAATCGCAAAC
The DNA here is from genome assembly GCA_035516425.1 of Anaerolineales bacterium. Classification (GTDB taxonomy): domain Bacteria; phylum Chloroflexota; class Anaerolineae; order Anaerolineales; family Villigracilaceae; genus Fen-1038. Next base: position 46,154 of record DATJAH010000021.1, read on the forward strand.
TGACCATTCAAAGGTCGTTCATCGTTTGCGGCAACGGTTGCAAGCCAGCCGCCCTGCTCGTAATACAGGTACGCTACCACATCGGGCAGGCTGTTCAACGGTACAGTCACTGTAACCTGATCGGGAGCCTGCCATGATTCATCCAGAATGGAATTACCAAACCGAGCGCGTAACGCCGCGATATATTTTGTGCCAATTTTTGGTTTTTCTTCCAAGAGTGTCATCCTAAATTCTCCTAAGTAAAATACATCTATGGTAGTAAATGCGCCAAGGGCAATAAGATATCCTTCGCAGCCGCTACGGTTTTCGGATTGCCAGTTAGAACCACATTGCTGGCACCTTTCAGCAGCGTCGTTAATTGGGACGGAATGAAGAGACCGAGACCAACGATCAACAAGAGCAGAACAAAGCCGGGGAATAAAGTGAGCCAATTCGATTCGCCGCTATCTACATCATCCGGTTTCTTGCCAAACAACATGGCCGCAACGAATCTGAAGAATGTGGCAAAGACCACCATTAGCAGGAGCAGGCACAGCAGCATCAGCCAAATGTAGCCCGTTTGCAATCCTGCGGCGACGATCAGGAACTTGCTGATGAAGATGTTGAATGGCGGAGTGCCGATGATTGCCAGCGCGCCCACGATCATTAACAGGCCGGTCGCGGGGATGGCCTGCAGCATGCCTTTCACTCGCTCCAAATCGCGGCCATGATATTTGATCAGGATATTGCCAGAGGCACACCACAGCAGGCACTTCACCAAACCCTGATTGAGGGTCTGCAATAACCCCGCGAAGATGCCGACCGCTCCGCCAAGTCCAAAAGCGATCAAGACAAAACCCATATTTTCAATACTCGAATAAGCCAGCAGACGCTTGAGATCACGTTGCCCAAACATGAAGAATGCTGCGGCCCCAACAGATATCGTTCCGAACACGAGAAAGAGGGCTTGGACAAAGGACGGTCCAAGCACCAGATTCGTCAAGATCGAAAAACGCAGAATCACCAACAACGCACAACTACCGAACACCGCCGACAGCAGGGCACTGATTGGGGCGGGCGATTCGCTATAGGCATCCGGCACCCAGGCATGCATGGGGAACAAGCCTGCCTTCGTCCCAAAACCGACCAGCACGAAAACAAAAGCCATCTTGATCATGGCCGGGTCGAACGCTGAAGCATTTTTTATGATCTCAGTCCACAGCGCCGCGTTGGCGGGGATTTGCATGATATTGAACGCGCCTGAATAAACCAGCACGGTGCCGTAAAGCCCAAAAGCCTCTCCCACGACGCAGATGATCAGGTACTTCCAGGCCGCCTCCAGGGAGGCGCGGCCTCCGTAGATCCCTACGAGAAACGCGGAGCCTAAAGTAGCTGCTTCCACTGCAACCCACATCATGATGATGTTATTGGCAGTGACGATCAGCAACAACGTAAAGAGGAACAGGCTGAAGAGCCCATAGTAATTACAAAACTTCTGGGTATCGAATACGCCCGTCTGCAGATCATGATGTGTGTAACCGACAGAATAAAGCCCGATCAGGAAACCTAGAACGCCCACGATCAGAAGAAATACCGCACCGAGCGCGTCTACCTGAAGCCCGTCACTGAGACCCAAAACCTGTCCGGCTGCCAGGACGTACCAGACAATCAATAGTGAAAAAACCAAAACGAGAGTTGTGCTCATCAAGTGGAGCAAAATAACAATAAAGCGAGACGCCCTCCCAAACCAGCGTGCGGCGAAGATCAGCAATGAGATTACCAGTGGAATGAACAAAAGCCATAGCAGATAGGTTGTCTCGGTCATCTGATCATCCTTTCAATGTTTTCAGATCTGCAGTATCCAGGGTATGCAAGCTCTTGTAGATCTGATTTCCAAGCAGCACCATAACGATCACGCCGAATAGGGCATCGGTGGCGATACCGATCTCCACCAGTTCGGGCGCGTGAAAGGCCAAAAGCGCAAGCGTCAGGTGCGAACCATTCTCCATCAAGCAGAAACCAAGCACCTGCTTGAAAAGATTTCGCTGGGTAAGGATACACAATTCACCAAAGAAGAAGTGCGCCATGGAAACGGCCAACGCCGGCTTGAACGGTTCGGCTGCTTGCAACTGAATTTGATTAACCACAATAAAGGAGATACCGATGGCAAGTGCGGCAAGAACGAAGGAAAGTGTTAAGCCAAGTGCGTTGCGAGGCTTTTCCGTGTCACCCACGCGTGAGAGAGCGGCATAAAGGATCCACGGCACAAGCACAACCTTCATCACAAAAGCACTGGCCGCCCAAAGATAAAGTTCATCCGCCTTCATCGCGTAAGCCAGCACTGCAAAAATGCTGACAAGTATAAGGGATTGCAAACCATACACAATCGCCGACCAACGTGGCTGTTTCACCTCAACGACCAGCAATGAAGTCAGGATCAGCAAGCCCGCCAAACTGTTGACCAAGGTTACACTGGACATTCCTTCTCCTATCCAACTAGCCGAGCCAGACGGCCGCAAAATAACCTGAGATAAGCGTCAGCAAAGCAAGTACGACCAAAACAAACTGAATTTGCGGCGCCAGGCTGGTGGCAGCAACAAGTTCGTTAGAGGGTTCGCCGGGCACCGCTGATCCAAAAACCCAGAAGAACCAGGCAAAACTGCCAACCGTCTCGATTAGGGCAATTACCATGAGTACGAGTATGAGCGGCTGGGTCTTGGCGATTTCAAATCCGCCAGCAAAGATACTGAACTTGCTGAAGAAATTATTGAAAGGCGGGACACCGGTCACAGCCAAAGTCGCGACCAGGAAACAGGTGCCTACCAGCGGCATCTTGCTCATGATGCCTTTCAGCGACGGCAGCATCTTTGTGCCGGCTGAGTAACTCAGAGCGCCCGCAACTAGGAAGAACAGGCTTTTGGCAAAGGCGTTGTTGAAGATGTGCGCCACCGCGCCGTTGAGGGCCATGGTCGAACCGAAGATTGATACAGATAACGCCAGGAAAACATACGAAAGCTGTGTGATGGTCGAGTAAGCAAGGAGTCGCTTGAGATCCTTTTGCGGGAAGTACATGAAGAAGCCGTACAACATGGTGATCATCGCCATCACAGCCCCAATAATTCCCACCACTTGCGGCACAGGGCCCGCCGAAATCAGGCAACGCGCAAAAATATAAACACCCGCATTCACCATGGAGGCCGCGTGCAGGTAGGCACTGATCGGAGTGGGAGCAACCATGGCATCCGGAAGCCAGAAGTGGAAAGGCACTTGTGCCGACTTGCCCCAGGCCGCGATCAGAACACAGATGAAGAGAATTGTCTTTGCGTTATCGCCTAAGCCAGCGAAGGCAGAAAGACTGAATGTACCTGTCATGCCAAAGAAGAACGCCGTGGCGACATACAAACCGAGTGACGCCACTTGAGTAGTCACGATGGCTTTCATCGCAGACGCGCGCGCTTTGGCATCATCGTAATATCCGATCAAGCCCCAGGAGCAAACGCCGGTTAATTCAAAGAAAACCAGCAGGCCGATCATTGTGGATGAAAAGACCAAGCCAGCCATCGCGCCAATAAACACCAGCAGGAAGATATAATAACGCTTCTTGACTTCCGGCTCCGGGTGTTCGCGGTTTCCTGCGCTCAAATAACCGGCCGAATAAACCACAATCAGGAAGCCGACCAGAGAAAAAGCCAGGCCAACCAATGTACTGACTTTGTCTACCGTGACACCAAAAACTCCCAAGCCGGCCACAGAAAGCAAATCGACTGTGTACGCGGCTTTCCCAGCCATCGCCCACTCAATCATCACCACCAGGCTGGCCAGGAACGCCAAGAAAATCATGAGCTGGCTAAAAACCTTGACCCAACTGCGCGGAATGACCAGCGTGAGCACAGCGCCCAAAAACGGTATCAGGAAGCTAGCGAGAACCAACGCAATCATGATTCGTTCCTTTTCACCTAAACGTTAGCGAGATAAAACACAAAGGATAAGATTGCCGCTGCGAAGGCAGTCCAGAAAACAGCAGAGGCGTTCAAGAAGCGCGTCCTGGCCACGGCATTCTCCAGCACGCCTACAATGAAATAAAAGATAGCAACCTTCAAGAAGAAGATCACGATCGCCAGCACCGCGTAAGCGATCAAGGACAATCCAGACGGGCTTCCGAGGACACTTCCAAATGGAATGAACACTGCCATGAACAGAGCCACTACAACGACTTGCCTCAAGTAAATCCCCCATTTCATCAAGGCCAACGATTTTCCCGAATACTCGGTTAGCGGACCTTCTTGAAGTTCCTGTTCGGCCTCGGCCAGATCAAATGGCAGTTTTCCCATCTCCACATAGGAGGCAAAGGCGAATGCTATCGTTCCCAACCAGACCGCGGTTGAGTACGGAATCGCTCCGCTGGCAACCTTGGTGCTGATCACGCCGAGATTCGTGGAGGAAGCCAATAAGGCAACCACGAAGAGAACCAGCAACATCACCGGCTCGATGAGTGACGAGACCAATAGTTCCCGTCTGGCGCCGATGCCGCCAAATGTGCTTCCCGTCTCCATCCCTGAAAGGACAAAAAAGAAGCGTGACAGCGCAAACAAGTAGATGACCAGGATCAAATCGCCGACCCAGCCGAAAGGAGATTGCGAAGTGAAGATGGGAATAATGGCCGCCACCAGCAACATCGAAACGATGATGACATAAGGAGCCGCGCGGAAAAGCCATCCAGCTTGTTCCGGAACAACCTCCTGCCGCTTCATGAGCTTCGTGATGTCCCGGTAATTCTGAAAGATGCTCGGACCGCGGCGGTTGTGCATCTTCGCCCTGAGCACGCGAGAGAACCCAGAGAATAACGGCGCCACCAGCAGAAGCACAATTGCCTGCACTAGTCCGATCAGGATCATAGCGATTGTTATCATGGCATTATTCCTACTTGAAAATCACTACCAGAAGTATCGCCAGGGTGAGGATGATGTAAAAACAGTACATCCGAACATCGCCCATCTGGAGCGCCTGAATCTGCTGGCCGAGATATTCCACGGCCCGGGTGGTTGGTTGCTTGATCATGTTCTCAATGCCAGGCTCCATTCGCAGGAACGTTTCCCTGACGCGTCTCGACCACGTCACTACCGCATCCATCGGCCTCTGGATCGCGGGTCGCAACCAATAAATTCCGCCAAACGTGACGGCAACGGGTTGATCAAAGTTGCTGGATGAGACCGACATCCGGCTTGAATAGCCGTAGCCGCAAGCCCAAGGGTCTTTTACTACCCGTCGGCCCGCTTCATAACCGTGATAGACTGCAACCAAGACCAAGGGCACCACCAATAGACCTATCAGAAGAATTAGGATGAACGGAGTGGATAACCAAGCCTGCCCGGAAGAAATTGGAAATACCCAAGTGGCTTGGGCTACAGAAACCGGAGAGGCATTCAGGGTTCGTGTCACAACGTCTGCGATATTAGGAGCGATGAACGGTGCGCCGATCCCCAATACGATGCAGCCAATTGCGAGGAAAATCATGCCAATCAACATGGTGCCAGGCACTTCCAGTGCCTGACTCGCCTGCTTCGTTCGGGCGGGACCAGCGAAGGCGCCGCCGTACGTTTTAATCGCGACCATGGCGGCTAGGGCTCCGGTCAACGCCAAGATCATGGCGCATAGAGGCAAGGCCGCGCGCACGGCAACTTCCTGGTTTCCGCTTCCCGCAAAGAAAGCTTGATATGTGAACCATTCGCTGACGAACCCGTTGAATGGCGGGATGGCCGCGATCGCCAATGCTCCAATCAGGAAGGTTAGGCCGGTCCAGGGCATCAATTTTCCAAGGCCGCCCATATCATTCAAATTGCGATTATGCAGGCGGTAATCCACCGCACCGGCGCCAAGGAACAAGAGGGATTTGAAGAAGGCATGGTTGAGGGTATGGTAGAGGGCAGCCAGGAAGCCGAGGACCGCCACAAGCGGCTGGTGAGTTGCTAAACCGACCATCCCCGTTCCAATACCCAACAGGATAATACCGATGTTCTCAACGCTGGAATAGGCCAGGACGCGCTTGATATCGTGTTCTGCCAGCGCATAAAGCACGCCGAGCACTGCCGAAACAGCACCGAAGACGAGCACTACTATTGCCCACCACAAGAATGAGGGTCCGAGGAGATCTACGCAGACCCGCAATATTCCATAGATGGCAGTTTTGATCATCACACCCGAAAGCAAGGCGGAAATATGGGATGGCGCGGCGGGATGTGCGCGCGGCAGCCAGATATGCAATGGGACCACGCCGGCTTTCGCACCAAAACCTATGAAGCTGAGCAGGAAAACCAAATCACGCAGAACCGGCGGCAGCTGAGCCTGACGAAAGGCTGCAAAATCGAAACTGCCGGTGCTTGAATAAAAAATAAAGAAAGCCAGCATAATGAGCGCTGTGCCCGCATGTGCGACCAGCATATACAGGTAGCCGGCTTGAATCGATTCTTTCTTCTCACCCTCAAAAATAACCAAGAAGTAGGAAGCCAATGTCATCATCTCCCAGAAGATCAGGAAATAAAAGGCATTGGAGACCGTAACCACCAGCAGCATCATCGCCGCGAAGAGGTTGGCGAAAAAGCCTAGTATTCCCAACTCGCGCGTCGTGTAATGTCCCAAATAAGAAATCGAATAGATACTGGTCGCCAGGCTCACGACAGATATGATCCCGACCATGAGGGCGGACAGGCCGTCCATCTCAAGTGAGAAATTTCCAAAGGGAAGCTGGCTCGCCAGGTTAAGCGGAATCGGAATCGCCACCACAGCTCGGACCGCGGCGATGATTCCAAGAACGGAACCGACCGCCCCGATCGATCCCGATGCGATGCGCGCCGCGCTTTTCAATCCACTAAGGCACAGTGATACAAAAGCGCCGAGTCCAAATATCAATACAGAAAGCAATAGAAGCTGGATTGCGTTCATGCACTTGCCTCTTCTTTCGGGACAACCGAGGTTTTGATCTGTTTAGCAAATGGAGTGGAATCGCCGCTCTCGCCGCTGACAAGACTGAGAGCCTTATGCGGGCAGGCAATGACGCAAGCGGGACCCTCTTGGTTGAAGAAACACTTGTCGCATTTAATCGCCACCGTCTTCTGGCCGATGCTCCAAGACAGGAGGGAGAGATGCTCCTGGTTATCCATTTCACGCAAATACATGGGGTCGGATTGATAGGGGTTATTGACATACGTGTATTGCGCCACATTGAACTCGAAATCAGGAACGGGCGTACCCCCGGGAATAATCGCCCCAAAAGGACAGGCCAGTCCGCACAGCTTACAACCGATGCAGATCGTCTCATTCAATTGGACTGAACTGTCCTTGTACGTCAGAGCCCTTACCGGGCAAACAGCTACGCAGGCCGCATAATCACATTGGTGACACTGCAAAGGCATCGTGCCGAAGGGTGTGTGGGTAACGATGAGGCGAGGATATGCTTGCAGTCCAACCTTGCGATGCGTTTCCACACAGGCCGCCTGGCAGGCAAAACACCCGATACAATGTCTCGGATCAGCAACCACAAAATCGTTCATGAAAGCTCCTGTTTATTCTGTGGGCACAAAGGAATATTCAGCTCGCCCGAGTCGGAATTGAAATTACAGCTGCTTTAACAATTAAATTGGTCATCATCACTTCTTCAGAACCCATAAGCTGAGTAAATTTGCCTGATTATTTTAGTTTATTGCCTTTGAAATGAGATGTGATGAACATCACAATTCACCTGCAACTTTGTCACTGCGGTTTTAGCAGGATCGCCGAACGGAAAGTTGTCAGGGATGACCACGATCAGACCGAGCACCAAGCGAATGATCTCTGAGGGGCCAGGTGTGCGCCGCATCTTTAGCTTGCCCGTATTTTTGTCGCGGTGTGGTATATTTGGCGTGCCGAACTAACGAAGGAGAGCACTATCCATGCATATCAACTACCAGGAAACCAGCAAAGACCTGCTCACTCGCATTGACGTCCACGAGAAATATGGGGCTCGCAACATCGACCAGTGGACGGTCGAGGTGCTCAAGCCGCAGGCGGGAACCAAGATATTGGACGTGGGTTGCGGCGCGGGGAAGCAGTGCTTCCTATATAGCGATTTCACTCGGCGCGCAGCGAAAATTATCGGTGGCGATTTCTCCAACGAGCTGCTCGAAATGGCACGCTCGAAGAATACGGAACGCAATGACAAGATCAGGTTTGTGTTCCTGGACTTCAACAAACGATTCGAGTTCAGCGACAATACCTTTGACCTCGTTTCATCGGCGTTTGCCATTTATTACGCGTCCAACCTCGACTTCACATTTGGTGAGGCCCATCGGGTCCTCAAGCGCGGCGGACGGCTTTTCGTCACCGGTCCGTTGCCGGAGAACAAGCAAATGTTTTATGAGATCATTAAAGAGGCCACCAACCAACCGATTCCACCGATGCCCGGCTCATCGCGCTTCAAGGGAGAGATTTTCCGTACCATCGAAAGCAAATTCGACAAGACAGAATTGTTGACCTTTGAAAATCCGATTACCTTTCCCTCCGTCCAGCCGTTCATGGATTACACGCGCGCCTCGCTCTCCGAAGATCGCAAGCTATGGACTTCGATGTTCAATGGCCACGCGGAATATGAGGCATTGATTGGCGAAATTGAACAGGTTGCCACGCGTTGGTTCAAGCGCGACGGTAAATTGGTGATGACAAAAGTTGTCGGCGGAATATTGGCAACAAAATAGATAAAAGGATTTCATCGTGTGCGCGGACCGAGCAGCGCCGAGCTGGTGGCAGCGCAGATCGGGACCGGACCATGCCATCGAGGCATACAAATAGGAAATTGATTCTGTAAAAACGTCCTGGCCATGACCGTATGCGAATGAACTTTTACGGCAGACGCGTGCTCTTCCTCGGGGCGCATCCCGACGATATCGAATTGGGATGCGGCGCATTGATTCATCATATCGCCCGCATGAGCGACGTGCGCTGTGTGACGCTTTCTGATAACCAAAAGAATCCGCTTCTAAAGAACGTCGTGGCAGAGCAGTACAAAGCCATGGCTGTCCTGGGAGTAAGAAAGGATGACGTCATCTTTGGAGAATTTACAACGCGCATCTTCCAAGATGCGCGTCAGGAGATTTTGGAATATTTCCTGAAGCTCCGTAAAGATTTTGATCCCGAGATCATATTCGTCCATAGCAAGCAGGATGTGCATCAGGATCACAACACAATGACAGACGAGTCCTTGCGCGCCTTTCGAGGCATCACACTATTGGGGTTCGATGTGGTGCGTTCCTCTTACGGTTTCTTTCCGAATTTTTTGGTCGAAGTCAGCGAAGAAGACGTCAACGCCAAGATCGAAGCGCTCTCGCAATATGAAACGTATCGTGACAAGTATTATTTCAACAGCGAACTGACGCGCTCCATCATGCTGCGTCACGGCGCGCTGGCCGAAGTTCCGTTTGCAGAGGGATTCGATATTCTGAGAATCGTTGGAAAGTTCGACAAGCGCCAATAAGGATTGGAGGCTCAATGGAATTCAGGGTGCTTTATGAGGAACTGACGAGCAGCACGAAGATGATCCGTGCTTTGCTTACTGGGTTTTCTCAGGAGGATGCGCGCGTCAAGCCAGCAGCGGATTCGTGGTCTCCACTCGAAGTGACCTGCCATCTTTACGACGAAGAGCGCGAAGATTTTCGCGAGCATTTGGATTTCATCTTGAACCATCAAGATGGCGAATGGCATCGCATCAATCCTCAAGCCTGGGTGATCGAAAGAAAATACAACGAACAGGATTTCGATGCCGCAAAGGAGAAGTTCTTTGCAGAACGAAGGAAGTCGCTGGAATGGCTCAAAGGTTTGTCCAGGGCCGATTGGAACAAAACTTACACCTCGCCATTCGGTACAAGTTCGTCCGGCGTGATTTTCGCCTCGTGGGTCGCACATGACAATTTGCACCTCCGCCAGTTAGTTGAACTGAGGCGATATCGAATTGAAAATATCACGAAGCCTTACGATATCCAATACGCCGGAGACTGGTAAACACAAGACGGGGGCTGTCTAAAAAGCGGGAAAGAGTTAGTCAAAAGAAGGCAAAAGTAAGAATAGCCAAAAAAAACTGGCGGTCATTGGGCCGCCAGTTTGCGTAGGTTGTGAGCCATGCAGAGAATTCCCCATTCGGTCTCTGCTTTT
>DATJAH010000022.1:0-36009 GCA_035516425.1 Anaerolineales bacterium
TACCTACACGATCCAGCAGGCAGATCTGAACAACGGCTCGGTCACAAACAAAGCCACGGGCTCGGCAACGTTCCAATCAAATTCGGTAACTTCCAACCAGGCCAGCGTCACCACTTCGTTGACTCAAAGCCCGGTGCTCAGCTTGGCAAAGACAACGGATCCCAATCCCGCCGCATACGCCTATGTGGGCGATAAGATTACCTACGACTATACATTAACGAACATGGGCAACGTGACTCTGTCCCCGCCGTTCCAAGTCAGTGATGATCATATTAATGGCAGTTCACCATTTACTTGTAATGACCAAAGCAAAACCGGTCTGGATCCAGCCGATTCTGTAAGTTGTACCAACACCTATACCATTGTCTATGGTGATCTGACAAGCGGCTCGGTCACCAACCAGGCCACGGGTCAGGCCGTGTTCGGTACGAGCACCATCGATTCAAGCCCTGTTACGGCCAGTGCCAGCGCGGAACTGGCAACCATCAATGGAACCGTGTTCGACGACGCCAATATCAGCAAGGTTCAAGACAACAACGAGAGCGGCATCGCGGGTGTGACCGTTTCGCTCTACGACAGCACAGGCACTACGCTAGTCGCAACGACCACAACGAATTCCAAGGGCTTCTACTCCTTTGACAAACTGCCGGCCGGCAACTATCAGGTCGTGGAACAGGATCTCCAAGGTTATGTCAGCACGACGCCGAATACCGTCGCGGTAACCGCACCGCCCAATGGCACCGGCCAGGCGAACTTTGGCGATTACCAGATCGCCGGCTGCAGCACGAATGGAATCGCTGGAATTGTGTTCAACGATGCCAACGATAACGGCGTTTTCGACAAAGGCGAAGCAGGTATTTCAGGCGTAACCGTCCAACTCTATAACCAAAAGAATGCTTTGGTCGATACCACAACCACCGCCGCTGATGGAAGTTATGGATTTGCGAACCTGCCGGCTGGAACCTACACCGTGGTGGAAACAAATCCACCCAGCGTTTACAGCACGACCTTGGATCACGTCAGCGTGGTGCTGAGCTGCAAGACAGACTCGGTTGTGAACTTTGGAGACAGGCCGGGTACCGAGACATTCACGGCTGATCCGGCCGTGACCAAGTACGGCGACCCGAGCTCGGCCAAGACGGGCAATCTCGTAATCTATACGATTACGGTCGGGAATAATGGGCCCAACAATGCCGATAATGTGATCTTGAATGATACGGCGCCCTCCTTCCTGGATATCATCAATGTCACGGTTTCGCCGAGCGGCAGCTTCCCGATTACGATCTCTGGCGATACCTTTACAGTCTCGCTTGGGACGGTTACCCCTCAAGATGTTTACACGGTTACGGTCACAACCAGAGTCAATAACCTCGGACGGCCACCGGGAGGTGCGAATAACGCGGCAATCACGACCTCGACCACGCCGGAACCGACATTTAACGATGCGGCCGCCGCAAATTTGTCAATCCCGTCCCATGGAGGCGGGACCAGCAGCACATTCACCTATCTGGCTCAACTTCCAGCAACTGGCTTCGCGCCCGGAGTGGTTACCTCGATCCCGCCGCAACCTGCAAACGAATATGACGCGAGCTCCGACCTGGTCCTCGAAATACCGGCATTGGGCATCAAGACAGCCATTGTGGGCGTGCCCCAGTCTGGCAATACCTGGGACATCACATGGCTGGGCAGCGACGTCGGCTATCTGGATGGGACCGCCTTTCCAACCTGGTCCGGGAACAGCGTGCTCACGGGCCATGTCTACGGAGCCAACGGATTGCCCGGTCCATTCGTCAATTTGTACACCCTGAAATGGGGTGACCAGATCATCATCCACTACGCAGGTCAGCGTTACATCTATGAGGTGCGCGAGAACAATCTGGTCTCGCCGAATGCGACGTCGGTATTCAAGCATGAGGATCAGCCCTGGCTGACGCTGGTGACTTGCAAAGACTACAACGCCAGCACCAACACCTATGCGTACCGCGTGGCGGTGGGAGCGGCGCTAATTCAAGTGCAGCCGGATACGAGTTCCAATCCCAGCGGAAAGTAGCAACGCAAAAGATGCGGCACAAAGAATGCCGCATCTTTCTTTATGTGCCATTGACAAATATGATTACAATTGATTTTTAGTCATGAGGAGCCATCATGTGCCGTAGCATTAAGCCTTTACGTCTGCCGGATCGTCCGGCCACCGAGCAGGAGATTCAAGAGGCGGCTTTGCAGTTTGTCCGCAAGGTGAGCGGATACCGCAAGCCTTCGCGTGCCAATCAACCGGCCTTTGAGGCGGCCGTGCAAGAGATTGCCGTGGCAACGCAGAAGCTGTTGGAGGGGTTGAATGTGCCGCATACCACTTCAAATTAATTTACGGGATCATGGGATCGAGGTATTTAATTCTTGAACCCGAAAGCATACGCGCGAGTCGGGCAATGATATGGTCGGGAAATCATGTTCAAAAAAAAGATGGGCCGTCTATCAATCTTGCTGGCTTTGCTGCTAGCTGCGGTGATCACCATTGCGATGGGGTTCTATTGGGATTTTTTGTTCGTAGGCAGGGATGATTATCGTGAACTCACTTTATCTGGAACGCCCGCTGCCTGGACACAATCCCCCCGGGAAATTGGACTGGATTTCGCTGCGAGTTGTGTGGCTGAGTGTCAACTGGAAGAAATCAGAGTTTTCCAAGTCGTCTCAAGCAGAGCCATGGTCGTATTAGGGGAGAAATACCTGGCCGGCGATTCGGTTGATGCCCGGCAGGTGAGGATAGAATTCCTTCGAGTAGGCGGAACTTGGAGGCCCCAGTGGATTGGCGAAAGATGGCAATGTAGTGCCTTTCGCGGCAATGATCCCGGATGGACGATAGAACCATGTCCATAAATCCAGAGTCTGCCTCGCAGTCCATCGCAAGACCTACAGGGAAGGAGGAAGACTGCGCTGCACAACTCCAGAGGCGCGCGCAGATGAGCCGTACCGTTATCCAATCGCCTCTTTCGATTTGCTCGCCCGTTCTCCGAAGTGCGCGCTTTGGCGCAAACCGTTAGGTCGCCTTTTTTTCACGTTTCCTGAGGTTGACACAGAAATAGAACGGTGACGATGTGTTAAACTTTTCAACGATTTCATGAAGCAACCATGCAAACGGACGATTTGCTTACCTACCTTTTCGATGGACAGCCCCATCTCCTTTTTCAGCCAATGGCCAGGTGGTTGGCATCCTCGCGCCGCTTCACGGCCTTCGTCACCGACTTCCAGAACAAAATTCGAAAGAAACTCCGTACAACGCAAGACCAGGAAAGTCTGCTCGATCTTCAACTGGAATTAGAAACGGCTTATTACCTGCTGCAGGAACGGTCCCTAAGTGTGGTGTACGAACCGGAACTGTCCAGGGGGATTCGCAGCCCGGACTTCGCTGTGACTTTTACCACCAGCCTTACCTTTATGCTGGAGGTCACACGCGTGCAAGCGGATCCGCAGAACGCATGGAATGCGCGACTGGCCGATACGGTTTCCGCCAAGTTAGGTCAATTGCTGCCCCAGTGCAGCAATATCGTATTGATTGGTACCGAGGTGGCGGACTCGAGTGAGCTTCGCGCAGCGATGCTGGGCCTACAGCAACGCGCCGAACGAAATGACCTGACCTTCTTGCAGCGACATGGATTTCGGGATCGAGCTGACTTCTTCCACCATTATCAGCGCTTGAGTGAAATTCTCGTCCGAGGGCTGCCATTCGACGTGACGAAAGCCATAATCCCCTGGATCAACCCTCAGGCGAAATATCCATTACCGGGCAAAGTGCGGACCGCCCTTCACCGAAGCCAGACATCAGGATCGGAGATCAAGCGCTCACTTCGTATCTAAAAATGCTTGCGCGGGGATGCAAGCCATCATCCGATCGCTTCTTTCAATTTCCTCGCCAGCTTTCCAAAGTGGGCGGTGTAACGCATCTCGTCGTCGCGTGGACGAGGCAGATCCACTTTGAAGTCCAATTTGATTTTTCCAGGACGCGGAGTTAATACCAATACACGATCCGCCAGGAAAAGCGATTCGTTGATCGAATGCGTCACCATGATCACGGTCTTCTTCCGCCTCTGCCAGATGCGCGAGAGTTCCGTCCACATGCGCTCGCGTGTCAACGCGTCCAATGAACCAAAAGGTTCGTCCAACAAAAGGATATCGGGATCATGGATCAGGGCCCGCGCGATCGCCACGCGCTGTGCCATTCCGCCGGAAAGTTCGCGCGGCCAGTTCTTCTCAAAGCCTTGCAAGCCGACCAGCTCAACCAAGTCTTGTGCTTTTTCACGGGCGGCTTGCCGGTTCATGCCGTCCAATTCCAGCGGCAATTCGATATTCTCGATCACGCTTCGCCACGGCATCAGATTGGCCTGCTGAAAGACCATACCGATCCTTGGTGAGGCATGATCGGCAAAGTGAATCGAGCCGCGCGTCGGTTTCAACAAACCGGCAATGCTCCTTAACAGGGTGGATTTGCCGCTGCCCGACGGTCCCAGCACGACCACGAATTCACGCGGCTGAACTTCAAAGGACACATCCTCCAGCGCGTGCAGTCCGCCGTTCTGATCGGGGAAGGTCACGCTCAAATCGCGGAGGGTAAGGATCGCTGACATAATCGCCGTTCTTCAATACAGAGGACACGCGGCGCAGGCAGGGAGAAGGGTTCTTCTTTGCGTACCAGATGTCCTTCGAGTTCGATTTATGGAACGAATTGATTCGTAAACGCCTTGGTCAAATCCAGCGGCTGCTTCAGCAAACCCATTTTGAGCAAGGTGTTTTGCATGTTCGTCCATGATTGCGGATCGGAATAACCGAGTCGATTCGCTTTCCAAAGATCAATGGAGGCCGCCAAAACTTGTTTTTGAGCGGCGGCATCGGACTGGGCGAGATTCGGAACATATTTCTCGCTGATGGTATAGGCATCCTCGGGATTCGCAATCGTATCCGCCAGACCTTTGAGCGTGGCGCCCACCATGCGCTTCACCAAATCCGGATCGCTTGTGAGAGTCTTTTCATTGGTGATCAACCCGTTCGATGCCAGCTGGACATAATCTGCGACGCGCAGTTCATTGATCGGATACCCCTCGCTGCGCAGCTGGATCGGTTCGTTATTGGTATAGACCGAGACGGCCTGCTCGCGATCCGCGGCCAGCGCCGCAACCTGATTGAAGCCGATCGAATCGAGCGTAACCTCATTCTCGGTCAATCCCGCCGAATAGAGCAACGCGTCCAAGCCAATGTAGTTCGCGCCGAAGCGTCCGGGGATTCCGATCTTCTTGCCTTTCAAATCGGCGGGCGTTTGAATGTTCTGCGAGGCCTTGGAGGCCACCGACACCGGATAGTTTTGGTACCACGCCATCACGTACACGATCGGCAGCCCCTGGGCGCGCGCCAGCAAAACCTGTTCGCCGGAAACGACCGCGAATTGCAAATTGTTCGCACCGACCAGTGAAACCGCGTCGGTTTCGAGCGAATAATCGAATTCAATCTCGATGCCGGCCTCCTTGTAATAACCCTTATCAATCGCGACATACAATGGCGCAAATTGGATGTTGGCGACATAACCCACCGGCAGCTTGATATGAACCAGTGCGTTCGCCCCCGAACCGGAAGCGGGCGCGCCACGGCAGGCCGAGACCAGGGCCCCCAGCAAAATCAAAACCGCCATTCGTTTGAACATGAATTCTCCTAAAGCTCCGTGGTTTGTTGCCAGGCCAAAAGTTTTCGTTCGATCCAGGCAACGATCTCATAAAGCGACAATGCCAGGATAATCAACGTGAAGACGGCGACGAAGACCATCGGCGTGTCGTATGTTCCGCGTCCAATGTTGATGAGCACGCCCAATCCACGGTCTGCCCCGACGAGTTCCCCCACTACCGCGCCGATCACCGATAACGTCGCGCCAATGCGCAGTCCGCCAAGGAAGATGGGCAGCGCTGCCGGAATTTCAAGATGCAGCAAAATCTGTCCGCGGGAGGCGCGCAGGGAATGCATCAAATCATACAAGGCGGTCGGTACGGCGCGCAGACCCACGATGGTGTTCACCAAAACCGGAAAGAAAACGATCAGGGCACAGATGAGCACCTTCGAGAACATGCCGGGTCCAAACCAGATGACCAAGAGCGGCGCGATCGCAACCAGCGGCACGGCCTGACTCGCCACCAAATACGGCGATAGGACTCTTTCCATGGCGCGCGACTTGGCAATCCAATAACCGAAGACCACCGCAAAACAGGCGCCGGAAATCAGCCCCAGCAGGATTTCAGCCAGGGTCACGGCCGTATTTTGCGCCAACTCGCCATCCGTGAGGGCCAGCAAAAAACGCTGCCAGACCTGTAAGGGGGACGGCAAGACAAACGCAGGCAGTCCGCCAAAGCGCGCGACGGCCCACCATACGATCATGCCGGCCATCAGGGAAATCAATCCAAGCCAGCGATACCCGCGCTTGGCCGACTCAGGGAGATTATTAATAAAATTCAGGTTCATGGTTTTCGCTTTCCTGCAAACAAAAGCGCCTCGCATTGATCAAGGGGCGGGGCGCGAAAACAGGCAAACCGCGGGTGATCCAAAACAAATCCCGAAAACCAGAATCGTTTTCGGGACATGGAATCGGAATCAGACCGGTATTGGCTGATGAAGTCACCTTCTCCTATCCAGACTATACTGTCGGCCCCGGAGTTCCACCGAGTCTTGTGCTGCCGCACTCGCGGGCTTTACCGCCGATCGGGAATTGCACCCTGCCCCGAAGGTCATTATTGATCTATGGAAGAAATTATAACGAGCAGCGGATGCCGTGTCAACTCAAAAATGGGGCCTCATGAATCGCCTGTCAGAACTGCGATCATTTGCTTCAACTGCGGCCCGATGCGGCGCAATTCCTGTTTGTGGACGGAGGAGAGCTTCTCCAGAATGTTCTCGCCGCGCCTGGTCAAGCTGACGTAGACACGTCGGCGGTCCTCTTCTGCAACCTGGCGCACCACCAGATCCTCCAGCGCCAGACGGTTGACGAGTTCGACGGCACTATGATGCCGGATCTGCAGCCGTTCGGCCAGTTCGCCGACGGTGATCCGTTGGCCGTCGGGGAAACCCCGAATGGCCAGCAGGGCCTGGTGTTGGTGGGGCGTGAGGCCGACGGCCTGCGCCGCCTCTTCGCTGAACCGCATAAACTGTCGCAGCGCATAGCGGAACGCGGCCAGGGTTTCGTAATCCGATTGCTTGATCGAAGCCATCTCAACTCCGAGGTGATGCGGTCAATTCTAGCACAAACCCTTGCCGACACCGTTGAATTATATCGTATAACGATATATAATATCCCTTCAACTTCTTGAATAAGGATGTGCCACCGAATGGAACGGAACAGTCTGGATTACAAACGCACGCTCGACGACAGCCCCACGGGGAATTTTCGCATGCTGCTGGTCTCGGTCTTATCTGCCGTGATTGGATTGTTGGCCGGATTGGTCGCCTTTGGCCTTTATTCGCTGATCGCCCTCATCACCAATCTGGTCTTCTATCAGCAATTCTCCTTCAAACTACCCACCCTCACCGCCAACCCGCTGGGCGGGTGGGTGATCATCATCCCGGCGATCGGCGGATTGATCGTCGGCGTGATGGCGAAATATGGGACGGAAAAAATCAAGGGCCATGGCATTCCGGAGGCGATGGAAGCCGTCTTGGTGAACAAGAGCCGCATCGAGCCGAACGTTGCGATTCTGAAACCTCTTTCGGCAGCCATTGCCATCGGCACCGGCGGGCCGTTTGGCGCCGAGGGACCCATCATACAGACGGGCGGCGCCCTCGGTTCACTGATCGGGCAACTGATTCATACCACCGCCTCTGAGCGGAAAGTCCTGCTGGCCTGCGGGGCAGCCGCTGGAATGGCGGCTACTTTTAATACGCCGCTGGCAGCGGTCGTCCTGATCATTGAGCTGCTGCTGTTTGAGTTCAAGGCGCGCTCGTTCATCCCGCTGGTCATTTCCAGCGTCCTTGCAACCGTGGTCCATGTCCGCCTGATCGGGGCGGGGCCCTTATTCTCCGTTCAACCGATCGACTTTGGCATGCCGGGGGCGCTGCCCTACTACATCCTTCTGGCAATCCTCTGCGGCTTGATGGGCGTCGGTTTCAGCAACGCGCTGTATTGGGTGGAGGATCAATTCAACCGCTTGCCCATGGACAAGCTCTGGTGGCCGGCCATCGGCGCCCTCTTTCTGGGCGTTATCGGCTTCTTCGTGCCGCGCGTTCTGGGTGTCGGTTATGGCACGATCACAGACATACTGAACGCGCGTCTGGCATTGTCCGCCTTGTTACTCTTGATGTTCTTTAAAGCCTTGGCCCTGGTGATCTCGCTCGGCTCCGGAACTTCGGGCGGATTGCTGGCGCCGATGTTCATGTCCGGGGCGGCGATGGGCGGGGCTTTCGCCATCATCGTCAATCAAATCATCCCCAGCGCCAACTTATCACCTGCGGCCTGTGCGCTGGTGGCCATGGCGGCCGTGTTTGGATCGTCTGCCCGGGCGACCTTTGCGATGATGATTTTTGCCTTCGAGATCACGCGCGACTATAACGGCATCCTGCCTCTGATGCTGGTCTGTGTGCTCGCCGACGGCGTGGCGCTTTATCTGATGCGCAATTCGATCATGACCGAGAAACTGGCCCGCCGCGGACTGCGCATCCCGCAGGATTACGAGGCGGACGTTCTCCAGCAAATTGACGTGAGCGAAGTGATGGATCGCGATCCGGGGGCCGTCCCGAGCACAATGAAGGTCAGTGAATTAGCCGACCGCATCGCGCGCGGAGATCAAGGGCTTGGACGCCATCAAGGCTTTCCCATCGTCGATCAAAAGAATCGGCTCGTTGGGATCATCACATGGGGTGATATTACAAAAGTCCTGGCCGCCAATACCGCCCACAAGAAGACCGTGCTTGAGGCTGGAAACCACCAGCCGGTGGTGACGTATCCTGACGAAGTCATGCAGGCTGCGGTGCACAAAATGCTGCATCACGATATTGGCCGTCTGCCCGTCGTGGACCGTGAACACCCAAATCAACTGGTCGGCTATCTTGGGCGCTCAGCCATCATGCAGGCCCGCTTGCGACGCCTGCATGAGGAGCGCGTGCGTGAGCCGGGCTGGCTGACGGCGGCGATTCCGTCCCTTGTTAAAAAAGAACCGCTTGTCGCGGTGCCACTCGATGACAAGCGGTTGAAAACATCGAAACAATCCGTCAAAAAGAAATAACGGCCCCCGCTCGCTCCGTGAGCGTGGAACCGGGTTCTAAACGGATGTTGGTTTCAGTTATTCGGCTTTGACGATGCACGTCACCGGGCAGACTTCCACGCAGTGAGGCGAATCATAGTGGTCCTTGCATTCAACGCAGGTGGTCTGGTCGATGACATACAAAATACCGTCGCCCTCGCTGATCGATTCGGTCGGGCATTCAGGAATGCAGGCGCCACAGGCGATGCAGTCTTCATTGATTTTCATTGTCATAATCTATACTCCTATTGGAAATCTTCCATCTAAGTTAATTCATCTCGTGGAGGCCGTCAAATGACGAATGTCCAATCTTTGGATGATTTTGTCATTAAATAAGTCTCAGCTTGCTTTCGAGTGTTGCTCTGGCCGGCACAGCGCGGCAGGACTCCCGAGGATTTGGGTTGAGCCTGTGCGTGGAATTTACCCGCCCGCAAGGATTGGATCAATCATGGATTTGAATTGATCGAATGAGGCTGGTCCAATCACTTTTTGTCCGTTGACAATGAACGAGGGCGTTCCGATGAGTCCGTAGCCGCGCGCCTCGGACATGCTTTGATTCACCTTCGCCTGATCCTGTCCAGAGTCAAGACAGTGATCAAACTGCGCCGTGTTCAAGCCCAGCTGAGCGGCATACGATTTCAAATCGCTGAGGCTCAAGGCCGGCGCTTTGGCATACAACAAATCGTGATATTGCCAGAACTTAGCTTGATCAAAGGCGCATTGGCCCGCCTGCGCGGCCTGAGGCGATTGAGCCGTGATGATGGGATAATCCCTCCACACAAAATGAACCTGATCACCGTAGGTTGCGACGATTTGTTTCAAGACGCCGGCCTGTTCCCAGCCGCGGCAGGTCGGACAGCCGAAGTCGCCGTACTCGATGATGGTCACTTTGGCGGAAGGCGAACCCAGGGACGGGTCGGAGGCCAGACGCGCCGCACTCAGCGGCGGGACCCTGGATTGACCCCAGAAAATCAATGCCGCGACGATGATAATCGCTGCGATCAGCCCGACCGCGAGGATCAAACGCAAAGATGAATTTCGTCGATTCGATTCCAAAATGTTCCTCCACAAAATGGGGTTGAACAATTCTATTCCTTTTGCAATGCGAGGCGGGTAAGAGTCCTTTAATCTTCCTCATCAGAAGAACATATGGATTTTAAACTGACGATCTTTTCCGATTACATCTGACCGTGGTGCTATGTCGGCCAGGGTGTGGTCGAGAAGCTGAAAGCGGACTATGACATCGGACTGGAGTGGCGTCCATTCTACCTGTATGGGGATACGCCGCCCGAAGGCCGGGAGCTGCCCGAGCATGTCAGGCAGGCGCGGGCCCGAGGTTCGGAAGAGCGGCTGCGTCAGATCGCCCTCTCCTATGGGATGAGGTTCGCATCCACCAAGCGGATTTATAACACGCGCCTGGCACACGAGGCGACGGAATATGCGCGTGAGCATGACCAAGCCAATCCATTCCATCGCGTCGTCTTTCGCAGGGTGTACGCGGACGGGTTGGATATCAGCCAATGGGAAGTCTTGGGCGACGCCGCGCGCGAAGTCGGCCTGGATCCGGAAGACCTGCAACGCCAAGTCGCAAGCGGAAAATATACGGCCGAGGTCGAGGCGCAGGTCCAACAGGCCCATCAAATCGGCGTCTCCGGCGTGCCGACCTATGTGATCAACAATCGTTATGCCGTCGTCGGCGCGCGGCCGTATGAAGTCTTCAAGGGCGCCCTGGCAAAGATCTTAAAAGTGAACGAGTAGTATTCTTACCGGCGAGTGATACACGAGTCTTGATCAAACGAGGAGAGAAAAAATGGCAACGCCATTGGATGTCAATTTACCGGATAAATGGCAGGCGGATTACGAACGCAAGAGCGATGGCTGGGATTTGGGCGGACCGACACCCGTCTTCAAACGATTGGCGAGCAGCGGACGACTCGAGCCGGGGCGGATGGTCGTGCCCGGCGCCGGACGCGGCCACGATGCCCGCGAGTTTGCCCGGCGCGGCTTTCAAGTCACGGCGGTCGATTTCGCATCCCAAGCGGTCGCAGAGATGAAGCGGTTGAATGATCCATCGGCGCCGATAGAGATCGTTCAGCACGATCTTTTCTCCCTGCCGCATGACATGGATGGTTCGTTCGACTATCTTCTGGAGTACACGTGCTTCTGTGCCATCGACCCAACGCGCCGCGCGGAATATGCCGACCTGGCGGCGCGCCTCTTAAAGCCGGGCGGGAAGTATATCGATCTGGCATTCCCGCTTGATGGCCGCGCCGGAGGGCCGCCATTTGCGGTGTCCGAATCAGAAATCGTCCATCTATTCGGTCAGCGCGGCTTTGAATTGCTCTCACAGGAGAAACCCGCCGACTCGGTCTCACCGCGCAAACATGCCGAGAAGCTGCTCATCTTTCAAAAGATGATACTATGAACGTCACGATACCTTGATTTGGAGTTCATCGAGTTGTCGTGAAGGCCATTCAAGAAGGATGAGCAGGGATGAAACGTCTTATTGAGTATTCAATCTTAACGATGGCGTTGTTTCTCGCGGGATGTCAGTCCGCAGGAGCGCCATCGCCGCAGCCGGTTGCCCCGACCCAGCCAACGACGGCGGGCACACCCATCGTCAACGCCACAGGGGCATCGGTATCCTTTCCTTCGACACTGATCAAACACGAGGTCAAGGACGCCGTTCAACGTCAGGCGGTCTGCAATGACGGCACTCCGGCAGTTTATTATTTCAAGCGCGGTTCCGGCACGGACGCCGCACATTGGATCATCTTCTTCCAGGGCGGCGGCTGGTGCAGCAGCGGTCCATCGTGTGCCCTACGCTGGAGCAGCCAGCATTATCTGATGACCTCACAGAACGCGCCCGCCGTCCTGCCGGCCGGCGGCATCTTTTCTATTTCCCCTCAAATCAACCCGGACTTCCTCAACTTCACGCAGGTGTATGTCAAGTATTGCAGTTCGGATATCTACTCCGGGAATTCGGAGCAACCAGTCAATGGCATGAAGCTGCAGTTCCGCGGCCACGAGATCGTGACGGCGATCATCGCCGATTTGGAAGACCCAACCATGATCCCATCGCCCAATTTAAAAGAGGCGACGCAAGTCCTCGTGGCTGGATCCTCCGCTGGAAGTTACGGCGCGGCCAGCAACGTCGACTGGATCGCTTCTCAGCTGACGTGGGCGAAAGTGAAGGGCGTGCTCGATAGCAGCTGGGTGCCGCCGCTGCCGAATTATCGTACGGTTACGCTACAACCGCCGCCGGGCTCGGCTGGCTACTACAATTATTTCGCGGCGGTCGTGGATCAATCCTGTGCGGCGGCGAATCCCAGCCAGCCGCAGATCTGCCTGTCACCCATCGACCTCTATTCCTATACCAGCACGCCGGTTTTCATCTATGCCGAACAACACGACCCGACCCTGAGCCAGATCAAGGGCATCACGAATCCGAACGACCCGGCGCAGGCCGCGTATATGAACCAATATGCCGACTCCCTGCGCCAGTCGCTCCAAAACGTGACCGCCGTGTTCAGCCCGTCGGCGGGAATTCACACGGCGCTGACCGATGATAATTTCACCAATATCAAGGTGGACGGGTATGACTTTCAGCAGATCCTGGGCAATTGGTATTTCGGTCGTTCGGGACCGGTACGGGTCATCGCCGGCGAAACGCCGTGATATAGGAAGCCTATAGGCACGATACAGGGTGAGCGACGGAAGAACGGACGGCGAACGGAGGATGAGACCCCTCCCTACCCTCCCCAAATACGCCTGGGTCATATTTGGGGAGGGTGTCCGAAGGACAGGCGGGATTAGGGCGGGGCAAAGGTTCTAATGATTTGGGTAAAGTGATTGTTCTCGTTAAATAAAAACGATGAAAGGATTCACTCAGGCGGGCAGACGCTGCTTCTGGATAATTACATAGACTGCCAGCGCCAATGCGACCAGCGCCGCGACCCAAGCGGCATCGGCAACCAAAGCGGCTCCAGATTGCTTGACAGCGATCCCAACGAATGCCCAAACAAAGACAAACAGGTAGCCGCTATCCCGACGCGTGAGCGCCATCAATAACCCAAGCAGGGTAGCGACGACCAACATGATCACCGCCCAAACCTGCGGATCAATCCCAAATCCATTCCAATGGACAAAATACAACCAGTCTGAGATGTTTGCGATGGCGGCGACGCTGATCCAGCCGAGATACACACTGAAGGGAATATCCACGCACCACTTCTCGGCGGCGCTGCCCGAAGTGCGCCCGATGTTCAGGTTGAGATAACAGGCAATCAGCAAGCCTAGCAGGATCAGCATGACGATCACGCTCAAGGTCAAGTGGTTATATTGCCAGCAGAAGAGCCAGGCCGCGTTGAAGACGCCGGTCAGCGCAAATAAATATCCCAAACCGCGCAGGCGCGGACTTTCCTTGTGCGCAGGCAGGAATTGATAGACCGTGAATGCAATCCAACCGATGTAGATGACGCCCCAAATGGCAAAGACATATCCGGCAGGGACAAAAAATACTTTGAAGCGATCAGATATCTGCGCGGTGGTTTGATTGTTCAGCGGCAATGCCGTGGCAAGGACATTAACGACAAGCGCAAGGACCACACTTAGCAAATTGGCAGTTTGACGTAAGGCGTCTTTTGACATAAGTTCCTCCATCATAAAAATATAACATGAAACAAGTCTTTCACAAGGTCAAATTACAAGCGCGGCGGGGATCCCCACCGCGCTGACCGACGATAATTTCACCGCGATCAAGGTGGACGGTTATGAATTTCAACAAATTTTAGGAAATTGGTATTTCGGACGTTCGGGACCGACGCGAATCATTGCGTGTGAAGCCCCTCCCTTCCCTCCCCAAATACGACAATGAATATTTTGAATCCGCATTCAAAGTTTATATCGTCAGATTTGGGGAGGGTGTCCGCATCTGTATCGCATAAGAGTCTATTATATGATCAATACATGCATGAGCATCGTCAACAACCATATTTGATACAGGAATTGATTGCTGGTCCAATTCGAATTTTGACAACCCATTAAACAGCTTTTGAACTGATGTAACCAAAATAGACGTGCCATTAAGGAATTCAATGGGCAAATCACCATCTGGAGTGACACAATTGATCCCAAATTGCTTCGCCTGAGTTATTGTTTGACTTACAAGTAAATTATTAGGACAAAGATAAAGAGATGGACCATCATTCTCGTTCATTTTCGATTGTAGCATTAGTAGTCCCACCAAAGTCTTGCCTTGGCCCGTATTTCGCTTTAATATAATGTCTCTTTGGCTTCGACGATCTTTATGCCATTCTTCCAAGACCGCAAGTTGGGCTGGTCTTAACGGTCCTTTATCACTCGCCCTGTCTGGTCTTTCATAAATATCAATTGGGTCGAGACGCTTCTCATTGCTGGATTTATCTAATTATTTTCTGAAGTCAACCATTGATAACCCTCTATCAGGGGAAGTGTGATCAAGACTAATATATTTTACTAAAATTATTGATGGGACGACAAATTCTTTCTCGTCCCATCACCCTTTTATTTTTTACAGCCTCGCGAACCTGCTCGCCACCTTCGCCGCCGCGGCCGGACGATCCATCATATCATCCCCCCGAAGGACATCGGATGATGTGAGCGAAGCGTAGGACGCCGCCTTGATAAATCAGTATCGGCGTGGCTGCAGATTCCACTATTTTTTCTTTTGCTGTTCCTGTTTCTGCAGTTTTCGTTTCAGTTCCTGTTCCTGCTCCAATTGAACCTGTTCCTGTTTCTGCAGTTTTCGTTTCCGTTCCTGTTCCTGCTCCAATTGAACCTGTTCCTGTTGTCGCAGTTTTAGTTTCTGTACCTGTTCCCGCTCCAGTTGAACCTGCTCCTGTTGTCGCAGTTTCAGTTTCTGTGCTTGTTCCTGCTCCAGCTGCAACCGTTCCTGTTGTCGCAGTTTCAGTTTCTGTTCCTGTTCCTGCTCCAGCTGCAACCTTTCCTCTCTTTGCAATTTTTCCTTCTTTTCCTGCTGCTGCTCCAGTTGTTGTCGTTCCTCTTTTTGCAGTTTTCGCTTCCGTTCCTGCTCGGCTTCTTCTTCTTGTTTCTGTGTCATTAGGTTTTCCTCTTGGATACTCTACATCTTCGGGAACCCGCTCACCACTTTCGCTGGTGTAGCAGGACGATCCATCACCGCACTTCTTTCTCCTGCAATTCATTCAATTTCATTACCAAACGCAACGCCTCATTGACTTTTTTCTCATCGGGAAAGGCTTTGGCAACATCGGGTTCGGGCAGGACAAGGTTCGTCCCTGTGCGGTGTTGGTCAGCGTACTTGCCGCGCACACCGCGTTTAGACATGGACTTCAAGTCATATTCGGGCCGCAGCTCATCATTTTGGTCAGTTGTTTTCTTCTCTATAGGCTTTTCGCTCACGTGGAGTCAGCTCACGCGCACGGATCATTCAGATATGACCGCCGCAATCGGTGTGCGCAACGATCAGCAGTCTGCGGCGGTTCGACCATCCAACAGTGATAAAACGCTCTTCTTTGGTTGAATGGTCAGGGTCAGGAACCGTAATGGCAAGCTCGTCACCAAAGACTGTACTTGGCTCCGCAAAGGACACAGTGTGTTTCCGTAAGTTTCCTTCTGCTTTTTGCGGGTCCCATTCAAAATTCATGTATCGGTTCCCTTTGGATAAATATACAACACTTCAATTCATTGTGCAAGCAAACAAAAATGGGACGCCAGAAATTTGCCGTCCCATCTGCTTACCCATTGCCTACAACTTCGGGAATCTGCCTACTACTTTGGGGGCGTGGCAATCCTTGTTCGATGCTTACTTGAGCTGGCCGCGCCGCCGGCGACGATCAGGGACAGCGATGGTCCGCGTTGGCGCAACAGGTCCCATTCCAGCTCGTGCCGGCGGGACAGCTTTTGTTTCCCTTGCTTCCCAAGTTGGGATTGTTGGGACTGAGGCTGCAATCGCCGAGTTGGACCGTGAAGGTCTGGCAGTCATACACGATCGGATAGGCCTTCGCCAGGCACAGGCTGAGCATCGGCATATAATACGGGTAACCCGGCGGGCAGGGAGAGGAGAGCTGGTCCGTCACATCATCCACACAGTTTTGCTGAGGATTATCATAGTGGGTTCCGGCGGGACACATGGCATAATCCGGCGTCTGATTCTTGTCGGCGGGAACACAATAGGCGGTATTGGCATCTTTCACATATCCGTTTTTGCATACATTCGGACCGAAGGTGACATCGTACTTCTGGGCATCCACAAAACCGGGCGACCCACACGAGGTGCAGAATTGGTACGTTATCTTGGCATCCTGGGGCCCCGAGCAGACGACCTTGCTTTGATTATTGCTGCAGTCAGGGTTCTTGGAATAATTATCGATGAAAGCTGCCGCCTGGGCAACCGATGGATCCTCGTCAGGCGGGTTTTGAGTCCAGGTAGCACCGCCCAAGCCGGCGGCTGGATTTGCGCAAAAGGAGTTGATATTGCCAATGCTTGGCACAGGCGGACTACATGGAGGTTTAGCCCCCAAAGGCGCCTGCACCACCGGCGGAGCGTAGGTCGGGGTGGGCGTCGGTGCCAGGCCAAGCGGTACCCCTCCGGCGGGGATTTCACAACCTGTAGATATAATCAGCATAAGCAAGCCAAACCATAGACCGGTCAGCGTGTATTTCATCTCGTTTCCCTTGTTGTGAAAAAATCCAAGTCGAATTGAGTCAGGCCCGCAGGACATTGAAGATGCGCTCGCTCAACCACAGGTCGTACAGCCACATGTTCTGGCCGCGGCTACGGCGTTTGACCTGAATGCCTTGAGCATCGCCGCTCAGCTCGAGACCTTCCCAGCGTTTGGCCTTGCGCAAATCCTTGAGTGCCGACTGGAGGGCCTGCGGCGCGGCACCCTCGACGGTCAGCTTTCCCGCCTGACTGCGGATGAAGAATTTGGGTGCGGGTTCGCCAATGAAGGTGGTCGTCACGCCGGACTGGACGACGATCCGCACCGCTCGACCATGTCGACTACCTTCCATGACGGTCGCGCCGCGTACGCCAGCCCGAGGCCCGTCGAAACCAGGGGTCAGCGCCGCCTGGGGAATCTGCGCCAGCTTCAATCCCAAAGGAGTCAGCAGGATCGATTCGTTCACATTTGCAGCGCGGCGCGGCAGGAAGAAGATCAGGACGAAGGTCAGGGCCAGGAAACCCATATAGAAGAAAACGCCCGTTCCGAACTGACTCGAGGTGATCAAGCCAAATGCCAGCGGCAATGCCAGACCGAGCACCGGCAAGAGCACGAGGACGGTCGCCCAAGCGAACCAGATCAACATGCTGAGGCGGCTGGCGCGTTCGAATGTCTTCATTGCTTCGATATCGCCCCCCTGCACGGCCATCGCCGACGAGAGCACCGACCAACTTTGCAAGACACCCAAGTCGTTCACGTCCGGCTTCTTTTCAGCGACCGGTGCCTGGGTGGCTCCATAGCCGCGCAGACCGATCTGAACCCACCAGTAGGCCAGCAAGACGACAAGGTAGACCGCCATCTCGATCCCGCCCAGCCGGATGGCAAGATTCCCCACTGGGTCAATGATGGCTGCCAGGAGGATGCTGACCAACACGAGCAGCAGACCGCCGATCACGAAAACCCGATAAGCCCACGAATCCCAACCAACACCTGTACCGTTCATGGCTTTTTTTCCTTCCTTTGAATTAACAGACGCTGTAGCAACCCTGGTCAGTATAGTTGGTTCCGCCTTTTTAGCATTCCCCCATCGGGTGGAATAGTGCCTGCCCGTACGAACGAAAAGAAAACGGCGTTTCCTCCAGCGAGCATTCGTAATCGGTGCGCTTGTGCCGCCGACCGATGACAATTTCAGCGCATCCAGGTCGGCGGTTACGACTCCCAGCAGAACTTGGGGCGATTGGTATTCGGGACGTCCAGGACCCATACGGATCATCGCGTCGGAAACGCGGTGAATTCGCCCCATCCAATCCATGGTCACTCCCCGAAAAATCGACGACACAAACGTCAGGCGCGGTCAGGATCGCATCTGGAGGAGGAAGGCAGGGGCTATTTCTTTGAGAATCTTCCTGCCAGTGACTTCATATTGATCTCAAAGAAGCGCGATAAGTGCCACGTTGAAAATTCTTCGGGCAGGCTCTGGCGCGCAATTCTCTCCCAGCTTGTATCGCCCTCCGCAACAAGTTGCTTGGCGATATTCACGCACATGGAAATGTACTCGATATTTGATTCGATGTCTTGACTCGTTCCAACGAAACCATGGCCCGGGACAAGCATCTTGGCACTCATCGAAGAAATTTGGTGAAGGGCACTTGTTAATTGATCAGGATCGCCTTCGGCAAGGAATGGATGGTAGTTTACGAATAGAAGATCGGCTGCAAAGATGATATTCTCATCACATAGATAGAGGATCGAATCATCGCCGGAATGGGCCCGCTCGAACGGAATCAATTCAACGGTCCGTGATGAGCCGTGAATCTTTAGACGATTCTGGAACGTGATATCCGGCAGGCGGACGCGCAAGTCAGGGGCGTTATCCACCAAAGCTTGATAATAACGCAGCCATAATCGGTCTTCCCGGCGCTGACGCTCATCCTGCGCGGTTTCATATTTTTTACGGAACTCTTCCAGCTGCTGCGCCGAGTCTTCCCGCGCCGACCTGAATTCCTCCTGTCCCGCGGTCTGAATCAATCTCCGAGTTTTTTCGGTGGAAACGATGTGCGCCGAATCACTGAATGCCTGATTGCCCCAAATGTGATCGTTGTGATAGTGGCTGTTGACGATGATCTGCGGCTCGCGGTCCGTAAGTTGACGCGCGGCGCGGAGCAGATCGCGCCCGGCCTGCGGGGTCAGGAACGTGTCGAAGAGGACGGTACGGTCGCCGAGGTCAATGATGCCAGCATTGGCAATGGCCGCGCCCGCCTCGGAGGCAATGGCGGCGTAGACGCCATCCGCCAATGGATAGAGGCTGAAATGTTCCGATGAAAAGGGAATGGGCTTGGTTTCCATGTCAGGCGCTATGGGAAATAGACGAGCGTGACAACAAAGCTTTGTTCATCGGCGGCCGGCGAAAGCGTCACCAACAACGCGGTCTTGTCCTTGGTGAAGTGCATGCCCAGCATGTCGCTTTCCTCGAGATTCCAACCCAATGCTTCCAATTTGGCGGTGTAGAACGAATCGATAGTGCCTGTGTCTTCAGGAACATCGAAAGCATAGGTATGCGTGTTGACCTGTTGACCGGAAGTCGCCTCCGCCATGATCGGAATATTATTCCACTCCGCAAGCGGTTTTTCAGTTGAATTAAATGTGCTGGTCGCTCCGGAGATTCCCGCTTGATAGGCGGCTTCGACCGCTGTCGCCGTAGCATCCACAGCGGGCGGCGTGGGTGTGGGAACGAACTCGTCAACGAACACACTGGCAATCGGCAATACCGCGGTCCATCCGATGAACAAAACCAACAATAGAATGCCCAAACCACCTTCCATCCTCCTGATGATTTTTCCAGTGACCGAATCTGAACCCCAACGCGCATGGATATACCAGAAAAGGACGACGACCAGGAAAAGCACCAAGCCATAGAAGGGACCCGCATACACTCCCATTTTGATGGCATCGATGGGCGTCTGTGTGCCCGACCTTGAATCCGCACAGGTCCATCCGGCGGTGGTGTAGGTTGTTCCCGGAAGAGGGTTGGATATATTTTGTTGATAGCTGAGCTGTCCATTCGGACATGCCAGCGGTTTGGCGATGTAGTTCAAAGGAGGATAAAGCGCACCAGCGCCTATGGAAATGGCAGTGACGCCCATAAAGATCGACCATACAAAACCAGCGATCAGCCAACCGATTGTTTTGCCTGTGATTTTCATATCAATAAAGTCCTTTCTAATAATGTTTCGGATTTTCTCAACGAGTTGAAGTAATGCCAATCCCCCATCAGTTCATCTGAGCCTATATCCAAGCCGCGCTATAGGGAGGATATACACATGATGGACTCACGATATAGGCAGAATATAAGATCGTCGAAGGATGGTGGAGGGATGAGACCCCTCCCCAGCCCTCTTCGCTCTTCGCGTGCAGGCGGGTGCGCACGCAGGGGTTTCCAAAGGACAGCTGGGGCTAAAGTAAATCCTTTATCAGTATGGGTTTGATAACCGATGTGCAAATGACGTACCCTTTGTGGTTGGGATGCAATTTGTCGAAGCGACAGAGCCTGCGATCCGACCTGCCGTCGGGACCGACAAATGATCTTTCAGGTCAATGAAGCGCAGACGCGGCTCGGTTTGTGTGTGTTTTTGAATCGGCCCATTGGCTTCCTGCACAATAGGCCGATAGTTCCAGCGGGCAATCGTGGGAACGTTTACAGCAACCATCTTCATATGATTGGGCAGCGACTTTGATTCATTTGGAGATTGCCACGCGGAAAGAGCACAGGGCATTGAGATAATAAAAGTGGGACGGCGAAATACCGCCGTCCCACTTACGAATCACCAATTACCTAAAGTTTCGGGAATCTGCTCACTACTTTCGCCGCCGTTGCAGGGCGATCCATCACGCCGCCTTGATAGATCAGGATCGGCGTGCCTTCGGTGCTATACGGCAATTCGATGAAGGCCTGACCGGTCAGGCAGCGATCCACGTCAATGGCGCAGGAAGTCACCCAGCCGAT
Organism: Anaerolineales bacterium; assembly: GCA_035516425.1. Taxonomy (GTDB): domain Bacteria; phylum Chloroflexota; class Anaerolineae; order Anaerolineales; family Villigracilaceae; genus Fen-1038. The sequence goes on from DATJAH010000022.1 coordinate 20,946, forward strand.
GGTCTTGCCATCTTTATTGGCAACCGGGTCGCTGTTATGGGCCATGCGCACGCGCTGTTCATCGAAGCGGAAGCGAACGACGACGCCTTTGCGTTCCTTTTCACGCGCCACATACGCATCGCGTCCAATGAACCATGGCTTGTAGGGTTTGACGTACGAACCGAATCCGCCTTCGGCCACGCCGAGGTCACGATGTCCGTGCTTGCCCGAGCCGAGTCCCATCTCATCGCCATAGAGGGGCAAGCCCGCTTCGGTGCGCAGTGAATCGCGCGCGCCCAAACCGATCGGCTTGACGCCAAACTTCTCGCCTGCTTTCAGTACGGCATGCCAGAAGTCCACGGCGCGGTCGGGATGGACGAACAACTCAAACGCCATCTTCTCGCCGGTGTAACCCGTGCGCGAGACGATCAAATCGAATCCGCCAACCACGCCATCGCAGAGTTCCGTTCTCTTCAACTTCATGATGCGGGCGCGGGTCTTATCGTCCACACCCATCGCTAGCACGATGTCGCGGCTCTTGGGGCCTTGAAGGGCGATGTCGATGCGCATGTCATCGCCGGACTTCGGGTCACGCAGGTTGCGGATGAGGGCGTCATAACCATAGGTGCGTGCGAACGGACGGGCATTATCGATCTTCACCTTGCCATCGCGCACCGCTTCGAACCACGTGCGATCCTTGTCATCGTTCGAGGCGTTGACCACCACCAGATATTTATCCCAGCCGCGGCGATAGACCAGCGTATCGTCGATCACGTCCGCATCAGGTGTCATGAATTGCGAATACAGACTTTCACCGGGCAAGAGTCCGCCGCAGTCGTTGGCGCAGATCGTATCGAGGAACGAGGCCGCGTCGGCGCCTTTGACTTCATACACGCCCATGTGCGAGACATCGAACAGTCCCGCCGCCTGGCGCGTGGCCAGATGTTCTTCATAGATACTGGTGTATACGACCGGCATCTCCCAGCCTGCGAACGGGACCATTCGGCCGCCCAGCTCACGATGCGTTTGATTCATGCGCGTCTTCTTCAGCTCGCCTTCGACCTCTTTCCACACGAACGGTGGCAGCGCTTCCTGCTTCGAGGTTGAATTGATCCCGATGAACCACGGCTTCTCTTCGCCTTTGGTTACCAGTGTCTTCTTGGCCGCGGGCTTCTTCGCATCCTTCACGGCGAACGGACCGGGCATGCGCTTGGCAGCGAAATCTTTTTTGCCATTGAGATTGAACGATGTATATCCATCGGATAGATCACGCAGCCATGTTCCAACCAGGCCGGCTTTGGCCGTCGGGACTTGCAGCGTGTATGTATCTGCATCCACACAGGTCAGCGTGCCAGCAACAACTCCCTTCGGCGTCGCGATGGACGTCGCCTGCGATTTGCCCTTCTTCAACGCGGATAGATCGCTGGAGGCCGCGTAATCCAGCACTTGTCTCACACGATGGCCGCTCAATGCAAATACGCCGGTAGTGGATTTATCGTCAATATAGAAGAAATGTGGATAGCCGCTCTTCTTGAACTTGAAATCGAGGCCTGCGGCAGTTGCCAATTTGCGCACGCGCAGTTTGGCATCATTCAATACATTGAAATCCAGCTTGGCGCGTTGGACGCGTCCGTGATGAGGCGTATCCACGGAGTGCGGCGCACAAGCCAGCAGCACATCCGCCATGACATCCGCCAATTGACGCGCAGTCACTTCGGTGAAGCCGCGCTGCGTGATCCACGGCGTGCCCAGGCGGATGCCGGATGGGTCCGCGGAATTCTTGTCGCCAGGGATCGTGTTGCGATTCACGACGATACCAACGAGATCCAGAATGCGCGCGGCCTGATCGCCGGTGAGATGCGAACCATCTTCACCCTTGACCGTGCGGCAATCCACATTGAGCATGTGGCAGTCCGTGCCGCCAAACGGGACGCGCAGTCCGCGCTTGGTGAACTGATCCGCCATGGCTTGCGCGTTCTTGACCGTTTGGGCCTGGAGCTTCTTGAACTGCTTGGTCTGGGCCAGCTTGAAGGTCAGCGCCAATGCCGCAAAGACATTGACGTGGGGACCGCCCTGCTCGCCGGGGAAGACCGCCTTATCGATCTTCTTGGCGATGTCCGCATGGGTGGTCATCAACACCGCGCCGCGCGGGCCATCGAGCGATTTATGAGTTGTTGACATCACGACATGGGCATGTCCAATCGGTGAAGGCACTACCCCCGCCGCCACGAGTCCGCCGATGTGTGAAATGTCGGCGAGGAAGTACGCGCCGACCTCATCCGCGATCTCTCGGAACTTTTTCCAATCGGGCACCCACGAATAGGACGAGTATCCGGCAATGATCAGCTTGGGTTTGGTTTCGAGCGCCAGCTTGCGGATGGCTTCGTAATCCAAGCGTTCCTTTTCATCGACCGTGTAATGCACGGCCTTGAACCATTTTCCGGAGCGGTTGACCGACGAGCCGTGCGATAAATGTCCTCCATGCAAAAGGTTGAGTCCCATGATGGTCTCGCCGAGCGGAATCAGGGCCTGATAGACCGCATTGTTGGCGGGCGCGCCGGAAAGCGCCTGCACATTGACGAAGATCTTGTCGGCAGGATACTCTTTTGTGGCGAAGGCTTCGGCCGCGCGTCGGCGTGCCAGCGACTCGACCACATCGGCATATTCCACGCCTTTGTAATAGCGCGGGTCGCCGTTGCGGCGATAATCCCCTAAACGCGCCGGGTAGTCCAGAATTTCCTCTTCGGACATCCAGCGCGTCTCTTCGTCGGGATAGCCCTCAGCGTAGATATTCTGGAAGGCGGAGCCCAGGGCTTCGCGCGCCGCCAGCGGCGCGGTCGATTCGGAGGGGATCAAAATCAGTTTGCGAGCCTGGCGCTCCTGCTCCAACTGGGTCAGCTCGAAAACATCGGGATCAAGGTCGGCAAGTTTGCCACGGAATAAAAAGTCAGGCATAGAAAATCTCCTATAGAGAATCAGTGAATTATTGGACAATCGAATTGTAGGACGTTCAAGGGCAAGGGTCAAGTGAAGAATATCCTGCATCGAACCAAAGAACCCAATAGTCTTCTAGACCTCAGAATTCGGTAAACGAGGCTCCGTCCGCGCATTTTTGGGCGAGGTGAGCTCGAAGAAAAAGCCCATTCAGCGCCATCGCTGACGCTGGGTTCAGTAAGCGCTATCCACATGCCGGTTTCCGCATTCGCGCCTGCAAGGGCGGCGTCGGTTAAGGATGCGGTTGCCGCCTTGATCAAGGCAATGGTTTTCTTGGTGCCGGTAGCATCTTCCGAAAAGAAGGTCACTGATTAACTTCAATCCCTCCACTACCCATATGGGTTTTGCCAGCGGGTAACATTCAACTTACTTAATATCAGGTAGGTAAGTTTGAAATAGTGGTATAGTGTGGCCATGAGCGATCATACGAGACCAAAGCGCACCCAGTCCGAGCGCACCCGCCTGCGCAAGGAACAGGTGATCCGAGAGGCCATCCGCTTCTTTGGGCAGCACGGTTTCCACGGCGCGCGGCTGGCCGATATCGCCAAAGCGGCCGGCGTTACCGAGCCGGGCTTGCTGCATCACTATCCCAGCAAAGTGCAGCTGCTGATGGATGTGCTGGCTGAACGCGACCGCGTCGATCGAGAGCGCCTCAACCCAGCAGAGCGCGGCGAGGCTGGCAATCTGCTGGCTTCGCTGCAAGCGCTCGTGGAATACAACCAGACTGTTCCGGGCCTGGTGCAGCTTTTCACGGTACTGGTGGCCGAGAGTATCGACGAGCAGCACCCTGGGCATCAATTCTTCATGCAGCGCTATCAGAACTTGCGCCGCCAGAGCCTTGAATCCCTGCGGCAGGCGCAGGCGCGCGGTGAAATCCGGAATGACATTCCTGCCGAGGACCTGCTCGTGCTGGTATTTGCGCTGATGGATGGACTGCAAATCCAATGGCTGTTCGAGCCGGACAAAATTAATATGGTGCGCCTGTTCGAACACTTTACACGGCTGGTCAAGGAACCATCCTTGAATGTGTCTGACAACCCCGCACCGCCCGGTCAACAGGTGTCAAGCAAATAAGAAAATAAGACGACAAAAATGTCGCAGTATAAAGCAGGAAATACATTCAAATTAGGAGGCCGTATGGACAAGAAAAATGCAAAGGCGGTTGTGTCCGTTCCGCCGGAGGCGGAAGTGAGCGCGCGCGTCGAGGCGCTATTGCAGCGGATGAGTCTCGACGAGAAAATCGGCCAACTCACACAAATCTCCGGCGCGGACTTCTTCCCGGGGCCCAAGGCGGATGACATCATCCGCGAGCGCGGTGCAGGCTCGGTGCTTTGGCTGAACGATACGAAGCGGTTCAACGAACTGCAAAAGATTGCCGTGGAAGAGAGTCCCTCAGGGATCCCGGTGCTCTTCGCCCTCGATGTCATCCACGGCTACCGCACGATCTTCCCGGTACCGCTGGCCATGGCCTCGTCTTGGGATCCATCAATCCCCGAACGCGCCCAGGCGATCGCCGCGAAAGAAGCGCGTGCTGCCGGTTTGCACTGGACCTTCGGCCCCATGCTGGATATTGCGCGGGACGCTCGCTGGGGGCGCATCGTCGAAGGCGCAGGCGAGGACCCCTGCCTGGGCGCGGTCATGGCGGCGGCCCAAGTGCGCGGCTTTCAGGGTCCGTACCCGGGTGCGCCTGAGCATGTCGTGGCCTGTGCCAAACACTTCGCCGGCTACGGTGCGGCCGATGGGGGACGTGACTATGACCCAGTCTATCTCTCGGAAGCCCAGTTGCGCAACGTCATCTTCCCTCCGTTCCAAGCCGCTGTGAAAACCGGAGTTGGCACTTTCATGAGCGCCTACATGGACCTCAACAATGTACCGGCCAGCGGCAACCGGTGGCTGCTTCACAACGTGTTGCGCGAGGAATGGGGCTTTGAGGGCTTCGTCATCAGCGATGCGTTCGCCATCGGCAACCTGATCATTCAGGGCTTTGCGCGTGACGGGCGCGACGCGGCAACCCGCGCCCTCCGTGCCGGAGTAAACATGGACATGGCCAGCAATACCTACCCGCAGAATCTGGCAAGTCTGGTTGCGGATGGCCATCTCAAGCTGGCCGATATCGAGGAGGCCGTGCGCCCCATTCTGGCGATCAAGGTCCGCATGGGGCTGTTCGAGCATCCCTATGTCGATGAGACTCTGCTGGATAAGGTGGTCGCCCTGCCGGAGCATCGACAAGTTGCGCGGCTGGCGGCTCAGCGCGCGATGGTGCTGCTGAAAAACGAGGGCGGCCTCCTGCCCCTGTCAAAGAGTCTGAAGAATATCGCCGTTATTGGCCCACTGGCGAACTCGATGGAGGCAATCGAGGGCTCGTGGACGGTTTTCGGCCATCAGCCCGCGGCGGTTACTGCCCTCGAAGGCATCCGCGCGAAACTCCCCCAAACCCGCGTGGAATACGCCTCCGGCCCCGAGATCCGGCGAGACATCCCATCCTTCCTCGAAGATCTGATGCCCGGAGCAAAGACGCCCGCCCAGGCGCCGGAAGAGGCAGAGTCGGCTTTCCAAGAGGCCGTGGCCACCGCCCGACGAACGGATCTGGTCGTGATGGTGCTCGGCGAGAACGCCGATATGGCCGGCGAGGCAGCTTCGCGGGCCTCGCTCGATCTCCCGGGCCGGCAGGAGGAATTGCTCCAAGCGGTCATCGCCCTCGGCAAGCCTGTTGTCCTGGTCCTCCTGAACGGCCGTCCACTCAGCATCAACTGGGCGGCTGAACATGTCCCTGCCATCCTGGAAGCCTGGGAGCCTGGCTCGGAAGGCGGTAACGCCATTGCCGACATCCTGTTCGGCGATGTGAACCCGGGGGGCAAGCTGCCCGTCACCTTCCCGCGCAAGGCCAGCCACGCCCCGCTCTATTACGCGCGGACGATCACCCACCAACCGGAGGACCATCCGCAATACCGCTCACGCTACTGGGACGGGTCCACGGCACCGCTCTATCCCTTCGGCTTTGGTCTGAGCTATACCACTTTCTCGGTCACCAACCTCAAGCTGAGCGCTCGACGAATTAAGGTCGGAGACACGCTTCTCGCGACCGCCGATGTGACCAACACTGGCCAGGTTGCCGGGGATGAGGTGGTCCAGATTTATCTCCACCAGAGGTCGGGAAGTGACTCGCGCCCGCTGCGCGAGCTGAAGGGCTTCGAGCGCATCACCCTTCAGCCCGGTGAGACGAAGACTATTAGCTTCCAGCTCGGTCCTGATGAACTTGGTTACTGGAGCACAAGTGCCGGCCGCTGGATTCAAGAGGCAGCAGCGTTCGACATATGGGTTGGCACCGACTCCTTGGCGATGCTCCACGCGGATCTGGAAGTAGTTTGTGGAGAATAAAACCTTTCCCTACCGCGACCCATCCCTTGGCGTTGAAGGAAGCGTAGCTGACGTGCCTGGACATGGGACGCTGGAGGAGCATTTATTGAAATGACAATGCATCCATGAATAGCGAAGAAGTGCAGGCTAGGATTGTAACCAAAGCCCTGGGTGCTTGGAACAAGCAGGGTGTTTGCGCATCCTAGTTGCTGCTGGTCAATAACGATTAGATTTATTTTTGCCTGTTGCCTTCATGCGGCGATGAACGTTCTTGTACTACGCCAAACAGCGTCAGCAATGGTATGGCAATGCCCAGACGCTCTTCGTGACATACTCCGGGTTGTGCTAATTGATCGGTAGATTCAATCGTATATTACCCAGGCCTTCATTCAACCAGACGATATAATTCCTGATTACAATAACCCTCAATCCCTGAATCGTTACATGGATGCGCTAGGGAACCCGATTAAAAACAATGATCCAACAGGACATTGTGTTGATGGAGTTACCACAATTCACTGCGCCGTTCTTGTCGGTGCTGCCGTTGGGGCAGTAGTTGACGTTGTTCATCAGGATAAAGAAAATGGAACACTGTGGGCCTAACTTGGAAGGAGATAGGGGCCGCTGCGGGAGTTGGCAAAGTATCTGCAGGTGAATATGGTCCAAGCTGCCCTGGCGTTACAGAGCGCACGGAATTACCGCCGGCTGCGACGCAAGGGCATTACAGTACAAAAAAACCATCAATAGCCTCATCGCCACGTGTTGCATCGAAAATGAGCATGAACTGCTGCACAATGACGGGGACTTCGATGGCTAGGAGGAACATCTGGGATTACGAGTGATTCACCCGTAGCTCCCATCACGAGTTGTTACGGTTTTCTTCGTTTGAGCCGAGGACCAAGTTGAACCCAGCCTATCCGGAGTAGTTCTGGTGGGCGCAAAGCGCCACACCCTTCTCGGAAGGAATCGAAATATAGAAATTATAGCGATTCGCGGTAATATCTTCATTGGCGTTTCACCTTAGAGAGTTCTCATTGACAATGAAAACAATTTGCTGTATCATTTCACTATGAATGAAAACTCTTGGAAAGCCAGGTGGTCAGAAGGTCAGATCAAAGCCATGCTTCTGGAACAGTACGATTCGTTCTGGAAGCACGATATCGGCATTCCTCGTGATCGGCTTGCAGACGTGGAACAAGCCGCCGGCCTGCCGCATGCCGTGATCGTTTCTGGCTTACGCCGGGTGGGAAAATCCACCCTGCTGGCTCAGATGGCTCATAAGCTGGGCGAGGACGCTTTCTATTATCTCAACTTCGAAGATGACCGTTTCATCGGGTTCCAGGCGGAAGACGCGAACGACCTGTACCAGTCTCTTGTCGAACTGTTCGGAGAGCGCAAGGTCTTCGTCGTAGACGAGGTCCAGAACGTCACCGGGTGGGAACACTTTGTCCGCCGGTTCATGGAGATGGGTTTCAAATTCTATATCACCGGCTCGAACGCATCCCTGCTCAGCCGGGAATTAGGAACCCGCCTGACTGGTCGTTATGTGCCGATCGAATTGTTCCCGTTCTCCTTTCGCGAGTTCCTGGAGTTCCGCCACCAGCCAGTGCCGGACCTGCAGCGGATGACCACGGCCAACAAGGGGGCGGTGAAGTCGGCTCTGAGTGCTTACCTGCAAATGGGCGGGATCCCGGAGGCGCTCAAATACCCGGAAGTGCCTCTGCTGCGGAGCTTGTACGATGATGTGCTCTACCGGGATATTGCCACCCGTTACCACCTGGAGGCGGTTACTGTGCTCAAGGAATTGGCATTCTATCTAATGAGCAACCCCGCCGGCCTGGTATCGTTCAATAAGCTGAAAGATCAATTCCACCTGGGAAGTGTGAACACGATCAAGAGCTACATCGATTATATGGAAAACAGTTGGCTCGTGTTCACCCTGAATCGGTATGATTTCTCGGTCAAACGGCAACAGATCGCACCAAAGAAGATCTACTGCATCGACAGCGGCCTGTCCAACGCCGTGGGTTTCGGATTCTCCCCCAACACCGGCAAATTGCTGGAGAACCTGGTTTTCCTGGCTTTACGCCAATACTCTCGGGAGGTTTTCTACTACACCACTCCGAGCGGGTCCAAAGTCGATTTTTATCTTCCTGAAGAGCAGCAACTGGTCCAGGTGACCCAAAACCTCGATGCCCCGGCCACGCGTGAGCGCGAGCTGCGCGCCCTAGCAGAGGCTGTCCAGTCAGTCAATGTAAAGAGCGCCATGATCTTGACAGACTCTAACGATGACGCGCTCGAAGTGAAGGGCGTTCCGGTCAAAGTACGCTCAACAGGAGAATGGTTACTCAGCCAAGCAGGATGACCTTGAAGAGCCAAATCATGCCCTGATTGAATTGATAGTTTCGGCGTGGTGGAGTTTGGAAGATAAACTCCTCTTATCTTAACCCTGGCTGCGGGATTGCAGAAATCAGCCAGGCAAGCCAATTGGCTCAAGGTGATAACTGATCGATAGACCCTCTTTAGATGTTTGTTTCAAAGTTGGAAATATAGTTCGACCAGCTACGTCCTGACCTATCCCATACCAAATCACTAATTGGCTGCGTTTCATCCATTACTCGAAAGGCGTACAGCGCGTTTCGCCGGCTCGGTCAACGCCTCCTCGACGAGCGTACAAAGTTAAGGTTGAACTCTGAACTTCCCCCGATTAAGTGGACACCAAGAAAAGACAAGGTACACTTAATTTGGAGGCAGATCTATGAGCGAGCAGAAGGAACGAAGGAAGTACGATCGAGAATTCAAGATGGAGGCCGTGCGGCTGTATGAATCCAGTGGCAAATCGATGGTTCGGACGACAGAACCACATTGCGTGCGATCGAACAGGAACTGGGGATCACGCCGTACCTGCTGGCCAAGTGGGTGCAGGAATTCCGGCAGGGAGAGACGCGAGCCTTTCCAGGCAAAGGACGGCTTCCGGCCGAGGAGGCGGAACTGCAGCGACTGCGGCGCGAGAATGAAGTCTTGCGGCAGGAGCGCGACATCCTAAAAAAAGTGGTAACTATCTTCTCCAAACCAAAAGCATGAGATACATGTTCATTCATGCCTATCAGGATGAATTTCCAATTCGGCGGATGTGTCAGGTCCTGGTGGTGTCGCTGAGTGGCTACTATGCCTGGCTCAGACGGCCGGAGAGTGCCCAAACCCAGGCCAATCGAAAACTCGTGATGGAGATTCGGGCCATCCATGCTCGCAGCCGTGGTACCTATGGCAGTCCCAGAGTGTATGCGGACCTGCAGCTACGCGGTTTTCGGGTAGGCCGGAACCGGATTGCTCGCCTGATGCACCTGGAGAAGATCTACGGAAGACGTAGGAAGAAGAAGTTTCCGCGCACGACGAACAGCCAGCATGATTATCCGGTGGCACCTAATCGTCTCAACCGCGAATTTCAAGCCGGGCGACCCAATGAAAAATGGCTGGCCGATATTACCTATATTCCCACCACGGAAGGTTGGCTGTATCTAGCGGTGGTGATGGATCTGTTCTCGCGCAAGATCGTGGGCTGGGCTTTTTCCGACAACCTGGAGAGCAGCTTGGTTGAGCAAGCATTTCAGATGGCTGTGCAAAATGCCGCGACGCTCAATGGCCTGCTGCATCATTCCGATCGCGGCAGCCAATATGCGGCGGACGCTTACCAGCAGATCCTGATCGCCCAGCATGTTCAAGTCAGTATGAGTCGCCGAGGCGACTGCTATGACAATGCGCCGATGGAGAGCTTCTTTGGCACGTTGAAGAGCGAGTGCGTTCACCACCGTACGTATCAGACCCGACAGGAGGCCATCACCGATATCTTTTCGTACATTTTGGGTTTCTACAATCGAGAGCGTCTGCACTCATCCTTAGGTTATCTTTCCCCGGAGGAATTTGAGCGGCGCTACTATCAAACTTTGTCTTAACTCAGAGTCCACTTTTTCGGGTGAATCTCACTCAGCTGATTCAGGCATTTCGACTGCGCGTGAGCTTGCGGGACGGAGCTTCAATGCACAAAATTGGTGGCAATGAACCAAGCAAGACCCATGACAACACACGCGAACACAACGATTATGAACAGGTAGAGGATGGCTCGTTTACCGGTTTTTTGTTGCGTCGTCTCTTGGGCTTCTTGCCGTGAGGCTAAGGATGCGCACATTGCATCAGTCATTCCGCCGTTCGCCTCTAATTGGTTTAGGTTATTCATCGACTTCAAGTATGCAATCGGAACGAATGTAACGAAGATATGAAGCCCTAGGCCTAGCCAACTTGCTGCCAAGAGGCAGATCAGACCATCTAGCCCGTACAAGACCGTACCCGAAATCACCGCCCAGCGGAAGCGTTTTCTCGCCAGGATCCCCGCGACGGCGAATACGCCTGCGACAGCTAGATCCGCCACAAGCCCGATGAAACGCACGAAGACCCCAACGTCAGGACTGACTTCCCTCGCGATGGCGTAACACAGCCCGTCAATAACCTGCGTGAAGCCCGCCCGAAGTGAGGGAAGGCGAAGCGCCGCGGAGTAATGCCGAAGCGTGAAGCGTTTTGACGAATGGAAGGAACGCATGCGAGCCTGAGCGCGTGCTTTTTGTTTTGAGCGAGGTAGCCGCAGAGAGTGGAATGAGGAAGCGGAACCGCAAGGCGAATGGAGCCAGCGAAGACAACTGAACGAGGCGCGCTCTGCGGATATGATAAGCGTTTAGGGCATGATGCTTTCGTGTGTTCTTCACGGCATGGTGTCCGCCGCGGTGGTCGGGTGCGGGCGAGACAGCCACGCAAAGCATGATGCCCTGCGGCGCTAATTTGAAGTATGAGTGATTGGGCTTAGGTAATTTGATACTTGTAGTGCAGTCGGGATTATCGAAGGCGGCTTCTATTTTTGCTAGCATATTTTTCATAGAATGTTTCATACCCTTTTAGATTCCCCGAAGCTTTTGACCATCTCTTAATATCGGTGAAATTAACTCGGTTGTGTTTGGCAACTAACAAAGCTTGAGCCAGGGATTGTTGGTCGTTCCAAAAGTAATAAGCGACTAATCGATCTTTGATACAGTCTGTTGGTGATATTACTCGTAAAACTCCTGTGGAATACTTTATCTCTTTTATGCTCGTCACCGATTCTTCACCCACAGAAAGGGGACCAGGAGGAAATTCAACGATATGTTTTGTATTGGGATGGACGAAATATCTGTTCTTCTCATGAAAGCCAATTTCTTCCATTGCGATCTTTATCTTGTTTCTTTCGATAGAATAGACATCTATCAGATCTACGTCTGCCGAGACATATTTGTTAGCAGTGTATATTGATACACTTGCACCGCCTGACAAAATCACAGTAATTCCTTTTTCCCGCAAATGAGACTGGACGTAAGCTGCAAGTTCTGCTTGGGTCATCTTGTTTATGCTTTTCATAGGATCTTACCACGGCGTCGTGGTCTGCGTCTGTTCATAATCAGTTTCTCCCGTTCGTCTTCAGGGTAAAAGGAAAGTGCTTTATCTAATAATTCTTTTAGCTCTTTCAGGAACGGATATCGTGGGTTGAAAGTATAGAGAAGGGTTCGACCTTTGGGCTGACTTACTAAGATTCCACCAACTTCTAATTTTTCCAATTGCTTTCTAATGGGATAGGTTCCCATACCAAAGAATCTGGATATTTCTCTTGGATAAGCTTCGCCACGAGCCGTGATGAAGATCAAGACTCTTTCTGAACCTGTTGACCCAAGTAAGGGCTTTAACATAAGTAACGATCCTTATTAGCAGCATACGTACATATTTTGCATGATCTATTTTATGGCTCATATGGGTTACTTTATGGCTCATTATATCACATCTTCTCACAAAGACAGGAGCGTTCTTCAGGCATATAGGCTGGCTTGCGCCAGAATGTCCACCGATGAGTTATTGAAAACGCTTATTGTATTAAATTATACCTATCCATACCATCAAAGCATCGGCTTCTATATGGATTTAGTGGGCGGATACGAGGCCCAAGAAGTTCAAAAATTGGGGAAGTTTAAGCCGATCGAACATGATTTTTATTTAGATTATAAGATGACAAAGCCAATGTATTCAGAGAAATGGCGAGTATATTATCCGCGCGACCTGGTATAAAGGGGTTTAGGAGATGTGTTTCATGAAGCTGGGTAATTCTTTGAAGTGGTAAATCGCTCCAATGCAGACGGAGGGACGAAGATAAGTGAACCTTGTATGTTCAATCAGGGGTAGAATGTTGTGTTGTTCCTGCGGTTGCTCGAAAGCGACTGCATTCATTCCGGTGCAGGAAAGTACTTTTCTAGAAGCCGAATAGGGGAAAGCACGGACATTTTCCTCCGTACTAGAGGATTGTAATGCCGCAGGTTGCCAGTCACCAGTGCGTTTGCATGAGACGCAATGAGCACTTCGGCGAACATAATATCATCCGGGTCGGGGTACTCGTCCGTGGAAAGCGACTCCGCAATCACATATTTTCCAGAAAGTTCAATGTGACCAATTACCGCAAATGCCTGGAAGGGACGGATATGTAATTCCGGGCGTGACAAGACCTCCTCGTATTCTCCCAAAATGCGATCATCATAAGCGAGCTGAATCTGATTGCTAATGATCAGATCGAGTATTTTTCCAGGCGAACCATTTGGATTAAGTAGACCGCTCACAAGAACATTGGTGTCCAATACTACTACGATCAACATCAGCGTTTCCGGTCAGTGCGGGTCTTTTTGATGAGCATGTTGAGATCTTTGTTCGTCATTTTATCAAGGCCATTTTTTCGTGCCTGACTGCGGATCGCGCGTACAGCCATCTGCGCTCGTAAGCGGGATACCATCAGGAGAATATCCTGGACATCATCTTCTTCAGCCAGGTTAATCATCACCGCGAAAGGCTTGCCTCCTACAGTCACTACCAGATCGCCTTCAGTTTCTAGTTTTTTGCGCAAAGCAGAAGGTTCGTTGCGTAAAGCGCGATAGGGAACGAATTGCATGGTTTCTCCTTTTGTAGCATATTTTGCTACGACATTCTACCTCTCTCGCAGGATGTAGTCAACAATTGGTAGAGTGTCTTGGCTACTTAAGTCATCGGCACGATCACGCAGCACAGCAGAACGAAGCCCTCAAGCCGGTTGCGCAGGCCAATCTGATTTTACATCCCTGACCAGCGCCTCGTCTAATGTATCCCTTCGCGCTTCGTCAGCTGCCGACGTTTGATCTACAGCTCGAGAACCATGACCTCCTGACGCAGTTGCACGTTCCCCTGATCAGATTGTTTCCGCTACGCGCTGCAATAGACTGGCAGCTCAGCACTGCCCCTAATTCGAAGCATTTCCCGTCCACACTTGAAGCTATACATGTTGGATAACTGGGCGATTCCGACCTCGAAATCCCCTGGATGAAGTTTTTTAGACCATACGGGCTCAGATGGTCATCAACACAATGGCCACAAGCGCCGCGAGAATTCCGGCAAATTGCACCCCGGTGAGTTTTTCTCGCAAAATGATCCTCGCCAAGATCACGGTAATGCCGGGATAGAGTGAGCTGAGCACCGCGGCCACATCCATCCGACCGACCTGCCCAGCGAGGATGTAGAAAGCATTTCCACCGACGTCCCAAGCTGCATTCAGGGCAATCAGCAGCCAAACTGTTTTTTGCGGGATGCGCACTTCGCCCTCAAAGGCACAGATGACCAGGACAGTGAGCGTCCCGGTGGAGCGCGCCGCGAGCAGTGGCCAAAGCACTGCATGCTGGCTACCCAGGTGGATCAGAATGAAATAGATGCCAAAAAACAGCCCCGCAATCAGGGGCATGCGCACGTCTGCAAGGCGGACCAGTGCTTTTTTCGAGGGACCGCCGCTCTGTGAAACCATCCAGACGGCCAGCAATGCCAAGGCAAAGCCTGCTAAGGTGGTCAGGCTGGGCAGACCCATCATCAATGCCGTGGCGATCACCGGCAGGCCGGCCGTCATCAGCGCCGAGACGGGCGCGGCGACGCTCATTTGACCCTCGCCCAAGGCACGGTAAAAGATCATCAGCCCTACTGCCATGATCGCTCCGGCGGCCATATCTATGATCCATAGGGTCAAGGGCATCGCCGGCTCATGGATGAAGGGGACCTCAGCCAAGAGCAGGACCACCCCAAAGGCTTCGCCGTAGAGCGCGGCCTGATAGACGCCCGCGTGCCGGCTGGCAAGCCCACCGGCGAAGTCACCCGCGCCCCAAGTGGCCGCCGCGAAGATTCCAAAAATGATGGTAAGCAAGTTGTCCTTTCACCGCGGGTTGGCTCGGCGAGCAGGATAAGGTCCTGCATGCCCGCATTGACCAGGGGGATATCGACCATGCTGCCGTCCAGCGCCTGCGTGCGGATCAGTCCCTGCCTGGATAGCAGTTGCCCATGGCCGCCGGAGCCCTGTTACAGAACGAAAATGCGGCAAGTTCTTTCTCTACCCGCACAAACTGCGGATACACATGAGAAAAGTCAGCGAATAAGACCGGGGTGGCAGGCTGAAATCCGCGCCGAGATCTTGCCACAATTCGCGGGGCATCATTGATCCCCGTGAGCAACGATTCATTTATAACACCTGACTTGCTCATTTTAGTGTCCCGAAGACAGCTTATCAAGAACCGATAAAGTAGTCTCAGGGACCTCTGCATCTGCCAGAAGATCTTTGCCATTGAAAGTCACAATACCGGAGCGGATCGGACGCAGCAGTTTTACG
>DATJAH010000023.1:0-70464 GCA_035516425.1 Anaerolineales bacterium
ACCAGTCATCGGCAATTCCCAGGCGTCATCGCCATTATATTGGGGAAGGTTGGCAGAGGTACTGCGCTGATCTTCAGGTATCGACCATACCAATCGATACATCCGCGCCACCCGATTACCGAGGTCGCTCAAGACAGGATAAGTTAATTCTTTATGCTCAACGGTGAGCAGCGTATTATCAGGATTCTGCGGAGAAATCGCGACCAGAGTCGCGTGAAGCGAATTAATTTCCGGTAATATTTTCTGATAGGCGCGTAGCGTGAGGTTACAGAAGGGACACCAATCACCGCGATAAAAAGTCAATACAACGGGACCGTGCGCCAGCAGCGCAGATAACGAGACAGGGTCGCCATAAGCATCGGGTAATGTGAAGTCGGGTGCAGTTTCGCCAGCCTTGAGGCTTTTATCAGCGATGCCGGATGCAACCAATTGAGCACGCCGCGCTTTAGTGCGTTCCTGAACTTCCGGTGAACGCCGGGTTGCCGATTGCGCCTGAAACGCCTCGATTTGCTCTCGAAGTGAGGGGTTGGTGTTGTCATTCATAAGATTTATTACTCCAGAAGCATCATAGATAATGGATTGTCTACTAACACTTCGTTTGGATAGGTTCACTGAGAATATTCTTACGAAATCGGTTGAGGTTTGTGGACATCCAGTCTTAACTACTCAACCATGCATTCCATATTACTAAAGGGTTACCAAGCATCACTGGCCCAGCAATTTGGGATTTAGGAGAGTTGGAAAAAGATGGCATATCGCGAGTGGTATGATTGATGTTCATATGGCGTTGGTGAGCAAATTGCAATTGATCACCACCTGGTCCTAGCCGACATACATCATGCGAAGCGTATTTCGAACTCGTTGGATGAAAATATTTCTTCTGTCAGCGCTCATAATTGGAGTGCTGGCACTGCTTTCCGTTGGGCTTCATTCTGCATTAACCCAACCTAAACAAAGCCGCCCGCTTGGCAATTTTGATACCGAGACCCAGTCGCTCATACACCAATCCAATCGAGTTGTATTCCTTGTTCCTTTTTCTCATTGGGATACAGACTGGCATCAAAGTTTCACGGCATATAGCCAACTTTCCGATCAGAACATTCTCACGGCGATCCAACTGGCGAAACAATACCCTCGTTTTCGCTTTACGATGGAACAGGTTCTGTTTGTCCAGCACTTTTGGAATACACATCCTGAGGAACACTCAGATCTCATTGAGTTTGTACATCGGCGCCAGATGGTTTTCGCTTGGGGCGGGATTACGCAGCCTGAAACGAGTTTGGCGGCACCTTCGGTGCAAGTACACAACCTACAACTGGGTCAGGCTTGGATATCCCAGACCTTCGGTCCCGAATATGTACCCCGAACTGCTTGGCAATCGGATGCATTTGGAAATTCGGCGGCTCTTCCAACCTTCCTGGCCCAATTCAACATTCCTTATCTCTTCATTGGGCGTTATCAAGGAAACTGTGATCCTGATTATCAGAAATGTCAGGCACTGCCTCCCGAGTTTTACTGGACCAGTCCATCAACTCCATCTGACATCGCAGGGCGCGTGCTCGTATCGTATGTCTCCTATCCCCTTGCTTGGGGAGACATCTATCAGCGCACTGACCCGAACGCTCAATTAGCCGAACTTCGCAAGACTATTGATTCCGAGTTCAGTCAAACCAAATCCAAATACTTGCTCCTTCCGGTGGGCTTTGATTTTTTCAGCCCGCAGGCCAACTTGATGACGCTGGTGGATCACTGGAACGCGACCGACCATAATACCGCCCTTGTCATTTCCGATCCGGATAGCGCCTTTCAATATATGGGAACGCAATCGCTCCCGGAATTAACCACTGACCTTAACCCGATCTGGCAGGCATTTTATGATACCCGCCCAGCGGCAAAGATTGCGGATATTGAAAGCGAATTTTTCCTGACCGCCGCGGATAAATTTGGATTATTGGTCGGCTCGCCTGCTCCAGATGCTTGGAATTTGGCCGCCTTCAATACTCATTATGACAACATCGCCGGAGTAAGTTTCGATTCGGTCTGGATAGGCAGTCAATATCCACGGTTTGAAGAAACAGTGGCATCGGCCAAAGATCAACTGGCTTCCACTCTGGCAAGTATCGCAAGCCGTGTCGCCACGCCCGTGGTGATCTTCAATCCGGATTCTTGGCCTCGATCTGGGATCATTGAGGTAAGCGGCGGCATTGCAGATAACAGTGTTCTGCCCGAACCGGTGCAGAAGATTGGTACGAACAGCATTGCTTTTCGCGTGGAGAATATCCCTGCGCTTGGTTACTCCGGCCTGACTGGTGGGAAAGCAACCCTTGATCATCCGGTATACATTACCAGCGCAGCCAATCTTGTGACGCTTACCAATGGATTGGTCTCAGTAACGCTTGATGACGATCATGGCGGAGCATTTTCGAGCTTAGCTATTGATAGCAATACAAGCGCTTCCCATGAGCTATTATCTACTTTTGGCGATGATGTCACATATTGGGATGATAGTGGGGATGTATATGGCGCATCATTCGGTCAGGTACGTGCTCGCGAGAGTCAAGTCCCGGCTCAGCTGACTATCCTTACAGATGGACCGCTCGTAGGGCGTGTGAAAGCTTCCTTTATTCTTGGCGGGCAGCCTGTGATCAAAACGGTGACCATGCGCGCAGATGATTCGCTGGTAGAGGTGGATTTGGATATCAGCGCTTTGCCGGAAACTACTGCCATCGTTGAAACGCCAACGATCCTAAATACAAACCAACGAACGGACGATCTCGGTCTTGGTGCGTTTGATCATGTGATTGACGATCGGCCTATAGTTCCTGGGGATGTGACCTACCACCGCTCGATCTTCTATCCGATCATATATTGGAGCGATGTTTCTGATCAAAATTCTGGTCTAACACTAATCACGCATGGTTTACAAGGCGTTGGCGGCGGCGCGACGCGAAGCCTCATGCTAATCCGACAAGTTACAAAAGATCCGGAGGGTGTTACCGATCCGGGCGTTCATCATCTGAGCTACGCATATCTTCCGCACACCGGAACTTCCACCGAGGCCCAACCCTGGCTGGCTGCTTACGAATTCAACCAACCATTGATAGCCACATGGAAAAGCGGTGGGCGAATCAGCGTTCAGCTCCCATTTGATGAAACCACTCCTCTGCGACAATTTGAGAACGAGGTTTCCATCCCTGATTTTCCGAACTCATTCAGCCTGCTCACCTCACAAAATGGCGTGGTTGCCGATCTGTACCGGCAAGGTCAAGCGATTGATGCAATTGTTCTAAACTACAATATAACAAGCAAAGCGAACCTCCAACTCGCTGGGCAAAACGTTGAATTGACTCCAAGTGCGTTCACGTTGTATCCGATTTCGCCAGCCTCTCTGGCGCTTCCCCCCGCAAAATAGATTAGATGTTAGCAGCTCCAATATTTGGTTTTCCATGCATAGCGGAACGTGACTCCCAGAATGAACCATGCCGCTAAAACAGAACCTCGCACAGTTCCACTAACCTTTGATTTGCCGAAACGACGATTTATATAGCTCACTGGCACTTCCAGGATACGCGCTCCGCTCTGCGCTGCCTTGACAATCATCTCCGTGGGCCAACCATACGTCATCTCCTTCATTTCCAATTCCATCAGAAGTTGTCTGCGAATTGCCCGATAGGGTCCTAAATCCGTGATCGAGATATGACAGAACCTATTCATGATATGTGATACCAGCCAGTTTCCGAAGCGCTGATGAGGAGGCATACGCCCGGAGGCGCTGCGATCTAGTGAGCGTGTGCCCAGCACTAAATCAGCGCGGCGTTCCAAAAGCGGAGCAAGCAACAATGGCAAGTCGGCGGGTGAGAAGCTGTAATCGCCGTCTAAGAAAACCACGATATCTGCATTCGCTGCGGCCAGCGTACCAGCCGCGCACGCGTATCCATAACCTCTGCGGGGTTCGCAGACCACTTGGGCACCGGCCTCTTGCGCTTCCTGAGCCGTGGCATCTGTCGAGTTGTTGTCCACCACTATTACATCAACTGGCGTAGTGGCCCGCACCTCAGCCACCAATTCGCGAATGTTGCCGGCTTCGTTTAAAGCTGGAATGATCACCGTCACTGCAGTCAACTTTCCAGCCCTTTGGCAACCAGTCCATAGATTGCATTCTCTTCTAAGAACCTGCGTGTATGAACCGCGACCTTTGGGTCAAGGTGCGCTGTTTCATTCATAAGACGAGCGAGTGAAGCCGCGTCATCTACATCATACCAACTAGGCAGCAAGCTAACACGCAAGCCCTCTTCCTTTGCCAGGGCAATTGTATCTGCGGCAACAGTTGGAGTGCTCATTTGAACCTCTTTAAGAAGACGAGGGGCAGGTTGTTTGAGTCCAATTAAGTAATACCCTCCGTCCTCACATGGACCAAGTGTTACATCTGCCCCGTCTGCAAGAACATGAAAAGCCTGCGACAGAAAAGACGATGGGAGTGTGGGGCTGTCACTGTCCATAATAACCACGCGCTCATAACCACGCGAAAGGTAGGAGGTTAGCGCATTATCTAAGCGGTCGCCAAGTTGTTGTCCAGATTGAGGAATCAATTGGAAATCAGGGGCAAACTGGTGAAAATGATCCGCCGCATCCGAAGGCAGGTAAGCAATCACTCGATCAGCTTGATCCACCTGCCGCATTTGTTCCAGCGTATCCATCAGAAAACATTCATACAAAGCGGCGGCTTGTTCAGGACTTAGCGGTGGAGATAGGCGGGTTTTCGTCTGGCCGGGCGCTGGTCGTTTCGCAACTACAATTAAAGCATTCGCTATTTCATGCGGCATAATTGGCTGCCTTCATTTTCGATGAGATACGAACATTCAATAGAACATAGATCCAGGGCACACCTAAAACAGCCATGGTCAATATAGGTTCCAACCACAGCCCTGTTCTTCTTGGATGAAGCGCTATGAGTGGGACAATCAGAGGGCCAAATATAAATTGTTTGCTCAAAACCCAGAATCCAAATAGCAAAGCCAGGCTTCGCCAGCGGCTGGGAAGCATAGGAGCCAATCCAATCAGCCAAATGCCATACCATTGCTGGAACCATAAACAGGTGACCATCAAATAAAACGCAAGGATGTTGAATGCCGTTTGGGCAAAATTCCGGCCCCGCCCCCGATTTTTGAAACGAATCAATTCGTAAACTATGAAGATGACCAAAAGCCCGAAGGCACTCAAGCTGACAATGCGGGCTGATTCGATGAAATCCAACCTTTGGTAGAGGACATTTACGATGATCGAGGGAATCGAGGTTGAAAACATTTGCATCCGGCGATTGATGCTAAGGGATGCTACTCCATTCCAAAAAACGAGATAAGCAGCAACAGTCATCAAGACACCCCCCAATAAAGTTTGACCAAGGAACCAAAGGCGATTTCGTAGATTATCCGTATTGCAATAACCAGCAAGCAATGCAGATGGGATCAACAAAACGGGTATAAACTTGATCAGCGTGCCTACAACTAACGACAAAGTTGCCAAAGTATAACGCCTTCGGTTGATCAAGAATACTGCCAGTACGATCCAAAATACCATGGCAATATCGTTATGTCCATTTCCCCAAGTTTCATAGAGGATTACTGGGTTCCAGCCCACCAACAGCATTCCAGACAGAGTCTGCTCCGGCGCCGAACGGCGCAAAAATAATACAACTATCACAACACTTGCCAGATGGAATAACCCCGGTAACAGCTTGAATGCTAGTATATTGGCAATGATGCCATCTCCTGCCAAACGAGCGGTTAGCCCAGCGAGCAGTTCCCATACAGGTCCATAGGCGGACGGATCGGTTTTCCAGCGCGTAAAGCTGTAAAATGGATCGTTGGGGAAACTCATGATCAATTGCCGGAAAGGGTTTCCTCCATAGATTCCCACAATCCGGCCATGAAAAATGTTATCGTAAATATCCAGGGCATCGTAAGGAGCCATCAATATAAGCACAAGAATAAACGCCAGAATGCCACTAATTACAATGAACCAAGCGGCCTTGGTTCTAGTCTGGCTAGCGGCTTGGATACCCATGAAGTACAAAAGTGCGAGACCGGAAAAAGCCAGAATCATCCGCAGATAAGCCAATGCCCCGACATCCTGCAACAGCTGCCCATCTAAGGCCGTGCGATTATATAGAATCAATAAATTAGCGGGCAGTGTGAACGCCAAAATATAAATAATTAGGCTGCCCGCAAAAGCAACTACTAATTTAAGCGTTGCGGGATCGAATGTTGATTTGTATAACTCGCGAATTTTTTCCATAAGGAGATAACGAAGCTGATCAGCAGAAAGCCGTAAAGAGGAAAGAACTGGGCCTGAATTGCAGCACTCACCGGTGTCCACTCAATAAAGAAAGTGTATGAAAAACCAATCAGTCCGCAGAACAACCACCAGCCTGTCCAGGCATCGAGGCGCGGTAGTCTCAGCCACCCCACTTTTATATTGGAGGGTTGAACAAAGATGGCTAGGAGGGGCAGTAGCCAGAGCATATACCAGGAAAATAAGTTTTGAGAGAGCAGCGTGATAATGCTAATCGGCCAGATGCAACGCCGCAATGCGGTTTCGGCATCTGATGCCGGATTCAAAACAGCCCAACCAACAGCCACGAAAAGGGCCCCTAGCTCCACGAGCGTTAGGCCATTGATCGTGTAAAGCTTGAATCCGCCCAAAACATGGGTTAGGGCCGCAACTAAAGGGCTAATATTAAACTTTTCTTGAAAGTAATCGGGCAGATATCCGAGCACGGAGGCTCCACTTGTGAACCAGTACGGCAAATAGAACAGACCGATTGCCGCCCCGAAGGCCAGCGGCATACTCCATCTGCCCCGCGGGTCACGCGGGCGCCATATAAATGGCAGAAGCAGGGCCGGGTAGAACTTCATGGCTGTGGCAACCCCCAACAAAAAGCCCGCCCAGCCATCGCGTTCGCGCACGCGCGCCCACCAAGCGCCGACTAGCAGCGGCAACATCAGGCCATCGATGTGGGCGGAATGAGCCGTCTCAAAAGTCAACAGCGGCGACCACAGATAGATGAGCACACGCACCGTTGGGCGTCCCAAGTCGCGTAGCAGGCCAACTAGCAGAATGCCAGCTATCAATCCTCCGGCGGCCATGGCACCTTGGAACCAGTGAATGTTGTCCGGCCAGATCCGCCAGAGTATGGCATACGTGGCTTCCGCGGCTGGAGGGTAGACGGTTACCACCAAATTGCGATTGATTGATGGGTAAATCGTGGAATCTCTTAAGAACGATAGTTGCGGAGCGCTTGGTGGGTATAGATAGGGGCTTATGTCATGAGCTTGCACTCTGCCATCCCACACATAGCGGAACATATCGTCAGAGAGGGTTGGGCGAGTAAAAACAAGAATACCCTGTGCGGCTATAGATAGGGCAAATATTCCAATAATTACACTGTAACCAACCTGCCCTTTAGACAATACCCAAAATGAAGCCAGCCCGTATAAAGTGAAAGCTCCGAAAAAGACCCATTCAAATGCGATGGTGTTCGCACGTAAGTCGCCAAGATGCCAAGCATAGGCTGAAGTGGCGACTAGGAGTAAACCTAGAACTCCCAGCAACCACTTCTCAGAACGAGCCATTTGCAAATCCGGTATCAAGTCAGGAATGCCAGGATTTTTGCTAGCCAACTTCCTCGCTCGGCTCCCGCTTCCAAGCGCGGGTGCAATAAGGCGTCCACACCGAGGATGCGGCCAGCAGGAATTGCTAGAAAGATCAAACCCAGGAGTGCAAGCATCGCATAGCTCCAATACCACTCACCAGGCACCCTAGAGACACCAAAATATAAATTCAATGCCTGAAGCAGGGCAGCCAAACCTCCCAAGCGAGTGAACAAGCCGAAGACTAGGGTGACAGCTACAAAGGCTTCCATCAGCCAGATGATCCAGCCCATCCAAGAAAGATTGGGAACGACGAATTGCTTAACTAGAGATGCCTGCAAAGGGATCTTCGAATAGATGGTCATCAGACCCACCCAGTCGCACAACCCCGACGTACGCGCATGAAAACTGGTGCTAACCGCGAAATTCGCAGGACATCCAAACGTTGGAGGAAGCTTCCAAAGCAATTGGGTGTACCATAAATAACCAACGATCACTCGTGAGACCAACAATCCTGCCCTACTTACATAATCGATCCAAACGTTGTTCGGTTTTAGAATCTTTTCCATCAGAACCTCCATTCCACGAACGTGTTCAGGTTTCAATTGCGCGCAGAAATTCTATTATCCAAGCTGGCGGGCTGCGAGCAAAACCGCCAGAATGGTCATGCCATCTCGAATCTCACTCTCCAAAACCATTTGAATAACCGATGCAAATGGGAAAACCTCAATCTCCAGGAATTCGGTCTCATCCGGCACTGCTTGAACTTGGGTGAGGTTTCTTCCAATGTAGAGGTGGGCAATTTCGTGCATGATCGATTTACTCGTATAGTAAGTGTTAACATAATCCAATAGGGCTGCATCATACCCAACTTCTTCGCGCAATTCCCGGTGAGCAGCATCCAGTAGCGTTTCCGCGGGCCTGACGCCTCCAGTGGGCATTTCCCATCGTTGGTTTTCCCCAAACACATAGCGGTATTGCCTGACCATCACAACATGGCTTTCATCCACAAAAGGTAGGATGCCTACGCAGTCCGCACATTCGACCACCCCATACAGGGTAGTTTTGCCGTTCGGCATTTCGGCAATATCCTCTCGCACAGAAGTCCATGGGTTTTGGTAAACCGGACGGCTGGAAATCGTCTTCCAAGTTTTAGGCGGCATCTATGCTTTCCTTATAGCGGCTCCCATTAACATAACTTACAAACTCCAGTAAACACCACAACTAGCACATGCTGGGTTGGGATGTTCACTTAACAAGTCTACTCTAAATTTTCGATATTGCGGCTCATTCCAGATCTCATGGAACGGTCGTTCAAAGAGATTTCCTAAGATTAAGCTTTCATAATCATTCGTCGCGAATGGAGAGATACAACAGGGCAAACAATTCCCATTTGCTGTAATATATGCTGTCGTCCAGGGACGCGTACAAGCTTGCCATGGAGAAAAATCAGGTGAACGTGCTGCTGCTAAACTATTAATCGGATCTCGTCCGCCTGAAGCGAGAAATTTAATCCCAAGCTCCGAACTTAGTTCCGTACATTCATCAATAATTTGTTGCTCGATATTATCCTCTTTGCCAAAGATCGCGATCTTATCGCGAGCCATTCCGAATTGTTGATCCGGTTGCCTGGCGAAATAAACCATGCGCTGTAAGTAGACTTCAGGAACACCCAACTTAGTAGCCAACCATAACAGATCTGGTAATTCTTGCAGGTTCTCTCGCGTGGCAACACACCATATCGAAATATTCGGTGTGCTCATCCCTAAGTGTTCTTTTGTTTTGACTAATCCCTGCAAACCTTTCTTAAGCTTAGGAAGGAGCGATGCGCCACGTATACGGGCGTAGGTCACCTCCGTTGCCCCATCGATCGAGCATCGGTATTGATCGAGTCCGCTCTCAACCAATTTTCTTTGCCACTCATCAGTCAATAATGTTCCGTTAGAATTGATGATAACTTCCACTTTCCGTTCCCTAAGATACTTGATGATCTCCGGTAAATGTGCATTCAGCAGCGGCTCGCCAATGCCATGCAATAATGCCCGCTGCATTTGAGGGAACTGTTCAGCGATAGAAATGAATTCATGGAGCGATAGAGTTTTGAGCCGTTCACGCTGGAAATAAGTGCGAGGACAAGTCTGACAAAGCAGGTTGCAGCGGTTGGTTACTTCAATAAAAACGACTTTGGGGGAGAGCTCAGCAATTGGACCGCGCATACTTCCTTCTGGCAGGCGATATGCATCCGGTAGGAACTTCTGTTCCGGCACTACGGTTGAGATTCTTGGTGTTATGTGTGCCGATAAAGATATCCCATTGCGGTCCAATGTTTATCTCCGTGGTTTAATTCGTTGTGGATTGTTTCAATTATACCAAGTATATCATTTGAGATTTGAAGGAGGCGCTTGCACTTGCGGAACAATTAACGAATATCTCTAGATCTTCCTGTCGCTCCGGAGATTTCGCTCGGTGAGAGATACGACATTGATTTGGATTTCTAGAGTTCACCATACCCGTTATCGAAAAGAGGATATATAATCGCATAGTATATAATAACACTTTAAAGGCTAGGATATAGCATTTATACTGAACCTTCAGTTCGACGCCCTAGAACTAGAGCAATACTTTCTATTGGAGTCTTGCGAGTGATTCAATCAAATAATTGGGCTAATCCCTCAATGGCAGGCGCGCAAGAAATCGCTGAAATGGCATCCGCTCTGGAGGAACGAGGTAGGGCTCTTGACCAACAACAAATTAACTCGGCCCTCATAAGTAAACTCGCCCCAACTCCAGGCGATCACCTGATTGAAGTCGGATGTGGGAGTGGACTGCTATGCCGCTTAATGGCACCGATGGTTAGTCCAGGTGGCCAGATCACAGGTCTTGATATTTCTCCAGAGATAATTACGTTTGCACAAAATTATGCTATGAATACTGGTTTGGCTGATCTGATTCAGTGGAGCACTGGCAAGGCTGAATTCCTTCCTTTTAAGGATATGAGTTTTGATAGTGCTCTGGCGGCGCGTTTACTCCTACACGTATCTACCCCCGAATCTGTTCTCAAAGAATTGAAACGTGTAGTACGTATCGGTGGAAAAGTAGTAGTCATGGATTGGGACTTTGAGACTGTGGTAGTAGATCACCCCGACCGCGCACTGACCCGCCGCGTGTTGCATTGGCGTTGTGATCATTATGGTGGAAATAATTGGAGTGGAAGACAATTATTAAGGCATATGAAGGCCGCGGGGTTCTCCACTCTAGAGGGGATACCTTTTGTTTCAGTTGCTCGTAATGCGAAGGATTCTCTGACGCTATCTTTGTTTCGATCTGCCCAAGTTGCGCGCGATGGAGGCGAGATCACGTCCAGCGAACATGATGCTTGGGTGGCTGAGATCAACTCTGCCTTGACGGCAGATCGCTTTTTTGCAAGCATTGTCTATTTCATTGTTTCGGGTGTAAAAGTATAAACTATTAATTCTTCATCATAACATTCTGGCGAGAGGAAAGGACATAGAAGAAAAATGGGTTACTCTCTTGGAATTGGTTTAACCAACGATTGCAATTTGAACTGCGCGCACTGCTACCGCGACACTGTACGCATTAATTATTTGAGTCTGGCTCAGATTAAAGAGATCTGTAACTCAGTTCCAGTAGATAGCATTGGAATGGGAACCGGTGAAAATGCGCTTAACCCCGAATTCAATGAGATCGTCAGTTATTTGAGCACTCAACAAATCAAACTCAGCATTGCTTCGAACGGTTACACGTTGATGTCTATTCCTGAATCTATTTTGGAAATGTTTAGCGATGTTGAGGTCTCTATAGATTTCCCCACACAAACTGAACAAGATGCGCACCGCGGTTTTGGAAATTGGGCATTAGTACATCGGGCGATTGAACGTTGTCACCAGCAAGGGGTTGAAGTTTCCATCCTCTCCACCTTAATGAATACGAATTATAACAAAATGGATCAAATGGTGGCGCTCGGTCGAGTGGATGGATGCAATCTTCGAGTCAATGCCTACCAAGCAGTGAAAACTGATGCTTTTCGATTAAGTTATTCCCAATTTTGGGAGGGTTACCGTCTCCTTTTCTCAGCAGGGCTGGTTGTTGGGTGCGCCGAACCTGTTGTCAGGGCTGTGATGGGATTGCCAAACGTTCAATCGCCTTGCGGGAGAAAGAGCATCCGCATTAATCCACGGGGCCAGGTCATCCCGTGTGTTTATTGGCCCAACGGGTCATCGCTGGCGCGAACCACCTCCGATTTGGTTGAGTTGGGGGAAGAGATACTAAATGAGCAGGCTTTTCAAATGGCCCGTTTTGAACCTTCTTTTGCTTCAGACTGTGCATGCAGAGGAGGTTGCGCCAGTCGCCGTGCGTTGAATGGCAGATTGGATGCTCATGATGAATTCTGTCCCTGGGTCAAAGGTGAAGTGATTGATTTGAACTGGAATCCTGCACCTGCGAAAGATTTGATGCGAATTGGCAATGTCTGCACTACAATTATCAATTAGAAGAGATTTCGTTTTGGGCATACAAATTACAAAGAAGACGAAAGGACAGATAAACCATGGATACTTCCAAGGCCGTCGTGATCATTTTCAATGGGAACGGAATGGGCCAGACCAACGAGCAGTCGCTCAGGGATAAGCTTACAAAAACCTTCCTTACCCTCGCCAGTCAAAACGGAGATTTGCCTCGAGCGATTTGCTTCTATACAGATGGTGTAAGACTGGCTTGCGATGGATCTCCCGTTCTGGATGAGCTTCGATTACTGGAAGCTAGAGGTGTACGTTTGATTCTTTGCCAGACTTGCCTAGATTATTTTGGATTAAAAGAAAAAGTACGTGTGGGCATAGTAGGAGGGATGGGAGACATCATTACCACGATGTGGCAGGCGGATACTGTAGTCACGGTATAATCAAGACAGTATTCTCTGCAACGTTGTGCCTGCTACTTGTCTGATTCACCCAGATCCTTGAGAAGAGCGGCTATAGCAGTACGTATAGGTGGCATCAACAGTGTACAGTGTTTTACCTCTTACTAAGGATGGATGCCCAGCTCGGAGATTCATGCTGCCTTCCTTGTTGGTAGACACCTCCTGCCAAAAACGATGAGCAGTGCTTTCAAAACCAGCAAGAGAACCGTAAAATCACTATTTATTGCGAAAACTTGCGAAAAGTTTTGGGCGTTTCTGTAAAGTCGCTGCCGATGAAATAACGTGCCTGTAGATCTGCGCCAGTGACATGGCGCACTTGGCTGAAACCGCGCTTCCAAAGGAACGGCTCAATTTGTCCGGCTTCGATCTGGAAGTTGCGCTCCTCATCGAAGAAACGCCTGAGGAACGAGACGGTCAGAATCACGATATCCCGTTTGGGTGCTAGAGCCTGTTCACACATGTAATCGAAAACAATGGTGCTGCCAGGGACTGAATGGTTGGCAATGAACGACAGAGTACCGTCCACAGAGCGCGCGTCCAAGTAAGGCGTCACGCCCTCCCAGATGAACAGTGCTTTCAATTGCTCAGAGTAACCACCTTCGGTCAGGCACGCGGCTAGATTATCGCGACTGAAATCAACGGGAACGAATGTCAAGTAAGCGGGCAAACCATGCGGTCCAAAAATGCCCTTCAGCTTCTTGAGCTTGTTCTTTTGAGTAGCCGGATGGTCTACTTCGAAAACCTTCACTCCGTCTTTCAAACTTCCAAACCGATACGCGCGCGAATCAAAGCCGGCTCCCAGGATCACCAATTGTTGAATCCCATGATCCAACTCCTCGGACAGCAGATCATCCATATAACGGCAGCGGGCAACGATGAAGCCGAGATCGCCTGATGCATGTCTTTGTGCATAGCGGGTGGCCGTGATGCGCTTCATAAAAACGTAAAACCAAGTCGGTAGAAATTCCCGCGCGAAGGGGTCGTTGCAAATGCGCTCTCTAGCGGGTAGTTCCATTTCAAGGGCACGCACAGCCGCAGTACTCATGGCGGTCAGACTCGATTGGTTGGGTCGCATTCATTACCTCTTTCCAGAAATGTCCTGACCGATAAATCGATGTGCGGAGATCGATCCCTATTCTTCTATTCGAAAGCCTTCTGCTCTGCGAGGGTAACGGTCCCAGCACTGCCATCCACTGTGATGGTCTGTCCACTATGAATGCGCCGTGTGGCTACTCCGGTCCCAAGCACTGCAGGGATGCCATATTCACGTGCCACAATGGAACTGTGGCTTAGGGGCCCTCCAACATCCGTGACGATTGCGGAAGCCAAGGCAAAGAGCGGCGTCCAGGCTGGCGTCGTGAGCGGCGCGACCAGCACGTCACCCGAACGCATCTGATCGAAATCCTGCGGTCCAAGCAGTACACGCGCCGGCGCGGTCACCTGGCCCTGACTGGAACCAAATCCTTTGATGACATGCTCGTCAGTACTTGAGCCGCCGCTGGTAAGTTTTTCGATATCCATTCCCATGTACTTGGAGCCAACCGGCAGCACCATCGGTGGTGATACGCGCTGTTCGGATTTCCAAATCCTCTGCCGCTCTTGAACAATGGCCTTCCTTGATGCTGGCGAGCGACTCTGGTCAAGTGCGCAGGCTGCCTCCTCCGCCTCTTTGTCGTTCAACCAGAAAATATCCTCAGGCTGCTCAAGGGCGCCTGCCTTAGCCAGCCTGCAACCGAACTCGCGCAGCATCTTCCTAAGTAACGGGTAACCCAAACCAAGATCCGAGATGCCATCCTCGCGTAGCGGAGCAAACTTTTGCGCGCTCTGCAACTGGGAACGGAAAAGGGAGCGCAGCGGGCCATGCCGCCGCTTCAGCATCGTTTGAGTAGCCTGCTCTCGTTGAGCAGAAAGAGCCTCTACTCGTGCGTGCGGGTTGGGAGCTTTGTCCAGCAGATACATCCGGCAGGTCTCCAAGAGAGGTGCTGGATCATCTGCCGCCACCGCCTTTGCGAAATCCAGATCGTAGGTGAAGTGCCCATACTTTGCTAGATGTTCGCGAAATCGATTCCGCCACTCGCCCCATAAGCTGATGTCCGAACCGCCAGGAGGATCAGCTCCCTCCATCTCCGTGGCAAGTTGAGCCGCGGGAGTTGCAGTTAGGTGCGCCGCGAGTTCGTCTTGACTACGTGCCCACTGCGTCAGATCATAGAGCGATTTCTCAGCCTGGATCGGCATCGATTCAAAGCCCATGAGAAAGACCGATGCTTCGGGGTCTCCCTTTTTCTTGATCAGGCGGTTATAAATTTGGGTGAACATCGTTTCGCTGCCCAGAGCGGTTGCGATCGGCCCAATTTGCAACACGGTGTACATGTTGATCGTTTCTGTGAGAAGAGCGCGTACGCCTTCGAGCAACTCGACCGCCTCATAGTCTTCTGGCGACTTTGCCTCCCAACTCTTAATCACGCTAAGGTAATGATCATGGGCCTGCCGAAAGCGACTTTCCGATTGACTGAAAACCCATCTTATCCTAACCAGCTGGCCCACGGCCATCCTCAGGGTATTCCACCGGCCGAAATTTGCAGTCATATATCCATAGTCATTGATCGTTTCAAACAATTTGAGTTCTGGCTTCAGCTCCGCGCCGCCTGTCATCGTAGCGAACAGGCGGCGCGTGGCAGTTTCGATGATCGGCGCGGCCATTGTGGAGAATAGGGGTGTGAGCGGCTCGGGAAGCTGTTCAATGAGGCTAAGACGCATATACATCGCCTTTGGATCGGGAAGCTTCCATTCCATAGACGGTTCGTACTGCGGTTCAGGAAGCGCGGTGATCGGGCGTGCCTGGAGGATGGAGAACTTCCCTCCATCGTATGCCCATTCGATATCCATCGGCATTTTGTAGAGCGCCTCGATTTGGGAACCCAAGCGCGCAAGCTCCGTCACTTGCTTATCATTCAAGACCGGAATATTCTTTTTGGAATCGGGAACGGGCCGCTCACATGTTCCCGTTTCCGTCCGGACTGTCATGACTTGTTTCACGGAGACTGTGCGCTCTCGCAAGTTGCCTGTGGACTTATCCACCCTCGCGGTGTCTGGTGTAACGGCTCCGGAGACAATTGCTTCCCCGAGTCCCCAAGCAGCATTGATGACGATCTCGTCGCGCTTGCCGTTCATGGGATTGGCGGTAAACATGACTCCTGCCGCCTCGGCTGGAACCAACTCCTGAACGATGACTGCCAAGGCAATGCTACTCTGGTCAATCCCGCTCTTGATGCGATAACCGATAGCCCGCGCCGTCCAGAGCGAAGCCCAACAGCGCTTGACTGCGCCAAGTACCGTTGCTTCGCCCCGAATGTTAAGATATGTTTCCTGTTGTCCAGCAAACGACATCCCCGGCAGATCTTCGGCAGTAGCGGAGGAACGCACAGCGACATATGCATCTCTCAACTCAGCATACGCTGCACGGATAGCTTCAGCGGTTTCAGCCGGGATCTGCGCGCCTGCGAAGAGTTCACTTATCTGACTAGCGACTGATTCCAAGCTGGCTGGCTGCATAACCTCGACTCCATTAAGCGCTGCCAAGATGCGGGGCTGGAGACCGTTATCTGAAACGAAGCGACGGTAGGCCTGGGTTGTTATATGGAAACCATTGGGGACAGGCAAACCTGCCTTGGAAAGTTTGGCAAGCGAAGCGCCCTTGCCGCCAACGTTTTCAAGCGTCGCGTTGACATCAGAAAGTTGGAGAATGAATTGAGACATGGCTATCTCCGTTGAACATATCCAATCTCGGCCACGATACGTTGATGGGATTTCATCTTTATCGTGCGCCTATATTACTTGCGGTAGTAAGCAAGTAATTTTCGTATGGCCGGAACAGCAAGACCGTTTTTTTCAACTAATCGCTCGAATTCCTTACCGAGATAAAACCATTCGTCACGCGCTTGCGACATGCTCCAATCGGCCATCCCGAGTTTCATCAGATCGGAGCCGATGAATGCCCCCAACGCTGCCACCATCAGAAACCGTGGGACCACCGGAATGATCCGAAATTTCGCCGGGGTAACCTGATATCCCAATGCGGGCAAAAAAACCTTGAGCATCTCTCGTAACGCATCAACCAGTAGTTCCAAGTCGGCCTTGGCGCGAGCGAGAGACGGCATGTCTGCTCCATATTTGATCGCCAATCCTGTCATCAACGTCACGAAGCCTGCGTGAGTAGCAAGATAATCCGCGACGTGAGTAGAGACTTTCGCATTCAACCCGGCCTGACGGAATATCGCCACCAACCGCTTGAGCCGCTCCGTTATGGCATCGTCAATTTCCCCAAATGGGGTCACGCCGAAGAGCGCCCCGATCACACCGCCTACGCCGCTGATGGCATGGACTACGGATCCTTCACTGTTCCCTCCGGCAAATACAAACCCTAGCATGATCCGCTCTGTTTCGATGGCGGCATAGGCCTCGGCGCCTAAAAGATTATTGGCCATGAAGACAATGTTGGAAGACCGATTCTTGGCCAAAATCGGCACAAGTCCCGCCATCTGATCTTGTCGAATGATAACGAGGATATAGTCGTAGATATCATCTGGTTCCAGCGCCTTGATAACCGGAACTTTTGTAGTGCTCCGTTCATGCGTCAGCGAGTTTTCAATAAGAATGCCCTCGTTCCGGAGTTCTTCGTATCGCCGGCCCCGAGCAAGAACCGTCACCTGGACACCCGCCCTACACAAGCTTGCCGCACAGACTGATCCATTCACACCAGCCCCGATCACCAGAATTCTTGCATTGTTTGCGATCATTTCGACCTCCTTAAAAGAAAACCACCTTCGACGATTCTCCGAAGGTGGCGATCGCGCAGGGGCACGTCACGCGTTCACATTATCGGCAATACCAATCATCAAGGAAATGATCGTGCCTGTGTGCGCGTAACAGATTGTCCCGAACGAGTCGGCTCTCGGAGAATCTTAGCGGAACAGAATCATCGCCCGACGTACTTCCATCAGCGCCCATAACGATCACCTCCTTTGTTGCTGCGTTATGAATTCAGCAAAGCTAAAACGCAGGTGTCTCTTCTAAAGAGGGTTCAATTTACAATCGGTGTTATACCTCCGCAAAAAGGTTGCGTCAAGAGATCAATTGGGTGCTTCTTTATTTCTTCGGCGCGGATGTTCGTTCATGGGTGCACTGCGCTTGATAAATTTCCTCTTGAAGGTTTTTGATCTTTTCTGCAATTCTCACGATCGGTTGCATGAGTTGTTCTTTGACCTTGTCGCGATGGGATGATCACCTTGGAAATTTTGCAACCGGCTTGGTGAGGAACAACAATGCGGTCTCAGCCGCGCTGATCGCGTCTTGGAGCAGCGCAAAGGTTGAGGGACAGGGGAACAGATTGAAATTGATCAAGCGTGAAATGTTTGGGCGGGGTAAATTGGATCTGCTTCAAAAGCGGCTTTGTTACGCGGCCCCTTAAAATCGGCAAGCCGTTGCCCTGGTCGGTTAAAGGTGTTCATCAACAAAAGTGCGGAGGACCCCATTTTCAGTCGGTCGATGGAGATAAAACGCCGCCAACGAATGTTCCGTGGGTCACGAACGAACGCCATGCCGACTCTTATACACCGCTCCATCTATATCGCTGGTTGTAAACTCAGCTACAAAGGCATCACTTCTTGAGAACGAAAATTCACCAGGTCAACGTAACGGTTGTTATGCAAGGTCAGGGCATCGCCATTGGTTGGATCTGGCTCGATCCTGCAGGTCATATCGCCACCGCCTGCGGGTGAGATGCATCTGGAGCATAAACGCTCGTGATCCAGCCGGTGGGGGTGGGCTTCCGCGATGGCGGCAAATCCGGCGGGAACAGTGTGTACCGATAGGCGGGAAGCGCCGCGCGTCGAAGGCCTGTTCTGCGCGTCCAGGCGAACCTCCGTGATCATCCAGTTCGTGGTGTTGAATGTGAGCTTGGAGTCCCTGGCGCGGCGCCGTTGCTGTACGGCGTCAAGGGCGAAGCGATTATCGAAGCCCGCTCGTTGATCTCGGTGGCGTTCCATTCGGAATGGATTTGATACGGATGGGTATGGTTCCAAGCACCTTTGATATCCAACACCCCGGCGCGGCAATTGTATTTGCCGTTGCTTTCTTCCAATGGCACCGAGAAGTACGGCTGTTCCGCCATTGGTCCGATGTTCCACTGATTCTTCCAGAAGGGAATCCTTTAGAATGTCATCCTTTCTTACTGACTTAATCCCCTTTGACCTATTCTTTCTGCATGATATATTTCCGCATAGTAAATTTCCAAAAGGAAATTTTGATGAATACCAACTACTTTTCCAGCGGTGCAGCAACCCGAAAGGAAATCAGCGACATCCTCCTGCGCATGTTTTACCTGCGGCGCCGCCTGCGGGGAAAACTGCCCGAGCAGATCCTGAACGTCAAAACCAGCATCCATAAAGATAACCTGCGCGAAAAGATCGAGCAGGTCAGTGACCAGGATGTCTTCCTTATCATCGGCTTTGTTTTTTCCCGTCAATCCGAGCCGATCACGATGGGCGACCTGAGCCAGATCTTGGGGCTGCCCTTCAGCACCGCCACACGCACGGTGGACTGGCTTGTGAACAATGACTATGTTCGGCGGTTGGCCGATCCCGAGGATCGCCGCGTGGTGCGTGTCGAACTAACCGAATCTGGAAAAGAGCTGTACCGGGCCATCAATAATCTTTTACTGGAAAGCGCGGAGCGGTTCCTGGGCAATTTCTCTCCAGAGGAACGCAGAGAGCTGGGCCGCCTGCTGGGCAAGCTTGTGGATAACCTGGAACAGTATCCAGCGTAACGGGAGAACCTGTTTTTTGCCGGCATTGAAGAGCATCGACCTACATCGAAGGACATAGCGCATATGATCATGGTAATGGAATACATGTTGGAATATCCCGGCATGATAATGGGGGCTCTGACGCTTTTGGTGGTACAGGCAATCTGCGACCTTTCGCTGCCGGATTACATGTCGGATCTGGTTGACACGGGCGTGATCAGCGGGAACGTCAACTATATCATCCAGACCGGCGGCAAGATGATCCTGATCACTTTGCTCAGCGCGGCATGTATGGTCGTTACCGGGTATTTTGCCTCCCGGATCGCCGCCTATACCGCCCGGGATATGCGCGCCGATGTTTTCAAGCGGGTGCAGACTTTTTCGAACCCCGAGCTCGACAAATTTTCGCCCGCCAGCCTGATCACCCGAACCACCAACGACATCACCCAGATCCAGCTGCTGATTATCTTGATGGTGCGCATGGTTTTTTATTCAGCCATCTTGGGCACCGGCGGTGCGATCAAGGCCGTCTCGGAAAGCCGCACTTTGTCCTGGACGATCGTCGGAGCGGTGCTGGCGTTGGTAGTTCTCATCATCATCCTGTTCAATGTTGTGATGCCGAGAATGCGGATCATGCAAACCTTGGTGGACAAAGTGAACCTGATCAGCCGCGAAAATCTGGAGGGCATGCTGGTTATCCGCGCATTTAATACCCAGAGATTTGAGGAGGCCAGGTTCGATGGTGCCAACAGGACGTTGACGGATACCAGTCTTTTTGTCAACCGCACGATGATGATGATGATGCCGACCATGATGTTTATCATGAACGTCACCACCGTGCTGATCGTGTGGTTCGGCGCCCATCAAATTGCGAGCCTGCAGATTGATATCGGCAAGATGATGGCGTTCATGCAGTATGCCATGCAGATCATTTTTTCGTTCCTGATGCTTTCCGTGATGTTTATCTTGATCCCGCGCGCCATGGTCAGTGCGGGGAGAATCAAAGAGGTCATCGAGACCGACACGGTGATCAAAGACAAGATCAGGGCGGTCCGGCCCAGGGCGGGTTTTGTCCCGGATGTCGAGTATGAAAACGTGACCTTTCGCTACCCTGGCGGCGAAGAGCCGGTGCTGAAAAACATCAGCTTTAAAGCCAGGCACGGCGAAACCACGGCCTTTATCGGCGTGACGGGCAGCGGCAAATCAACCTTGGTGAACCTGTTGCTCCGCTTTTACGATGTCACCAGCGGGCGCATCCTGGTGGACGGGGTCGACATCCGCGACATGAGACGCTCTGATCTGCGCAGTAAGGTTGGCTATATCCCGCAAAAAGCGATCCTGTTCTCCGGGACGGTTAAATCCAACCTGCAATATGCGGATAGCGGCGCGGCGTTTGACGCGATCCAACGCGCGGCGCGGATCGCCCAGGCGCAGGAATTCATTTCAACCATGCCGGATGGATACGATGCCCACGTGGCCCAAGGCGGTTCCAATTTTTCAGGCGGGCAAAAACAGCGGCTATCGATTGCCCGCGCCCTGGTGAAAAACGCGCCCATTTACATCTTCGATGATAGTTTCTCGGCGCTGGATATGAAAACCGATGCCGCCTTGCGCGAAGCGCTGCATCGGGAAACGGGCGGGAGCACATTGCTCATTGTGGCGCAGCGCGTGGGCACCATCCTTACGGCCAACCAAATCATCGTGCTCGATAATGGCGAAATGGTCGGACGGGGCACCCATCGCGAGCTCTTGCGCGGCTGCGAGGTGTACCGCGAAATTGCCCTGTCGCAGCTTTCGGAGGATGAGCTTGAACAGGCGTAGCTTCGTAACCATGCAGGGTGCCAAGGCCAAGGATGCGCGAAAAACGCTGCTGACCCTTGTGCGCTACCTGGAGCCGTACCGGGTGAAGATCATCATTGTGATGGTTTTCGCCGCCTTATCCTCTGTGTTTTCCATTGTCGGGCCCAAACTGTTGGGTCAGGTGACCACCAAGCTCGCCGACGGCCTGATCGCTTACTATTTTGGGACCGGGCTGTACATGGATTTCCCCTACATGGGCAGGCTGATCGTGATCCTTATCAGCCTGTACCTGATCTCCATGATATTCGCCTACGTTCAAGCATTCATCATGTCCGGTGTTTCCATGCAGGTCACGTACAACCTCCGCAAGGACATCGATCAGAAGATCAGCCGGCTGCCGCTGAAGTACTACGATACCACGACCCACGGCGAGGTCCTTTCGCGGATCACGAACGATGTTGACCTGATCAGTCAGTCGCTGAACCAAAGCATTTCGCAGTTGATCACATCCGTTGCGACCGTGATCGGCGTGGTGGTGATGATGTTGAGCATTAACGTGCTGATGACCGTGACGGCCATTTTGACGGTGTCGATGTCGTTTGGGCTCATCGGCGCGATCATCCGCACCTCGCAGAAATTATTTAGGGCGCAACAAGACTCGCTTGGCAATATGAACGGGCACGTGGAAGAGATGTATGGCGGCCACTCCATCGTCCAGGCTTTCAATCGGCAGGATGATTCGATCAAGCGCTTCTACCAGATCAACGAAACACTGGCCGACAGCGCCTGGAAGTCGCAGTTCTTTACCAGCATCATGCAGCCCATGATGCAGTTTATCAGCAATCTCGGCTACGTCATCGTCTGCATTCTGGGTGGTTACCTGGCGGTGAAAAGGGTGATCGAAATCGGCGACATCCAATCCTTCATCCAGTATACGCGGAATTTCACCGCGCCCATCACGCAGCTGGCTTCCATCTCCAACACGCTCCAGCAGACCATCGCGGCTTCAGAGAGAGTATTCGAATTCCTTGATGAGCCGGAGGAGAGCTCGGACCGCAGCCGGGCCGCTGCCGAGGCGGTCGCGGGCGCCGTGTCTTTTGAACACATCGCTTTCGGTTACGATGCGGCCAAGCCCATCATTCATGATTTTTCTGCCTCCGTGCAGCAGGGGGAAAAGGTGGCCATCGTCGGTCCAACCGGCGCGGGAAAAACCACGATCGTCAAACTCTTGATGCGCTTCTATGACATTAACGGCGGCGATATCAAGATCGACGGGCATAGTATTTACGACTACACCCGAAACGACCTGCGGTCCATATTCGGGATGGTCCTGCAAGACACCTGGCTGTATAACGCTTCCATTCTCCGCAATATCCGTTACGGGACGTTCGGGGCAAGCCGCGCGCAGGTGATCGCCGCGGCGAAAGCCGCTCACTGCGACGAATTCATCCGGACGCTGCCTCAGGATTACGACACCGTTCTTAACGAAGAGTCAGACAATATCTCGCAGGGGCAGAAGCAGTTATTGACCATTGCCCGCGTGATTCTGGCAAATCCAAGAATCCTGATCCTCGACGAGGCGACCAGCTCCATTGACACCCGCACGGAAATCCTGATCCAGAAGGCGATGGATGCGCTGATGAAAGGGAGAACGAGCTTTATTATCGCGCACAGGCTTTCCACGATCAAGAATGCCGATCTCATCCTGGTATTGAACAATGGGGATATTATCGAACAGGGAAAACACATGGAACTGCTTGCGGCCGGCGGCTTTTACGCCGAGATGTATAACAGTCAATTCGAAAGAAAGGTTATGGAACATGTCAATTGATCAAGAAAAGGGCGAATACGAAGAGGATTTCAAGCCCAAAACGGCCAACCGCAAAATCAGCAAACGGATGCTCATCACGGCGGCGATGGTGGTCGTGCTGGCCGGCATCGGGATCGCAGGATACTTTATTTACGAGGACAATTTCTATTATCAGACGGACAATGCCAAGGTGGACACGGCGATCTACCAGCTTTCCGCACATGAAGACGGGAGATTGGATAGGATGTATGTCACTCAAGGCGAAGAAGTAACCGCAGGGCAGATGCTCGCACACGTGCAAAATGGTTCTTTCATAAGATCACCCATCGATGGCACAGTAATTGACACCAAAATGCAAGAAGGAGACTACGTTACCCCGGCGGATGTCGTGCTGGTTGTAGCCAACACCGCGGATATTTATATTACGGCAAACGTGGAAGAAACCAATATCCTGAAAATACATCCGGGGCAGAGCGCGACCGTATTTCTGGATGCCTATGGCCAGAGCTTTGACGGTTATGTCGATGAAATCAGTACGATCACCTCGACAGAACTCAGCGGTGCCATAACGAGCTTTACCACCTCCGGCACATATACCAAGGTAACGCAACTGATCCCGATCAAGATCAGACTGCTCGATCATGTTGACCTGGCCGGTATCATTGGCACAAACGCAACCGTAAAAATCCGAATCAAGTAAATGCCAATAAAGGCTTGCGGAAAAAACATTTTCGCGACCGTGCATTTCCGAACCAATGTACGGCCAACCCATGTGTCCATCCCCGGCGCAAGGGGCTGATATTCCACTTGGTAGTGTCCTAATTTGCTCTTGACAAGGATTAAATTATGAAAAAGGATATAACAGAATTACAAGGATAGGAACGTGCGCCCTATGGATTCGCCTGCGGCTTAATAATTTCTACATTAATAGGAATAACATGAATACTATTCCCGTCAATAAATATTTCAATATGGTGTTCACCAGTTTCGGATATATGAATCCCATAGAATCCAAACGAAACAACTCCCTTGCCAACCCCAAGAGCATTAGCTGGAATAGCTACTCGCTGTGGATTGATCTTGGTTATTTCTCTACCCGAGGGAGACGAAAGTTTTGCGGACAGTTCAAAATTATCCCCAGGGCTCAATTTCATACCTAACGCAACATAGAGCTGCGGGTGATTAACTGGTAGCGATAGTGTAGTGATATTTTCAAATATCCCTATGATAGATGCTTTTCCAGAAGTATCTACAAACGCGTAGTCACACAGGAAAACCCAATCAATTGTTGGCACGGTGGTACTCCCTTCTGTTCTTCAATATCTTATTATCGCGCAATATGAATAGTCGAGTCAATAATGTAAACAATGCACAAGAAAACATGGATAAAAGTCAACGTTCAAGTTGACGAAGGAATAAAGGAATTGGTTGAGGCACTTAGCGCGTTTCCAAAGTTGCAGACTATCGAGAGTTGTCAGGGCAGTCAAAACACTCCCGCGTGGGTCTGTTTCTACTATGGAAATTCAATAAGCGAATTATCTGATTTTGTGCTAAGATATTTGGGAAAAGAATTAGCGGAAAAACTCGGAGATCGCGTGAGTTTATCCATCCAAATTAAAAGTTCTGGATTGCCTCAAGGAGAATTACAGGTTCGCCATGAGGCAATCCGAATTTGTACTAAGGTGCTAAAACAACTAGCGTCTTAGTGTGCGCCATACGTGCGAGTATTCTTGTGACAAGTCACGCACATGGCGATCAAGTTGCCCAGGTTGTCGGGGCCTCCCGCTGTGCGGTGGTGGGCTTCCCAACCTGGGTTTAACGCATGTGGGCAACGATAGCCTGCGCGATGATGATCGCAAACTCTCATAGTGCATTCACAGCGTCCGCCTGCTCTTTGATAGAGCGCCTTGCGGGTTTCTTCTGAAACTGCCATTTGGAATTTATCTCCTTTTCCGTTAAGATTTTGCTAGAGCATAATCTAGCAATTGGTCAATACCCCACCGCCAACTTTCTATTCCAGCCATAACAGCCGGTGTAGTTCTAAGCGTGCGATGTTCACGGACAAAATTATAGTGGGCGAAGTAAAGCGCAATCGCCGCACGATGATTTTCAAGCTTCTTGCTAAAGGCATTCGTCAATCTGGTTAGCCTGCGAATATTCATTCGCATTGTTAAGTTTTGTCGTTCGACAAATGAAGTCGAAATCAGATTTTCATCGGGGTTGCCCCAAATACGATATTTTTCAACTGACGTAACTTCGGGAGGGCTATACCTACCTGGGCCGATAGGTTCTGCTTCGTACGATTTTACGATTTGCCCATAATCAACGTTTTCTCCAAATGCTTTCCAAACTGCATTGACGTATGAAATCATTTGGTCGGAGGAGAGTTGCACACGGCTATCAAGACGGGATGCTAAATCCTGCAAGAAAGATTCGGTATTCTCTTTGGTTCTCTTACCAACCAAAAATGTGGGGATAAGTTTTGTATCAGCATCTATAGCAGCGAAAACCCACATATCACCAACTTCACCTTTGATTTCCTCTTCTTCCGATACGTGACGTTCTTTCTTTCCTATGTATCTCCAAATCTCATCAATTTGAATATTGCTCGGCTTTAGATTACGCATTTTCTCATCTAAAAGATGTTGGCAACCATTCCCAACTCGAACCATTAACCGAATAATAGTATCGCGATGAACGCCAGTGAGTCGTTCCGTTGATCTAACCGATGAACCCTCAACGAGGCATCGAATGATTTGTTCTTGTTTTTCCTGCTTCAAAATGTTTGCCATTCTTACTCCTGTCTTGACTTTCCGTTCATCTCGCTTATAATCAT
The DNA here is from genome assembly GCA_035516425.1 of Anaerolineales bacterium. Taxonomy (GTDB): domain Bacteria; phylum Chloroflexota; class Anaerolineae; order Anaerolineales; family Villigracilaceae; genus Fen-1038. The sequence continues at coordinate 25,834 of DATJAH010000023.1, forward strand.
TACAAAGGCGGAGGGCGAGGGAATTGAACCCAAGCTGTTGTAACCAGCTTCTTAGGATGTAGAGCCCCAGTGTATCGCCAGATACGGTCGCCCTCCGAGTTTCCTCTCGCCTAAATTATATCACATTTTTAACCGTTTTCCGTACTAATATAACACATTATAACACACTTTTTAGCCAAAGTCAAGGTTATCGCTAACCTTGACTTTGGTTATCTCATGGTGTATAATGCCTTCTGTAATCAAAAATGGAAGGTGTTAAATGCCCGAAGCAAAATCTAAAACTGAGCGTTTGAGAAGCCCTGCATATCCATACTTCGACCTGAAAGAGGCGATAGAGAAAACGCAGGCATTCTACAACATTGAAACGTTGAATCGTATTGCCGCTGATCTATCCACTCAGGATATAGGATACGAAAAAGGTAGCAATCGTGGATGGCGAGCATTATCTACGATAATAAGCTTTGGTCTCCTGGATGAGGAAGGGCTAAAGGAAGATCGAAAGGTTTGGCTCTCTGAGTTGGGAAAAGAAATACTACACTACAAGGAATCTGAAGAAACCCTCAGAGTGGCGCTTCGGAAGGCCGCATTAAAACCTGCAATCCATGCCGAACTTTGGGAGGCATGGAGCAAATCGGGTCAATTACCGTCAGAACCCCAGATGCGAAGGCACTTGGAGCAAGTCAAGCTTTTCAATCCTAAGGCAGTTGACCCTTTTATCCGCGAATTCTTGGATACCCTAACCTTTGCAGGATTCATAAAGGATGGTAAAATAGTCTCCAGTAATGACGTGTCTGAGGGTAGAAACGCGAATAGTGGGACTCTCAGAAATCGTACTAATACTGGAGAGCGTATGTCTAATAGCAACTTGCAAGAATACCCGATACCCCTACTTGGCGGTTCAACTGCTATTTTGTCAATACCAAGACCACTTAGCAAACAGAACTTAGACTTGATAAAGAGTTTTCTAACAATGTACGAACCCTCTCTGACGGAAGGAAGTAATGCGCCAGTCGGGAAAGAGGATGAAGACTCTAAGAATGATGAATAAGTCAGACAAAAATATTGAAGCCCTTCGACAAGCAGTCGAAGGGCTTCATCACTGCAAAGCAAAATATAAAGAGAAAACTCACGTGAAAGAGACTTTTGAGGGTTCTCTTGTTTGGGAAGGCGATGTATATCTGTTTGATATGAAAGACCACCCTACCGCTAAACTGGCTTACGTGTGGTCGTCGCCTATCAAGGGCTCAACGAAACGCAAATTCTACGCGGTGTTACACACCGACCCCGTGAAATCAGCACAAGACGCGGTCAGGGCTTCGATTGCTAAGGATTATCAAGATAGCGAGGAAGAATGAGCGTCTATGACAAATGCAAAAAGCAAGACGATGATATTAAGAAAACCGAGCGTCAGATGGATGTGGTTTATTCCGAATTCAAACAGCGCACAGATGATTTTAATAATGAAAGAGATAAACAGGATGTTCCACCTAATTACCAACTTTTGAAGCAGTTGGAGGCAGCAAAAAATGAAAAATGGGTGGAATATGTAAGATTGGGAGAAAAGCGATTAGAGGCCTTTGATAAGTGGATGAAGTGCATTGAGAATAATATTTCAAATTAAGACACTACCTTCCACTTCTATTGGTTGTGCTTTCGTTATGCTCCTGTGCCGCTCCCCGACCTAAAATGTCACGCGCTCATGAGAAACTCTGACGATAAAAGAGGATGGCAGCGCGACGAGATGCCCCGTCGATCGTGCCAGCCTCTCCAAAGGTCAAATATGCCTTGGGGGCAGGTCAAATCACTCCGAATAGCTGCCGACCACGGGCGTAACCTTTTTGGGGTGGAAGATCGCGACCCGGGATGAGGCTTTTGGGCTGACCCGTCACATCCAGGCCCCCGTCATGGCGACGATCCCTTGCTCTTACTCCAGAGCATAAAGAATGCGTCTGAGGAGCTGCTTGGTGAAGTTCTGCAAGGGGTTCGATGAAGCTTTCTCAACTCATTTTTGGAATAGCGGCATCATCCGAAAAGCGGCTCTCAATTTCATGATGTCCAACTTAGAATGAACATTTTCCATGGCCGGCTCTCGTGTCGCAGGTCGTCACTTTTTCGAGAAGGTGACGATCTGCGACAGGGGCCCGGTATATCAGAAAATCAGCCGCAGCGCGGCCCGGGAACCAGGCAACCTCATGGTTCCCTCGACTCGAGCCGCAGGGAATAGCTGGTACGGAATAGAAATTGGAAATGGAGAAGGCAAGCCCGTGCTGGATTCAGCCGCAATGGACGGCGTCTCAGCGCACATCCCGAATCAACCCATCCGGGTCCGCCGGTCACCGGCGCGATCGTAGGCGAGGAAATTCACCCTTCACGGCGCGGACGTGATTTGAACGGTCCGCGATCCGAATTGAGTTCCATTAATGGTGCCAGCCACATATTCCTGGACATCGTCCCACGAGGCGGCCAGCATGCCTCTTCGGACCATGCGGTCGAACGTGATCACGTGCAGGCTGCGGATCGTGGACGGGATGTCGTCGCAGATCTTCCTGAAGGTTTTGCTGTTCGCGCGGAAGGCGCGCATGAGAACCACGAAGGAGCCCTCGGGGGTGCAGCCATCGCTGAAAACCCATTCACAATCGACATCGATCTGCAGCGTCAGGGCCTGCTTGGTGGGTGGATCGAATAACACCTGGGAGTCCAGCACGCTGAATCTGGCGTCGATCGTTTCTTCGAGCGGATCAGAGCCGATCATGACGCTGTTCAGGATATCTACGACCCCTGACGTGTTGGGCTCTGGCGTTGTCGTGGGAGTCGGCGTCCACGCCGTCGCTGTGAGAGTCTGGACGACCGCATGTTGAATGGCGGGATCTGAAAGATCGGGACTGCAGGCGATCAGGAGGATCAGAATCGAGAAGGGTAACAATCGTCTGAACATGAGCTGCCTCCAATGGCTACCATATTTGAAACGCTTGGGTTGAGTGTCGATGACATGGGCATGCTCTGCGGCGAAGAGCCGGTGCATGGGAAACGTTGCGTGCCCGTGCCCCACTTTTCGAGTTCAGAGCGGCTGCGAGGCGTCCTGGACTATGCAGGCGTCCCTCACCGATCCCAACATCATTGCTTTCCTCCACTTGGGGTGAGGCTACCGGCAGGCGGTCGGCAGGAGCGTATTCACATCCACGTTGTTGTCCACCACATTGAAATTGCCGGAGGTGATGCTCATCGGCTGGAAGGGCGGAGTCTGCTGTGCCGTGGGTTGCGCAAGTCGCAGGGTGTAGCAGCCTACAAAGGTCTGGATGGACGAATCGGTTTTCTGGACGCGCATGGCCAGAGGCTGTTTGTCGTATAGGCCGCCGGCTACCACCTCGCTTTGTGCACTTCCAAACACAGCGATGATCGTCACGGTATCGGCAAAGCCGGCTGCATATGGAGCGTACGCTCCCGGATAGACGGAGGGATTCTGATAGTAGCTATAGGCCCGCACATATTCTTTGCGGTTCAGGGCGTTCAGCAAGGAACTGACCGTCTCGACGGGCCCGCTGCGATCATCCAAAAAGTTGGACTTGTCCACGGTGAGCGGATTGCCGGAAACGGCCACCGCCGGACCGTTCGTCGGATAGACGCTGCAGGCCGCGGCCAAGGCGCTGGCATCGCTGGTCGGCAGATCATAGGCCTGGGCAGAACCCCAGATGATGCCCATGGGGATGAACGGCGGCATGCTGAAATTCTCAGGCCGCGCCTGGTGGATCACATAGCAGGCGGCCCAGTTGGCCCGCACACCGTTGATGGCGGAAGCTTTGAGCAGCACCGGGACCGTGTAGTAGATCAGTCCGGCGCTCACCCCCGAGGTGATCGAGCCAAACACCAAATCCACCCGGCTGGTATATTTATACCCGCTTACGAATTTCGAGAAGCTGCCCTGCGTTCCGGAGGGATTGATCCAATAATCATAGGCGCGCAGGTATTCGCCGCGATTCAGCGCGTTGTAGTACGACACGATGACTTGAGAAGGCGTGCTGCGATCATCGAGGTAGTTCTCGGCCGGGATCGGGAGCACCGCGGTCGTGGGCATGGTGGGCTGCGGCGTAAAGGCGGCCGCGGCAGTGGTCGTGGAGGGCAGAGAGGTCGCCGTGGCGGGCAGAGCGCTGCCCGTGGGGAGCGTCGTTGCCGTATCCCGCGGGGTATGTTCCATTCCGATGGTGAAGGTTTCATTGCAGGCGATCAGGGCCAGCGCGACAAGCAGCCAAGCGAGAGTTCGGGCATTCATTGGACCTCCAGGATAGTTGTATCTGGGGCGATTGTAGTGGTTCCATGCCGCGAATGGGTGACGGAGCGGTTACGGTTCCGGGATGGGACGTTATCAATCTGTGACCGCTGAGGTGGGACGTTCAGGAGATCGGCAGATACAGGGCGAAGACTGTCCCCTGCCCGAGGCGGCTGCGCAGGCTGACGCGGCCGTTGTGGCGTTCCGCGATCGCCCGTACCAAAGCCAGCCCCAACCCGCTGCCGGGGACGTTTTGCGCAGCCTCGCCGCGGTACAGCTCCTCCCAAACGTGCGGCTGTTCCTCCTTGGGGATGCCTGGACCCGTGTCGGCTACTTCGATGACGATCTCCGATCCGTCTTCGAAGGCCCGCAGCTCGATCGTGTCCCCGCTCCTGCTGAATTTCAGGGCGTTCTCCAAAAGGTTATGGACCGCCAGGAGCAGCAGGTCCGGATCGCCTTGGATCTTGGGCAGCGGCCAGGGGGCGCTGGGAATGCTCAAGTTCAGGGCGCGTTCGGCTGCGCCGGGTTGTTCCTGAGCCATGCCAAAGGCTTCGCGCAGGACAGCAGAAGTGTCCACGGCCGTGCGTTCAACCAAGCGCACCTCCAGTTCCGCCAGCTTGCGCAGGTCTGCCGACAAGTGGCTGAGGCGCAGGGTCTGGGCTTCCACACTGAGCAGCGCCGCCTTGTGGGCCTCGCCTTCGGATGAGTCGGCCAGGTTGGCCAGCCCGGCCCGGATCGCAGTGAGCGGATTCTTCAGCTCATGATCCAGCCGGCGCAGGAAGCGCCGCCGCTCTTCCGTGGCGGATTCGGCCGCCTCCTTGCGGATCCGTTCCTGCCTCTGGAACAACACGATCCCAAGCGCGGCCAGTCCGCTCAGGCCCACCCCCGCCAGGAGCGCCAGAGTCCCGAGGTCGGCGCGCAGATACACAATATGATCGTTCGCCGGATCATAGGATTGAAACAAATACAATGCCGCGAGCGCTCCCAGCACACTGGGTACCCCCGCCATGACCCACCGCCAGACTCTCATGGCTGCGTTTCGACCTTTCCCATAAAACGATAGCCCTGACCTGGAATGGTTTCAATGTAGCTGGGGCGGGCCGCATCCTCCTCCAGGGCCCGGCGCAGTTCTGCAATGCGAGTGTCGACGGCGCGCGTCCCCACCGGGTAGTCCCAGCCCCAGACGATATCCAGCAGGCGCTCCCGTGAGACGAGTTCATCCGGATGGGTCATCAGGTACTCGAGCAGCATGACCGACTTCGGCGTGAGCATCAGCTCGCGGCCTGCCAGCCGGACGCGGCGCGAGGCCCGGTCGAGGGTCAACTCACCGCAGGCCAGGCGCGCCGCCGCGGCGAGCGGCGGTTGGCCCGGGCGGGCGCGCCGCAGCACCGAACGGATGCGCGCCACCAGTTCATGGGGGTCGAAGGGTTTGTTGAGATAATCGTCGGCGCCTTCTTCCAGTGCCATGGCGCGCTCGGTCGATTCTCCCACCTGGGTGAGCAGGATGATCGCCGTCCAATTGCCATCCTGGCGGAGGCGGCGCAGCACCTCCCGGCCGTTCAACTTGGGCATCAGGATGTCCAGGATGATCAGATCCGGCTTCAGGGACGCGATCTTCTCCAGGGCTTCCTGTCCGTCCGAGGCCACGTTCACAGAGAAGCCGGAACGGCTTAGAAAGGGCGCCAGGTTATCGGTGATGGCTTTTTCGTCATCCACCAGGAGGATCGAAGGATTCGGGTCCATGGATTATCGCCGCCTAATTGGGCAAGAGTAATTATCGCGCCAAATCGAGAAACCCGCACGAAGGCCAGAGGGGAGTGTGGCGCCATGGATAGGGAATCGCGGCGCGTATTTCAGGATCCACAACCGCATGGATTGCCCTCCCGCCCCCTGCCGCCAGCCAGGCTGAGCCGGTCACTGCCGTTCCCAGGCTGTGAAGGGATGCCCACCGGGCATTATGATCGGCCGCCGGGGAGCAGTTCCAGCCGCAGCAGAATAAAGGCGATCATTGCCACCAGAATAAGCAACAAGGTCGCTGGTTCCGCGGCTTTCAATCCGAAGCCTTCGTAGCGTTCGTAAACCAACACCGGCGCGATCTTCGGATGATAAGCCAGGATCACAACGGCTCCAAATTCACTGATGCCGCGTGCCCACATCATCACGGCTCCGCCCAGGACGCCTCGCCAGGCTTGCGGTAGAGTGACGTGCCAAAACGCCTGCCAGAGACTCGCTCCATCGGTCAAGGCGACGCGCTCGAGTTCTTCATCGGTTAGGGCGAAAGACTCGCGGCTCATATTGACCAGGAATGGCAGGCTGACAAATAACATCGCGACCACGATCCCGGCCACATTGTCGGTGAAGGTAATGCCGAAAGGCACCAGCCATTGACCCAGCAAACCATGTCCGCCAAAGACCAGCAGCAATGCCACTCCAGCCGCCGTATGCGGGATCACCAAGGGAAGGTTGATGACCGCATCCAACAGGCGCTTGCCGCGAAAGTTCCGGCGCGCCATGAGATACGCCAGTGGAACGCCCGTGACGATCGCCGCCAGGGTTGCCAGGGCCGCGGCGGCAAATGTCAGCTCGATGGAATTCAGCAGCTCAGGATCCGTGAACGATTCGAGAAAATCCAGGGGCGTCGTGGCAAGCAAGGTGCTGACCAGCGGCAGAACAATGAACAGGATCAGGAAACCGCCGGCCAGGGAAAATATCAGGTTAAAGACCAGGTGCTTTGATCTCACGGCGGGTTGGGCGGGGCGGATAATGCCTGGAGCGAGGCGGGCACATTGCTGTATTGATCCGCGATGGCCGGGACGAAGAGCGGCTGGTGATCCGATTGCAAGATCGCGCCTCCCTCGGCACCTAATAAGAAAGCAATGAACTCGGCTGCTAATTCAGGATGAGGCGCATTGTGCGGGATCGTGAGGCCATATCCGATGCGTTCGCCCGTGAAATGCGGCTTGACCGTGGCAAAACGCTGAAAGTTCAGATCCACTTCGACCTGGTGATAATAGGCATCGTACTGGCTGGCCCCCAAATTCAATGGATCCGGCAGGTGGATCATTTGCAATTTATGCTGCTGGATCACACTTTCGTATTCAAAGGCGTAATCAATATCTCCTGACTCGAGCAGATCCATCTCTTCGATGCTGGCGCCTCGAAGCACGATGTTTGAGCCAGGGCTGGTTTCGAGGATCTCGGGAACCGTAATGGTCGTTTGCCCATCCTCGCGGAAGAACGCCAGCGGGAAAGTAAACTTTCCCTTGAACATGGTGGAGAAAATATCCGTGTTGTGATAATACTCTTGAGCCAAGGCATAGATCATCAGGGCGCGATAGCCGGAGGCATCGAAGCGCGGATCCGTGATGCCGACTTTGACATCCGGGCGTGCGAGGATCTCAAACCAGTTATCGGCATTGATCTCGCTGGCATATTTGCTGTCCGGGCGATAGGCGATGGCCAGGTTGTTGGTGGCGAAACGCAAATACCAGCTGGCATACGGCTGGCCGGTATTGGGATCATTGGTGTGGTACATCAAGGTGGGTATCAAGGATGCGTCGGCAGTCGCGATCACATCGATCGGAATGTGCAGGTCGGTAACCTGGCGGATCACCTGGATGCTGCCGTGGAATTGGGCTTGCACATCCACATCAGGATGCTGCGCCTCGAAGGCTTTTACCGCATCGGTGAACGGAACGATCAAACTGCTCGCGGCAAAAACGACCAGCGGAGTCTTCTGGGATGCGTTCGATAAGGCACAGCCACCGGTCATGATCCCAAATAGCGCGGCCATCAAAAGAACGTTCAGTGAACGGCGAAACGTGCGCATTGATTTTGGGGCGATGCAAAGGCAGGGGTGGGCATTCCCGCCCACCCCTACCGGATGGAATTATTTGAACTCGAGTTTGATCAAGTTCTTCACCCAGACCTTGCCGGCCTGACCGGGCATGACCGCCAGGAAGGTGCCGGGTGTATCGGTGAATGCCACCATGCAGTCCGCGCAAGCCTTCAAGGTGGCCATATCGATTTGGGCTGAATAACCATCACTGCCGGTCAATGCCAGAGTGGCGGCGCCGGATTGAACGCTGGCGGCAGTCATCAGATCGCTGATGCGCACACCCGTGAAACTGGCTGAGCCAACCTTAGGCTGGTCGGCCGTGATCGTGGCCGGAGACATGGCCCGCAGATCCGTCTCACTCAAATTGAGCGGTTTATCCACCAAGCCCGTGATGGCCAACGTTCCACCCGAGGCCGCGGGCGCGGCAGTGGGCGTGGCGGCCGGTCCGCAGGCGGACAGCAGCATGGCTGCCAACGCCAACAAACTCACTACGATCAGGGTCGTACGATTGAATTTCATTGGAATATTCTCCTCGAAAGATTTTTTATCACATCAGATGTTCCATCCGCTGTGAAGAAAACACATGCATTCGTACTCTACTTGACCTCGATCTTGATCAAATTCTTGACCCAGATATCGCCTGTCTGCCCAGGCATGACCGCAAGAAAACTTCCCGGCGTATTCGTGAACGCGATCATGCATTGGGTGCAGCTGCGCACCGTGGCCAGATCAATTTCATCCGAATAGCCGTCGCTGGCAGTGAACACCAGCGTCTTCGCACCGGCTTGAACTTGGGCGATCTCCAACAAAGTGTTCAGCGCCACGCCCGTGAAGGATTGCGTATCCGCTTTGGGCTGGTCGGCGCTGATCGTGACGGGACTCATGGCCCGCAGGGCCCCCTCTGACAAGTTCAACGGATTGGTCACGAGGCCCGTGATGTTCAAGCTTCCCGCGCCCGGTGTGGAAGCGGCGGCGGTGCTTGAGGCGGTCAGCGTGAGGGTGGTCAAGGGCGCTTCGGGAACATGCACGACGATCATTTGTATCTGGCCGATCATTTGGTCTTGTTGTACGTCCGAGCCAACCAGCCGCAGCGGATAATATTTATCCGGCAGTTCGGCATCGTTGACCAAAAAAGCCACGATGATATTCCCATCGCGCTGGATGCTTTTACTGTCCAATGTGATCGTGGTCCCGTCCGCGCCGACCAGATCCACCTTGTATCCGGCCGCCGCCAGCGCGTCATTGAATGCGCCGGTTCCATGCGAGCTGGCATCATCCACTTGCCCCACCAACAGCCAGAGAGGCACGCCGGCCCAGGTCTGGCCATTTTCATCCTTCCAGGTCGCGCCGTGACAATCGGGCGAGGCGCAGGATTGGAAGGAAGCCCGGTCCACGGGCTGCATGATGGCTCCGTGCAGTTTCAATCTCCAACTCTGCCCCACGGACTTGACATCCATCTGGAGCACCCACTTTTCCGTCCAGTGGCCGTCCACCACCTGGTTGTTCCTGGCGCTGACCACTTGCAGGCGCAGCGTGCCATCCTGGTCAGGATCGAGCGGCTTGCCATCCTGCTCATAGGCGAGAATGGCGGTGAGCGGATCGTGGTTGGCAAGCTCAGCACCGGTGACAGGGTCGTACACGGTGAAATTTCCGTTCATCACCTGATCGTAGGAAAAGGTCATGCTGTAGCCGTCTTTGGCCGTCAGGGTCACCCCCATGCTGTCGTCGAAGGTTCCGCCCGCGGCATTGACCAGGTCTTTGAGGGCGACTCCTTTGAAGGAAGCCGGGGTCGTGATCACACCCGCGCTGCTCTTGTTCCCGCCCCAGCCTTGGGTCATGGGCAAAGCCTTGATCTGATCCAGTGTGAAAGACTTGCTTCCGTTGGATCCGTTCAGTTCCAACACGCTCGCGGCGGCCGGCTGCGATGTACGGCAGCCCGCGATCGTGAGGGCCAGGGCCGCGATCATGATCGGAATGGCGATGAAAGATTGTCTGCGTTTCATGGTTTCCTATCTCCTGGAGAAGTATTTGCTCACTGCTTTGGGTTGAAGAATGATCGCCCGTCCGCGAATTGAGTTCCTTGCGAGGCGCCGCGCTGTGCAGATCGCCGGTCCGAGGCGGGATGAGGTCATCGTTCTCGCGCGGCCCTCTTCCAATACAGGCCTGAAATCGTCTGCGGTCCGCCGGCAAGTTGATCCGGCCAAAATTCTGCACGCCTTCGATGCTCTCCATACAATTAAGTTTTTCCTTAATCGACTACGGATCATTCTCCTTTAGGCCAGACGGTTGTTCGCTATCGGTTTGGATCACATGACACGAACAACTTAAATGCCGGTACTAAGCCAGATCCAGTTCTCTGAGTTTTTCCATGGTGGGAATCCCCGTATTCGGATCCCAGCCTCGTTTTTGGTAGTATTCGCGGAGCATCGCATCCAGATCATGAACAACGCATTCTTCTTCCGCGCTGTATTTTCCGAAAGCAGGCAGCGCCTTAACGCGTTCCGGAAGCCGATCATCCTTGGCGGTGATCCCCTCGCGCACATTGAAAAGCCGCTGCAGATTCAACACCCGTTCCGAGATCTTCAGCAGTTCTTGCCCGTCGATGGCCCAGCCCGTCAGGGCGGAGAGCATATCTGCCCACAGGTCCACAGTGACGCCCCCATACATGTAAAACTTGCAGGTGCCAAGAACCTCCGGCAATGCCAGACCGTCCTGAAGTGTAGCGACGGCTCCTCCTTTATTCCTTTCATCCCAACGCTCCACCTCATTGGGATCCGGAACGCCGTACTTGACCATGCCCCAGTCCACTTTGCCGCGGTCCCAGGCCATGCCCTCCAGCGGATGGATGTGACACATGCCGCGGTTGGCCGTCGCATACGTAATGGCCAGCGCCTTGCCCGAGCGCGGATCATGCGCGGGCCCTTCCAGACCCTTGACGTGGATCGCGAACTCCTCAGCTCCCCTTCCGATCCTTTCCGAGGCAGTGCGCACGCCCTCGGCCAGCAGGTCGCCCAACCCTTCCCGGAAGGCGATCTTCGTCACCATCACCGGCAGCACCGCGGCATTGCCCCAGGTGAGGTCCAGCCCTTGAAGTTGCTCCTTGGAGAAGAGACCTCTTTCAAAGCATTCCATGGCAAAGGCGATGATCGCGCCGCACGAAATGGTGTCCAGGCCGTACTCGTTGCACAGATACGTGCTGCGGATGGCCGCCTCCATGTTCTCATTCAGCACATAGGCCGTGAAGCAGGAGATCGATTCATATTCCGCGCCGCCGTGCTCGGGGGTCTTGAACTCGCCGTCCTCGACCTTCACCCAGCGCGCGCAGGCCAGGGTGCAGCCCTTATAGCAGCCGTAGCCCTTGATGAAGTTCTTGGTCTTGTAGACCTCGAAGAGATCGGTGCCCTTGCCCCAGGAATTCGCGGCCCAGTTCCTGCTCGGCCAATCTCCGCCCTCATCATTACCCGGCATATCGCCGATCGTGCCCCCGGCCTGCATGCCGAGGAAGAGGGGGTTGGTCTTGATCCCGTCATGAGTGCTCTTGAAGAACTTCTTGAAATTCTCCGGATCCGCGGGCTCCACCTTCTTGGTACCGCGGATGGCGACCGCCAGAAGATTCTTTGAGCCCCACACGGCTCCGCCGCCGCAGCGCCCCGCGGCCCGGTCGTCGCACATGACCGAGGCGATCTTGACCTGGTTCTCGCCGGCCTGGCCGATGCACAGCACGACCAGACGCTTGTCGCCCAGTTCGCTGCGCAGCATGGCTGATTTTTCCGAGACCGACTTGCCGACCAGATGCGAGGCGTCGCGAAACTCCCATTGGCCGTCGCGGATGATGAGATAGACAGGCTTCGCGGATCTGCCCTTGATGATGACGTAGTCGAATCCGGCCTTCTTCAGCTCGGGACCGACATCCCCGCCGACGCGCGATTCGCCCCAGATCCGGGTGAGCGGCGATTTGAAGCACAACACCAGCGAGCCCCCGCCGGGGATCTGGCTCATGCTGAGGGGTCCCGTGGCCAGCAGCATGATATTCTCCGGTCCCAGGGGATCGATATTTTGCGGCAGCTCGTCATACAGCAGCCGCGCCCCGTAGCCGGCCCCGCCCAAATACTTCCGGGTCATTTCCTCCGGGATCGGCTCCGAGCGGGCCTCCCAGTGGTTCAGATCGACACGCAGTTGATGTCCGGCATATCCCTTGATGGCAGCCATTCACACTCCTAAAAACACAGGCCGATCAACCGCCGACGATCGGCTTCAATAGGTCGATCCGGAGGCCGTCCTGCAGCGGCGTCCGCATGTCCTTGACGACTTCCTGGTTGATCAAGAAGAACACCGAGCCGCGGAATTGCCTCTGGGAGACATCCCACAGGTAGCGAGGGAAGACCTTTCCCCAGTGTTCATCGATGGCCACGAGCAGGTCCGCCAGCGTGGCGCCCTCCCGCAACTCGACCGCCTGCGGTTCCTTTCCAATGTAATCACGCAGGTCGCCAATGGCCTTCAGATGGACGACCATGTCAGATGGCGGCCTCTCCGGCGCTGGCACAGGCATGATCCTGCTCGACACTGCCGCCGCTCGCGCCCACTGCGCCGATCAGCACGCCGTTCCTCCAGACGGGCACGCCGCCCGGAAAGATGACCATGCGGCCGCCCAGGTTGCCCTGGATCCCGTACAGCGGGCCGCCCGGCTGGCACTGCTTTCCAAGTTCCATCGTGGTCATGCGGTTCACGAGCGCCGTGTAGGCTTTGTCCTCCGCGATCGGCACGGCCACCAGTTCTGAGTTGTCCATGCGGATGAAGGCTGTCAGGATCCCGCTTTCGTTAACTACGGCGATGGCCATGGCCACACCCATTTCCTTGGCCTTGAGGCGCGCCCCCGCGATGGCCTTTTCTGCTTCTGCTAGCAACATGAGTTTCTCCTTTGATCTATTGACTGATCTCGTGTACTTCCTTGTACCATTTGACGCGGTCGCCGACCGCATCGCGCATCTTCCAGGCCGTGCTCTTCGGCTGAGCATCCACCGCCCCCAGCAAATCCTGGATACGGCCTTGGATGACCTTCCGGTCCGGATCCTCGAGCCAAGCATAGTTGGCAGAGAGCTCGGATACCTTCCTGAGGTTCATCGTCACCGTGCGCCACAAGCCCCAATCCTTGGAGCACAGCTCGGAGATCAATCGGGCATTGATGGTCTCGTGGTCTCCGCTGTCCAGCGGATGCTCCCGTAGGAGCATGAGCGTATCGATGACATCCTTCTCGTTGAGCTGGATGATCTGCATCTTCTCCAGCAGCATCTCGGCCAAGGGGATGGTCGGCGAATCCATTTCCAGCCGCTTGGCCCAGTAAATGGGATGGCAGAAATCCAGCTTATCAAAGAAGATGTCCACATGCATGGAGGTCTGCCTCTGATCGAAGACCAGGCGCTGGCGGGCGTACACGACCGCCACCTCGCGGTCCTCCTCGTACCCCAGCTTCGCAAAGGTCTTGCGGATCGCATCGTTCTGATTGAAGTAGGCCGCAAAATCGAGGTCCGTGAAGTGCCTCTGGGCCTTCTCCTGAAAGAAGCCGTAGGCGGGGCAGTGGATATGGAAGGCCACCGCGCCAAGCAGACGGATCATGGCCCCTTGCTTATGGGCCTCGCTCACCACCTGGTTGGCGTAAACAATAAAGTCCTTGTCATCCATACGTTGCCTCCGAAGATCAGAATGGTTAATCGCGAATACCGGCTACGACATCCTAGGCGGCCTGCTAGCCTTGGATGGGTTGGAAGGCACGGACGCTGTGCTTGTCCAGGCTGATCAGATAGCCGGCCAGGGCGCCCTCCGTGTAGTTGCTGCCGGGATTGATGCACAGCGTTCGACCAAGGTAGACGGAGCCCTTGGCCTCGTGCACATGCCCGTGCAGGCCCATCAGAGGCTGGTAGGTCTCGATCGCCTTGCGGACGGCCGTGCTTCCAACCGGTACGTACGTGCGGCCGCCGTCCACGGGCCTGATGTTCTTGTCCAACAGGGGTGCATCGTCCAGCTTGGAGTTGTAGGGCGGGCAGTGCAGGTTGAAAATCGAATTGGGGAGATCCTTCAGCTGCTCCACCTGCTGTTTGATGACCTCATACAGATCGTCCTCTTCCATTTCGCGGTGGGTCTTCCAGGGCGTGTGATTGGAATAGCCCTCGTTGATCATCTCATGGTTCTCGTCCAGCTGGATCACCCGGCGCTCGACCATGCTCACCACGGAGGACTGCGTGAAGAGCTCGTTGATGTAGAGCGGGTCATCATTCCCTGCGGTGACCACGATACGGCGGCCGGTGCCTTTGAGTTTCTTCTCCGCAAACTCCAGCCAATTTTGGATGACCTTGGTCATTTCCTCGCGGAACATGCGCTCCTGAACCTCCGCCGAGGCCAGGAAATTCTGATATTCATCGGGTTTGAACAGGCGAGGGTAGAAGCCGGCGTTGCGGATCTTGGCTCTCGCCTTGGAAAGGCCCTCCTCGTCCTCCACCACCACCTGCTCCCCCAGGAAGTTCGTTTTCCAGACCCCCGGCGTTTCCTCGAGCAGCACCTGGATGCCCTTCCCGGTCATGTCGCCGCCCAAGACGACGGTATCCACCTCGTAGAACGGACCTGCGTTCACGAGTTTCAACCAGCATTTTTCCGAGCCGTGTATATCCGTGGCAAAAAAGATCTTGGTTGTCTTTTCCTTCTTTCCAAACACGCAAACCTCCTTGGTATACGCTGAGGGCCAGCCGGGGAGGCCCTGTCCCGGGGACAGGGCCTCCCTCGAAAAATGAAACGGCGGGCGGGTTCGATCCTGGGCCGCAGGGTCTACTCGGTCGGGATTTCCTTATAGGTCAGGTCGGTGTTGATGCCCTGACGTGAGCGGAAGAAGCGGTATGCGAAGTAGATCACGGCGCTGATCAGGATGGCTCCGAAGATATACATGGCCGAGAGCGGGCTGTTCGTACCGTAGCGGCTGTCGGTGATATACAGATAGAACATCGCAGCGAAGTACACCAGGCCCAAGCCGCCTGCGACCGTGATCAGCGGCACGCCAAAGACCTTGTACTTGGAGATCGGCGAGTCCGCATAGATCTGCTTGGTGGCTTTGAGATAGGGGAACAGGGTGCCCACCAGCGTGCTGGCGCAGAAGGCGATCGAGGTCATGAGCGGCATGTCCAGCGTCAGCGAGGCAAAGCCGGTGAAGAAGTACAAGTAGCCCATGATCAGGCAGCCCACGTAGCAGATGGCGATGGCGATGATCGGCGCGCCCCAGCGGCGGGACACACGGGCCACGAAGCCCGGCAGCATGCGGTCATACGACATGGCGAACATGACGCGCGTGGAGGCCACCATGTTGTTGGTCGGCCAGATCCAGAACCAGCAGTTCAGGCCCAGCACGATCCAAAGCCAGATCAATGGATTTTTCGTGAGGGCCATCAGGAAGATGCCGTAGTAGGGCGCGACCGGCATGGTGCCCGTGGCGTTGGTCATCCACAGGTTGTTGGAGGAGGTGAAGAACTCGTTGCCCACGCGGGAGATCAGCAGCCACATGAAGCCGGCGCAGACCACCATGGCGAACAGGTTGCCGCCCCAGAACATCTTTATTGAGTTCTTGAATTGATTCACGCCTCCGATCTCACCCACCAGCGTGCCGGTCCAGGCGATGTACATGAAGGTGTAGGCCAGGGCCGGTCCGATCAGGAAGCTCGAGCCGAAGGTGGTCTGCGAGAGCGGAACGGCGTGATAGCCGTTCTTCACGGCCATGTCCAGGATCATCTGATAGGCCTGGCCGTTGCCCCAATGCAGGGTGTTGTTCATGAAGGCATTGAAGGCCGCCTGGAAACCGCCGGTGGTCGTGCCCCACAGCATCAGGGCCCACGTCACGAGCCCCGCCATGCCGATGAAGAAGCTCCAGCGCTGGATGCGGGCGTACAGCCTCATGCCGAGCGCCAGGACCACGGCGGCGAACGTGCAATAGAACACGTAGAACCACCAGGTGCCGACCGGTGTCACCAGCGTCTTGGAGAAGTCCACCAGGGCCTGTGAGTGAAAGGCCTCACCCAAGGCGATCAGCGTGGGTCCGAAGACCATCGTGGCCCCCGGCGCCACGTTCGAGGCCATGTAAAACCACGGTCCGAACAGCAGCGGAGTGAAGACCAGGATGTAGCCCCAGATGCCGCCCAGGGAGCGGCTCTGCCAGACGTAGTCACCGCCGGCGCGCGGCATGAGCGTGGTCATCATGGCATAGACCGCGAAGCACGGCAGGAAACACAGGCAGCACAGGATGATGCCGAGCGGGATGTTGGCATCGTTCCACGGCCAGCAGACCGCATAGGTCAGGGCCGCGGCCACCACAATCGAGTCCGCATAGACTCCGTACAGGAAACCGTCGAATATTGAGAAGGCACGGACCAATCCTGAAGACCTGCGCAAGAAGAGACCTGCAGGCGTTGCGGGAGCGGCCGGTGCCACCGACTCTTTCGTGCTCATGGTACCTCCTCTTCATCTTTCTTTGGGATGGGTGTTGCATGTTACAATATAAAACTGTTTCCAGATTAATCCTATAGTGTACGCACACGTTTTGTGAACAGGTTTTTCTGGCGACCTTTACAGGCATGGTGAATCATAGAATTCCGGTCCTGGTTGTCGATGATCAGTTGGTCCAACGTCAAGGAATCGCCGCCGTGGTCGATGCCACGGAAAACATGTGGGTGGTGGGGTCGGTTGAGAACGAAGAGGGGGCCTGCCGGATCGTTCAGGAACAGGCGGTTGAGCTGGCCCTGATCGACCTCGTGCTCCGCGCCTCGCACGGCACGCACGTCGGTCATCTACTGCGCCGCCTCCGCCCCGGGCTGAAGGTCATCATTTACACACGCGAAAAGAGCATGATCCTGGCCTCCGAGATCTTCCAGGATAAGGACGAGAGTTCCCAGCTGGGCCTCCAAGGATATCTCCTGACCCGCAACATTTCCAGCAGCAGTTATTTGGAGCGTGTGTATCAGAAAATCCTGGAATCCGGCTACTTTATCGATCCGGATGTGCTGCGCTGGTACTACCGCTTTGCGGAGCTCGAACCCCTGACCCGCCGCGAACAGGAATGTGCCAGCCTGATCAGCGAGGGCCTGAGCAACATCCAGATCGCCGAGCGCATGGTCGTGTCCCGCCGCCGCGTGGAAAACCTGATCAATGCCCTGTACCAGAAGTTCCACATCCTGGGCGATAGCGGGGATCCGGGGCGGCGCGTGATCCTGGCGGAGAGCATCCGGCTGCTGGCAAAAAACCATCCCCCTGAGCGCAAGCTGAACATACTGATCATTGAAGATCAGGAGGCCCAGCGCAGACAACTCAGCCGCAAATTGGAGCTGGACGGCCATTTCAACATCCTGGCAGCCGTTGGGGATGGGCAGAGCGGCATTGAACTGGCCTACCAGCGGCGGCCGGACTTGATCTTGGTCGATGTACGCCTGCCTGACATGGACGGCTTTACGGTCACACGCCGGATCCTGGAGGCGTCTCCCAATGCCAAGGTCATTCTCAACAGCATGGCGGAAAGCACCGTCTATCAGGACAAGGCGGTGGAATCCGGGGCCATCGGATTCCTGCCGAAGAAATCACTGGGGCCAGGCCGGATCATGGAACTTTATGATCTGTCCGACGATTGATCTCGCTTCTGGCCTTGCGTGTCTTTCGAGGAATCGGCAGGCTGACCACCAGGGCGGTGCCTGTCCCAGGCTTTGAATGAACGACGAGCTTCCCCCCCAACTGACTGACGCGCACTTGAATATCATAGAAGAAGTAGTGTCCCGCGGCGACAAACCGTTCGACGGCCTCCGGATCGAAACCCTGTCCGTTATCGGACACACGCAATCGGATCTCTTTACCCACGACGCTGGCCAGGATGTCGGCCTGCGTGGCCTGACTGTGACGGTAGATGTTGGCAGCCGCCCCGCGCACAAAACGATAGAGCAGAAAGACGTACGCTGATTCCATGCCCGGGAATTGCTCCAGCGCTTGCAGGTCCATGGTCATCTTGACTCGGCGCGCTTGCGGGTACAGCGCGGGCAGGACTTCCTGGATCAGGCGGCGCAACTCCAAGCCGATGTCCTGCAGCAGGGGGGTCGAAAGGTCGAAGCGGATCTGGCGGATCCTTTGATCCAGCTCGTCACTGAGCTGGACGAGCTCCGGATTCCTAAGCCGGTGCGCAATGACCACCAGGTCATCCATGGGGCGCAGGACCTCGTCGTGAATGTAGGTGGTCAGGGCGAAACGCTGGTTATCCTCCGCATCGACGATGATGCGGTTGGCCAGGGCCAGCTCATCCTGGGCCTTCTTCTGGATCCGGTAAGCCTGGCCGAGCTCAGCCAGCTGCTGTTGCAGCTCCCGGTTCAACTCCTCCAAGTCCCTGTAGGAGGTCTTGAGGTTGTTCCGCATGCGGCGCAGGGCGCGGCTAAGCACATCCAGTTCATTGCCGGCCATGGGATCGTCGATCGGCGTATTCAACTCGCCGGAGCCGATCTTTTCCGCGGCGATGGACAGGCTCCGGATGGGCTGCACGACCCGCTGATGGATATAGCGCCAGATCAGGTAGGTCATGAGCAGGATCGCGCCCAGGCCGAGCCCCAGGAAATCCGGAATCTCCGACTGACTGGAGAACAGCAGGATCAGTCCGAGCAGGGTCACGCTCAATATCAGGGTGGGCAGGAACTGCAGTTCCAGATGGCCGCCCGGATGGGCCTGGATGACGAACTCGGCCCGCTCAGACAGGGCGGGCGAGACGACCAGACCCAGGTCCTGCGCCGCCTGCAAGTTGAGCGCCAGGATCCTGCGGGTGGGTTCCTGGAAGGCGATGTCGGAAGGGTTTTCCCCTTGGAAGATGCGGTCCAGCATGGCTGCCACTTGCGCCCCCGCGCCGTTCGTCTCCAGCGCACACAGCGCGCCGCAGCGATCCAGTTCATCCAACTTTAAACCCACGTAGGGAATATCCTGTTCGGTGGCGATCGCACCCATGTAGCCTGCGAGGTTGTCCGTGGTTGGATCTGCCAGGCGAAACAGGGCATGATCGTGACTGGTATGCAGATGGGCGAGCTGCTCCCGGCCGTCATGGGAGCCGCGTGCCTCGTGCAGGATCAATTTCAGGTTCAACTCCGGCGCGGCTTGACGCAGGATATCGGCCTCTGCGTTCACCGCCGGCAGGTCGGGGTTGTAGACGGCATGCACGGTGGTGGGCGTGGGCACCAGTTCGGTGATCAGGGCCAGCCGGTCCCTGGCCAGTTCGAGCCAGGTATCCCAGACCCCGCTGACCTTCCTCCGGCGCTGTAGCTGCGCCAGTTCGCTCACCGCGCCGGGTTCGCGGGTGATATTCATGAAGAGGATCGGGGTTTCCGCGCCCAGGTCCTGCAGCGCGACCTCGAAAGCCGGACGGGACATCGCCACCACGGCATCCACGTCGGCCTCGACAAAACGTGCCGCAGCATTCTTGCAGCGTTCCACGTCCTCCAGGCAGCGGCAGAGCCAGATCACCACCGATTCTTTTTCATAGTAGAAATCGCCGAGCTGGGGCGGCTTCATGTAGAAGCCCATTTGTTCCAGATGGACGGCGTAGCCCAGCTTGTTCAATCCGCTTTCGATCTCCTGGACCTCGGCGATGGACTGCTCGTTGAAAGCGATAATGCCAATGATATACATGAGCGCTTGGAACCTATTCTACAGCATTTCGTGCAGGCGAAGATGAGGGCTACGCCTTGGATCTTGGAGGATCTTCTCCCGCAATGTTGACATTCGCGATCGGGTCGTGAATTTGGAGATGAGCGCCTAGGCGCTGAAAATATCCACAGGAGGCGAAACATCAGATCGGTCGATCACCTCGATGGATGCATGTCCTGAGCCGGAACCCGATCCTTCCTGTTAGCACACTTCATCGAGCATTTTTTTGCTCTGGGATCACAGGCTCACGTCCAACTCTCTGATACCATCCTCTTGTGGGATTTTGATGTACGACCATCTAAGACCTGGGTCATCCATCTTCACGCTCTACAACAGTTACATTAACTTGATCGATTACCGCTCCCGGTTCATGGACCCTGGTATAAGCCAGTTCATTCAGGCAGATACCATGATCCCGGATCTGTCCAATCCTCAGACCCGGAACCGTTACAGCTATGTCCAAGACCGACCCACGGCGTTTACCGACCCTACCGGGCATGACCCCTATTGGTGTGACGATCCGAGTGCCTCAAAGAGCTGTTACAGTGACTACAGCGGCAAGAATATTGAGTCATTGCCTGCCAACAGTCGGGGCAGTCGCACCAGTGGGTCGGGTGGCACCTCGCCTTATCCCGAGCCGTCGACTGCGCAGCCCGGCCTACTTGGTTTGCCAATGGGGAGTGATCCGTATGTCAGCGAAATGTGCCCATCAAGCTACACCTATGTTCAATGTTTTTATAGTGGACAGTACGTGCAGCTTAACGGCAATCAACAGATTGATCCACAGCAGTTCAAGCAATTGGAACTCGGCATATATTACGATCTGAATGCCAGGATGCCGGTTGGTGGATATGATTTTATCGATCGCGCTGCTTACGACACACCCTTTTGGGATGCAAATGGAACCTTGGGAGGAGAAGCCTGCTCTGGCAACAGCTGCTATCAGCGGAGTGAAGTAAACTATATCGCACAGGTCATGTGGTCCGCCGCGGCCGGTCAGTCCCGTGCTGAAGGAGTGGTTGACGTCGTCGCTTGGAAGGCATGCAGTTCTGTCGGCCTCTGCCGTCGAAATCTAATCCCCAGCTCTCCCGTGGACACCTCCGCCCCGACACAGAACATTGCCGCGGAATGGTCGTTTGCATACGATGGCGATGGTAACAGAACGAGTCAGGTATACATCACCGGAGGAAACTCCACAACCACGCTGTACTGCATGGCTGGTGCTTATGAAGTGACGGGTAGTTCAGTGAAGAAGTATTATTCCTTCGCTAGCATGACGATTGCCGTGAATGACGGAAGTGGATTAAAATATCTCCTCACCGATCAATTAGGTTCGGTCGTTGCCGTTGCGAACAGTGACGGCAGTCTGGCCAGTCAGCAGAGATATATGCCCTTCGGACAAGTGAGAACAGATGTGACGAGTCCCAATCCACAATCCGGCTATACCGATTTCAGTTACACGGGGCAAAGAAATGTCAGCGGTGGGCTTGGACTGATGGACTATCATGCGAGATTTTATGACAATCTAATTGGGAGATTCATTTCGCCTGATTCTGTTGTGCCGGATTCTAAGAATTCACAAAGCTTCAACCGCTATGCGTATGCGAATAACAACCCTGTGCTCTATGACGATCCGACTGGAAACATAGCTTGTGCGGATGTCTTTTATTGGGACGGTCAATGCCACGATTATGGGACTGATTATTTTATTCATTATCTATATGGTAGCTATGGCGTCACCATCTCTACGGAATTCACTGGAAGTGAAGTGGAGGCAATTTATAATGCTGTCGTATTGTTGGCAAACGCAATGGGTGGCGCAGACAATTTTAAGAAAAACCTAGGAGGGGTCAGGATTGATCTGGGGGCGTCCAACGGGAATAATGGAGAGGCTGTTGCAAATCAAGTCTGGTTAAGTAAGGACATATTCACCAATCCCGGTCAATACACTGAAAATCCTCAATGGACTATTATTCACGAACTAGCTCATGCTTGGGATGGGAACCAAGGGTGGACTTTGTCTACAGGTTTGGAAAAGGTAACCGGCGGTAGTACAAATTGGTTCGTAGGCTTGCTCGTGCAGGTCTATTCAAACGTCATGAAAGTATGCGATCCTCAAGCTCCTGGATGCAATAACGCTGGTTATTATTATGGTGGCATTCCACCAAAAGGTTCAGATGAGCGCTTCAACCCAAAAGAAGACTTCGCCGAATCAGTAGCCACCTACGTATTGGGCGTAAATCAAGATTTCATTAACGAAAAATATAAAAACAGCCCTGAGTATCCGATGTTCAGGCTGAGTTCTAATTTCAGTCCGAGATGGAGTTATATATATGGACTTATGAACCCTGACAGCCCAGACCCCAGCTTAGGCGGAATAGCAAGTCGATGAAGATTGGATCTTTAATTTTGTGCGATGGATGAATAAAAAATGAAAAAAATGATCATACTCATTTTATGCATGGCATTTACATGGGGATGTACGCTCGTTGACTTAACGTCGCCCTATAGCAATATCGACTTACTTTCTGATAGGACATGCGATAAACCCTGTGTTTTGGGTATTACTCCGGGTGTAACCACCCAGAGTGAGGCTTGGAACATTGTCAATCATAGCGCCTTGCTATCGGGCTGCGAAGAACAAGACTTGAGTTCTCTGGGTGGGGGCCAATGGATCGACTGTAATTCGAAGTCTTTTGAAATCGCGTTTCCTGATAACAATATAGCCAATTGGGTTAGGATATCCACATCAAGTTTCAGCATTGAACAATTGATACAGAAATATGGTCCTCCAAATGCTCTTTTGATAATCATTAGCAGCCTGCCTGATGAGCCATCTAGGACACAAGCATTATTACTATATAACAACATTCAGGCTCGAGTTTATTTGGTTGAAAAATCTGGAAAGAACTACGAAATCGACTCGAGGACTGAAGTTGATAGTTTCATCTTCAATGACAAACAAAACCAATTAAAAGACTCGGCTACGATTTTAGGTGCTTGGACAGGTTATGGCGTATATTCACCTTAGCTCTAAATTTGAAACGGTTATAATGCACAAAGATTTGTTACAGCAATCAGGATACAAAGCGGTGAACGGAGTGACCAGGAATACTTCATGGGTGGACTCCATGAAGTCACTGGCACGATAGCAAGGAAGTATTATTCCATCGCCAGCATGACGATTGCGGTGAATGATGGAACGGGATTAACATATCTCCTGACCGACCAGTTAGGCTCTGTCGTTGCTGTTGCGAACAGTGACGGCAGTCTGGCCAGTCAGCAGAGATATATGCCCTTCGGACAAGTGAGAACAGATGTAACGAGTCCTAATCCACAATCAGGCTACACCGATTTCAGTTATACCGGGCAGAGGAGCAACAGTTACATTAACTTGATCGACTACAAGTCAAGATGGTATTCGGCGGATTTGGGACGCTTTGTTTCGCCGGATGACATTGTACCAGACCTCAACAATCCACAGAGCCTAAACAAGTATAGCTACGTCAACAACGATCCTGTCAATGCTACTGACCCAACAGGTCACAAGATTGCCTGCGATGATGGTTACCTTGGCTCATGCGGCGATAGTGGATATAGTGATGATCCTTCTCAACCTGCATCGCCCCCATCAGGAGGTGGGGGCGATGCCAGTGACCGACATTCGAATAATGGCAAATACAATTTTAGGGGATATTCTGATGAACAATTGGCTTCGTATCTCCAATATCAAGGATATGATGGTAGTGGATGTGGGCCATATTCGATAGCAATGGCGGCTAATCTCTTTGGTGATAAAAATTTGCTGGGAGGTAATGTACAGAACGATCTTGAGTCATGGGTTTGGCGTAAAGTACCTGGTTATGGAATGCCAACGTGGTCTGGTTTTGGACAAGATTTAAGCAGATATACTAGTGGTCAGGTAGATCAATATAGCCATGCAACGATAAGCGATCTCCAAGGCGCGATCTTAAATGACAAATTGCCTGTTGTTGCCGTGTCATGGCAAACAACGGGGCAGATTCTGGCCGACCCCTTGCACTCGCCCGTCGGACATTACATGGTCGCTGTCGGATTCGATAAGACAGGGATCTCATTCCTAAACCCGGCAATGTCGCAGGGTGATATTCCTAAGTTAGATCATTGGATGTATCAGGAATTTAATGATGTGTGGAACGGAAAAAGCAATGCCTTCATTACTGCTGGCACGATGTATACAATCTCTCCATGAAGGTTTAATATGAAAAAAACTATTGAAACTATACTTATGATTCTAATGACTGTTTTCATCTGTGCCTGCTCGGTGAATAGAGAGGCAGAAAACTTCAGTATTCCGAAAGCCGATATTGTCTACCAAGCGATTAACAATCAATTAGGTAGCACAGGGATAGTTGAATCAAATAATTTGATTGGATTTGTAAATCGGGATGGTAGCGAAAATAAACAGATAAAACTTAAATATCGCGCCTATACGCCCGTCTTTTCGATGGAAGCGGGTGGAATCTACTTTCACTTGAATGTAACACAACCTCCCAGATTGATAGGAGGGAGTGGCCCAATTTATTTTCTCAGCAGCTCTGGGATATATAAGGTATGCGACCAATTATCTAGTAGCATTTTCACCTTTCCTCTGAATGGTACTGCCTATTTATTGCGATATGACAGCACGAGTATAGATCTTATCGATATGCAATCTTGCAATATCGTCAAGTCACTCGTGCAAATTTCTGCTGAAGTACCATGGGCGAAGTTCATAGTCTCGGCCTACCCATCCTCGTCAGGTAAGAGCATGATTTTCTCTGAGAGTTATCGTTCTCCAAGTCGTGATGTGATTTACATTATGGATATTGAATCTGGAAAAGTGAATGAAGTTTTTGAAGGCGGTTACAATGCTAGCTTTTCTCCTGATGATCAAAGAATTGCATATGATGGAGATGACGGAATTTATGTGGCAAACGCAGATGGCACTGGCAAAAGGTTATTAGTAAAGATTGATTTCAGCATTTATAAAGAAGGATTAGTACCTGTTCCAATTTGGTCGCCAGACGGGACGACTCTGGTATACCATAAATGCATTCTAGCGGAGTGCAATGATGACTTATCTGGGTTTAGTATTTATAAAGTTGACGTTAATACCGACGTGGAGCAAAAGATAGTTGATAGTGGTCTATATCCCATTTGGATTAGGTAAGTGATTTCGAAGAAAATAAATACTGCTATGCGAGAGTTGCCAAATGCTATTTATTCGCTAGGTGTGTAACTTTCGTCAGGCTTGATAGTAGTCTTTCTGTTTGCACCTTAACATCCTCATATTACACCACCGCCATTTGTTTTTCCGCGAGTCGCGATAATCCATCGCGCAGTGTCCTTACGATCTCGGCTTGCACTGGGCTGAGCGCATCGCGACGCAGAGCATCTGTGAGCGCGATCAACTGTCCAATGCCGAGCGGCTCAGCCATTTTGTCTTCTGGCAGAGCCAATTGCCGTTCGACATGGTTCATGGCGGAATAATAATCTGCCGCTACCGTCCCATCATAAAGACGCGCATACTCCAAAGTGGTATCCACCTGCTTGTGCCCCAGAATGGTTTGAACCGCGAGCACCGGCGCGCCTGAGTTCAAAAGCAAAGTTGCATAGGGTGGAAGGGCGGCGCGTTGTCCTCTTGCGAGGGTACGTTTCCGCCCAGCCCCCTCCGAACCGGACGGGCAACTCATCGCTGCATCCGGCTCTCCAACATAGCGCACACTCAAAAGCACACTGAGTTATCCAGCTTGACCATGAACTCCAACACAAGGTCTACTACCTTTGTAGGTCTGATCTTGCTGGACGGCTATGTCTCTGGCCCTTCGCCCTGCACATGGTTTTCCCATGTTCCCTGAGTGGACGTGACTCCACCGACTACTACGACCAGTCTGTCCCATCTATCCCGATGCGTCCCAAGTCCGTCTGCCCTGATACGCACAAGGATAGATGGTTCCTCGGTAGCTGTCTGGTTACTGGAATGGGGGTGGGTTGGCTTCCGAACACGTTCTCCCTGACAGGGAGCTTGAGAATTGGGTTCTTTGCATTTGCAGGCGCTCGAACCTTCCGGTCATACGCTCCGGTTTCATCGCTAAGCTACACTCCACGATTTACAATTCTCCTGGCATTGCAGACCACGTATGCCAGCCTCGGCTTGGTCATGTCTCGCCTTCGCCAATTACCGGCTAACCCTTTCCATCCTTTCTGAACGTTTGCTTTTTGGGATGTGGACTATCCCTCACAACTCGCTCCTGTTCCCTGGAAGCTGACCAACATGAAACTTCTTGGTGTTCCATATCGCCAGGGTGAGAAAATCTGCTCCTGTTGGCAGATTGCGTCCATCGACGCATTAACCAGACGCCCGAACGAGCGCCCGCAGCTCTGACGAAGACGATGAGGCGCAATGGTGCCAACACCGCTCCGTCTGCCATAGGTCTTCATCTTTTCGAACAAGTAGGTTTTGGAGAGCGGCGCATCGCGGAAGATAAAGACATTCTCCGGCAGAGCATTTGCAGGTCCCCGCACTTCGAGATAATCGTGCAAGGCGCGGATCGTGACTTCGCTCATCGGAACTAAGCGGTCTTTCAAGTCTTTGGATTGCTCGATCCGCACGCGCCCCGCTTCCCAATCAATATCGGAGAGTTTCAAAAGGCGAATCTCCCCAGAACGGAGACCGCTATGGAGCATGAGCAGGAACCAAGCCAAGTCCATCAACCCCGTGCGGCGTTTCCCGGCATTTCCGGTGACGATCTGTTTTTGAATGGCTTTCTGCAGGAGTCGCAACTGCTCAATAGGCGCATCCTTCGGCACGGTCTTATTCTCTTCGAGACGATCCACTAGAAGGAACCGCTCACAGACCGGACGACCCAGGTCTTGCAGGAAATACACAAAATGCTTCAAGACCGAAAGTTCGGCATTCAGGCTGCTGGCGCCAATCCCATTTGCAAATCGGTGATCCATCCATGCGAACCAAACTTTTGGAGTGAGACCCTCGATTTCCTGCAATTGAAACTCATCGACCATCCAGCGGAGTGCGCGCGAAAGAGTGAAGAGCGTATCGCCACTGCGTTCGAAGCGTTTTTCTTCTCTCCAGGAGTGTTGGCAAAATTGGAGAAATGCACGGATGTCCTCTTGAAGCCATTTTGGAAGGGAACCCATGCAATGTTCCCAACGCAGTTCTTTGGATTTCTTTGGAATGTGCAGAGTAAGTCTGAGATATTCATCGAGTTTGTGCAAGCCTTTTTGATAGTCTCTGCGTGTATTTTGAGTGAGAGAACGCTCTTCGAGATGGGCGATCACGCGCGGGAGATCGCGATCCGGATCGATCTCCCAATAATCTTTTCTCAGATACCCAAGCGCGGTGCGCACAGCTGCGCCATAAATATTGAGCGCTGACTCCCCATAACTGCTTTCTTTGAGCCACTGGCGAAAACGATCGAAGAAGGCACGGTTGGCTTCCGACCACTGCATAAAAGGCAAAACGCTTGGGTCTTTGGGGATAAAGTTATTGAACGGGAATTTGTGCTTGCCAACGCCGCGCGTCATGACGCACTCTCCGCCAAAGGCAATCGCGAGATCACTTCTTGCATCGCCGTTTGATAATCTTCCTGTACCTGTGGATCCGAGATGTGCAGATAGACTTCGGTACTTTTCAACCAACTGTGACCAAGCGAACGTTGAATGGAAGTAACCGGAGTTCTCGCTTCGGTGAGATGACGGCCAAAGGTATGTCTGAATTGATGACAGGTGATCCAGATGCGCGCTTTTTGACAATAGCCTGCCAATCGATCTTGAATGCCGGTGACACTTAACCTGCGACCGAAGCGATTGATGAAGACTGCATCATCGCCGGTGACCGGACGTTGCAACAACCAGTTTTGCAATGCGGCTAATGCTTGAGCGGAAAGATACACCACTCTTTGTTTATTGCCCTTGCCGTGCAACCACAAGCGCGGCAGACTGCCGAACGATGGTTCGAGATACAAGTCACTCAGCGATAGATTGCGGACTTCTCCGACGCGCAGTCCACAGCGGAGCATTAGCAAGAACATCGCTCTATCGCGCACGTTGTTGATGACCGCGAACAATCCTTCGAGAATTGGATCTTCGATATCGCGCGGCAGGCGCTCGCCGCGGCGAATGAAATGCCTGCGCGGAATCACTGGATTGCGCGGCGCCTCATCGGATTGAATTTCAATAAAGTGATAGAACGAGCTCAGAGCGCAGAGCCTGCGATTGACAGTTGCTATAGCATGACCTTCGCTCAAGCTATGCTCGATGAACGCATCGATGTCTTGCACTTTCACTTCAGAATAGGATTTATTCAACCATGCAAAGAACAACTTTAAATCACTACCATAATGAATGGCAGTTGAGGACTTCGGCGACTTGCGCCGAAGCCAGGCGAGGAACTCTTCGATTTCGGGTATCATGGAGGAGCCTCCTGGTGGTGAATGGAATTAGAAACTTGGCGTTCCTAAATCCACGATACCACCAGGAGTACTTCAGGACAATGCCTGAAAGTTATGCGAAGTTAATGTAATTCTGGTTTCCTATGGAGCGTGTCCATCGGACGGGCGATCGGGCGGGATCAATCCGGTGTTGGCACGTCCTAAAGCTTCCCTTCACCTCGAAGGCGGTTCACGACCATTGGCCCGGCCAGGCTGATTTCCGATTTAGCCGATGGCGGATGCCGCCCTTTGGCGATAGGAATGGTTGATCAAGTAGACACCTCCCAGAACAATCAGGCAGCCCAGCGTCTGAATGGCGCTGGGCAGCTCCTTCAGCAATGGGATTGCCAGCAGGATGGTTAAGACGGGTTGCAAGTTTAATGTGGGCGAAACCACGGAAGCAGGCAATTTGCCTAACGAGTAGGAAATGGCGGTATAGCCAATAATTTGGGTGACGATCGCGGCGGCGATGAACACGATCCAGGTTTGAGGGGGGAAACCGGCCAGGGGATACTTCAACACCAAGGCGATCACGAGCATCCAGATCGTGGCACTGGCTCCGTTAATCCACACATAGGTCAGCGAATCGAGACGTTGACGTCCCCAGCCCATGATGAGAAGATAGGCGGCAGAGAAAATCGACGAACTGAGTGCCAGGATATCCCCGGTGCCCAGACGGGGATGCAGGAAGGAGCCGCCGCTTGTGATCAGGATCACTCCCAGGAAAATCATCAGCAGGCCGATCCAGAAGCCCCCCTTGAGGTGCTCATGAAATAACCACCAGGCGGCGAGGCCCACCCAGAGCGGGGTGATATTGCCGAGGATCGAGGCATTGGCCACGGTCGTGTGGAAGAGCGATGTATTCCACAATGCAAAATTCGCCGCCATGCACATGCCACTCAGGGTGGGGGCGAGAACGTTCGACCAACTGGCACGCGAGCGGGTGATTCCCCGACGTAATCCCAGGAACGGTAATAAAATCAGTGTGGACAGGAATAGACGATAAAATCCTGTGATCACACCGGGAGCCTGGGCCCAGCGTATGTACATGGCCGCGAAGCTCAGGGCCAGGGTGCCGACTCCCAGGGCAAAATAAGAAACAGGCAGATGTACCGCAATCTTGGATCGTGTCCACATAAAGTTTCCAAACCGCTTTCCTCGGTGGGTGTGGCTCGATTCTCGCGATCTCGGGAATGAGCCTTGCTGCTTGGTGACGCTGAAAGAGCAGCAAAAGCCTTGATAGATCAAGACAAATCCATTATAATCCAGTTATGAGACGGCGTCTCTCATATTGAGACAAGGAATCCTATGCCAGTGAACGAGACCCAGAGCCTGCACCGCGCCATCACCATCTTGGATTGTTTCCAGGAAAATCAACCTGAATTAGGTGTGCGCGAGATCGCCCGGCAGCTGGAGCTGCATCCCAGCACCGTCGGGCGCATGTTAACCACCATGACCTCCTTGGGGATACTGATCCAAGATAAGGAAAACCATCGTTATCGCATGGGATCCAAAGTTCTCAAGTGGGGTGCCGTCTACATGGGCAACATGGACCTGCGACTCATTGCCCGTTCGTTCATGCAGGAACTCCAAAAGGTTACGGAAGAGACCGTCAGCCTGGATATCCCGGATGGATCCACCCGGCTGTGTGTCGAGCGTATCGTAAGTTCACAACAATTGCGCTGGGTAAAGAAGCTCGGCGAAAGAATGCCTTTTTACGCCAGCGCCTCAGGCCGGGTGTTGCTGTCTTTTATGACGCCGGGTGAACGCAATGCCATTATGGCGTCCATGCACTTTGAAAAGTTAACGCCGCGCACGACCACCGATCCCAAGATGTTTTTGCGCGAACTGGAACTTACCCGGAAACGGGGATATGCCGTGAGTGAGGGGGAACGCGTGGAGGGAGTATCGTGCGTGGCCGCTCCTATATTTGATGCGGCCGGAAAAATCATTGGCGCAGTCACCATTTCCGGTCCCAGCACACGGTTTTCCAGGCCAAAGATTCAACGATACGCCGAACTATTGCTAAACACCACGGAACAGATCTCGGTCGCCATGGGGAAGCCGCCTTTGGAAACGAAGGAGGAGTCCCGCCTGGTATCCGAAATGCCCGTGCGCCCATAGGATTTTCAGTGGAAGATTCACATTGGACCACAAAACTATCCTACACCAGTGAAGACGGCATCGTGATTCGCGGCTATGACCTGATCCAAATGATCGGGACCGTGCCTTTCCCATCGGTGTTGTATCTCCTCTTCACCGGTGAGCTTCCCGAACCAAAAATTGCAAAGCTGATCGATGCCTTAATGGTGGCCAGTATCGATCATGGACCGGGCGCGCCCTCGGTGCTGGCAGCCCGGACGGCCGCCTCAGGCGGCGCGCCTCTGGGTGCGGCGGCCGCCGCCGGATTGCTGACCCTCAACAAATTCCATGGGGCAGCCGTCGAAGATTCCATGGAATCCATCGAGCGCGTGTTCACATTGAGCCATGGCGAGACCGGCCAATTGGACCGGGCTGCCGATGCGATGGTGGCCGAATGGCGTCAGGCGGGTCGCCGGATCGCGGGCTTTGGACATCGGCAGCATAAAAAAACCGATCCGCGTCTTGAACGACTTTTTGAACTGGCCAGGGAGGCCGAAGTCCCCGGCATGCATCTCGAAGCCGCGCGCGCGATCGTTCGGGCCCTGCAGCGGAGCACCGGCAAGGAGTTGCCCATCAACATTGACGGTGCCACGGCGGCGATCCTGTGTGAGATCAATTTCCCCCGCAGTCTATCCAACGCCTTGTTCATGGTAGCCCGCATCACCGGGATCCTGGCGCACGCCAACGAGGAGATCACCCAAATGCCGCCCATGCGACGCATCGATCCCGTGAATCACGGTTATGAGGGTCCCCCGCCAAGAAGCATGGAATCCAAGGATAAAGACAAAGACCAAATATTGAATCGGAGATAAACATGGCTGACAGATCGATTACCCCTGAAGAAAAGACCCTTGCGGCGGAACTGCTGCGGAGAGCCCGCGTCGCTCAGAAAGAAGTGGAAGGGTATGATCAGGCCCGGGTGGATCGGCTGTGCCAAGCCATCGGTTGGGCGACCTATAATGAGAAAACCTTTGCCCGCATTGCGGTGATGGGTGTCGAAGAAAGTGGTCTGGGGGACCCCGTCGGCCGTGTCAGCAAACGCACCAAGATCATGGGGATTCTACGGGACGTCCTGCGGGAAAAGAGCGTGGGCATCATTGAGGAGATCCCGGAAAAAGGGATCGTAAAATATGGAAAGCCGGTGGGCGTGATCGCTTCGATCGTACCCACGACCAACCCGGAACTGACCCCGCCTGGCGTGGGCATCTTCGCCATGAAATGCCGGGATGCCGTCATCTTTGCGCCGCATCCGCGCAGCAAAAAGACGACCTTTGAGATGGTGCGCGTCATGCGGGAAGCCCTTAAACGAGAAGGCGCACCCGAGGATCTCTTCCAGTGCGTGGAAAAACCGAGCATTCCGCTTTCCCAGGAACTCATGGCGATCTGCGATCTCGTGCAGGCGACCGGCGGCCAGCAGATGGTCCGGGCTGCTTACAGTTCCGGTACGCCCTCGCTCGGCGTCGGAGCCGGTAATTCCACCATGGTCATTGATGAAACTGCCAATATTGAAGAAGCGGCGCGCAACACGCACCTCAGCAAGACTTCGGACTTTGGTTCTGGCTGTTCGGCCGACGGCAACCTGGTCGTGGAGGCATCCATCTACGATCGGCTGCTCAACCAGTTTATTAAAGAGGGCGGCTATCTGGCTTCCGAAGAAGAAAAGAAGAAGCTGCAAGCCGTGCTTTGGGATGGAGAAGGCCACCGCACCTCCGATACCGTGGCCATCTCCGCGCAGCGGATTGCCGCTCGGGCTGGTTTCACGATCCCCGAGGATCGCAAATTCATCATCGTTCAAGAAGCCCACATTGGCAAGGAGTATTTATTCTCCAGCGAAAAATTATGCGTGGTGCTCTCGATCTTCAAATACCGCGGTTTTGAGAACGCCTTAAAGATGGTCGAACAGATCTATGAAGTGGGAGGCAAGGGCCATTCCTGCGGCATCTATTCCTTCAATGATGACCATATTAACCAACTAGCGCTGATGGCCCCCGTGAGTCGTATCATGGTGCGCCAGGCCCAATCCAAAGCCAATGCGGGTTCCTTTACGAACGGCATGCCCATGACCTCCAGCCTCGGTTGCGGTACGTGGGGAGGCAACAGCACCTCGGAAAACATTCACCTTAAGCATTACATGAATGTAACCTGGGTCAGCAAACCCATACCGGAGGATCGGCCGTCCGAGGCGCAACTGTTCGGCGAGTTCTACAACACATAAACATTCCAGGGCACGAGGAAAGGATCTCCAATGGGTGGGTACCGTATTCTGCTGCTTAATGGGCCCAATCTGAACATGTTGGGCATTCGGGAGCCGTCGGTCTACGGGAGCGACTCTCTGGCCACCATCGTCAGCGAACTCAGGACGTATGCCGAAAAACGCGGGGTGGAGCTGCGCGATTTTCAATCGAACTCCGAAGGCGCACTCGTGGATGCCATTCATGATGCATTTAATTGGGCGTCTGGAATTGTCTTCAATGCCGGCGCCTACACCCACTATAGCTATGCCTTGCGGGACGCCATTTCTGCGGTCAAGCTGCCGGTGGTCGAGGTGCATCTGTCCAACGTGCATGCGCGCGATGAATTTCGCCACAAATCGGTCATCGCTCCGGTTTGTCTTGGCGTATGCGCCGGCTTTGGCCGCTGGAGTTATTTCGCCGGCTTGCAGGCGTTACTCTGGCACCTGGATAATAAAGTGTAGCGGAACGTTCCCCTCTGAAACACGGGGTTCGGCGCGGCCGGTCAGGCCGGGCTGGAACGGCGTCGTCTACGAATTCATGTTCAGCAAAACTTTGCCCGCCTGGCCCGTGCTGGCGACCTGAAGAGCCGGACCTATATCGTTCAGGGCGAATCGATCGGAGATGATCCTGCTCGGGGACAATACTTTCTGTTCCACCAGTTTAATGGCCCGGGCAAAATCATCGGGATGCTTGTAGATGATCGAACCGCTCAGTCGCAGGCCCTCTCGGACAAAACGCAGAGGTTGGAAACTCGCCTGGGACGAGGAGAGTCCCAGCAGGACAACCTGGGCCCCGCGCGGCACGGCGCTCAGCGCCAGTTCAACGGTGGCGGATGCCCCGGCACATTCAAAGACACAGCTAACCGACTCGTCGCGCCACAACGGCGCCAGGTCCGCCTCGGGCCGAACCTGAGCGCCCAGCTGGCGTGCCATCTCGAGCTTGCCTTCGAGCTTATCATGGGCAAAGACGCGCATGCCTTGTGCAACGGCCGCCTGGATCAACAGCAATCCAGTGGAGCCGCAGCCGATCACGGCGACCGTGTCTCCCAGCTGCGCGCCCGACTGCCAGAGGGCGTGCAGGGATACCGCCAGCGGTTCGATCGCGACCGCATCCTCATCCGAGATCGCATCCGGCACGGGCCAGACAAATTCCGCCGGTGCGGCAAAACTCTCGGCAAAGCATCCTGGAACGGTGACGCCCGGGCTCTTTTTATTGGGACAAATATTGCCGCGGCCGCTCCGACAGAATGAGCAGACGCCACAAGGAAAGTTAGGCTCAAGGATCACGCGCTGGCCCAGCTTAAACCGCTCCACATTCGCTCCGGCAGCCGTAACGTTTCCAATGACCTCGTGCCCGATCAGCAATGGATAGGCATTTGGGCGGCGATGCCCCATGAACAACGAAACGTCTGAGCCGCAGATTCCGGCCAATTTCGGTTTTATCCTGACATCCTCCGGTCCCACCTGCGGCTCAGCGACTTCACCGATCTCCACTCTTTTGGGTTCATACAACAAGGCAGCTTTCATGTTCATCCTTCCAGATTTCATCAACCGCTAGAATATGCGACAAAAAATCAACTGCAAATATTCAAATACTTCTTCGATAAATCCAGGCACTTCCTGGCATGCTCTGTGTACCCATGTTGATCGCTGAAACTTATTTTGGGCAGCTCAATAGAATACGGGACCTGGGGAATATGGGCAAGAATTGATCTTATGTCGATCCCACCCTCGCCTGGGTACTCCCGGTCCTCCCTCAGAATGTGCATCATCTCGTTGGGATTGGTGGGTATTTCGGCTTTTGCATCGCATAGGTGTACCATATGGAACCACCTTCTCGGCAATCTGGCCAGGTCTTCCGGGTTGTCTCCGGCTCGATGGAAATGATGGATATCCACCAGAATACCGGCATTCGGCCGATCCACCGCGTTCAGAACGTTAACGACCCCGGCCAGGTTTTTCACTGCCGATATGGGGACATATTCCAGTTCCACACGAAGACCATATTGGGCTGCCAGATCGCAGACTTGGGCAAATCGAGAAAGGTACAGATCCGTATCCTCCGTCCAGATGCTGCTGATCACACTTTTTCCGCCCAACTCGGCAGCGATCGCGAACGCCGGCTCGTACTTGGACGGATCGATCTCGATAACGATGCGGGCCAGCTCAATATCCAATAAACGGATGCCCGTAGCGGCCATGACCGCCTTGGTCTCTGCCAGAAGTTTC
This sequence comes from Anaerolineales bacterium, assembly GCA_035516425.1. Classification (GTDB taxonomy): domain Bacteria; phylum Chloroflexota; class Anaerolineae; order Anaerolineales; family Villigracilaceae; genus Fen-1038. The sequence continues at coordinate 60,705 of DATJAH010000023.1, forward strand.
TTGTTCTTTGAAAGATCAAAATCAGGTTCTTCTGGCAAGCCCAGATAGATCTGGCGCATGCTGAAGAAATCATAACCGGTTTCAGCCGCTATCTTGGCCAGCTCTGGCGGGGAGGCGTGCAATACGGTTAGCTGTGCGAGCGAAAACTCCTGTTTCATGGTATTTCAATTCCATTTGGTCTGCGAGCAGAGGCACCTTTCCTTCTTGGCGCCGCCTGCCGCATGGACGATTCGGCCGGCGCTTGGCCGGGTGGTGCCTACAACCAAACTAACCCGAGTGGCTCATCCCTGGTAGTTTTGTGCTGGTCGAACAGCTCGTTCGCGTAAACAGCCCTTCTCCTTCTTTCAAGAGTACCCCTTTCCCATCAACCGATATTCCACTTCCTGGAGGGATTCATCTCGACTTCTTCCGAGGCCGGGGGGTGTGAACGGTGGATGTTCCACCCGAGGCAAACAGCGTACATACGGCAAACATAGGTTCTGAGTTCATCAGCTCCTCTTTCGCGTTCCAAGAACGTTTCTGCGAAAGCCTGATGGTTCCCGTCCCGATCAGATTTCCTCGGTCTGATCTGGGGGTTCCTCCTTAAAACGATCCTTATTGACCGACGCCCAGATAAGCCTGTTGGACGACCGGGTTTTCCTTTAAGGTTTTTGCGGTGTCGGCAAATCGGACCTTTCCGGTTTCCATCACGATGCCGTGATGCGCGATCTCCAACGCACTGCGGGCGTTTTGCTCGGACAGCAAAATCGTCATTCCATCCTTGTTCAAGCGGGCAATGATCTCAAACACCTGATGGACCAGCAGCGGTGCCAGGCCCAGAGAGGGTTCATCCATGAGGAGCATCTGCGGTTTTGACATCAAGGCACGTGCAATGGCCAGCATTTGCTGTTCCCCGCCGCTGAGGGAACCGGCATATTGTTTCCGGCGCTCTTTTATGCGCGGGAACATTTCGTAGATCTTTTCCTTATCCTGGGCGATCCCGCGGTTGTCGGATCGGCCATAGGCGCCCACTTCCAGGTTCTCATCCACGGTCAATACGGGAAAAACGCGCCGGCCTTCCGGGACAAGCCCGACTCCCCGGCGAACCACCTGGTCCGCGCTCAGCCGTTGAATGGGGGCGCCATCCAGCAGGATCTTCCCCGCGCGCGGGCTAAGCAGACCGCAAATGCATTTGATGGTGGTGGACTTCCCGGCACCGTTGGCCCCGATCAGCGCGGTGATCTCACCGCTGCGCACTTCGAAGGAAATGCCTTTGATGGCATGGATGTTGCCGTAATAGACGTGAAGGTCTTCGACGACGATCATGGGTTGCCTTCCTTGCCGAGATAGGCTTCGATCACCACGGGGTCCTTTCGAATGGCGGTGGCGGTCCCTTCCGCGATCTTCCTGCCGTAGTCCAAGACCGTGATCGTTTCGCAAGCCTCCATGACCAGCTTCATGTCGTGCTCGACCAGCAGAATGGTGATCCCGCGGTCGTGGATCCTGACGAGAATTTTCCGCAGCTCTTCGGTCTCAATTTCATTGAGTCCGGCTGCCGGCTCATCCAGCAGTATGACCTTGGGGTTGGTGGCCAGTGCCCGCGCGATCTCCACGCGGCGCTGATGGCCGTAGGGCAAACTGGTCGCCGGTTCATTCGCAAATTCTGCAACTTCCAACAGATCCAGCAGCTCGATTGCCTTCTCAGTGAAGGTCTGCTCTTCCCGATGGACCGCCACCGGATCGAAGATCTCCTGCCACAAGCCGACCCCGGCACGGTATCCCATGGCAACCAGCAGATTTTCCATGACCGTCATGCTTTTGAACAAGCGCATATTTTGGAACGTGCGGGCAAAGCCGGTGGCTGTGATCTGATGCGCGGGCAGGCCGGAGATCTGCCGGCCCTCGAAGATGATCTTACCCCCGCTCGGTTTATAGTATCCGGAGAGCACGTTAAAGATCGTCGTTTTGCCCGAACCGTTGGGGCCGATCAGGCCATGAACCTCGCCTTTTTCAATGCTGATCGACACGTTGTTTACGGCGATCAAGCCGCCAAATCGCATGGTCAATTGATCAATTTCAAGGAACATGGATTTATCCTGCCTCCGCATCTGATTTTCCCTTGCTCAGTCCAGCCAACCAGCGCCGGCGAAAGTTCCCGAATTTGCGTGCGAGTTCAACCACGCCTCCCGGCAGGAATAGAACGACGACGATAATGGCGATGCCATAACCCACCAACTGCCACCTTTGAAAAACTTGCAGGTATTCATTCAAGACCAGCAACAAGACGGTGCCGACAATGGATCCTGGAAGACTGCCCATGCCCCCCACCAGGATCATGGTCAGGACGATCAGAGCGGAGTTGAACGTGAAAATGTCGGGGCTGATGTAGGTATTTAATTGCGCATATAAGGCGCCCGCCGCGCCGGCGTAGGCGCCACTGATCGCAAACGCCAGGATCTGGTAAAAGCCGGTATTCACGCCCATGGCCCGGGCCGCCTGAAAATCGTCACGCAGGGCGCGAAAGGCACGGCCGATGCGATGGCTCACGATCTGCCGGCCCAGCACATAACCCAGGATCACCATGATAAGTATGATGTAGTAGTAACGCTCATCGTTGTTAATTGGAAAGCCGAAGAAATTGGGCATTTGAATGTGACCAATGCCGTCCGCGCCGCCGGTGATCGGGACCTCGTTAACCAGGACGAGGTTCATGGCTTCTCCAAGGGCGATGGTCACAAGCGCCAGATAATGAGACCGCACCTTAAAGGAAGGCAGACCCACGAAGGCGGCGATAACGGCCGCGGCGATGATCGACAACGGCAGGTTGATCCAAAAGGGAACTCCCAATCGGGTCTGCAACAATGCCGCCGTGTAGGCTCCCACACCCCAAAGGGCCCCCAAGGCAAGATTGTACTGTCCGGCATATCCCATGGCGATATTGAGCCCCAGGCTCAACAAGAGCCAGATGCCGATGTTGTTCGCAATGTGTACTTGGTAACGATTCTGGGCGATCCAGGGCAGCACCAGCATAAGGCATGCCACCGCAAGGATCAGGATCCACCTTAGAATGCGCGTGATTTTCCTCATCGGCCCTCCAGCCACTCACAGCCTGATAGCATTTCCTATACTTTTTCCACCGTGATCTCGCCCACAATGCCCGAAGGCTTGACCATCAGCACAACCACCATGACAATATAGGCGATCGCTTGAGTCCATGTGGATGAAATATAACCTGCGGAAAGTGCTTCGAGCACGCCATACACCAATCCGCCCGCGATGGCTCCGGGGACGCTGCCCAGCCCTCCCAAAATGGCTGCGGCGAATCCCTTCAGGCCGACCGCCACACCCATGGAAGGGGAGACATAGACGATGGGCGCGGCTAAAATCCCCGCCGCGGCCGACATCATGCAGCCAATGGAAAGGGCCAATGCATTCATGCGGTTGGTGGGGATCCCCATCGCGCGCGCGATCTCATAATCCACGGCGGAGGCGCGCATCGCCCTGCCCCACTTTGTCCTTGATAGGAAGAGCTGGTTTCCGATCATGAGCGAGAAGGAAACCCCGATCAACAGCGCCATTTGGGGCAGAACGCGGACGCCGAAAATGATCCACGGGGTATTGGGGAGCGGCGAATTTACCGCAAACCCTGTCGCGCCAAAGATGATCGTGAAAAGGTTGTCCAGAATAAAGCCCAGGCCGATGGTGGCCAGCAGCATCAACATCAGGTCGAGTTTTGCCAACGGACGGAAGATTCGTTCCAAGACTATGCCCAGCAATGCATTGCACAGCAGCCCGATCAGGAAGGCGGCTGCATAAGGCACATGCAGGTTCATGACCATGCCCTGATACCAGATGATCCCAAAATAAGTGCCAACCATGTAGATACTGCCCTGGGCAAAGTTCACCAGGCCCATCGAGCGAAAGGTCATCGAGTAGCCCAGCGCCACCAGGGCATAAAGACTGCCGATGCCTATTCCGCCAATTAATGTTTGAAAGAAAATACTAGTGACAGACATTGAGCCATCCTTTGAGTGAGCCGGGCGGGTTGATCAAGTTCCCACCTCGATCTCTCGGAGGCGACAGAGTCGCCTCCGAGAAAAGCAGAAAGCCCTGATCAGGGTGTAGTCGGCAGGTAGGTCAATTGGCCATTTTTAACCACGCCAAGGAAGGTGGTATTAATACCTTCGCCGCTCTGGTTATAACAGAACGTTCCCTGCAGCCCCTGATAGTTGCAGATTTTATGCAGCTCGGTGGCCACATTATCAGGCGTGAGGGGATGAGCGTTGTCCATCGCCATCAGCAGCATATTCGTGCCATCATACGTATTCGCGCCATGTACTTCCGGATCCGCACCCCAGCGCGCTTTATAGGCGGCATCAAATGCCCGTGTTGCGTCGTTCGCATCGTTGCCCGGATAGGGAGACGTGAAGTACGCTCCTTCCGCAGCACTGCCCGCGGTTGAGATAAATACGGGTGAGGCCAACCCCGAGCCGCCGCCGATGATCCCGGTGAAGCCCAGTTGGCGGGCCTGCTTGGCGATCAGGCCGGCCGCGACCTCCGAGGAGGCCAGCAAGAGCACGTCGGGCTGCGTCTGCAGGATCTTGGTTAACTGGCCCGTAAAGTCCTTGTCGTTAATCCCGTAGGACTCCGTGTCCAGGGGCGTGAGGTTATCCGCCTTGAGCGCATCCGTCTGATACTTGGTTTCGCCAACTCCGTACGCCGAGTTGTCTCCAATGATAGCAAATTTGGTCTTGCCCTGTTTGACCAAGTAGTTCACGACCGGCGTTTCATAGGCGGGACCGGCAGGATTGACGCGGAAGATATACGCGCTGCCTTGCTGCGTAATCGTTACATTGGTGCCATTGGTAAGCTGCGGGATCTTGTACTGTTGGAAGATCGGAATGTCCGCCAAGGCGGTATTGCTGTTGGTTGTGGCCCAAACGGCCATGGCATTGTCTTGCGTGGCGACCTTTTGAGCCAGGCCGACCGAAGTGGTTGGATCTGCCTGATCGTCATAGGTGATCACCTGAACCTGGCAGCCTTGGACCCCCCCTGCCTTATTTTTCTGCTCCACCGCCAGGGTAACGCCCTGTGTCATCCAATTCCCCAGTGAGGCGTTGGTGCCGCTCATCGCTCCGATGATCGCGATCTTAACCGGCTGGGCACAAGCCTGGGTTGCGGTGGCTGCGGGTGCCGCGGTCGCAGCGGCTGAGGTCGCCACCGGCGCCTGGGTTGGAGGCGCGGCGGTGGGCGTGGCTTGTGGTGCACAAGCCCCCAGTACTAATCCCAAAGCGAGCAAAACATATAATACTTTGTTTCTCATCGTGTTTCTCCTTTCGAGGTCTCCTCTTTTTCGTAGTGACAAAGATCTAGCAAAGCCAGCAATTCGGCTCATCGGGATTTCGGCAGTTGCACCTCCTTTTCAAGCATCCAGTAGGAAAGATGGTTGATAGGAACAACCCTATGAAGCGCTGCTTGACTTCTTGATGCCGTCGGCAACCGCTACTCGCCTTTCCTGTAGATGTCGTTGATATTCCAATATCCGGGTGTGGGCGTGGGGATATTCTCCATCGGCGCGTGAATCACGGTCGGGACGCCGGAGGCTAATGCTGCGCGCAGGGCGGGGCCCAACTCCTCGGCCTTTTGGATCATCGCTCCGTGGGCGCCACAGGCCCGCGCCACATCTGCGTAGGCCACGCGATATTCCCTGCCCTCGATTTCGAAGAGGTTGCCAAATGCCCAGCCGTAATGCGCTTTCTCAAGGCCGGCGATGGTTCCAAAGGCCGCGTTATCCATCACGACCCAGACTACGGGTATTTCGGCCTCCATCGCCGTGGCCACGACAGACAGATGGCTGCTGAAGGCCCCATCGCCTACAAGCGCCAGCACCGGTCGATCAGGCTGGGCGACCTTAACGCCCAAAGCAGCTGCCGGGCCGAAACCCATGGTGGCCAGTCCGCTGGGTGTAATAAAGGTCCCTGGGATGGTAATGGGAAATTGTTGGGCGACGCCATTCTTGTTCCAGCCCACATCGGTGACCAAAATTCCATCCTCCGGTAATGCTTTGCGGACCTCCCCCAGAATGCGCTCGGGGCGCATCGGATATTGGTTCGAATTCCATTGATCGATCCAATTCGAGGCGAACTCGGCGCGCCCCTTGGCAATTTTTTCCCTTAGATCACCTCGGCCGGGACGCACCCATCGTTTTGCGGCAGCGGCGATCATGCCCAGCGCATTTTTTGCATCGGCCACTATTCCCAGTTCGGTCGAGAAGTTGCGGCCGATCTCGGATGAATCAATATCGATGTGGATCAAGCGGGTTGGTGGAATAGCAAATGTGTAGCGGGGATCCCACGAACTGGAGTTTGCTTCTGCGAGTCGGGTCCCGACCGCCACGATCAGGTCAGCCGTCCGGCACGTTTCATTCGCAACCGGTGTTCCCCAAAAGCCGGTCATCCCGAGCAGGAGGGGATGAGCGTCGCTCATGCCGCCCTTCCCCATCAGGCTGTGGGCCACCGGCACTTCCAGTGCTTCGGCCAGGGCGGTTAGTTCCGCGCTTGCCCGCGCCGCCAGAACCCCTCCGCCAATATACAGGACGGGTCTTTTCGCCTCGGCCAGGGCCCGGGCAACTCGTCCGGCAGTTTCCGGATCGATCGTGGGCTTTACCACCGGTGGCGGGGTTTTGGCAAAGGCGCCGCCCGGCAGATCCGTGGAGAACATATCCATGGGGACATCGACGAGCACGGGCCCGGGCCGGCCGGTTTGCGCAAGATGAAATGCGCGTTCGACAATCCGTGGAAAATCGTTCACCCGATCGACGCGGTAAATGCGTTTGCAGAATGGCCGGTAGATCTCGTACTGGTCGCCATCCATGTGCAGGTTCACTTCCTGGTGCGGATGACGGCCGAAGTAATAGGAAGGAACATCCCCGGCGATCACCACCAGGGGGATGGAGTCCAGTGCGGCATTGGCGACGCCGGTGGCGGCGTTGGTCAGGCCGGGGCCCAGATGCGTCATGACCACCCCGACTTTGCCGGAGGCACGCGCGTATCCATCGGCGGCATGCGCCGCGACCTGTTCATGACGGGTGGAAATGTAGCGGATCTTCTTGCTGTGACCGATCGCATCCAAAAACCCGATCACGGTATGGCCGGTCAAGCCAAAGATCACTTCAACGCCAAGGTGCTCGAGATATTCGACCAGTTGGTAGGCAGCCAGACGCGTGTTGGACATGATCTATCTCAATCCTTTGATCGATATGGTTTTAACAACGTCCAAAAATCGCTTAAGAAGATCGGACGCTTGGGAAGCTATGGTCACATGATGTATTCAATTTTTAATGTCATGCCGCCTGACAAGGGAATTCACTATTAAATTGGAATGGATAGTAGAAGCGAACAGCCTGGTGAAAAAGAATTGGAAGGGCTGCAAACTGCTCGACTCTAGAAATGGGCACGGCGCAGGATGTCTCATATAATGAGACAGTGTCTCATATAGTTCGATATGATAGCACCCTTGATGAAAAAAATCAAGACACCCACTGAGCTTCCGCCCAAACCACCGGCAGTGATCGATATCAGCCGACCAGCAAGGTCCGGGATGAATGTCCCCTCTCATGGAGGAACAGCATCCAAAGATACGGGCGGCCCGCAAAATCCAAAGGCATCTTTACAGGGCACATGCCCATCATCACAGGTTGTTCATGATGAGGAAAACAGCCTTGCGGGAATTTATTGCAAATGCAAGCATCCTTCATGGAACGGATGGATCAGCGCGGCGTGGTGGCCACTGTACTAAAAGAAGATATTTCCGATTTGGGGAATTTTTTCATGAACGGCATTTGATTTGTTGGCGGCCCAACTGGATTAGAACCACCGACAGGTCAATCGGGAATCAGATGCCTCTTGCAACGTGATGAGCTATTTCTGCTTTGCCTCTCGGCTTTCGGGAAAAACCTTGATCAATTTAGGCAGCGAGGAAGAGGGGTCATTTATCGTGGGATGCGCCGGAGGAAAAAGCACCAGGATTCAACTTTCGATTTCGCGTGTCGAATTGGAAAGCGATCACGATCTATTCAGCCTATCTGTGAATGGACTGCAGGGCGGCCACTCCGGCGCAGAGATCCACAAACAGCGCGCCAACGCCAATAAGGTACTGATACGCGCATTGGATGATATCCGGCAGGTTGTTCCCATTCAATGGAGTCTATTCAGAGGCGGCACAGCCCATAATGCCATTCCGCGCATCGCAGGGGCAATCTTCAGTTGTCCCGGAGATTTGACCGCGCTGTGCCGCCAACGTTTTGCTTCTTTTGCCAGGCAGCGGCAAAGTGAATACGGCCGCTCTGATCCGGCATTGAAGTTGCGCCTTGCAAACTTGAGGAAAATCAAGCTCGAGGCGTTGTCGATACGAAGGCCACAGCCACGATCCTTGATCTCCTGATGGCCCTTCCGCATGGCGCCGCTCAAATGTCATCAACCATCCAAGGGCTTGTGGAAACATCCAATAATATGGCGGTGGTTGAATTATTGGATGACACGTTGAACATAATATCCAGCCATCCTTTTCCCACTGGTCCTCAGATAGAAAAAATAACAGCCATGCTATAATGGTCGAGAATGAGTTGATTATGCCAACTCCCACGAAACGCTTCAGGGTCCCACGCAAGAAGATTGCTGTCTTTTGCAAACGCTGGAAAGTCCGGGAATTCTCGATATTCGGATCTGCGATCCGAAAGGACTTCCATCGGAATAGCGATGTAGATGTTCTCATCACTTTCTGGCCGCGCGCCAAGATCAGCGTTTTTGACCTGTCTGCAATGCACTACGAGCTGGTGTCACTTTTTGGGCGCAATGTCGATCTTGTGGAAAAGGCCGGACTTCGTAACCCATACCGCCGCGACGAAATCCTGAGAACAGCCAAGGTCGTGTATGCGGCCTGAGAACCGGGAACTCGCATATATGTGGGATAAGAGGGAAGCTGCTCGCGAAATCGCCGAGATCACGAAAGGCACAAAATTCGCCCAGTTCGAGAAGAACAAAACCTTGCGATACGCAGTAGAGCGTCTGTTGCTCGTGATCGGCGAGGCTGCCAGTCATGTTTCGCCCCAATTCCGAAACAGCCATAGTGAAGTTGCTTGGCCCTATCTCATTGACCTGCGTAATATTCTGGCACATGAGTACGGTGAAATGCTAATCAACCGCGACTGGTTGGCCGCCACCGATGCCGTACCTACCTTGCTTAAGGCTCTTCAAGGATTGCTTCCGGACTAGAACAGTATTTCGGCAAGCACTGTCATGGCGGGGATAAAACCTGGATCTGGTCCCTCTTTCTTCCACCACAACGACTAAAAATCGATAATACTCGATCCCTCGCATCACGCAAGCGGGCCCGTGGTCATTCCTGTTGTTTACCTTTCCGCCGCCGGCGGGCATGAGGTTCATTTTCTATTTGCCTGAACCACGCAGGCTTATTCATCTGGCCGGGAACCTGACTCAAGATGCGAGGCGGGACCCAGGAATAAGCGCTCGAAAGAACGCGATTGAGACTGTAAAGGTGCAAAGCGCCTTGATCCTGGCAGATGCCAAGCGGGGCCCATTCGAGATCCATGGAGTCCCGGTGCATCTTCAGCCCATTGCGGAATGGCTGCTTGCAGAATAGACAAACCTGCCTGACTTCCCGGCGTTCCACCCACCTCATAACGGCTCGACCAATTCTGCTCGTAATGACGGATAGGGGCGATGACTGCGGATTTCGCGTTAAAATGTTTCCAGCAGTCCTT
>DATJAH010000024.1:0-101704 GCA_035516425.1 Anaerolineales bacterium
GAGATGGTGATGCCCGGGGACAACGTCAACCTGACGGTGGAGTTGATTGTGCCGGTGGCCTTGGAGCAGGGCTCGAAGTTCGCCATCCGCGAAGGCGGCCTGACCGTCGGCTCCGGTGTCGTCACGAAAATATTGGAATAATTAGGAAAGCGGGTAGTACGAGATGCCTTCTAAGAAGAAAGATGTTCGTCCGGTGATCACGCTTCAGTGCAGCGACTGCAAGGAACGGAACTACACGACCGAGAAAAACCGCCGCAATGATCCGAACAGACTGGAGTTCAAAAAATACTGTCCGCGTTGCAGAAAGCATACACTGCACCGCGAGACGAAGTAGCTGGAGGGTTGGGCCGTCTCGAGTTGAGGAGCCCAACCAAGTTAGGCCAGTAGCTCAATTGGTAGAGCACTCGTCTCCAAAACGAGCGGTTGTGGGTTCGATTCCTGCCTGGCCTGTATGAGGCGCTCATGACGATCAGGTCGTTTGGGCCGTCGTAGAAGGAGATTGACTTGGCTGAGAAAGCAAAAAAACAAAGTGCTATCCAGCGCTATTTTAACGAGACGACAGGCGAATTACGCAAAGTCTCTTGGCCGACGCGGCAGGAAGCCATCCAGTTGACGATCATCGTGTTGGTGGTCATGATCTTCATGGGTGCGTTTCTCGGGCTGGTAGACCTCGTCGCCGGCCACGTTTTGAATCTGGCGCTCGGCATCTAAGACCAGTTGAGGTGTTGATGGATGTGCAGGAACCTCTAGAGCAGTTTGAATCGGAACCGCAGGAACCGGCGACCTCTCCCTCCGTTGAAGAGTCACAGGCTTCCCCGGTCGATTTAACGCGGCCGGACTCAACTGCTCCGGAAACGGAAGACGCTCAACCGGTCGCGGAAGAAACGGCGGTGGATTCGGCGGCTGCTGAATCTGAAGCCGAACCCGCCTCAATGCCGCGGCTGGAAGTGGATTCCATTTCGCGCGGCGAAGCCCCGACCCAGACCTCTACCGAACCGGCTTGGTATGTGATCCATTGCTACTCCGGGTACGAGAACAAGGTTCGTCATAATCTCGAACAGCGCATTGAGACCATGGGCATGAAGGACAAGATCTTCGACGTGGTCATTCCCACACAGGACGAGATCGAAGTTCGGGATGGCAAGCGCCGCACGGTGGAGCGCCACATATTTCCCGGCTATGTTCTGGTGAATTTGATCCTCACCGAAGAATCTTGGTATGTCGTGCGGAACACTCCGGGCGTGACCGGTTTCGTTGGCATGGGAAATCAGCCAACGCCCTTGCGGGCGGAGGAAGTCTCGCAGATCGTCAAGCGTATGGAAGCCGAAGCGCCCACCGTGAAGGTGACTTTCAAGGTTGGCGAACGTGTCCGCATCATCGATGGGCCGTTCAACGATTTTCGCGGTACGGTTTCGGAAATCGACATGGAACGCACGAAGGTGCGCGTGATGGTCTCGTTCTTTGGGCGTGAGACACCGGTTGAATTGGACTTCCTGCAAGTCGAGAAGTCATGACAACAATATGCAATTCGTAATTGGTGAACATGGACCGTGGACACTGATTACTGAAACGTGGGAGGGCGTCCCACGCCAGAGAAACGCTGGCATACGTAATCGCCCGCTAAAACCACTAGGAGTATAGAATGGCAAAGAAACTGAAGGCAATCGTTCGTCTCCAGCTCGAAGCTGGCAAAGCCAACCCGGCGCCGCCCGTCGGTCCGGCGTTGGCGGGTCATGGTATCAACATCATGGCCTTCTGCAAGGAATACAATGCCCGCACGGCAAATCGTCCAGGCGAAACCCTTCCCGCGGAAATCACCGTTTACACGGATGGCTCCTTCACCTTCATCTTGAAGACACCGCCTGCCGCGGTGTTATTGCGAAAAGCTGCCGGTGTGGAGAAGGGTTCGGGGGTGCCGAACAAGGACAAGGTCGGCAAAGTGACGCGGAAACAAGTCCGTGAAATAGCCGAACTTAAGATGAAGGATTTGAACGCGATCAACATCGAAGGCGCCATGAAGCAGGTCGAAGGCACGGCGCGCTCGATGGGAATTAATGTTGTAGATTAATTTGTGGGAGGGCGGACTGCCCGTTTGCACCACGGAGGATAAAATGCCGAAACAAGGAAAGAACTATAAAGCCGCGTTGGCTAAGGTGGACCTGACCAAACAATATGCACCTCAGGAAGCGATGAAGCTTGCGAAGGACACGGCGTATACGAAGTTCGATGCGAGCGTGGAAGTCCATATGCGCACCGCGTTGGATCCGCGCCAAGCCGATCAGCAGGTACGCGACGTGGTTGTCCTGCCAAATGGTTTAGGCAAGACCGTACGCGTGCTGGTCTTCGCCTCCGGCGAGGGCGCGGTGGCCGCGCGTTCATCCGGAGCCGACCTGGTTGCCGACGATGATGAAACGCTAAAAAGGATCGAGGGCGGCATGACCGACTTCGACGTGGCGATTGCCACGCCCGATATGATGGGCAGGGTCGGTCGTTTGGGACGCGTGCTGGGTCCGCGCGGTCTCATGCCGAATCCCAAGGCGGGAACGGTTGTTCCGCCGCAGGATATCGCGCGGGCCATTAAGGAAGCCAAGGCCGGACGCGTGGAGTTCCGTCTTGATAAGACGGCCAACATTCACGTTGTGATCGGCAAGGCCTCTTTCGATGCCAATAAGCTTTATGAGAACTTCGCCGCGCTGATGGATGCGATTAACAAAGCGCGTCCTGCCGGAGCCAAGGGCCTGTATATCAAGCGCATCGTGGTCAATGCCACGATGGGGCCCGGGATCAAAATCGATCCCAACCAGGCTCTTTCTGTAGAGGTGGAAAAGTAGTAAAATACTTGTGACCTAAATAAGCCACTGCCCATGACGGCCGGTGTCCATTTTGATGGACTTAATATCCTGCTTAGGCAGAGACTCACCGCGGATCCCAACCCGATCGGGTTGTGGCCTTTCTCGTGAAAAGTCTTTGCCTGCGCGTGTAGGTGATTTTCCTACCGAAAGTGGCAAAGACTTTTTGATTGAAAGGAGGTGATACTCGTTGGCTATTACTAAACAGCACAAGGAAGAGGTGCTCGAAACCTATCGAGACTGGCTGAAGCGCAGTCAGGCCGTGATCCTTGTGGAATACACCGGTGCCAGCATGAAGAACATGGATGCGATCCGATCCAAGGTGCGCGAATCCGGCGGAGAATTCCATGTGGTCAAGAACACGTTGGTTCACCGTGTCTTCTCGGATAACGGCTGGAATATGCCGGAAGGCTATTTCACACAATCCACCGCGGTTTCCTTTGCGTTCACGGATCCTGCCGGGACCGCCAAAGCTCTTTCTGACGCAACCAAGGGCCTGGAGTTTGTTAAGGTTAAGGGTGGCTTCATGGCTGGTCAGGCTCTGAATTCGGCTCAGGTCAAGGCGCTATCCGAATTGCCGCCACTGCCGGTCGTTCGCGCCCAATTGCTGGGCGTACTGCAGGCTCCGGCCGGCAAACTGGTCCGCACGATTGCCGAACCGGCGCGCTCGCTCGCTTCTGTCTTCCGCGCCTATTCGGAGAAGGCACAAGCCGCCGCGTAAGGTTCAGACGGGGCATGCTCACGCTGGAATCAGCGTGAGGTAAGTTCAAATAAAAAAGATATCTTTCAAAAAGAAAGCAAGGAGTTTATTACAATGGCTGCAAATATGGAAAACCTGGTGGAAGAACTGAGCAAGCTCTCCGTTCTCGAAGCCGCTGAACTGGTAAAGGCCCTCGAAGCGAAGTGGGGCGTTTCTGCGGCTGCTCCGGTCGCTGTGGCCGCCGTCGCGGGCGGGGCCGCTGCTGCGGCGGAAGCCGCCGAAGAGAAGACTGAATTCGACGTGATCATCAAGGATGCCGGCGCCAAGAAGATTGACGTGATCAAAGTCATCCGCCAATTGACCAGCTTGGGCCTGGGCGAAGCGAAGACCATGGCTGAAACCGCGGGTGGCAAGGTGCTCTCCGCAGTGGGCAAGGACGCCGCCATGGACGCCAAGAAGAAGTTGGAAGAGGCCGGTGCCTCGGTCGAAGTCAAGTAAAGCCTCCCTACGGCCCGTTTCAAAAAAAGGATGATTTTTCAAAAATCATCCTTTTTTGATTCTGTAATTTGGCCATGTCCTCGGGCGGTTGTTGGTGAATTGTAAGGTAAAAGTGGAGCGAAATAGTACTTTTTTCCTAGTCCTGCCCTTGACAGTGCGTTCAAAAAAACGTATATTAAGGCCTATTGGTCTGACTACCATACCACAGAAAACTCTGTAGATTGACTATGAAAATTCAACCGATTGCCCATACAACCCTCTCTGAGACCGCCGCCGGGAAGCTAGCCGCCTCCATTTTAGATGGCAGTCTGGCACCTGGAACTCAGCTTCCGCCTGAGCGCGAATTGATGAGCCAGCTCAAGATCAGCCGCTCGACCTTGCGCGAAGCCCTGAAGACCCTTGAAGAAAACAGCCTGATCGAGTCGCGTCCGCATGTCGGGTGGTTTGCCAAGGCCGTGAACGAGGCGAACATGGCTCAGGCCAAGGAAATGGCCGGGGCTGCGCAGCCCGCTTCACGTCAGGCGACGAACGAACCTCCGACTGGACCTCTGCGCATCCCCATCGCGCCCGATAAACCGATCCACATCCCTAATCTCAAGAAAGACCGCCTTGGAACGTTCGAGTTTATCTCGTGGTGGGAACGCGAGAAAGTCAGAAACGCCAGAGTCATGGTGATCGGCGCAGGCGCGCTCGGCAACGAGGTCATCAAGAACCTGTCGCTGATGGGAGTGGGCAACTTGTTCATCGTGGATTTTGATAAGGTCGAAGCCGCCAATCTGAGCCGCTCGATATTGTTCCGCGAAGCAGACAATAATCGCAGCAAGGCCGAGATTGCCGCGGCGCGCGCCAAATCCATCAATCCCGATATCCACGTTCAATACATGAACGGCGACGTGACCACGCAGCTGGGGCTGGGCATCATACGCCGCATGGATGTCGTCATCGGCTGCCTCGATAACCGTGAAGCCCGCCTGGCCGTCAACCGCTTTTGCTATTGGGTGAACAAATCCTGGGTGGACGGAGCGATTCAGGAATTGCTCGGGCTGGTGCGCGTCTTTGTGCCAGGGCAAGGCGCGTGCTATGAATGTACGCTGACCGAACAGGCTCTGCGCGACCTGTCCATGCGCTATTCCTGTCCGTTACTGGCACGACAAAACATCCTGCTCGGCAAAGTGCCGACCACCCCCACCATCGCTTCGATCATCGGCGGGATGCAGTCCCAGGAGGCCCTCAAGCTGATTAATGGCATGCCGGTCGAAGCCGGAAAGGTCACTCACTACAATGGCATGGTCAATGAGATGCACACCACCGCCTATTCGCCGCGCCAGGACTGTGAGAGCCATTGGACGTACGGCGAGATCACCGAACTGCCCGCCCGGGCCGAGCGCACCACGCTGGCAGATTTGTTGCGCATCGCCCGCGCGGACCTCGGGCCGGATGCCATGATCGAGCTCGACCAGGAACTGATCACCTCGCTCGAATGCCCGAACTGCCATACGGTGGAGCATGTCCTGCGGCCATTGAGCGAGGTCTCCTTTGAGGCCGGGCACTGCCCGACTTGCGGCGAGCTGCGCGAATCCACGCTGACGCATGTCATCTCCGGGGAGGAGGATTTCTTGCATCGTACGCTCTCCAGCGTCGGCATTCCGCCTTTGCATATCGTCCGCGCTCACAACGGTGTGCAATATCGCTTTTATGAATTGACCGGCGATCTGCCGGAAGCACTTCACTTCCGTCACTTTGAACAAGCGCATATTGCGGTCAGCCCCCAGCCGCGCGTTCGAATCAAGGACGTGGTGGAGAATGCGGGCATGCGCAGCGTCGTTAAGATAAAAAGCCCTTCCGCTGCATCCGGACGGGGTCGCGTCAAATTGCGCGGATAAATTCAGGTTAGCGAATGGCTGCGCGCGCGATGAGCTTCAACCCTGATTCAACTCCTGAGCGATGGCACCTGGGCCGCAAACTGACCTTGCTCATCCTGCTGGTCATCGCCCTGGCACTGGGATTGGCGATCTTGTTTCGCCAAAAGACGGATTTCCCATCGCTGGTATTCAACATTTTTGCGAATGCCAGTATCGGAGTGGTGGCGGGACTCGCCGCGCGCCTGGTGCTGCATCGGAGAAACTGGTTCATTCGCGGCCTTGCCTCCGCCGCACTGGTGATCGTCGGCTTGTTGATCCTGGGATATTTCACCAATGGAAAGATCGGGGCCGTGTTTCCGCCTCTCGGATTCGTCTCGGTAAATTGGTTTCGCCCATGGCACATTTCATTGAAATTGCCGTTGCAGGTCGAGAGCCATCAAGTAAACTGGTTGTTGTTGGTTTATCTGGTGATTGGGATGGATATCTCCTGGATTGCGTTGCGCGCCTGGAAGCGCCCCGCCCTCGAGGCGAACGCGATCTCCGTAGCCTCCTCGGCACGGGCACCGAGACCCCGGCGTTCTTCACGGGCGAGGGCGCTGCCTCGCCTAACCTTCCCGAAGATTCGGGTTCGGACTGCGAATGCTGGACCGAAGGTCCACCGGAAGAGAACTGAGCGTCCCCTGATTTCCACGGCAACGGCCTCGGGTTCCGTCAGGGCGGCGCAGCCCAGACGATGGAATCCTTTACATAAAAAGCCGCAGATTCAGCTTGCCGTCTATGAAGAGCATCGCTGTCCATACTGCCTCGAAGAAGTGAAACGCGACGATCCACGCGGTGTGGTCGAGTGTGAAGTCTGCCATACCCTGCATCACAAGGATTGCTGGGATATTACCGGCGCCTGCCAGGTGCCGCATCTTAATACCTAGTTGGAGGGAACCCCATGCCCGATTTGAATGTAACCATTGTTCTGCCAAGCGGCGGCGCACGTGCCGCAGAAGTCCCTGACGATGTTCCGGTTCACGAGCTGATGATGGAGTTCACATCGCTGCTGCAACTGCCGACCGTCGGCCCGGATGGACGGCCCATGGCCTATCGACTGGACAGCAAAGCCTTGGGACGCGAATTGAAAGAGGATGAAACGCTGGCTGCGGCTGGAATCCCGGACAATGACCGCTTGATGTTGACCGCGGATATTACCGCAGGCGCCGGATCCAATGTGGTTGCGGAAAGCCCGCGTATGCGCCGTCTGCGCGGCGACTACGAGCTGATGCAGGAACTGGCTTCCCGCACCGATCTGATCTCTTTTGTTGCCCAATCGCCGCGGCCCAATCTGCCGCCGGAACGCTACATCGTAACCTTCCAGTGCAAGAGCATCGCCACCGTTGACCGACAAGGCAATCCACAGTTCAGTGATCATCATCAGGTTGAGATTTACCTCCACAATCAATACCCCCAGCGCTGGCCCGGCATGAAATGGCTGACTCCGATCTGGCATCCCAATATCAATCACCTTAATGGGACGGTGTGCATTGACGCCGCCTGGTGGACGGCCAGCCGTTCGCTGGACCGCCTCGTCATCATGCTGGGCGAGATGCTTCAATACAAGAATTTCCATGACGACCCCACCAAGCCTCCGTTCCCCTGGGACCCGGAAGCGGCCCGCTGGTGCCGTGAGTATCGCAAGACCCATCCGAACGCGTTCCCGGTGGATACCCGTGAGTTGATGCGGCCCGAACGCGTCAAGCTGGGGGCGGGTAAACAAGATCACCAGCCCGATCATAAGAAGCCGAGCATAAAACTGGCGGCTCCCCCGCCTTCCGGCAAAGTGACCACCAATGTTTCGGCGTCGCCCAAGGCCGTGAAGCCGAAGCCGAAAATCAAAATCCGATAGCCATTCCTCCGCGTCGTGCACAGGTGTCGCACGCAGACCGGTTTGCAAGTTCGAGTTCGCCCAAATTTAGAAAGGAGATTAACTATGTCAGATGTTCCTGTCACTATCGTTCTCCCCTCGGGAGGCACCCGCAATGCTGAGGTTCCAAATGATGTGCCGGTGAAGGAATTGATCCCGGAGTTGACCACATCGCTGGAACTGCCTGTTACGGGTCCGGATGGACGCGCGATGTCTTATCGCTTGGATAGCAAAGCGCTCGGCCGCGAATTGAAAGAGGAAGAGACGCTTTCAGCGGCCGGCATCCCCCAGAACGATCGGCTGATGATGACTGCCGATGTAACGGCCGGATAAATTTGGCCGTCCCTCGCCCACCCCCGCCATGGAGCGGGGTGGGCGAGCATCAAGCATAATGTTATGGCCTCCTTACCTCGAATTCGTGTTTTGGCAACCGACATGACTCAACCGCTCACTACCTCGCTTCCCACAAAAAGGGCGAGCCGCTGGAACTCGCCGTACGATGCGATGAACCTGCAGCCACTGGTATCCGTGTTCTTGACCCAGCAGGCGTACAGCCGTATCTGCGTACATTCCGTAAGCGACATGAAAAATGAAGTTGGCGGCATCCTGATCGGACAGTGGTGTACTGACGAAAATCAAGAGCAGTTCATTGTGGTCGAACATGCCCTGCCGGCGCGCCATACGCGCCAGGGCAGCGTCTATCTGACCTTCACCCAGCAGAGTCTGGTGGATATTCATGATCAGATCGATGCCAACTACAAAGGCCTCAAGATCGTGGGTTGGTATCATACCCATCCCAGCATGGGCGTTTTTCTTTCCCATTACGATACATGGTTGCACAGCAACTTCTTTCCCGAACCATGGCAAGTTGCCTTGGTGGTCGAACCTGTCTCATCCACGGGCGGTTTCTTTGTTCGCCAGAGAAGCGGGGTCTTGGACCCGAGCCGGTATTTTGGCTTTTATGAATTGGATGGCAATTATGGGCGCAGTATGGTCTATTGGAACAACCTGAATCAATTTGAAGAAGAAAAGAAAGGAGACGCGAAAAATGAGTAGACGAATGCGAACCTATTTTTATGCGGTGCTGGGCGCCATCGGCGGACTGATCGGCTGGCAGGTGAGTGATATGCTTGGCCTTTCGTTTACATCCAGTTTGTATATGAGCGAGGCGGTGGTCGGTGCGCTGGTTGGCTTATGCATCGGCCTCTTTATCGGGATCACCGAGGGTTTGATGACACGCAACCTCATCCAGGCGATCAAGGCCGGAGTGGTTAGCGGCTTATTGGGGCTGGCGGCCGGCGCGATCGGATTGCCGCTGAGCGAGTTTCTATTCCAATCCGCGGGTGCCGGCTACTTTGGCCGCGCGCTGGGGTGGGGCATCTTTGGATTGCTGATTGGTTTGGCGGAGGGCGTGGTCGGGAAGAGCCAGATTTGGAAGGGGATGCTCGGCGGGTTGATCGGCGGCGCGCTGGGCGGAGTCTTGCTGGAAGCGGTCCACAATTTTCTCAAGGATCCGTTGATCGGCAAGGCGTCCGGCTTGGTTCTGCTGGGGGCGTCTGTCGGAGCGTTCATATCCTTGATCGTGGTGCTGTTGTCACGCGCCTGGCTGGAAGTCACCTCCGGGAAACTCAAAGGCACCGAGTTCATTCTCGATAAGTTCATGCATGCCGGCGGACCGGCCATTGCCATCGGTAGCTCGGCGTTGAAGTCGGAGATTGTCCTGCCTGATCCGGATATTGCGCCGCAACATGCCATGCTGACCGGGGATGGCAAACAGTTCAGCGTAAAAGACATGAGCCTCTCGGGAACCTTTATCAATAATAAAAAGATCGAACTTGCCCGGCTGGTCAATGGACAGAGGATTCGGATGGGCAATACCGAGATGGTGTATCACGAAAAGAGGTGAACCATGCGAAAGATTTTCCGCTTCATTCTGACTCTCAGCGTGTTGCTGGTGCTCGTGGCAGGGTATTCGCCTGCGGCTTTTGCACAAACCCCGACGCCGGCACCGCAAATCCGCATCACCCAAGTGGATAATTCCAAATTCCCGCAAGTCACAGTTTATGTTTCCGTCACGGATGCCAACGGGCAGCCGGTGGGCGTTGATCCCAGCGCCATTCAGATTTCCGAAAATGGCCAGGTGATGAAAACGACCACGGCCAGCGTGGCCAGCGCAAACGGTCAAACGACCAAAGGGCCCGGGCCGTTGACGACTTTGCTGGTAATCGACGTGTCCGGTAGCATGGCGACCGCCAATAAGCTCGCTCAAGCGAAGGCGGCGGCCGAGGCCTACGTCAATCAAATGCGTCCCGGAGATCAAGCCGGCGTGATTGCCTTCGATACCCATGTCAGTGTGGTGCAGGCGATCACAGGCGATCATCAGGCGTTGAACCGGGCGATCGACTCGCTGCAATCAGGCACCGATACCGCAATGTTTGATGCGTTGGCGAGCGCTGAACAACTGCTGGGGAATGTGGGCGGCCGCAAGGCCATCCTGCTCCTGACCGATGGCATGGATAATCGCAGCAAGAGCAATGAAGACGCGGTCATTGGTGCGATCGGCCCGAGCGGGTTGACGATCTCCACCATTGGATTGGGCAATCCCCAAGATGTAAAAAGTCTCCAAGGAATTGATGAAGCCAGTTTGAAATCCCTTGCTCAACGAGCTGGGGGCCTCTATACCTACGAACCGGATCCATCGCAATTGGCTTCCATCTTTCAGCAGTATGGGAATGCTTTGCAGAACGAGTACGCTCTGACTTACACCTCACCGTCCGTCTTGCGCGATGGTGTCAATCGAAACCTGGCCGTTAGCCTGAACGGCGGGGCAGCCACGGTACAATCGCAATACAATCCCGGTGGTGTATTGCCTGAAGTGGCGAGTCAGAACTGGATGTTGTTTGGCGGCATCCTGGTGATCCTGTTAGTGCTGCTGGCCGTGCCGATCTTGATCAATTCTGGCTTGCGCTCATTCCAGGGTGGAAAGAAAAAGGGCCGGATCAAGTTTGCGGGCCAATCCACGGCCTCCTCGCCCCAAAGAGGGCATGTGAAGCTCAAATAAAAACAAACAAAATCAGACTCGGAAGGAGTCTGATTTTGTTTATGACGCTTAGTTCCTTATGCGACCATCTCGACTTTTCGGATCACCATGACCACCTTACCTTTGATCTCCAACGGCTCATCCTTGTTGATGAAGATTGGTTTCATGGTCGGGTTGGCGGGTTGCAGGCGATAACGATCTTTTTCCTTGAAAAAGTACTTCAGAGTTGCTTCATTATCACGAGGCAGCCATACAGCCACCATTTCGCCGTTACGAGCATCGTCAGCGCGCCTCATAACCACAATATCACCGTCATTGATCATGGCATCAATCATTGATTCGCCCTTGACTTCCAGGGCGTACAGATCGGCGCCTTTATCCTTAGCAGGCAGGAGGTTGCGTGCCACATCCACTGCGTTGATTTCATTATCGGTAAAGTAATTAACTCCGGGCTGGAGTTCGGGCAGGGGCAGACCCGCCGCAATAGGCCCGAGAATGGGGATGCGCAAAGTCTCCACCGAAGTGTTGGCACCGATCACGCGCAAGCCGCGCGAAATCTTCCGATCCCGTTCGATGTAGCCATTCTTCTCCAGCTGATCAAGATAATAATTGACCACCGAGGTGGAGGAAATATCACAATTCTCGCCGATCTCCCGGATGGAGGGTGGGTGCTTGTATTTGCGCTGGTATTCTTGAATAAAATCCAGGATCTTTTGGTGTCGTTCACCTAATCCTTTGCTTTTTCGAACCATCATCATTTGTGCCTCCTGAGCCAAGGTGATTCTGTTGCTCGAACCATAAGTCGCTCATTTGTGCTATAAATCATACCTGAACATGCGTTCGATGTCAAGATTAATTCAAAGGCCGCTGGTGGGTTGTTTGGGTGCGCGGCTTGTTCCGGCGAGTCACGATTTTGGGCGTCGATGGCGAAAAAATCATATTCAAATAACTAATATTAAACCATATATTGAGATAATTAATAATTACACTTGACAAAATAAGAAAAATGAATATAATGCTTGAAATATAACAAAGGCTTAGAGAGAAAGGAATTGCCATGTTCTTTTATGATCGACTTAATGATGATTATGAAGTCCATCAGCGCAGTTTCAGCTACCTAAAGGGTGAGCTGGACACCTTAGTGGCCGATGCGAAAGTGAAGAGACCAAATCGTTTAGAAACTGTCCTGGTGCGAGTCGGAGATCGCTTGATTTCTGTTGGAGCTTCCCTGAAGGAGCACCATGGCGATGCCGTGCCAGCCGATTTGACTGCCCTAACGAGGTGAAAAGATGAAACCCTCTCTCAATAAATGTCCGGTCTGTGGCGATGACCTGTTGGTCACACGGTATCATTGCAACACCTGCGACACGGTCATCGAAGGGCGCTTTGAAAACAGCGCCTTCCCCGGTTTGACTGCCGAACAAATCGAATTTGTAAAAACCTTTGTTCGATGTGAGGGCAAGATCAACCGCATGGAAGGGGAGCTGAATGTATCGTATCCAACCATCCGCAATCGTCTGCAGGAGACCATTCGCGCCATGGGCTATGAACCGGGCAAGGATGAATCGCTGGATATCAGCGAAGAGAAGCGGCATTCCGTTCTTGAAGATCTGGATGCCGGTAAGATTTCAGCCGACGATGCCATGCGCATGTTACGCGGCGAGGAGTAAATGATGACCACTCAAACTCTTTCTCTGGGTTCCAAACCTGTAATTGAAATTGCAAATGTCGGTGGCGATCTGGCGGTCCAAGGCTGGGAACGCACCGACCTGGAAGCCCGCAGCGATGATTCGCCTCGCATCGAGCAGGACGGTGATGAAGTCACTTTATCGTGCGGCGGTGATTTGAGCGTTTCGATACCGCGCGGCGCGAGCCTGAACATCAGCTATGTCGGCGGCGACTTGAAGGCGAAGGACCTGGACGCTGCCGTCGAGGTTTCTTTTGTCGGCGGTGATGTGAAGCTGCAGGACATGAACGGACCCGTCTCGCTGGAAGGCGTGATCGGTGGTGAAACACAGACGGAAAACGTCCGCAAAGTCACGCTGGGCGCACAGCGAGCCGGTGTCGGTGTGGATATTTCTGCAAGGGTTCAACGCAAGATGGATGAAGCCATGCGGCGTGCCGAGCGGGCTACCCGCCGCGCCGAACAAAAGATGACGCGCATCATGTCTCACCAAGCCGGCCACCATGTTCCTCAGCGGCACTGGAATGTCGGCGTTAATGCTGCGGATGTGGAAAATGCCAACGAACCCGTCTCTGATGAAGAGCGCATGGTCATCTTGAAGATGCTGCAGGAAAAGAAGATCACCTCCGAAGAGGCCGACAAATTGCTGGCAGCGCTGGAAGGAGGCGGGTGATGTCTGCGGAAGAACGACAGCAAATCCTCAAGATGGTCGCCGATGGCAAGATCCGCGCGGATGAGGCGGTGAAATTGATGAAGGTGCTGGATGAATCGTCAGTGGAGATGGAGGTCATCGATTCCGAGTCGGCTCCACGATCCGGATCCGAAGCGGATCTGCAATCAAGGCAACGTGCCGCATCGGAATTCGACAAAGTCGCCCGCCGGGCGCGTCGACTCTGGCAAATCCCGCTGTGGATCGGAGTGCTGATCACCGTGCTTTCTGCTTATTGGCTGTATGCATTGCTCAGCACCTCGAATTACGACTTTTGGTTTTACTTTGCGTGGCTTCCGCTTATCTTGGGCATCCTGATGATTGGACTGTTTGCCGGTTCCAAAACCTCGCGATGGTTGTATGTGAATGTTAAGCAGGCGGAGGGCCGCGACGGGCCGCGCAACATCACACTTGGGTTTCCGCTTCCACTGGGATTGGCAAGCTGGTTCTTGCGCAATTTTGGAAATAATATAGATGGCCTGCGAGGCGCAAATATCGATGAGATCATTGAAATCTTCTCCAGGGGAATATCGCCGAATGAACCGTTGATCGTGAACGTGGACGAGGGCGAGCACGGCGAACGGGTGCAGGTTTATATCGGCTAGAGGTCCGGCATGGCGACGCTCACCACAGTTCTTGGCTATCTGATCCTCGCGCAATTCTTTTATCTCGACCGCAGCCGACGCGGGGCGGAAGCGAAAAGCTTTGAAGGCGGCGAGTCCGACCGGCGCAGTACGATGTATATCGGCCTGGCGTACTGTGTTTCCATGCTCTGCCTGTTGGCCTCCTGGATGCTTAATGGGCTGCACCATGGGACCCTTCCCGCCTGGACGGGCTGGCTCGGACTTGGGATCGCTGCATTGGGATTGCTTTTCCGCTGGTGGGCGAATCGCGTGCTTGGCGTGTTCTATACGCGGACGTTAAGGGTCATTGAGAATCAAACCATCGTTCGTGCAGGACCTTATGGCGTCATCCGGCATCCTGGTTACCTCGGCTCCATCTTAATGTGGGTTGGTGTCGCCGCAGCCACGGCCAATTGGATCGTATTGTTGATCGTCTTGGCGGTCATGGTCGCCGTCTATAGTTATCGAATACAGAATGAGGAGAAGATGCTGCTCGCCGCACGGGCCGATTATGGGGAATACCGGAAACATACATGGAAATTGATCCCCTTGATTTTTTGATTCGAAAAGCAAGGAGAATATGGACAGGAGACTGAAATGGCAAATGCAGAAGAACGCATGAAGATTTTGAAGATGATCGAGGACGGAAAGATCAATGCGGAAGATGGCGCCAAATTGTTGGCGGCATTAAGCGAGGGACATCGCTCCGCGGCGGGGAGTTTGAATCGATCCGCCGGCGCGGGACGCTGGCTTCGCATCCGGGTCACGGACATCGCGACGGGGCGCTCGAAAGCCGCGGTCCAAATCCCATTGGGCCTCATCGACGCCGGGATGAAGATCGGCGCCCATTTCGCGCCCGAAGTGGAAGGGGTGGATATGTCGCAAGTGATGGACGCGCTGCGTTCCGGCATCACTGGCAAGATCATTGACGTCACGGATGATGAAGACGGCGAGCATGTCGAGATTTACGTGGAGTAAGTCGCCGTAGGGCCAAATCGAACAAATCACAATTTTAATTACACGAATGATCTGCCTCTTACAGAGGCGACCAGTGAAGATGAGCGAATCTAAGTATCTGAGGCGTTGCCATGATGAAATTCTTTAGACGTTACCAGGATTTGGAAATGGTGGGAGCACAAGCCAGGCGTTACGATCAAAACTCCCGTGAATATCGGATGGGGGAAATCAAGAATGAGGCAAAAGAGGTAGCCCAGCATATCCGGCGCGGAGATTCTGTCCTGGAGGTCGCTCCGGGCCCCGGCTACCTTTCGATCGAGCTGGCCAAGCTCGGGCAGTACAAGATCACTGGCATGGATATAAGCCGGGATCTGGTGGAAATCGCCGCCAGAAACGCAAAAGAAGCCGGCGTTGAAATTGATTTCCGGCAGGGAAATGCCTCTGCCATGCCTTTCGACGAGAATGCCTTCCACTTCATTGTTTGCGTTCTTGCATTTAAGAACTTCAAGGAGCCCCTTAAAGCTTTGCAAGAAATGCATCGAGTATTAAAGCCGGGCGGCGCAGCTCTGATCATGGATTTGAACAGAGAAGCGTCGATGCAGGTGACAAAATCGGTTGCAGAAAATATGGGGCTAAAAGGGTTCATGGCCTATCTGGCTGGTGCCATCCAAAGGCAGGGGGCCTATTCCAGAACAGATCTTGAAACCCTGATCGCACAGACGAAATTTAAGCAATTTTCCATCAGGGATACGGATGTTGGTTTTTCGATCTACCTGAATAAATAGAAGCTGGGCGCAGCTGGATCTGCGCAGAATTAAGGATCATGGAAGGATCATCGAATGACAGATAATGTCTACCTTTACTTGACGCTCGTCTTATGGGCGCTCCTGACGATTTATTGGATGATTACTGCGAAGACCAATAGTCAAACGAGTTTTTCATCAGAGCTGGTTCCGCTCGCCAAGTTGATCGGCTCCGCTTTGATCGTTTATGTGCCGCTTTTGATGGGCGGGATCATGGCGGAGGCACTTTATCAACGATCTCTTGGGGCGGAGGTCGTCGGGACATTGATCTGCGCGGCGGGTGTCGGCCTGGCGATCTGGGCGAGAAATGCCTTGGGGAAGAACTGGAGCGGTAATGTGATGATCCAAAAAGAGCATCACTTGATCGAAGAGGGACCCTACCACTGGGTTCGCCATCCGATTTATCTCGGCGGACTGCTGGCCATGCTGGGCTCATCGCTGGTCATCGGACAGGTATTTGGATTTGCTTTTTGTATCTTCTGTGCTTTTGGATTTTGGATGAAAAGCAGGCAGGAGGAGATTCTTTTGGCGAAGAAGTTTCCCAATGAATTTCCTCCCTATAAGCAGCACGTGAAGATGCTGCTACCCTATATTTTTTGAAAAGGAGAAGTTTCCATGAAAGCTGCGGTCTTGCACGATTTTGGAGAGCAGCCTCGATATGAAGATTTTCCCGATCCAAGGGCCGGAGAAGGCGAGGTCCTGGTGCAGGTGAAGGCCGTCGCACTGGAAAACGTTGACAAGGCCATGGCCAAAGGTCTTCATTACGCGAGCCGGCAATTTCTTCCGCAGTTGCCGGCGATTATCGGACATAGCGGCATCGGAGTATTGGCGGACGGGCAGTTGGTCGGCTTTGGCGGTGTCAAGCCGCCGTATGGCGCGATGGCTGAAAAAGTAGTGATCCCGCAGGGAAACTATTTTGAAATCCCTGAGGGTGTTGACGCCGCCGTCGCCGCCGTCGTTCCCTCTTCTGCCCTGACCTCATATCTTCCCCTCCGCTGGCTCGCGAAACTTCAACCGGATGAAACGGTATGGATCAACGGCGCGACCGGGAGCTCCGGGAAGATCGCGATTCAGATCGCAAAGCTCTTGGGAGCAGGGAGAATCATTGGCACTGGCCGCAACGAAAAGTCGTTGCAACAGATTCGGGAACTGGGTGCGGACGTGGCGATCAATTTGAACCTGTCAGAAAAAGAGCTTGCTCACGCCTTTGCAAACGAGACCGAAAAAGGCTGCGATATCATTCTTGACTTTTTGTGGGGATATCCCACGGAAACCCTGCTTCAGGCGTTGGTTCCCACTGAATTGGGATTCGCAAAACGAAGAATTCGTCTGGTTCAGCTTGGGGAAATGGCAGGCTCGAGCATTTCACTCCCTGCCGCGGCATTGCGAACCTCAGGGCTTGAGATCTACGGCGGCGGCAGCATTCCCCATGAAGTGATTCCTGAATCGAGTGCTCAGGTATGGGATTTTATCAAAGGCGGCAAGCTTCATATGGATATTGAACGAGTGCCGCTCGAGGATGTGCGCAGCGCTTGGGACAATGAAGATGTTCATGGGAAAAGAATAGTTCTTGTTCTATAGAACTTGTGCAAGGATGGATCAATGACCAAGGCAAGAGTAATTGAACCCGAAGGCGTGACGGGTGAATTCACCGTTGAATCGTACGATCACATGATGCGCGCTTTGATGGAAAAAGGCTATCTTGACACCTCTCAAATCATAAAAGCCGGGATCATTTCAGGAACGGTATTGGAGATCGGTCCGGGTCCC
This sequence comes from Anaerolineales bacterium, assembly GCA_035516425.1. Classification (GTDB taxonomy): domain Bacteria; phylum Chloroflexota; class Anaerolineae; order Anaerolineales; family Villigracilaceae; genus Fen-1038. Next base: position 17,405 of record DATJAH010000024.1, read on the forward strand.
GGTTATTTGGGGATTGATTGGCTTAGGAAAACCACAAATACGTTTCTGAAAGGATTGGATGTCAGCGCGGATATGATCGCGGCGGCCAGCAGAAATGCCAGGGAATTCGCAGTAGCTCATCGGGTTGAATATGTCTTAGGCAATGCGAACCACATGTTGTTTGGCGACAACACCTTTGATGCAGTTTTCTCGAATGGCTCGCTGCATGAATGGTCCGATCCCCAGGCAGTGCTGAATGAAATTTACCGCGTATTGAAGCCGGGCGGACGTTATTGTGTGACCGATCTGCGTCGGGACATTACGCTGTTTGCAAGGGCGATTCTGCAATTTGCCATCCCCAAGGAACGAAAGCACGGTTTCTTATCTTCGCTTAACGCTTCTTACACCCAGACAGAACTGGGCGCACTCGTTCGGGATACAAAACTATCCTCGGCGGATATCGGCGCGGGCTTGTGGACAGTTTCCGTTGCAGGCAGAAAATAATCGAGATGATCCAGGCGAAAGGCAGCCATAATGAAACCGCAGACTCTCTCACTGCTTTGTGACCCGATCACGTACGACCCCCTTGAAGTGGAATCAGCTTTTGAACGGCGCCAGGCCGTGCAAGAATCTCTCATCAATCGCAAAACCGGAAAGTGCTTCCCGATTCGTGAGGGGATTCCCATTTTCCTCGACGATCAACAAGTCACGGGATCCAACAGAAAATATCAGTCCCTCTATGACCGCCTGGCGCCCGTCTACGACTTCTCGACTTGGGCCTATTCACGCTGGAAGGGGATGAAGGTTGAAGCGCGCCTGCGTGAATATCTGGATGAACTTGAAGTGCAAGACGGCGACCGCCTGCTGGAGGTTTCCGTCGGCACGGGACGAAATTTGCAGTTTCTGCCGCGCTCGGCGCAATATTTTGGACTCGACATTTCATGGGGAATGTTGAAACAATGCCGGCGCAACATGAAAAGATGGAAGCTCGATATCGCGCTCTTCCTGGGCAATGCGGAACACCTGCCCTTCAAAGAGGAATCGTTCGATGTGGTATTTCATTTTGGCGGGATCAATTTTTTCAACGACAAAGCCGCGGCGATTCGCGAGATGGTTCGCGTGGCCAAACCGGGCACCAAGTTTGTGATCGGCGATGAGAAGGAAGAGCTGGCAGAGCGATACGAGAAAATCCCGGTCATGGACGGAATCTATGGCCACCGCGTTCATGCGATTACCGCACCTCTTGAGCTGCTGCCTGACGGAATGCAGGACGTGCAGGTGAAGGATATTGCGGGCGGCGATCTGTATTGTTTGTCATTCAGAAAGCCAAAGAAATGAATTTACTGGAGATTGCATGACCGACTCTATGGCTCAACCCGTCGCTGCGTCTAATCCCCTGAAGCGCGTCCTGGCGATACGTGACTTCCTGCTCCTTTGGATGGGACAAAGCACATCCTTGCTCGGCGACCAATTCCATTTCATTGCCATGTCCTGGCTGGTGTTAAAGATGACCGGCGATCCACTGGCGCTCGGAGCGGTATTGGCGGTCGGCGGGCTTCCGCGCGCAGTGTTTACACTCGTCGGGGGCGCGGTCACGGATCGAGTCTCCCCGCGACGCGTGATGCTGGTTTCCGATCTGATTCGATTTTTCATTTCAGCGCTGCTGGCGGCCCAGGTGCTGACCGGCACGTTGCAGATTTGGATGATCTATGTTTATAGCTTCATGGCGGGAATTGTTTCCGGCGCATTCGAACCCGCTTCGATGTCCATGACGCCGCATCTGGTCCCAGCTGATGATCTGCAAGCTGGTAACTCCGTGATGCAAGGGAGCGTGGGCTTGATCGGGTTCGTTGGACCCGCCATGGCCGGAGTCCTCGTCGCGGCGGCACGAGATGTGCGGACCGGTGTTGCGTCGGCCATGGCATTTGATGCGTTCACCTTTGTGGTTTCGGTCGTTACCCTGTGGCTGATGAAGACCGGAGGCGATCAGGCGGATGCCCGGCAAACCCAGCCGCCCAGTGTATTTGAATCGATCTGCGAAGGAATCCGTTTCATGTTCCGAGATCCGGCTTTGCGCGCCATGTTCATTTTGATTGCGGTGGCGAACTTTGCATTCGGTGGACCGATCGTTGTGGGTGTGCCGTTTCTGGCCAGCTCTCGCTTTGCGGAGGGCGCAGCGGCGTTCGGATTAATTATTGCCGGTTATGCGGGCGGAAATGTGTTGGGCATCATCCTTTGCGGCGCGCTGCCAAAGGGATCGCCGCGTTTGCTGAAGGTGTTCCTGGTGATCATGTTCGCGGCGTTTGGCACCGGCCTTGGGGCCCTGGCCTGGATTCATGCCACCGGCGTGGCGGTCGCGGATATGTTTGTGCTGGGAGTGCTCAATGGCTATCTCAGCATTTTGTTGATGACCGGTTTACAGCGTAACACGCCCAAGGAAATGCTTGGACGGTTGATGAGCATGGTGCTGCTGGCCAACCTGGGATTGTCGCCGCTTTCGCAGGCGATTGCGGGCGCCATGCTGCACTGGAACATCTACGTGCTGTTCCTTGCGGCGGGTGCCATGTTGTTGACGTGCGCGCTCTATCTGACTCTGCCGCGTGTCAACTCTTTATTGACCACGCGATTCTTGAGCGAATCCTCCGAAAGCCTGTGAGCGCGATAGGGTAGAATAGGCGAGTCCGAAGCCGTACGACTTCGGATTCCTTTCTCTGATGAGGTGAGAATGCAAGCGCAAACACAAGCGAGGCCGCGTCTGAGCGGTATGCTCGGATTTACCTTTGTCTGGATCGGACAGATCGTGTCGGTCCTTGCCAGCGGCATGACTTCCTTTGCCATGACGATCTATATGTATCAACAGACTCATTCCGCCACGGCCATGGGCCTAGTTCAAGTGGCCTATATTACGCCGTTCCTGATCATGTCCCCGATCGCGGGTGTCATGGTCGACCGCTATAACCGCAAGCTGATGATGATGGTCAGCGACATTGCCGGCGGGATTGCCACCTTGTCGCTGTTTATCCTGTTCAGCACGGGTCATCTGGCGTACTGGCAGATTTATATTGCGGTCGCGGTTTCTGGCGTCGGCACCACCTTTCAATGGCCGGCTTATTCTGCTGCCATCAGCACGATGGTTTCCAAAGAGCAATATGGACGCGCCAACGGCATGATGTCATTGATCGAGGCCGGCCCGGGCGTGGTCTCTCCCTTCCTGGCCGGCGCGCTGATACCAATCATCCAGATCGGCGGGATCCTCCTGATCGACTCGATCACATTCTGGACGGCCATCTTTGCCCTGGCACTGGTCTTTATTCCACAGCCCCCGCACACCACGGAAGGGCACGAGGCCGAAGGAAGTTTCTGGAAGCAAGCCGCGTTTGGTTCTAAGTACATCTTTGCGCGACCCAGTTTGCTTGGATTACAAATGGTATTCTTCTTTGGCAACTTGTTTTCCGGGATTGGCTTCACGGTCTTAGCCCCGATGATTCTCGCACGCACCAGTCAAAACTCGGTCATCCTCGGTTCGGTCGAATCCGCGGCATCGATTGGCATGGTGGTCGGCGGCATTGCGATGAGCACCTGGGGCGGGTTCAAAAAACGCGCCCACGGAGTTCTTTTCGGTTGGTTTATATCTGCCATCTTCAGCGAAATAATCTTCGCTTTGGGGCGTGACCTGCCGGTTTGGGCTCCTGCAGTTTTGTTGGGCGGACTTTTTGTCCCTCTGATTAACGGTTCGAATCAAGCCATATGGCAGGCGAAGGTCGCTCCCGATTTGCAGGGACGGGTCTTTTCGGCCCGAAGACTGATCGCCTGGTTTACGAATCCGATCTCACCCATCATCGGAGGCACATTATCGGACTTTGTGCTTGAGCCTGCAATGAAATCCCAAAGTAGTCTATTATCTCAAGCCTTTGGCTCTTGGTTTGGCACGGGACCTGGAAGCGGCATGGCGCTCCTGATTTTCCTGTGCGGCATCGGCATCCTGATCGTTGGCATGGCGGGATATTTTGTGCCGGCCATCCGCGAGGCGGAGGCCATTCTTCCCGATCATGATACATTGACAGCCAAAGAAGCAGTCACTGCCTGATCGAGCTGGCCGCAGTCAGCAGGTCTCATCGCGCCGGAGATCGAGACAGATTTCTGGAGAGTAAAACGCCTTTCCAAAGAGAGGCGTTTTTTTGTTAACTTGAGTTCATGCTATACTTTATGCGTTCTGTCAATCTTCAGCCGTTGATGAACAGTCCCTTAAATGGTTGCCACTGAAACACGGGTTGGGATTTGCTTGGATCAATTCAGGGAATTGTTATGAATAAGAATTCAAGAACTATCATCGGAGGCCTCGCGGCACTTGGAGCTTGTTTCCTTTTGGCTTGGGGCATGATCTTCTGTGGCATTGCCGCCATGGGCATCGCGTACCTCATCAGGCTGCCTCCCGTTCGATAGAACTGTGGAACGCGGCTGGCAGACTGCTTGCCTCAGCCGGGGACTTTGATCACCACAAATCTTGCAGACTCCACAGGCACGTCGGCTGCGGCGCTCAGGGCACGGGCCCCTCGGTTTCATGGATGTTGCCGCCTAAGCAGCATAGGACCGATCCGATCTTCCAGCCATCCAAAGGATAATTCCACCCAAGGCGTGATGCTCAGCCAGCGCGGGACATAGATGACGCGCTTCGGATGCAGCAGCAATTGCCAAATTCTTTCAGCCACATAGTCGGCGCTTACGCCGATCCGTTCCGTTGGAATGTGTCCACCGTTCTCGTGCTGCAGGGCCGTTCTGCAAAACTCGGTACGGACGGGCCCCACCCGTACCACGCTGAGGCGGACTTTCGTGCCGCGCGTCTCACGATAGAGCGCGGTCGTGAACGCGTCCAGAAACGATTTGCTGGCGCTGTACACGGCCACACCTTGACTTGGGATGCTGCCTGCAATCGAACCGACGTTGATGATGTGTCCTTGATTTCGCACCACCATTTCGGGCAGAAACAGCGACGTGAGATGAACCGCCGCGCCGATATTGACTTGAAGCAGCTGGCGTGCGATGCTCCACGGCATTTCGCGGTAGTACCCATACCAGCCGAAGCCCGCGTTGTTGATCAGAACATCCGCCCCGCCATCGGCTTGGACGCCTTCGAATACGCGGCAGCGGTCGGCTTCGCGCGACAAATCCGCGGCGATCACTTTTGCTTTTCCGCCTGCGGCTTCGATTTGCTCTCTTAAGTCGTGCAGTCGCTCCAGACGCCGCGCCACCAACGTGACTTGCAAACCCGCGCCGGCGAGACGCTGAGCGGTCGCTTCTCCGATTCCGCTCGAGGCGCCGGTGACCACCGCGACTTTATTCTGCCATTCGCTCTTCATGGCTCAAATAAGAATGTTGCGGCTCTCGGAGTTGCACCCGCCGCTGTACCGGCAAACCATATCAGCCAAAGCAAAGCGGCATGAACCAAGCTGACGGACACGATCAGCCAGAGAAGGTTCGTGAGCCCCGCCGAGATGGCGAAGAGGAGGTCTGCCAGATGAAACAGCAGGATGACGGCAAAGACCGGCAGGTCGTTTCCGGGCATAATGGCTCGCTTCATCCTGCCTCTCCACAGTATTGCGAGAAGGCAGGTTGGCAGGCAGAGATGGAATGCCAGCAGGAACCACTCCGCCTGGCTGCCTTTTTGATAGAATGGTCCAAGCCAGAGCAGCAATGGCGAAAGAGGGGTGACCAGCGTAATCAACGCCAGCAGAACCGAGACGAAGGGATACAGATAACCCACCAGCGGCTTGTATCCGGACTGCTTAAACCACCAGCGGCCGATCAAAAGGAAGACCGTCGCGTATCCTAAGATGAGCATCCAACCGGAAAAATTATAGACCGGGATGTTATCGATGTTCACCATGCCGGGTTCGAGAATCCAGGTCCACCTGCCGGAGGTTGCATTTTGAACGGTGAATATCTGCCTGGCTGCCACAGGATCCAGGGAGAAATCCTGCAGCATTCCGAACAGCCCCACGATGAATGGTTTACACCAGTTCGGAATTTCTAAATCTTCCAAAAGCCACAGGGTTGTGATGACGATATCCACTTCAATCAATGGAACGGAGAGAGGCACGTCCCCGATCATGAGCAAGGACCTGCCATATACATACCAGCCCTGCGTAACGGCGAAATTCTCGTAGATGCTTGCATAGAGCAAGACAAAGGCGAATCCCTCGAGCAGGGCGACCGTAGGGTGCTTGCTCTTTTGAATCAGATAGATCGATACAAGCAGGGTAACGGCAAGGGTCAGAATATCTTCAAGCAGCCACGGGACGGGGATCTGAGCATGAAACAGATATTGCACAATTCTCCCTACATCAAGTCTTTCACCACGTCCACGGGCACGACCGCCGCCCCGACCACACCGGGTCCGGTATGGACTCCGAGCACAGGCGAGATCCGCATCACTTCCAGTTTGGTTACGTTTAACCTTTCTCTGAGTTCCTTGGATAATGCCTCGGCTTTATCCGCAAAACGTCCATGCAAAACGGTGACCCACAAGGGGGCGTTCGCATACACGCTGTAAAGGTGTTCCGTGATGGCGGACATGCCTTGGCCAATGGTGCGTGCGGTGGTGACCGTGCTGTATTTTCCGTCGATGTCGACGCGGATGACCGGCTTGAGATGCAGGAGAGCACCGGCCATGGCTTTGACGCGGCCGATGCGCCCGCCGCGCATCAGATAATCCAGGGTGTCAAGCGTGTACACCACTTCGGTCTTCTCGCGGATTTTGGCCAGGCGTTCTTGAATCGCGCGCAGGGTCCAGCCCGCTTTTGCGGCGAGGGCAGCGGTGATGACTTGAAAGCGTTCGCCGCCGGATAACGTCAGCGTATCCCAGAAATCGACGTTCGCTTCGGGCTTGGCTTCTTCGCCGCCTGCGCGCGCGGCATTGATCGTTCCACTCAATCCCGATGAAATGTGAAGCGAAAAAATGTTTTTGTCAAACTTTGCTACCCTGCGATAAATCTCTGCGAAGAGTCCGCTCGATGGCATGGCCGTGGTTGGCACATTTGGTTTCATCGCCTCGAGTCGATCATAAAAGGCATCGGTGGAGATATCGGTCGAGCTCACTTCGCCATCTGGAAATTGAATATAAAGTGGCGCCTGTTCGATGCCGAATTCTTTCAGTTCTTCTGCTGACAGCTCGGCGGCGCAATCGGTGACGATTTTCATTTCTCTCCTTTAGCTCTTGACAAGCAATTGATGATTCTCGAACAACCATTTCACGGTATCTGCGATGGTTTCATATAGCAGGCGCGGGCGATAATCAAGTTCGCGCGTGGCCTTGGCATGGCTGATGTTGCAATTACTTTGCAGGACCTCGAGCGAATACGGTGTAAAGCGCGGCGTGGCCTGCGATCTGCGGTAATACCAAGGAGTAACGCGCGCCGCTAATTCCGCCAGATCGAAAGGCACTTTCATCTGGAAGAAATGTTTTCCCGTAATCTCACGTACGGTTTCCAGCAAATAGCGAACCGAAATTTTCTGTCCGGATAAAATATAGCTTTCGCCGCGCTTGCCTTTCTCGAATGCAGCGATCATTCCATGGACGACATCGCGTACATCCACAAAATTATATGCGCCGTCCACATACAGGGTCGGTTTGGCAAACGCCGCGTCATGGATCACCGAACCCATCATGGAGCCGCGGAAATCGTAGGGACCGATGACACCCGTGGGACAGACGATCACTGCGTTCAGTCCGGCGCGCGCCGCCTTCTGGACCTCGAGCGTCGCTTCCGCTTTGGAGCGGTCATATTCGCCATAAGGATTCTTCGGATCGAACGGCAGTCGCTCATCAATCGTTCCGTCTTCGACGCGTTGGATGGCGTGGATCGAGCTGGTGTAGACCAGCTTCTTCACGTGCATTTGTTTGGCAACTTGCATCACGTTGCGCGTGCCTTCCACATTGACCTTTCGAACGATGGGATTCTCGCCCGGCATGATCGAGATGATCCCAGCGAGATGGAAAACCCCGCGCACGCCTTGAAACGCTTTGAACAGGGCAGAGGTATCAAGCACATCACCTTCCATGGCTTCAACATTCAGACCCGCCAGCGGAGCGCGGCTTTCTCCGGGCAGAATGAGCACCCGCACTCTTTCTCCGCGGTCGATGAGCGCTCTTACCAGGACGTTGCCAATATGACCTGTGGCACCGGTAACCAAAATCATTCGAACTGCCTCATTTCTTTACCAGACTATTCAATAACATGGTCGTGCTTTCGCGCGCGACTTTTTCCCATTTTGCGCCTTCGGGGTCCAGCAGGCTCTGCAATAGCAATCCCATCGCGGCCGAGACGATCAAGCGCGAGGCGATTTGCGGATCCACGTTTACGAACGAACCTTCCTCCACGCCTTTCTTGATCAGCGAAGTGAAGTACTGGTGATAGCGGCGGTACGGCGCAATGCTGGCCTGCCAGATTTTTTCGTCACGGCTGGCTTGCAACCAGAACTCCATAAACATGGGCAAATGGTTGCCTGCGGTTGCAAATATGTAGGGGAAGGCTCCGGTCATCTGCACGAACGTTTCGGGCGCAGTTTTATCCTTGGAGGCCTCGATGGCGTTGTCGATTATTTTCAACCAGCCATCGAGCAATGCAAGAAACAGGGCCTGTTTGCTTTCGAAATGGTGATAGAACGCACCCTTGCTGATTTTTGCGTCCGCGCAAATATCGTCCACACTGGCGGCGTTGAAACCACGCTCTGAAAATAACTTGGCCGCTGATTCCAGGATTCGAGAGCGTGTCTCTTCACTTCGTTGTTGCATAATTCCTTTTCGCCTCCGGAGCACAAGGGCACAAGAATAAACCGACTAGTCGGTATGTTTTTACACTGACTTTTTGGATTTGTCAATAGATGGAGGTTAACAATCTGGTTAAGAATTATGGCGGCCGTCAAGTTGCCGCCAACTCAGTACGCTAACGGCAGGGGCTTTTTCAGGCGCAATGGGCTGAGCCCGGTCTAATCCGCGACCAGGGCGGATCGGCGTCCCTCACCAAGGCGGAGCAGGATCACGCTGATCATCACCAGTACGCCCCCGGCAATTTGTGTGAGCGTCAATTGTTCGCGCAGAAGGAAATAGGCCCAGATGGCAGTCAGGCCTGGTTCGAGAGCACCGATGAGATTCGCCACGGTGGCAGGCAGGTAGTTGAGACTCACCAAATAGAGTCCAAAACCGCCAATCGTGGGCCCGATGCCAAGCAGGAACAAGATTCCCCACCCGCTAAAGGATGTTCCCAGCCAGAGGAAATTGGAGAAGAGGTCCTGTCCACCCGAAATGTTCATCAGGAGATTAAACAGGAAAAGAAAGACGATCGCATTGCTAAAGGCGTAGAGCATGGTCGTCCAAGGGTCTATGGATTGATTTGCGGCGGTCTTGCCCACCAGGCTGTAACCTGCGTACAGGAAGCCGGTCAGCAAGCCACATAGAATCCCCAGCGAATTTACCTTCCAGACGGACGGATCCGCGGCACCCGAGACCAGCGTCGTGCCCAACAGACTAATCCCGATCGAAGACAATTTCACCGCATTGATTTCCTCCCTAAAGATGAAGTGGGACAGTACGGCGGTGATGGCAGGCGAGCTGTATGCCAGTACTGTGGCAACCGCGGCCCCGTTGAATTGAACCGAAAATGTCCACATCGAATTGAATACGGCCAGCGTCAGGCCGTATAGGAGAAAGAACCTCCAATAGCTGTGGCCCAATCGAAAACGATTCCGGCTCAATAGTGTGAATGCCACAACCAGGCCGAACGTGACGAAGCAGTCGCGCCAGAATGCGAGGACCAGCGATGGCAGTTTATAGGTCGTGCTGAGATAGCTGATGAGAATACCGGTGAAAGACAACAGCATGGTGGCGCCGAGGCCGATTAAGTATCCCCGCGACGCATTCTTCGATGCTTCCTGCATTGCTCCTCCAAAAACGATTTGCATTTCGAGTGAATGATTGTGGTTTCCCGACCGTTAATTTATACTACGGTTTGTGATGCCAGGAATATCGAGTGGAACGGGATTTTACCGCCAGCTGGCGCAACTCGGCCCAGGATGATCCAACAGGGCATTTACCCTCCTGGGGAAGCAAAAATCATCTGCAAATGGCGCAGATGATTTTTTTATTGCGGCACGTGGCTTCCCGTGAGTCCAGCGGCGCTGTAGCACAGAGCAGGTCGTGTGCCCCCATGGAGATTCGAACTCCAGTTTAAGCCTTGAGAGGGCTTCGTCCTGGGCCCCTAGACGATGGGGGCAGGCACTTCACCTGCGCCGCTGACTCCGGTCAACGATGCGGTATGCGTTGGCATGAAGCTACCTATACCAAGCGGGCGAGATTGTATCATCCCCTTTTTCACTCGTCAACGTGATTAAGGAAAATTGGACTCAATGTAATAGATGTCCCCAACGTCACTCGTGAATACTGGACGCATTTTGATGGCCTGATTCAGTTGGTCAAGGCTGGGCAGGTACTCCCGCGTGTTGATCGTCTTGAACCAGACGATATAACCACCTCCATTCGGGCCGATCGAATCCCGGAAATTCTTAAGGCTCGTGGCATCCCATTGATTCGTTTTCAGATTCCGCCTAGGCATGCTCAAGATATCCCTGCGCAGATAGAACCAGGCGCTGCGTTCATAGTTGCTATAGATTTTTTGATTGGCGGGCAGTTCCTCTACTCTCTTCAAGAAGTCAGACTCTCGTATGTCCACGAAGTTGTAATTATTGTAAACGACGCCTCCATCCACCCTGGATTGGAGTTCAAAGCGTTGAATCTTTATGGCGGGATATATCAGCCAAAGGATCACAATGGTCAGAAAAACGCCATCTTTCAACTTCGCCTTGAGGCGAGGCAGGATCAATTCGTTATATGCAGCGAAGAGTAGGATAAGCAGGGATGGAAGCAGAATGATGTGAAATCTGTGGTAGTTTATCGCGTCGATTTCATAATAGCTCGAATAGAAAATAAGCACACCGAGGTAGATGAGAATCAGAGCCGAGTTCGCAAAATCGGTCGGACTGATAATTTTTTCAAGCCATCTTTTCCAATCGGGCGGCCGGCTGATCAGCATCACAACAATCAGGATTGCAATCAACAGACCAAAAGGAGTTGCAAGCTTGATGACACTATAGGGAAAGAACCAGTACAATATTTTTTCCGCCGTGATGTATAAGTTTCCTCCGATATTGGGGGGGAAATAGGATCCGAACAGCCGGCCCCTTACCGGGTAATTATGAAAGATGCCCCAGAGCAGGATGGGCAGGCCGGAAAGCAGAAAAAGCAGCGCTCTGAAAAAACCTCGAACATAATCCCTTCGATAAGAATAAGCCAGAAAGGCTGCGCCTGCGATCACCAAGGCCAATCCCACATATCTGTCCAGGGTTGCAAGACAGGCCAGGAAGCCCATCCACAAGAGGTATCTTGTCTTTGGGGCTTCCGCGAAACTTCTGGCTGCCAGGAGAAAGAGCACTACAAACAACAAAAAGAGCGGATCCGACAAAATGCTGGAGCAAAGTTCGATCAGCTCGGGAGAAGCGGCGATGATGATGCTGCCTACGTAAGCCAGTATCATCCGATCGGGATACATCTTTTGAAATAAAATACCCGAGCAAAAAATGATCAGGCCGAAGATGAGGATGTTGAGATACCAGCCCACGAGAAATATATCGGTTCTTGTGATCAAGCTTATGAATGCTAGAGTGGCCGGATAGAGAGGCGGCCATTGCACCAATGGACTTCCGTAGAGATCGACAAGTCCTTTGCCCCTGAGCAGGTTTTGCGCAACCGAAAGATAATACAGTCCGTCGGAAGAAACCTCAGCTCCGACGCGGGATGTTGCCCAATAGACAAGAAACGCCCCTGCCACCGAGATGGCGCACAGGAAGCCCAAGAAATAATAGGAGCTTTTGTTCCTCAAAGAATTTTCCATGTTGAAAGGATGCCCAAATTATAGTATGAAAGCGAATAGTTCCTTTGGTCCATGCACACCAATGGTCAACGTCATTTCGATATCCGCCGTGCGCGATGGCCCGGTGATCAGAGCGAGGGCTGAAGCCTTTTGTACTTCTTCCCTCTGCAGTGCTTGTTCCAGCGACTCGACGATTTGCGCGGACCGGAGAACGGCAACGTGAGTTTCGGCCAGCAAGGAGGCGCTCAATGGCCGGCCGCTGCCGGCGGGGATCACGAGCGTCCCCGTTTCCGCAATGCCGGATAACGCGCCCGTGAGGCCTGCTCTTATCTTTGGATCTGCGCGCCGTTCCACTCGGATTCCGGCTTTTACGAAATTCACTTCATCCAACGGCGGGATCGAATCCCACATCATCACCGCCTTGACCTCGCGCTCGTTCAGCAGCGCGATCAACCTTTTTGATAATTCCTCTTGTGTGACAAGATAGGCGTGTCCTCCAACCGCTTCCAATTCCTGCGCAAACCGTTCCGTCAGATTTACACTTGGCGTTCTCGCCGTACCGACGTCCTTTACCTCGTCTTTCCTGGTACTGAGAATCTCCGTCGGCCCTGCGGCGGCGTGCTGGAACCTTTCACGAAACGGTTTCACTGCAAAGCGCGGAAAATCCTTGCTCGATCCCCAACCTGTCCATGACGGCATCCACAGCCACCGCGCCCGCGGCGAGAGGAGGCTTGTCCCAATTCCAGCGACTTTTTGAGAGAGAGCAAAAAGGCGCGGCGACGCAGCGATCCTGCCGTACGCCTTGAGGCCGACTTTGCTCATCCACGATAATCCAACTCCGTCCTGCTTTGGTGTTTTCTGCGTTGGATTTCCCGCCCTCACCCTTGTCAGCAACTTCGGCAGATCAATGTCGACCGGGCAGGCCTGCTTGCAGGCGCCGCACAGCGAGGAGGCTTGAGCCAGGTGCCCGAATGGTTCCAAGCCCAAGAGCCCCGGCGAGACGATCGAGCCGATCGGTCCTGGATAAGGTGCGATCGAGCCGTCCTGCCCGACATACGCATGTCCGCTCAATTCGCGAAACACCGGGCAGGCGTTCAGACACGCCCCGCAGCGGATGCAATACAAAGCCTCTTGTAAAGCCGAATGCACCAGACGCGAGCGACCATTGTCCACGATCACGAGATGCCGCTCGGGCGCGCCGTCCAATTCGTCCGCACGGCGGGGCGAATGAATCAGCTGCGTGTACACGCTCAGCTTTTGTCCGGTCGCCGAACGCGGCAGCAGCGACAGCATCAGGGCCAGATCCGCGAGCGTTGGAACGATGCGTTCCATGCCCATCAGCGCGATGTGAACGGGCGGCATGGTTGTGACCATGCGCCCGTTGCCTTCATTCGTGACGATGCACAGCGTCCCTGTGTCCGCCACGCCGAAGTTGACTCCGCTGATGCCTACGTCCGCCGTGAGAAAAACTTCACGCAAAACCCGGCGCGCCGTGTTCGTAAGCGTGGAAATATCCTCGGTGTAGGGAATGCCCAGCTTCTCCTGAAAAAGTCCTCCCACTTCCTGGCGGCGCAGGTGAACCGCCGGCGTGATAATGTGGGCCGGCTTTTCGCCGCGCAGTTGGACGATGTACTCGCCCAGATCGGTCTCGACCACGCGGTGGCCGGCGGCCTCCAGCGCATGATTGAGTTCGATCTCCTCCGAGACCATGCTCTTCGATTTGGCGATCAATTTCTTGCCCGCCCCCATGATTTCCAAAACCATTCTCACGGCCTCGGCCGCATCCTGGGCACGATGGACCACGATACCATTCCGTTCCACGTTCGCCACGAATCGATCCAGGTATTCATCGAGCTGACCAATCACCTCGGCCCGAACCGCATGGGCACGTTGACGCCGTTCGGGCCAATCCGGCAGGGAGGCGAAGGCGGTTGCGCGGCCCTGGGCACGGCGTTGAGCATTGTTATCCAACGCAATCTGCAACGCTTCATTGGAAATGGATTGGCGGATGTGTTGTTTGAATTGAATTGGAGTCATTGGTAACCTTTCATTTCACGCCGATATAAAGGCCGCGTCCATCCAATCCTTCTTTATCATGAACGACGTTCAGTCCTGCATCCTTGAATGCCTGCAGATATTCGTCATGAGAGAAGAGGCCCAGCGCATGTGTTTCTGTAAAATACTGGACGCCTTCGGGGGTCGCAACCATGTAATGAAAATCCAGATAAGATAGAATGCCTTGCACTCTGTTTCGGTTCATTCGTGCCACCTTCAGTTCGGGTTCGTCAACAAACGTCGCATGGATTGTGCCGGCGTCCAAGTCTCCCGGTCCGAACCATGGTTCAATGATTGTCACACCGCCTGAGCAAAGATGCTTTGCGATGGTCTGGATCGTCTGCCTCAAACGCGGACAGGTTTGGACGTAACCAATTGCACTGAACAAACAGACAATTACATCAAAAGAGCGTCCCAGCTCAAAATCAGCCATGTCCGCACGATGAAAATGCAAGCCGGGCAGTTTGTTCCTTGCCACGTTAAGCATTTCTTCCGAGCTATCCAGACCGTCCGCCTCAAATCCTTGTTGCAGATACTTCAGATGATTGCCCGTGCCGCACGCGACATCCAAAAGCGATTCGCCGTTGGAGCGCTTGAATTGCTGGATCAAACCGCAGATTTTTTGTGCTTCCGCTGCATAATCTTTCCCCTGGGCGCGATAAATAGCATCGTAGAGTATCGCGGATCGGTTATACATCAAAAAAGCCTCACGAGACATGATTCAGTACTTCGGCAATGTGAACCACGTTCTGCTTCATCTTGTTGCGATGCAAGCCGCCTTGGATGTGCATCAAGCAGCCTGCGTCGCACACGACCAACGTTGGAGCTTGCGTCGCTTCGAGGCTCCGGATCTTGCGTTTCAACATCTCTGCGGATAATTCGGGATGTTCCACGGAAAAGATTCCGCCGAAGCCGCAGCAATCCTCGGCTTCAGGCAATTCGCGGATCTCGGCGCCTCGGATATTCGCCAGTAGTTCCCGCGGTTGACGGTCGATGCCCAGGCCGCGGTTCAGATGACAGGAAGGATGGTAGGTCAGCGGCCCCTTCCATTGTGCGCCGAAATCAGTGATGCGGAGCACATCCACAAGATATTCCGTGAACTCATAAGTGCGCGAGGCCAACGCCTTCGCACGTGGAAGCCAAACCGGATCATCAGCAAATAATTCCGCGTAGTTGTGGCGGAGCATGTGCGCACACGAGCCGGAAGGGATGACGATATCGCCTTTGGCGGATTCGAAGACCCGGATGGTGTGCTCGGCGATGGGACGCGCCTCCGCCCGCAGGCCGGCATTGAAGGTGGGTTGTCCACAGCAGGTCTGATCGCGCGGCAAATCCACATCTGCGCCGGCACGCCGAAGCACGCGGACCATCGCTTCGCCGACTTCGGGAAAGAAACTATCGATCAGGCAACTTACAAAGAGCTGAATGGTTCTCATAGATGATATTTTTCCAGGGTGAAGCGTATGAAGTCAACCGCCTCGTCCTTTTTATTCAATATTATATCGGGTCGCCAGGCCAATGCCTCGGCCATGAGGCCCGAGTAGCGGCCTTCAAATTTCTTTTGTGCTAGCTTCCTGAAACCGGCTTGGATGCAATCATCCCATGTTCTAAGGTGTAAAGTGCTCGACACATGGTACGAATGCCATAGGCTTGGTCTTCGTCATGATCCAGCCGCGCCGGATGATGGAGCAGCGGCTGCCACCATTCCAATAGCTAAGTGGAAATAGCCCTTCGAATCTCGCTTGGGGCAATGGGATCGACCCGTGTTTTGGGATCAGGGCCGGCCAGGGGGAGGCCTTGAGACGGCAGGCTATATCGTGGAAGGACCCAGTCACTTTCCTCGCATGCCCTATAGAATTTTCCCTGGTTCAAGCAGGGACGTGCTGGATAATTTGGATTGTGCCGGGGCCCCTCATCTTTTGGGAGATAACGCCCCTCCAGTTTGTTCACCCATTTCATGCCGCTTTCCCAAAAGCGCACGTGCCTCTTTTCCAATGCTGAGATGGTTTCCTCCGAGAGTCCTTCGGTGGTTACAACAAGAAAATCAATATCGCTCGTTTCGGGATCGAAATCTCCGCTGGCCAGCGAGCCATAAAGATACATCCCGACGAACTCAGATTTCAAGATGTTTTGGACTTCTGAGAGGAGTTGCCGTACGATCGCGTTGACTTCAGGATGGGGCGCCAGGTTCATAGCTCACATGTCACCATTGTAGTACAAAAGCTTGTGGTATGATTCCGCCGCTATGAATACCTTCCGTTCGAAATTGCCCAATCACCTGGATCTCCCCAAACGTATCAATCGCCTGGGCGAGCTGGCCCACAACCTATGGTGGACTTGGCAGCCTGAAGCCGCGCGCGTGTTCGGCCGGCTCGATTACGATTTGTGGGAAAGCCTCGGTCACAACCCGATTCAACTCCTGCGCGAAATTGGCCGGGCGCGGCTTAATGAAGCCGCCGATGAAAAAGAATATTTGGCTTTGTACGACCGGGTCTTTGCCGATTTCGATGCCTATATGGCTCAAAGCGACACGTGGGCAGCGCGGTCGCATCCCGAATTGTCCAATCGTCCCATTGCGTATTTCTCGATGGAATATGGCCTGCATGAAACGCTTCCGATCTATTCGGGCGGTCTGGGTGTGCTAGCTGGCGACCATTTGAAGGAAGCCTCGGATTTGGGGCTGCCGTTGGTCGGTGTCGGCTTGATGTACGCTCAGGGCTATTTCACCCAACGCATCAGCGAGGACGGCTGGCAGGACGCCGTCAACAACGAGCTGGACTTCGCCGACCTGCCTGCCATGCAGGTTTTCGCGGAAGACGGCAGCCGCATGACCGTGGAGGTGGAGTTCCCTGAGCGAAGTGTCAAGCTCGGTTTATGGGAAATCCGCGTGGGGCGCGTACCGCTTTATCTGCTCGATTCAAATATCGACTCCAATGCCGACCTCGACAAGAATTTAACTGCGCGACTCTATTGGTCCGACCTCGACCTGCGCGTGATGCAGGAAATCGTTCTGGGCGTGGGCGGCGTGCGGATGCTGCGCGCCCTCGGATACAATCCGTCGGTCTGGCATATGAACGAAGGCCACGCGGCCTTCCTGACCATTGAGCGGGCACGTGAACTCGTGGCTTCGGGCAACACCTTCGAGCAGGCGCTGCAAAAAACGCGCGGCCAGAATATCTTTACTACGCATACGCCGGTCGCCGCGGGCAACGATGAATTCCCGTTGTGGCTGATCGATAAATACTTCTCCGCCTTGTGGCCGCAGCTCAACATCAGCCGCGAACAGTTCTTTGACATCGCGCGTCACCATATGCCCTCCGGTGAAACCTTCAGCATGGGCGTGCTGGCCCTGCGGAATGCGGACGGCCGCAACGCGGTCTCGGAATTGCACGGACACGTGGCGCGCAAGATGTGGCATTTCCTGTGGCCCGACCATGATGAAGATGAGGTGCCAATCAGCTATGTGACCAACGGCGTCCACACCGCAAACTGGATGGCGCGCCGTCTGCGGATTTTGTTGAGCCTGCATCTCGGCGAAGATTGGATGGATCGCCTCGATGATCCCGATCTCTGGTCGAAGCTGGATCAGATTCCAGATGCCGCCTTGTGGGAGGTACGCGTGCACCTCAAGCGTCGACTCGCCTTCTACATGCGCGAGCGCGTGCGGGATCGCTGGGAGGCGGGAGGCTATCATCCCGTGCAGGTCGTCTCGTCCGGCGTGATGATCAATCCGTATGCCTTGACCATTGGTTTTGCGCGCCGCTTTGCCACGTACAAACGCGCCGGGCTCGTGTTGTCCGATGTGGACCGCCTGCTCAAGATCATTAATCGCCCGAACATGCCGGTGCAAATCATTTTTGCGGGCAAGGCGCATCCTGCGGATGAAGCGGGCAAGCAGCTCATCCAACAAGTGTATCGCCAGGTCAAACGGGCCGAGACCAGCGGCCGCCTCGTTTTCCTCGAGGATTACGACATGAACCTGGCCCGCTATCTCGTTCAGGGCGTGGATGTCTGGATGAACACCCCGCGCCGCCCCATGGAGGCAAGCGGAACGTCCGGCATGAAAGCTGCGCTCAACGGTGTATTGAATTTTTCGGTCCTGGATGGCTGGTGGCGCGAAGCGTTCAACGGTCATAATGGCTGGGCCATCGGTGCAGATCGGGATATGGATGCGCCCGACTCACGAGATCATGAAGATGCGCAGAGTCTGTATAACACTCTGGAAAATGAGGTCATCCCGCTGTTCTATGACCGCGACCCAAAGGAAATCTCGCATGAATGGATTGGGCGCATCAAAGATTCGATGAAGACCGTGATCCCTCATTTCAGCACGCGGCGCATGGTCAAGGAATATGTGGAACGGTTTTACGTTCCAGCGGTGAAATAACCGTGTTTGCTTTTCTGTTCTCCGCTTCCGCCTGGTTGACCGGGCTGATGATCTGCTGCCTGCGCATCACCGACATGTCGCTCGATACCCTGCGGCTGCTGTTCGTAGTGCGCGGCCGCAAGGGCATCGCCTGGACCCTCGGGTTCTTTGAGGCCGGAATTTATATTGTCGCCATCACGCGCGTACTCTCCAATTTGAATAACCCGTTGACCATCCTCGGTTACGCGGCAGGGTTTGCCACGGGCAATGTGGTCGGCATGTTGATCGAAGAGCGCCTTGCCATCGGACACATTCAAATGAGCATTGTCAGTTCGACGCGCGGGGCTGCGCTGGCACAGGCCCTGCGTGAGGCCGGCTTTGCGGTCACCGAAGTTCCGGCGCGCGGCAAGGACGGCATGGTGCATATGTTGAATGCCAGCGTCCTTCGCAAAGATGTGCCGAATATCGAACGGGTCGTGCACGCAGTCGATGCCGAAGCCTTCGTCACCTCGGCCGATGTGAGGCCGGTTCGACGCGGCTTCTGGGGTGTATAAATATGTGGATGGCTGTCACTCGTGAAGTGAGCCGTTCCATCATTCACTGCGAACTCACACATCTCGAGCGCACACCGATCGATGTCCAGCGGGCGCGCCTTCAACATGCGGAATATGAAACCGCCTTGAAGCAGCTGGGCCTGGCGGTTTTATCCCTGCCCGAGGTGCCGAGCCTGGCTGACTCGGTTTTCGTCGAAGACACCGCGCTGGTTCTGGATGAATGCGCGATCATCCTGCGACCCGGAGCGGACTCGCGCAGACCAGAAACCGAATCTATCGCCAGAGCCCTGACGCCGTATCGCAAGCTGTTTCATATCCAGCCGCCTGCACGGGTGGACGGCGGGGACATTCTGCGGGTCGGCAGACAGATCTATATCGGCCTGTCATCACGCAGCGACCCCAACGCCGCCGAACAGATCCAGGATTTTCTGCAGCCCTATGGTTACAAAATTCAGGCGGTGATGGTGGAGGGATGTTTGCATCTCAAATCCGCGGTGACGCAGGTTGCCGCTGCGACTCTGCTGATCAACCCGGCCTGGGTGGATGGGAAGAATTTCGCCGGAATGGAATGCATTGAGATTGACCCATCCGAATCCTATGCTGCGAATGCCTTGATGATCGATGACACGGTCTTGTATCCAAGGGCTTTTCCCAAGACACGTAAGAAACTGGCGGATGCGGGAATCAAGATCGTTGATGTCCATGCGGATGAACTCGCCAAGGCCGAGGGCGCGTTGACTTGTTGCTCGTTGATCTTCACCCTATAGCCAATCCCTCAGAGTGATGTTATAATAGAATAAATGTTCTGTTCTGCCTGTTTCTGGTCCGGAGGAGTCTGAATGTCAAAGGAAATCATCGCTCGAATCGAAAAGAGCCTCGTAGACAAGCGCCAAAATCTGTATCATTGGCTGGAAAGCACGCCTGCCGAAGAAAAAGAGATCTGCTTATGTGAAGACGAGGCTTGTGTTCAGCCTCATCTGCAGGTCATCGAAGATTCCATGGACAAAGCTTCCCAGGGAACGCTTGGCATTTGCGAAGTCTGTCATGGACAGGTCGAAGACAGCCGTCTGGAGGTGGATTACACCGCATGCGTCTGTTTGGGTGACTTGTCCGAGGAGGAACGTCGGCGGCTTGAAGCCGAACTGGAACTATCCCAAATCATTCAGCGCGCGCTGCTGCCTCAACAGATGCCGTCCATTCCAGGGCTTGAACTGGCGGCTTTCAGCCGCCCGGCTGAAATTGTCGGCGGTGACTATTTCGATTTTCCGCGTTTCGCCGATGGAGCCTATGGCATTGCCATTGCAGACGTGGTGGGTCATGGCGTTTCTGCCAGCATCTTGATGTCCAGTTTGCAAACTGCCTTGGCCACGCTGGTCCCCCAGAGCAACACAACGGATAGCGTGCTGGAACGCATCAACCACTTCTATATTCATAATGTTAATCTGACCACGTTTATCACGGCTTTTCTTGCCCATTATGAGCCGGGCACAAGAATCATCACCTATTCCAATGCGGGACAAACGCCGCCCCTGGTGTTTCGAAAGGAAACCCAACAGGAATTTTGGCTGAAACCGACTTCGGCCGCGATTGGCTTGGTTGAAGAGTATCAGGCAAGATCGGCTTCGATGTCGCTCACACAAGGGGATACCTTCCTGCTCTACACGGACGGTGTCACGGAGGCGACCAACCTGCAGGGCGAACAGTTTGGCGCGCAACGGCTCGCTGAACTATTCAGAGAAAACGCCGATTGCTCAGCGCAGGACTTGGTCCTTGCCGTCCGAAAGGCAGTGGGCGATTTTTCGGCTGGCCGGCCTTTGAAGGATGATGTGACCATTGTGGTTGGTAAAGTGGGTTAACGAATTTGCCGTATGATGGACGATCCGTTCGACCATGATTGGATGCGATAGGTATGATCCCCGAGATCACTGTTGAAGAATTGGCGCAGAAATTGAAATCGCAGGATAAATTTATTCTGCTGGATGTGCGCGAACCGTCAGAGTTGGAGCAGGCCAAAATAACGGATGCCCGCCTCGAGCTGATGCCGCTGAGTCGACTGGCGCGCGAAGGGATGGAGGCGTTCCCTGAATCCCTGCGTTCCAAGGATGCCGAGATCTATGTGATGTGCCATCGTGGAAACCGCAGCGCGCAGGTGACCGGCTGGCTGGCCTCACGCGGCTGGACGAATGTCCGCAATGTCTCTGGCGGAATCGATGAGTTTGCTCAAAAGATTGACCCTGCCATTGGAATCTATTATTGATCACCCGGCCCGTTGAGCTTGAAGCCATCCATACGTTCCGACGCCCAGGAAACTCAACAAGAACAACAGGTATGTGATCTCGCCGGCCGTAGCCCATTTCATTTCTGCCGGATAGCGCTCCACGGCAATAAATTCCAGAAGACTGAAAATCACATAACTGATCATGGCAATCCGGACGCGATGTAGGTCGTTCTCCCACGCCGCCTGGATTCCGATCACACCGATGGCGAACAGCCATGCGGAAAGGGCGGCAGCCGCATATTCGCTCAATGTCCACGGCCAAAGCGGAATGATCGCTTGCGGGGCGAAGAACAATGCAATCGCCTGACCGATTGCAAACAAGCCCTGAAGGATCAAAACGATACGAAACCAGGTCGGAAGCAAGTGGGTCCGCACCGGATCATTGCCGGGTTGGCGCAATTGCAGAACGAACAAGACCAGCAGGGTCGGCGGCTCGATGATATAGATCAAGAACCATGCCCAGGTAACAACCAGCGTGATTGGGTTCGTGCTGTTAAATTGAAAGTCGTCAAAATGCAGGAGCGTCACGACCAGGGTGATGGTGGTAAAGGCAATCACAGCGGGAATGGCTCCGCGCGCGGTGGCCCACAGCCGTTCGCGTGCACTCAGAAATCCGAAGACCATCGTTCCCCAATAGAAAGCGCCGAGCGTCGCCGCGCTCAAATGCGACGGGATCGGCCAGGCGAAGTAAATATCGGTGTGTTCCGTCAGAACGAAAAGCTGCACGCCGGCAACAAACACTAAAAAACTACCGGCATAGAGCAGGGCGCGCAGCCAAGGATGAAGTTGCCTCATACCAGCCTCCGGTACAGGGACATGGTTTAATGACAGAAAGGCAATTTCGTTTCTTACTCTGTGGTCTGGATGCATTCATGATCCGCCCGGTGCCGCTGTGCTGGCGATGGCTCGGCCCTGATTTGCAACGGACAATCTAGGGCAAATGGACTCCGTGAATTATTCCGCAATGCAGATGGCCCTTGGGTGGCAGACCCCCCCATGCGTATGAATTGATGGATACTCGTCGTCTATGGCGCATATGGCGCGAGAATATCATTTTGATTGGCAATGGGATTTGACTTCGGCACCGGAGGTGCTCTGGCCCTTCGTCTCGGACACGAACCGGACCAACCGCGATACGGGATTGCCGGGCATGCAGTTGCTCGGCATTGAAAAGGGCGTTCGCCACGTCCGCTATCATTTTCCGCTACCGTTTGTAGAGTGGGATGAGGAACCCTTTGAATGGACGTATCCCAATTCCCTTGGGATTCACCGCCGATATCGAAGGGGCCCTCTGACGGAAATGCGGGTCCAAATCCGACTCGAACCGCGTGCCGGAGGCGGCACCCATCTGACGTATCAGGTTTGGGCGCGGCCGCGCAATCTGATCGGATTGCTCGGTATTCTCATTGTCATTGGTTTCTTCAGCAACACCAGATTCAAATCAGTCTTCCGCTCCTATGATCGCATTGCCTCCAAAGGCGGATCCATCGCAGAGCTCCCCGGCCGGGGCGGACTCAGCGCGTCGGGCCGCGCTCGATTCCGGTCGTTGAGCTCGGCGTTGATCAAAGAGGGCGTGGACCCGACTTTGATCCAACACCTGGAAGATTTCCTCGATCGCGCCGATGATCTTTCACTTCAACACATCCGGCCCTACGCGCTGGCAGATCGCTGGGGAGCGCCGCGCCGTGCCGTGCTTGAATTATTTTTGCGCTCCACACGGGCTGGCATCCTCGACATGTTTTGGGAGTTACTCTGCCCGTCCTGTCGCGGCACAGCCGAATCCAGCGCGCGTTTGAGCGACGTTCGATCTGCATCGCATTGCAAGACCTGCAACATCGATTTCACCGCCAATTTCGACCATAACGTGGAAGTTGTGTTTCGACCCAATGCCTCCGTTCGCCCGATCGATGTAACGCTGGAATTTTGCGTGGGCAGCCCGACGCGTCAGCCGCACATCATGCTGCTGCAGACTCTCTGGCCGCGTGAAGAATTGGCCTTCGACACGGAATTGGAGGAGGGCCGCTATCTGCTGCGTGCCTCGGGACTTTCCGGGTCACGCGGCTTGCTTGCCGCCAAGGAAGGCGAAGCCGCGTTTGAAGCCAGGGCTTCGTACAATGGCTGGCCCTATGGCGAAGCGCATGTCTCCCTGATGCCGCGTATCAAGTTGATGAATATCACACAGGAACCACAGACATTTCAGATCGAGAGGACCGCGTGGTCGGATCAAGCCTCGACCGCGGTGGACGTGACCACCCTCCAGGTGTTTCGTGATCTGTTTGCCAGCGAGGTGCTCAGACCCGGTGAAGAGATTTCCGTCGGTTCGGTGACGTTGATGTTCACCGACTTGCGTGACTCGACGCGCTTGTATCGTCAAATCGGCGACGCGCCGGCCTTCGGCCGTGTGCGCGGACATTTTGAGATTTTGGAAAAGTCGATTGCGCTGGAGGGCGGCTCGATCATCAAGACAATGGGAGATTCGGTCATGGCGGCATTTCTGCACCCTGTTTCGGCCCTGAAAGCGATCACGAGCGCGCAGAGGACATTGAACGCGCGCGGTCAGGGCATGTGGCTGAAAATCGGAATTCACCATGGCCCGTGCATCGCCGTCAACTTGAATGAGCGGCTGGATTATTTTGGTTCGACCGTGAATCTCGCCGCGCGCCTGCCGCATTTTTCGAATGGCGGCGAAGTGATCTTTTCGCAAGCCGTTCGCGATGATCCCGAAGTGATGCGGTTTTTGGAAACGAACACCTCTCCCGATTCGGTGTCGCGCTTTCAGGCGGAGGTCAAAGGCTACGAGGAGATGTTCCCATTGTGGAGGATGAAAATATAAAACCGTAGGTCGGACATCTCCTCCGACCTATTCCCAGCCTTATGATTTCTGAGTTGGTTTTCTAAACCGTTTTGTCAACCAGATTAACAACCAGATGATTAGGATGGGCGGCGCAAAGATCGGGATGACCACCACAAAGAACCAGATCAAAAAGTTAATGATCACACGATAGGCAGCGACCAGGGTCTGTGCGGCTGCTTGAACAGTTCTGCCTGGATCCCAGGGGCCAAGGGGCTCGATCGGCGCAGGCGTCGGCGCAGGCGTCGGCGTTGGAACCACCGGAGGCAGATTCGGTTCGAGGTTTGTCGTGATGGTTGAAAAGGCGGAGCGATTCGATAGGTAATTCATCTTCCCCTGGATCTGCTCGATCTGCCCTTCGACATCGGACAGTTGCTGGTTGATCTTAAGCGCGTCATCAACCGTTTGAGCTTGGTCGAGAAAGCCTTTGATCCGATCCCGCGTGGCTTCTAAATTGGTCAATTGTGACTGCAGGTCGACGTACTGATCCGTCACATCCTGACCCGTTTCACTCTCATCGGTCACGCGGACGGCCAGGTCACGCAGCCGATGCAGGGCAATCTCGAATTGATCTACCGGAACGCCAATATCCAGGGTTGCATATTCATAGTTTTTGCCATAGTAATCCTGATACCATACGCGGGAGCTGATGATGTATCCTTGAGTATCTCCAACGATTTGTGTCACACCGTCCAGGGCCACCGCGGTATCTTTGACCAGCAACTTGATATCCCCGTTCTTGACAATCATGTGGTTGCTGGAGATAAGTGCACTGCTTGTGGTTGTGCCACCGCCCGTATTAATGATGGCGGCTGTCGGCGCAAGGGCAACGGCCGGCGCTTGGGTTGGCGCAGGCGCAAAGGTTGGCGCAGGCACAGATTCCATGCTTGGTGTTGCCTCAGACCCGCAACCCGCCAATAGCAAAACGGCAAGCAGCAGCGTCCCGACCATAACGAACTTCTTGATTTGCATTCTTCCCTCCGTGAAACTGCCCTCCGGCGTTGAATCTAGTATACGAGCCTTTACAGCTTGTTTCAATAGCCAATTCAAAGACGTACTAGCATCCAGTAAGGTTTCCGTTCGCGGCGTAAGCGACGCGACACAAAGCACTGGACTTAGGCTATTTCAATCCCAGTTCAACCTCGACCTTCCCGGCGCGTTCGTGCCGGACAACTACTTTGACTTTCCCTCCTTTGGGCGCGTGCACGATCCATTCGACCTTTAACCGATCGCTCGTTCCTTCGCCCTCGATGGCGGCTTCCTTGTAGGCGCGCCCTTCTAGTTGACCGGGTTCCTGACGTGCTTTGCCGGTTTCCAGTTTTGCGCCCTTCGGGATTTCGATCTCGCAGACCAGGCCGCGCACCTTTCGTTCCAACGCCTTTTGCGTGACGTAACTCGGAAGCCATCCGACGTTTTCAACGACCACTTGCACACGATAATTGTTGTTTCCAAGTGCGGCGACCTTTGCTTCACGCAAATTGAGTTTCGGAGATATCAACGCATGCCAGACCAGCCACTTGGGGAACGCCTTGATTTCAGTTTCCAGAAATTCAGCCGGCGGATTCGTCCACGTGTGCAGCCAATCCCAGCTGCCCAGTTCGACCTTGCCCAATTGGGGATGGTCGAACTGGTACCAATTGACGTAGCCCTTGCCTTTGAGCTTTGTATCATTCCACCTGAGAATCTTCAAGTCGTCCGCGCCGGGATGTTCGCGGAACCAATCAATATATTTGTAGTTCTTTATGCCCGCCTGCCGGATCGGACTCCAAATCTCGACCGTCCAGGCGAAGATGCCCAGATGATCGTACATCCAAGTATCGAAGGCGCCGGTGGTGAACGATTTGGGATGGTATTTGAAATCATGAAAGACCGAGATGTTGGGATATCCCGTCAGTCGGGTGCCCTCCTCGCCGATTTTCTTGTAGGTCCACAAATCCTCAGCCGGAAATTCATCGTCGGAGCGGTCGTCATAGGGACGCATGATGAGCGCGGCAAAGGTGTGGAACGAAACCGCGCCGGTGATGTTTTTGTGCTTCACAATGAAATCTATCAGATTGTGGACTTCCGGCTCGCTGGTCGGATAGGGTCCCGCGCCGTGCTGCTCGGATTCCGTGCGCCAGGCGATGGGGAAGTTGCGATTGAGGTCGAGACCTTCCTTTGGACTGCGCAATTGAATCGTCACGCCATCGTAGTTTCTCAAAAAGCCCTCGGGCAGGACGCGGTAATACTTGCCGCCGCTTTCGGTGGGGTCGCGTCGGATGAGAAGACGCGGTTCCTTCGGATGCCGCTTCCAGGCGCCGTTCGGATCCGGCAGGCGCATCAGCAGGATCCGCCCATCGCCGTCAACATCCTCTTCGATCAATCCATCCACCGGCTCCTCATCGTACGGATAAGGGCGTGTGCTCGAGCGCACCACTTTTGGTTTGTCCGCCAGTGCCCATTCGGCGCCATCGGGATTGACGCGCGGCACGATGTAAAAGACGCGCGTATCGAGCGCGGCCGTGACTTGTTTATCCCTTCCATATTTCGTGGCGAGCGTATGAATAAAATACAGACAGGCCGCCGAAGCGGTAACCTCCGAAGCGTGGATGTTGCCGTCCAACCACAGCGCGGGTTTCTCCGCATCCGCTCCGGACTTAAAGTTGGTCGCCGTGATCAACCAAACGTCGCGGCCCTCATAGCTCTTGCCGATGCTCTCGAGCTGGAATAGCTTTGGATATTCTTTGACATATGCCTTAAGCAGCTTGGTCAATTCGTCATAGCGATAGAATTTGTTGAAGCGGGGTCTGGGCATGATGGATTCCTTCTTATTTTCGTAAACCTTGAATAGGACCTTCCTCTAATTCAAAAACGACATCTACATAATTCTCGATCAAGGCCAGCAGCGCCTGGCGCGGACCTTTTCGCCAATCGTCACTGCCATAAAAACTGTCTTCGCGCTGTTCGCGTTGGGCGAGATTATCAAATCGGCGGATCACATAATACGTATCCTCATCATGCAATGATGGACCATGCGCGACCACATCGATTTTCCAGCGTTGGAGAATAGGTAGCGACTCCTGTGTAAACAGACGATGGAATTCGTTACGTGTGCCGCTTTTGAGAGTTAACGTTCGGACTTCGATTAAAGATTTCATCGTTACCCAAAAACTGAATGGTCGATTCACCTCTATTTTATATCCACTCGGCTTCGACGGTGCGCTCGTTGCGCACATTTCCCGTGTTCAGCGTGGACTTCGGCTCCAGCAAGAAAACCTGTACTTCTTGCCCCGCCACCGGCAGATGTTCGACACCTTTGGGAATGATGACCAATTCACCTTCGTGGACGGTCAGGTCGCGGTCACGCAATTTGATGACCAGCGTGCCTTTGACCACAAGAAACAGTTCATCTTCGTTGTCGTGATGATGCCAGACAAACTCGCCTTTAAGCTTCGCCAGTTTGACGTACGAGTCGTTCAGCTCTCCTACAATTCTAGGATGCCATGGTTCTTGGAACAAGTTGAATTTGTTGGCGAGATTGATTATGCTAATCATTTGTTTTCCTCTCTTACGGATTCCTCCCGCATCGAAACCCAATATAGATATTCGCTTTCGACGGGTCATTGAAATTGCGGCGCGCCGAACGCAAATCGTAGTCCGTGGAATCCCAGGAACCGCCTTTGGTCACCCGGTACAGTCCTGATGTTGGTCCAAACGGATTCGTAATCGGCAAAGCCAACGAGGCGTAATAATTGGCGTCGTAAATATCCGCCACCCATTCCCACACATTGCCCTCCATGTCGTAGACCCCATACGGACTGACCCCGCTTGGATAGGCATTGACTGCACTCGTATCTCCCATGGTATTGGAGCCGTTCTTACTGTTATAGTTGGCGCGGCTTGGGTCAATGCCATTGCCCCACGGATACACCAGTCCATCCGTGCCCCGCGCAGCCTTCTCCCATTCCGCCTCGGTGAGTAAACGCCCGCCGCGCCACTGACAATAGGTTTGCGCCATGTCCCACGTCACGCCGATGACGGGATAGTCATCGTAGCGGGAATTGCCGTAGTACGTGGCCCGCGTATTCGAATTGATGAATTTGGGAAAGGGACAGGCATTGGCGTCCACACAACTCTTGTATAACGCGTTCGTCACTTCGTACTTGTCAATATAGAACGCATCGAGATAAACAATATGAACCGGTTGTTCATCCGCATTCCCGTTGTAACTGCCCATGATGAAATTTCCGGCGGGCACAAGGATTAACCAGTTTTGATTCGCCACGGCGGTCGGCGCTGAAGGGGAGGGTGTGATTGCAACCGCGCGCGTGGGAGTGAGAGCGGTGATGACGAATGGATGAATCACCGATGTGTTGATCGGCGCCGGAACGGACGTGGATCGAAAGGTTCCATTCAACCACAGCAGGAAGGCGATTCCGACCGCGCCGATGAATATCGGAATCAACAGCCAGAGGGTGCCAGACTTGATCCGTAGCTTGAAAGGTTCGGCAGTGGGTTCGCCTTCGATGGAATCGTCCTCCGACGGATGTTCCCCGCGCGGGGTCACGAGCGCCAGCTGTTCGTAGAATTTTTCCGGCAAGGATCGTTGATTCGTCACATCCAGGCCCTGAGTCCATTCGACGGAGGGCCACATGTGCCCGTTGAGCAGGAGCGGAAAGACCGGCTTGCCGACCCGTTTGGCGCGCGCCACCTCCTGCTGCACCCACTCCGACTCGAAGGAGTTTTCGCTGACGATCAGGAGGAGGGCATCCGAGTTGCTCAAATGATCTTGGACGATCTTCGGCCAGGGCGCACCGCCATCAATGCGGTCGTCCATCCAAACGCCGAAACCCTGCTTGAGGAGGTCTCCCTGCAGTTGATGGGCGTAGTCCTGGTCTTTCTGGCTGTAACTGATGAAAATGTTTCCCATCCGCGCCGCCTTGTGATTAAGTTCTTAGAAAATTATATGCCAGAAGGGAACTGGCGGAGGTTGTTGCCGGGGGCGATGTCTTCGACGCAGCCGCACCCTCCGCACATCCCCGCGCAGGTGTTTCATCCGTGCTTCCCGGCCATTTCTTCCAATAATTCGATCAGCGTTTCACCGATCGCCTCCCGGCTGAAATGCGCTTCCAAATATTGCCTTCCGCTCATTCCCATCGTGCGGTCCTTGCGGGGATCGCTGGCCAGCTGGCGAATCGCGATTGCCATTGCCGAGGGATCTCCCGGCTCGACAAAGTATCCACATTGCGCGGCTTCGACGACCTGGCGGATCACGCCGTCAATGGCAAGGGCGATCGGGCGTCCCGCTGCCATATAATCAAAGACTTTGTTGGGATACGTCGTCTTGTATTCTTCAAGCGGCTTCAGGATCGCGATGCAGGCGTCCGCGGCGGCGAGCGCATTTGGCATTTCTGATTTTGGCACGGAGGCGACGAAGCTTACGTTCGAGAGGCCCATGTGCACGGCGCGCGTTTGTAATGCTCGCTTCTCCTTGCCGTCTCCCAGCAAGACAATCTGGATTCGTCTTTCATCCATCAATGACTTGGCCGCATCCAACAGCACGCCCAAGTCGTTCGACAGCCCGTGTGCGCCCGCGTACAAGGCAATGAATTTATCTTCGAGATGATGCGCCCGGCGGAAGTCCGCACCGTCATCGGCTGGATCGAACATGGACGGGTCCGCGCCGTTGGCAATCAAGTCCACCTGCTTGGCACCTCGACTGATCACATGCGCAATGAATCCGGGGCTGTTGACCATCACCCGGTCGGCGCGCTCATATAAGAATCGCTCCAGCCATTCCGACATCCGAATCAGAACTGGGTTCTTCAACACGCCGACCGCCACCGCGAACTCCGGCCACAAATCGCGCACCTCGAATAAAAACCTTACACGCTTGAGCCGTGCCAGCAGCCAGGCGGTGACCCCCTGGAAGATCGGCGGCGATGTGCCCCATACCAGATCGACATTCTTCACCCCGAGCCCAATCCAAAACGCGGAAATCATGAACGAGAAAAAAGCAATCAGGCGGTGGAAGAACGACTTGTGATGTGCGGAATAGACACGGGCGTGAACGACCCTCACCCCTTGCCCCTCTTCCGCGGGGAGAGGGTGTGGGATGAGGGGCGCTCCTGTAATATAACTTACCGGACTGGCAATTACCGTCACCCGGTGTCCGCGGGCCGCGAGCAGCCGTGCGAATTCATAATGACGCGTGCCGCCGGGTTCGTCCAGTGAAGCAAAGGCCTGATGAACGATGAGGACGTGCATTATTCCTTCGGCCAGAGGAATTCGCTTTTGAAGCTGACGCTTTTCGATGAAGTCACGGCAACTGCCAGGGATAACGCAGGGACTTTTGTTCCATAAGTCGGCGAGGACCAACCTTCATAGGGTTGGGCTTCACGCTGTCCATGGATCAATTCGCCCGCGCGCACCAGAGAGGTCGCAAGTGGCAAGTCCGAAGGCTCAAGGCTGACGTTCAAAGTAATCCATCCATACTTCGATTTCACCCGAATCTCCGTTCCCGGCCCTCGATCATCCATTTCCCATTCTCCATCCATCAACAACCACTGCATGCGTAAGACATGGCTCCCGGGCCTGGTAAAGACCAGCTTGTCTTTGATTTCCCAATGTCCGTCCGTGAACACGGTTGCAAGGCGTTCATGGCGAATGCCAAGCCGCAGATAGCCCTTGTGATAGGCAAGCACACGGCCAAGGATTCTTACATCCGTTTCCAACAGACTTTTGGAATACGCAGGAAACCAATCGAGCGTGAGAAATCGTCCGCCGCGCGTCATTTGATCGCGGCTATCAACCGTGACGGTGTTATGCAGCCGCGTTGAAACCAACGGATTGTCCCATGGCGGTTCCGCGTTATAGAGATAGGTCCCGGCGTCTTGGGCGACGTTGAGTCCGCGCCACCATAAATCGAAATGCAATTGATCCATGTGCGACAGGCGGGATTTGAAACGGGAAGCGCGTAAATAAGCCCATGAGTCTTTGCCGCGCAGGTGATCGGTCATATAGGCATCGGAGCCGGTGGTGTGCTTGGATGCGGGCAGACCCAGCCACAACGACGTTTCATCCCACACCCCGGCCGGCAGACCGGTCCGCAAAAAAGCACGCGCCGCACCCTGAACCGTTGGGCGGAAATCGTGGAACGGCGTCGAACTCAAGGGCAGGATCAGCGCTCCATCATTCGCGCCCAGGTTGGGAGTCCGACCCGAAGCCGGATCGATCATTGAGAACATCCAGTGCGAGGCGCGGATCAATGTTTCGAGCGTCAACGCGGGCCAGCGCTGGTGACGTTCCCGCAAGATCATATCCACCCATAAAACGGTTTGGAGCATCAGACGGTGATAGTTCGTGCTGTGCTGGATATATTCGCCGTAGGAACTGATCTGGGTGCGAAGCGCGCGGTTCAGCCAAAACCATCCGAGCTCGCGCCAGCCGGGCCGATCGAACATGAGGCCAGCAGTGAAAAGTGCCGCAGACTCGGTGACGAGATGATTGTTGTTCTGCGAACGCGCGTAGACCAGAGTTGCCGGAATGCGCGCGGCGTGCTGAGATATGGCTCGGAGAAGGCGCCCGCATCGTTCCGGGGTGGAAACGGACGCCGCCTGAAAAACATGCGCGGCCCACACAAAGTTCATCAACCGAATCGCGACCTCCTGACCGTTCATCCAATGCGGACCGAGGTAAGGGGGATTGCCATCGGAAAAGGCTTCAAAATATTTCCAGAAGGCTTCGGCATATTGCTCGTCCTGCGTGACGTGATAGGCACGACCCAATGTAACTGCCCAGTCAAAGCGCGCCGGTTCCCAGATAAACTTCATATCGTGGCCCGCCCGTTGTGGACCGGGCATCCGAAATTTGCCGGTCTCATAATCCGCCCAATGCTGAAGTGGTTCGGTGAACGTTAATTGAATCGGAACGGGCTCGCCGCCGAACATTCGAAATTTTCCCTTGACGATTTGGTCGGCTTCTTCGGTCAGCGCGCCTCTGCCATCCGGGCCCAGGGTTTGGAGAATCGGCTCGCGGGAGGGCAGGGGGAACAGGGGATGAAAACCCGCGACAGTTGGCGCACTGCGCAGTTCTTTCTTCTCCACCCTCCGATAATACCCTGTCCATAAGCCGAACCGATAGAAAGCATTCAAAGCAACCGGTTCAATTCCCAACTGGAGCAAGGCTTTCAGAGAAGTGCTGAGGCGCGGCATGGACTCAATTAAACCACAGTTGTCAGATGACCTGAGACGGTTGGAACTTAATCGAATCGTTCCGATTGCAACGCATGAATATCAAACGCCGTCGGTTTTCCGTTGGCGATCTCCGAGACGATTTGTCCCGTGCCGGGACCAAGCGAAAGCCCAAGCATAGCATGACCTGTGGCAAGAATTAAATTGTTGTGCTTCGGAGAGATGCCGATAATGGGCATTCCATCCGGCGTGGTCGGGCGCAGGCCCGCCCAGGTTTCTTTAACATTCAGCCTTTCATCCAACTGGATGTATTCGCGCACGGCGCGCTCGATGCCTGCAATATGTTTTGGATTGGGCCTGGTATCATGATTACTCAATTCAAGCCGGCCCGTAAAACGCAGCCATTCGCCCATCGGCGTGACGGCGACCCGGCGCTCGCCGAGCAACAAGGCTTGACGCGGCATCGTCTTCGTGGCGGTCATGGTAAGGCTATACCCGCGGGCCGGCTGAACGGGAATATTCAGTTTCAACCCATGCACAATATGCGGTGACCAAGCGCCAGCAGCCAGCACAACCTGTTCGGGCCGAAAATCTTCGCGCGCAGTGCGGACGAAGCGAATCGTTTTCTCTGCATTCTCGAAGCCCGTGACGGGATCGTTTTCGTAAATTTCCGCGCCCAATTCACGCACGCGCTTTGACAATAATTCCAGAAATCGTGCCGGGTTCAAGGATGCATCGCCGGTGAAATGCACGCCGCCGATCACATCCGGGAGTGCCGCCGGTTCCCGCTGATGCACTGCCTCTTTGTCCAGGATTTCGGCGGGCAAACCATGCTGATGCAGAGTCTCGGCTTCGTGCTTGCCGCCGGCGAAGGCTTCCCGCGTTTTGTACAAAAACAATAAACCGGTTCGCTGATAATTGCAATCGAACTTTTCGTCCGCGATGAGACGCAGAAAGTTAGCATAACTTAGCTGACCGAGCGAATTCAACAGCGGTATCGCCCGTTGAACATTGGTGTTACTGCATGCGGCTGCAAACCGAATCAGCCATGAAAGATATGACGGATCAAGACTGATCTTCATCCCGAAGGGACTGTTATTGGGATCGAGCATCCATTTCATTGCTGTACCGATGATGCCCGGCGCGGCCAGCGGCACGATGTGACTCGGCACGATGTGGCCCGCGTTGCCGGATGAACTTCCCCTGGCAATTTCCCCAGAATCCACGACGGTCACTTTTCGCCCTGACTTCAAGAGATAATAGGCGCAGTTCAGCCCGATCGAACCGCCGCCGATGATGAGGATATCTGCTTTGATGCTCATGGATCTGCGCGTCCGATCAAATTCGGATGCCATCTTTGAATGGATCGCGCTCATCGATTAATAGGTCGCCTGCTGCCATGACCCACGCCTCACCGGTAATGGTCGGAATGATTTTTTCCCCATCGCGTGCAATACTTCCTTCAAAGATGCTGCCGACGACACTTTGTTGTTTCCAGACTTGACTTGCTTGTAACTTGCCGTCCGAATACAAACAAGCCAGCTTGGCGCTCGTGCCCGTGCCGCAGGGTGAACGATCATAAGCTTTGCCCGGACACAACACAAAGCTTCTGCTGCTGGCATCCGGTGTGTCGCTGAACAATTCCACGTGATCGACTTCGTGTCCATCCGCGCCCAGGATACCCATGCGCGTATAAGCCGCACGTATCCGCCAGGCAAAATCAGTGAGTTGATCGAGGTTTTGCAGATTCACATCCAAGCCATGATCATGAACCAGGAAGAACCAGTTGCCGCCCCACGCCACATCGCCGTGGATGAAGCGGCCGTCAATTTCAACCGCGACCTGTTTTTTATAGCGATAGGCTGGCACATTGCGCACGGAAACGCGATTTGGATACTTCACCCCTTGGCTCTCTCCCATGGGGAGCGGGGAATCCGATGGATGCAGTATCGCTTCAACAATTCCGACCGGCGTTTCGACTTTATAGGAGCCGGGGCTGATTCGTCCGAGATACGATAACGACGCGACCAATCCAATGGTGCCGTGACCGCACATGCCGAGGTAGCCGACGTTGTTGAAGAAGATCGCACCGAATTGACAGGATGAATCCGATGGCGGAACCAGCAACGCACCGACCAACACATCGGAGCCGCGCGGTTCGTTAATGATTCTCGAGCGGAAGGTGTCGTGATCCGCTTTCAGCCGAGATAACCGATCGGCAACAGAGCCAGAGCCGAGGTCGAGGAGGGATGTATCGGCGATCAAGCGGGTCGGCTCGCCGCCCGTATGAGAGTCAAGGAATGAGATTCGTTTCATCGTTACTCCACTAAAAAATGAACAAGAAACTGAAAGAAGGCGGTGCTGAGGACACCAAGGACCGGATGTTTCTGAAAAAGAATCCTTACGGTAGGTGGTGTCCTTTGTTTAGGAAATTGCCATCTGAAATACCTTTTCAAATTCGATGCGCTCCGAATCAGTCAACGGCAAGAGCGGACGGCGCGGATTGCCGACAAGAATACCGAGCCGTTCACAGCCGCGCTTGACCTTTTGGGTATAGCCGCCGCTTTCGAGGTTGCGCATGAGCGGCAGAAGTTTGTCCATGAGTGCGCGGGCTTTGACGAAATCACTAGACAGGGCGGCATTCAACACATCCGCATGTTGACGCGGCGTGCACGAAGCCGCGCCGCCGATCCAGCACTCGGTGCCCCACAAAAAATAGTCGAGCGCTTCGTCGTCCGAGCCGCAGATCATTTGATAACGCTTGCCGTAACGCAGGCGCATTTCATAGACGCGCCCCATCTCGCCACTGGCTTCCTTGATGCCGATCACGTTTTGACACTCGGCCAGGCCGTCGAGAACTTCATAGCCGACTTCGGTGCCGGCGCGCCATGGAAAGTTATACAAGACAATCGGAAGGCTGACCGACTTCGCCACAGCGCGATAATGCGCTAACAGTTCGCGCTGATTGGGGCGCGAATACGGCGGGACGGCGACCATCAACGCATCATAGCCCATCTTTTCGGCGGACTGCGACAGGCGGATTACGTCGCGCGTCGCACCGGAATTGGTTCCGGCAATCAATGTGGCGCGACCTTTGGCGTACTCCATGACGGCGCGAAATAATTCCAAGCGTTCGTCATCGTTCAAGGCGTAGACTTCGCCCGTGGTGCCACCGGGGACGAGTCCAACCACGCCGTTCACGAGCACGAAGTCGATCAACTTTTTCAACACATCGTAGTTGATCGATTCATCCGGATTGAACGGCGTCACAATGGGTGCGTAGATTCCTTTGAGTTGCATGTAAGTGCTCCGGTATCAGGTTTCAAGTTCGAACCGATGACTTCTTGAATTGTTCAAATATAGGTTTAATAACAGGACTTACGCCTTCGGGCATTTCAGAAAGCCCGAACCAACCCGATTCGATGTGTTCATTGCTCAATTGAACCTCTCCCGAAAAGTCTCTGCATGGATAAACTACGGTAACGATGTGGACTTTGTCTCCGTTGGGATACCGATATTCCTGTTCCTTTCCCGAAAAAACGTTGGATAATACAATGTTTTCAATTTTCAATCCTGCCTCTTCAAATACTTCTCTTCGAGCCGTCTCTTCGAGAGATTCACCAGGCTCTGTTGCTCCGCCCGGAGGTCCCCCGTAGTTATCATCCGATCGTTTGAGAAGCAATAGGCGATTTTCAGGATCTGCAACTGGAACGGTTGCACCAACCGTAAGAAGCGGACGATGTCCGGCAGGTTTGCGAAGCTCTCCAAGATGATTCATTCGATTTCGCTTGTGCTATTTTGTTTAACCGACTTCACCGCCGCGAAGGAGGGTTGTCTGGTTCGGGTGTATCATTTGAGTTTACTATAATTCCTTCTCCACAAGGATCCAAGCCGTATTCGCCTCGACCTCGCTATGTACCATGGCATCCGATGGAACCAACGCCGTAATTTGGGTTGGATCCAGGAAATGACTGCGCATCAGCGCCAGTTTTTCTCCAATGGCGATCAGCTTGACCGCGAAAGTTCGCAAATCAGGTTCTTCGATCACCAGTCTGCCGCCCGGCTTGAGCACTCGGAACAATTCACGAATCGTCGCGGCTTGATCCACCACATGATGCAAAGCGTCCACCATCAACACGCGGTCGAAGGAATTGTCAGCGAATGGTAAATGTTCTGTTTCGGCGGAGGTTGCTGTCAAATTCTTGCCCCGCGCCTGCGAAAGCATGCCCCATGAAACATCCGCGACGATCAATGAGCCGACATGAGGTCGAAGCGCCGCAGCGACGCGCCCCGTGCCGCCGCCCGCGTCCAGGAGAGTGCCCGCGTCAGGCAAGCCCAATACGCGCAGCATCTTGTCCAGGTCAGAGAATGGGATGACTTGATCGTAGAATGGGGCGAGCAGGTTGAAGTGTGAATTCATGGAAGATAAAACTCATCCTTGAACTTTTGCAGCAAATCGCCGGCCGTTCTAATTGGAAAGGGCAGGCGGGCGCTTGTTTTCGATTTTAGGAAATGCTCCTTATCGTGCGTTGCAATCCAATCCACTTTGGCGTGAATGGCTTCGGCCAGCACACGTGTATCAGGGGCATAGGCAGCCATTCGTCGAGCCGCCTCGATCTGTGTCGATATCGGCGCGGATACCGTTTGCACATTCCCAACTTCCAACCATTGCGCCAATCGCGGCAACGACGCAGGCGCTTTTCTGCAGACCACTTCATCCGCTTCATGCAAGACATGGGGACCGATCGTTAACTCCAGCAATTCCGCTTCCCCCAACAAAAACAACTTTCTCGCTCCGCTGGTTGGCGAAAGCACGGCGGCAAACCATACGCGGGTATCCAGAAAAACCTTAACGCTTTTTCGAGTCATAATCGGCTCGGATTTCACGCCATGTCTTCAGCATAGATTCAAGCGTCTCGCCGGAATCGCGCCATTCCGTCGCTAATTTGTTGGCGATCTCGTCCGCGCGCCTGCGCCGTGTACTCATCACAAAGACGCCATCACCGAGATCAATCAACGTCAGCAGGTCACCTTCGTCAATGCGATTTTGTTCGCGCAATTCCTTTGGTAAGGTAATTACGCCGCGTGGAACGACCTGAACTCTGAATGTGTCATTCATTTTGCTCCTGCCTGATTATCTGAATTTCAGTTTATCAGATCATCAGCCGCCATCAAGAGCAGGATTGCTTGTCACCTTTCCGAATCGATTCCACGGCTGCGAATGAGGCTTCCGTCACGCCGATCAACTGCTCGTACGGAATCGGCGGCGGACCGCCCTCGCGAATCGCTTTGGCAAAGGCGAGCATTTCATTCTTCCAGCCTTTGTCTTGTGCGCGCTGAATGCCTTTACGTGTTCCATTCCCGATCATTTCCAGTTTTCTGAAATCATCGAGGATGGCAATCTGCCCTCCGCAAAACACTTCGACGCGTTCCTTCGGGAAGGATTTGTCGCCGTTGGCGAGATAATCCACCACGCCCATCGAGCCATCAGGAAATGTAAATGTCATGGAGACATTATCTTCACGATATTTGCCGTTGTCTGGCAACGCATGCGCCGTGACGTTGGCCGGCGG
Source organism: Anaerolineales bacterium (assembly GCA_035516425.1). Lineage (GTDB taxonomy): Bacteria > Chloroflexota > Anaerolineae > Anaerolineales > Villigracilaceae > Fen-1038. Next base: position 55,153 of record DATJAH010000024.1, read on the forward strand.
CGCGCCCACCAAGAATGTGACGAAGTCAATGAAGTGACAGGCCTCGCCGATAATTCGTCCGCCGCCGACGGCCGGATCCTGGGTCCAATGATTCGTTGGAAGATAACCTGCATTGACGCAATAATGAACATGCATCGGCTCGGCGCGATCTTTATAAAAATCAAAGAGCTGTTGAGCGAGGGGCGCGAATCTACGATTAAATCCGGTAAGCAGTAGACCGTGACCCGTTTTCAACAACTGTTTATTGACTACTAACAACTGATCGCTACGGATCGCCAATGGTTTCTCCACAAACACGTGCTTGCCAGCCTTCAGTGCTTTGCTGACCAATTCCGCGTGCGTGTCGTGACGAGTCAGAATCGCGACCGTGTTGATATTTGCGTCGTTGATGACTTCATCGTCCGATGAAGTGGCATAGGCAAAGCCAAACTTCTTTGCGGAATGTTGCGCGTGAAGTCCACCCGAGGACGCGATGCCGACCAATTCGATTTCGCCGATATTTTTGATAGCCGGCAATAACGTCGCATTGGCATAAAGCCCCGCGCCGAGCACACCGAGCTTAACCGCTGAGGGCTGAGGGTGGTTTGTTCCTTGACCGCGGCTCAGCGCTTTGAATTCGAGCTTTTCGCTCCGGGCTTCTTTTTCCTGATCGTACGTCAGCAAAACGCCCAGAAACGATTCTCTCTTTTTGCCGGTGATCACCTCATAGGCTTTCGTCGCCTCTTCGATTGGAAAGCGATGCGTGACGAGCGGTGCTGTTTTCAATTTTCCACTGGCCATCAACTCAACAACCGACTCAAAATTGCGGCCTTCCGTCCAGCGCACATAGCCGGGCGGATAATCCTTGCCTTCTTCCTCATACGATGAGTCATAGCGTCCCGGTCCGTACGAACGCGAGTTGATGAACGACAATTCCTTTTCGTAATAGATTTTGCGCGGGATATTGAGGCCCACCGCGCCGGTGGCAACGATGCGCGCCCGGTCGCGGGCGATGAGCGCGGCCAGCTCCACCGGATCATCGGATGAGGTATCGGCGCAGATCAAAACCATATCGAAGCCGCGATTCGCAGTGAAAGCCTGGGCTGCATCGGCAGCCTTTGCGCGACGAACCGATTCTATCCCGCGCGGAGCCCTGTCGAGGTGTCCTAGAGATGAAGCAAGGGCAACACGCTTCGGGTCGATGTCGATGCCCATGACGTGGCATCCCGCCGCGCAGGCGATCTGAATCGCCAATAATCCCAAAAGCCCCAGCCCGATCACCGCCACGTTCTCACCAAGCTGCGGCTGGGCGAGCCGCAGGCCATGCATGGCGATGGCGCCAAGCGTGGTGAACGCTGCTGATTCGAAATTCACATTCTTCGGAAGCGGCGTCAAAAGGTTGCGCGGCACCACGTTGTATTCCGCGTGAACCGCAAAACCGCCGCCTGCGCATGCCACGCGTTGACCAACTTGGAATCCTCGCATGTTCTTGCCAAGCGCGACGATCGTGCCAGCCGACGAATACCCTAGCGCCATCGGCTGATCGAGTCGATTGAAGGCGGCCTGAAGGGTCGGCACAATTCCTTCCCGGCGCGCCTTATCCATCACCTGCCTGGCGAGATCGGGACGCGAGCGCGCTTTGCCCACCAGATTCTTCTCGGCAAATTCAACCACCATCCGCTCTGTGCCTGCCGACACCAAACTCGCCGCGACCTGAACCAATGCAAATCCCTCTCGCGGGGTTGGAACCGGCACTTCTTCGACGATCGCTTTTCCATTTTTCATATTTTGTAGTAATTGTTTCATCGTAAATTCATCCTGAGCCTGGCGTTCAGTATACCCCAAGTCGATAATGATATAATCCAGACAAATTCAGCGCCGTCTTCAATGCTACGACTGATTTTTGGGAGATTTCTGTGACCGATATTCGCGTTCAAAAGTTTGCCAAAGTCTTGGTGGAACATTCGACTCGCATCAAGCCGGGCGACCGTGTGCTGATCGAGGGCACGACCGCCGCCGAACCGCTCATCCGGGAATTGTTCATCCAGGTTCTGGAAAAGGGCGGGCACCCGCACCCGCTGGTGGCTCTGCCGGGCATGATGCCGTTCAGCCAGGACGAGATGTATGTGACCTATGCCAAGGACACACAACTCGATTTTGTGCCGACCTTCTACAAACTGGCCTATGACCAATTCGAGTCGCGCATCCGCGTCCATTCGGCGACGAACACGCGCGGCACCGGAAGCGTGGATCCGCTCAAGGCCCAGCGCCGCGGCAAAGCCTTGAGTCCCATCACGGAAGCGCAGATGCGGCGCGGCGCCGAAGGCGTTTTCAAATGGGTCACGACCCTTTATCCAACCGACGCGTATGCCCAGGACGCGGGCATGAGCCTGATGGATTATTCCGATTTTGTGTTTCGCGCCGTCCACGCTCATGAGGAAGATCCGGTTGCGTATTGGAAGAGTCTCGAAGCCAAGCAGCAGGGCGCGATTGATTTTATCCAGGGCAAGAGCCAAGTGACACTGCGCGGCCCCAATGTGGACCTCACCCTTTCCATCAAGGGCCGCAAGTTCGATAATTCCTTCGGCACATATAATATGCCGGACGGCGAAATTTTCACGGGCCCGGTGGAAGACTCGGTCAATGGCTGGGTCAAGTTCACCTACCCGGCGATTTACGGCGGGGTGGCGGTCGAAGGGGCGGAACTGACCTTCAACCGCGGGCGCGTCGAAACCGCCAAAGCCGAGAAACATCAGGATTATCTGCTCAAGATGATCGAATCGGATGCGGGCTCGCGCTATCTTGGTGAATTCGCCATCGGTACCAACACCGACATCGACCGCTTCACCGGTAACATCCTCTTCGACGAAAAGATTGGCGGTACGTTCCACATGGCGCTCGGCGCAGGTTATCCCGAGACCGGCTCGAAGAATCACAGTGCCATCCACTGGGACATGATCTGCGATTTGCGCAGCGATTCGGAGATCACGGTGGACGGACAATTGTTCTATAAGAACGGTCAGTTCGTATTCGGGAAATAATCAATTCAAACAGCATGGGACGCGCAGCTCATGCTGTTTGAACGGCAAGCAGTGTCAGGAGAAACCGTGAGTCGATCCAGAAAAATACGTGGGGGCAGCGGCGGGCCAAAAAGGAACCGTACTCTGATCATGGTCGCGATCATCATGGGGGCACTGATGATCTCTCTGGTTCTCGTCCTGCCAAGCCTGAGACGATCGGATAGTGGCACGGTGACGCAAGTCACGCCCAGCTCTCACAGCGCACCGGTGAACAAGACCAGCCTGGGGAATGCGGATGCAAAAGTCAAAATGGATGTATGGGAGGATTTTCAATGCTCGGCTTGCGTGTTCTATACCAGGAACCTTGAGGCGCAAATTCTTCAAACGTACGTCGACACTGGAAAGGTCTTTTATACATTTCATTTTTATCCCTTCATTGACGGTGGCCAGGGAGAGTCACACGATGCCGCCAATGCCGCCATGTGTGCCGCCGCGCAGAATCGGTTCTGGGATTATCATGACACTCTATTTGCCAACTGGCAGGGTGAAAACATGGGTTCTTTCACGCGGCCGCGCTTGACGACATTCGCCCAGAACATCGGGCTGGATATGACGGCTTTCAATCCATGCTTCCAGGCCAACACTTATTCCGCTCATATTCAACAGGATGCTGAGGCGGGGGCAAAACTGGGCGTCCCGCCCACGCCGGGAATCTTCGTGAATGGCAAGGCAGTCATCAGCAGCGCGGGAAAGGACTATATCCCTTCTTTTGATGACATTTCCCGCGCGATTGAGACGGCCTTAGCCGGTCCATGAGGAGCCACGCCCGCCGCGCATCGAACCGCACACTCTCCACTCCCGCCTTAACATCATCTTAACAAACCGTTGCGTTTTGTTATGATATAGTCTTTGCAAATGTCCGAATCCATCCTTGTCGTCGAAGACGAGCCCGCCTTGCAGGAAACCCTTGCCTATAACTTGAAAAAGGACGGCTATGATATCGCGACGGTCGGCGATGGCCTTTCCGCCCTGGAGGCGGCACGGCGTCTAAAACCCGATCTTATCATCCTCGATATCATGCTTCCCAGAATGGACGGCTTCGAAGTGGCGCGCATCCTGCGCAAGGAAATGACCACCGCCATCCTGATGCTCACCGCCCGAGATGACGAAATCGACCGCGTCGTGGGACTGGAGGTCGGGGCGGATGATTACTTGACCAAACCGTTCTCCATGCGCGAACTGTTGGCGCGCGTCAAAGCCCAGTTGAGGCGCACCCGTATGTTGCGCGAGGAAATGGAAAAGGCACGGGGTGCATCCGCTCCTCCGCATGAAACCCTGACGTTCGATAATCTCGTTATCAACATCACGCGCCGCGAAGTCATGCTGGATGGCCAGCCGTTGCAACTCAAGCCCAAAGAGTATGAGCTGCTCCTCTTTCTCGCCGAGCATAGAAGCCAGATGCTTTCGCGTGAATTCATCCTGGAACGCGTCTGGGGCTGGGATTTCATCGGCGACAGCCGCACGGTCGACGTCCATGTGCGTTGGCTGAGGCAAAAGATCGAAGCGGACGCGGCGAATCCACAGCGCATTGTCACGGTGCGCGGCGGGGGTTATCGCTTTGAGCGATGAAGTTAGAACTCAAGGCGTGATTGCGTTTGATATTCTGCGTTTTTTATGACTGCTGTTTTGATCTTTCTCATTGTGACTTTGCTCCTGGTTGCCGTCGGATTTGCCTGGCATGATTATGATCTGCGCCGCCGATCGGATGAGCAGAACCGCCTCATCCAGAATCTCAATCTCCAGCTTTCGACTCTAAGCTCCGAACGCGCTCGCCTGTCTGCCGTACTCGATCAGATGACGGATGGCGTATTGATCGTTGATTCGCAGGGCGAAATTCAATTTGCAAACCCCGCCGCGAAGAAACTATTTGAAGCAGCCGATCCCATCCACCGAACAATCATCGAAGTCGTCCGTCATCATCAACTGGTGGAAGCCTGGAGGCGTTCCCTGCAGACCAAAGAGCTGCAAAGCGAATCCATCGAAGTGCCGGCGCGCCGTCAATTCCTCCAATTGGTGGTGATTCCCGATCCGCGTACGGCCGGGAGCCTATTGCTCGTGCAGGACTTGACCCGCGTTCGACGCCTTGAAACCGTGCGCCGCGATTTCATTTCAAACATTTCGCACGAGCTGCGGACTCCGCTGGCCTCCCTCAAGGCCCTGACCGAGACCCTTCAGAACGGCGCTCTTTCCGATCCCGAGGCGGGGCCGCGTTTCCTAAGCCGCATCGTCACGGAAGTCGATGCGTTAACGCAGATGACTCAGGAATTGCTGGACCTCTCACGCATCGAATCGGGACAAGTGGAATTGAACCTGGCACCCATTGCTCCAAAGAAATTACTGCTGTCCGCCGGCGAACGCATGAAACTGCAGATCGAACGCGCCGGCTTGGCGCTGCAGATCGAGTGTCCCGATGATTTGCCAAATATTCGCGCCGATCAAGCGCGATTGGAACAGGTGCTGGTCAACTTAATTCATAACGCGGTCAAGTTCACGCGCCCGGGCGGAGAGGTGATTCTCTTAGCGGAAAGCCTCCGCAACGAAATTCGATTCGGAGTCAAGGATACAGGGATCGGAATTCCCCTGGACGATGTCACGCGCATCTTCGAGCGCTTCTATCGAGTGGACAAATCGCGCGCAGGCGGCGGCACAGGCTTGGGCTTGTCCATTGCACGCCATATCATCGAAGCACACGGAGGAAAAATCTGGGTGGACAGCAGGGAAGGCCAGGGGAGTATCTTTTTCTTTACAATCCCGCAAGCTTAAAGTTTTCATAATTGTTTTGCGTTTGTTAGTCCGCTCTAAAGCGCGGTCTGCATGTTTTGTGCTATGCTAGGCACATGGAGCTATTCCTAGCCGTGACCGTACTTGCCATGCTGATCGTCTTTGTTGTGGATGCTGGACACAAACGGCGAGATTTCCTTCGTCATCAGCGTGATGCGGCACACTGATGATTTCTAACGTCCTTTCTCCTCCTTTGTACAAGAACCCGGACTCTCCCCGGGTTCTTGTGTTTTACCCGCGGCTCGTGAAGATATATTTACCAGATGTTAACTAATTCTTAGACTGCTATTAAGGTATCGGGGATAATATACATAAGGATAAAAAGGAGTCATGAAAAATGGATCTTGTATTGCTGGCGGTTATGCTGCTTTTCACACTGATCGTTTTTGGCGTGGATGTTTCTCAGAAGCGACATCAGTTTTTGAATGAACAGGATAGTTAATGGAAAAACATATTCTTGTAACGAACGACGACGGTGTGCTTGCGCCGGGCCTGCTGGCGCTGGCCCAGGAAATGCGCAAGCTGGGCAGGGTGAGTATCCTTGCGCCGGATCGAAATTGGTCGGGTGGCGGGCATGTGAAGACGCTGGATCGCGCCTTGCGCGTGAAAGAATATCACCTGGGCGATGGTACTACGGCGTATGCCAGCGATGGTGCGCCCTCGGACTGCGTGGCACTGGCAGCCCTTGGGTATTTCAAAGAGCCGGTTGATCTCGTGGTTTCCGGAATCAATGTGGGAGCCAATCTCGGGCACGATGTGACTTATTCCGGAACGGTCACGGCGGCGATGGAAGCGGTGATCGCGGGAATTCCGGGTATCGCCGTTTCCCTGGAAATTCCTGAAGCGCACAGCGGTGAAATTGATTTTGGCCCCGCGGCGCGTGCCACCGAACACGTGGTGCGTCACGCCATGGAAAATGGTTTGCCTTCGGAGGTTTTGCTGAACGTCAATGTGCCCTTTTTGCAGGATGGTGAAATCCGCGGATTTCGTCTAACGCGTCAGGGATTGCGCGTGTACCACAGCCGGCTCGATGAGCGCGTCGATCCGCGCGGCCGGCCCTATTATTGGATCGGCGGCGATGCGCCTACGGGCGTTGCCGAACGCGGCACCGACATTGGCGCGCTGGCGGAAGGCTATGTCTCTGTCACGCCGCTGCATCTGGACCTGACGGCGTACCGCGCCTTGACTGATCTGAACACCTGGCCCTGGGACAAGAATATAGCGATTCCCTTTTTCGAACTGTCGGTGCTGGATCGAAAGGCTTAACCATTCGTTCTTCTCCTCCTTCTGTCTCCTACAGGGAGAGACTGCCCGCCCACGGAACTGGCGGGCAGTTTTATTTCATTTCGTTAGGTTGGTTTTAACAAGATGTTAACTTTTTCTTCCATTGTTATTAAAAGGTGGTTGATAAGATGAGGATGTAAAAAACTAGATTAGGAGAAGAAAGAAATGTCTAAATTCCTTCGCACGTTTGTTTTCGTTGCCATTGCATTCAGCTTCCTGCTGGCGGCTTGTGGTACAAGCGCCACGCCGACTGCCACTGAAGCAATGCCCGCAGCAACTTCAATGCCGGCCGCGACTGCAGCTCCCACCGCAGTTCCCTCGCCGACCCCGCTTGCTCCAGGCTCCGTTACACTGAATGGCTCTGGCAGCACCTTCCAAGCGCCGGCCGAAAGTGAATATGCTTTCGCGTTTCCGCTGGTTGATCCCGCGGTGGTGATTAACTATCAACCTACAGGTTCAGGCGCCGGAATAAAAGCCATTACGGATGGGACTGTCGATTTTGCCGGATCCGACGCGACCCTTAGCACTGATCAATATACAGCGGGCAAGGATTTGCAAATGTATCCGTTCTTGGCGGGTGCAACCGTGATGATGTATAACATTCCGGAACTTGATCCCAAAGGTCCCGCACTCATCCTGGATGGCAATACGCTGGTCGGTATTTATAATGCCACCATCACTACATGGAATGATCCAGCAATTGTAAAGCTCAATCCCCAACTTGCATCCAAACTGCCTGCTAAGAAGATTACCGCTGTACATCGCTCGGATGGCTCCGGCACAACCTTTATTTTTACCTCTGCGTTGTCATCTTTTAGCAGCGCGTGGACGCTTGGTTCCAGCACAACCATTAACTGGCCCGTTGATAAAGCTGGAAACGGTATTGGCGGTAACGGTAGCGCAGGTGTAGCGGCTGCAGTTCAGAACACGCCGGAATCCATCGGTTACGTTGAATATTCCTATGCAACATCCAACAAAATACCCTTCGCACAGATGGTCAATAAGGCTGGCAATGTAGTCACTGCTACATCCGATAGCACAGCCGCGGCGATGACTGACTTTGCGAATGCATTTACCCCGCAGTTGACTGCCACCATTGTCAATCCTTCCGGTGCCAACTCTTGGCCGATTGCTGGTTATACTTACATCATCATTCACCAGACCAGCATGACCGATTGCGTCCAAGCATCGAAACTTGTGGAGTATATCAATTGGATTTTGACCAGCCCAATTGCTACGGCTCGAGCTAAGGCTCTGGGTTATGTTCCGCTGCCAAGTGCTGTTGCTCAACTTGCAATAGCTCAACTCGGCAAGGTAACTTGCAACGGCCAGCCGGTGATGGCTCACTAAACGAATGATCTTCCATTAGTCCAAGGAGGGCCCCTCTATGTTATAAATAGGAGGCCCTCCATTGATTTTATGATGTTGCAAGCGAAGAAATATATCTCAGCAGGTGTATCGATAATATAACGATATGAAAAAGATTTCCGTTCCACAAAGAAACCACTGGCTGGCGCGATTTCAGCAATCCACTCATCATGGAGATGCTCTATGGTCCGTATTGATTATCTTTGCATCGCTGATCCTTCTTGCTCTTGTCATCGGTATCGGTTGGATGCTATGGCAACAATCGGCTGAGGCCCGCATCAAGTTTGGTTGGTCTTTCGTTCTGCCCACATCCAATTCGACGTGGGATCCGGATTCGGGTGTCTTCCAAGCCTGGGCTTTCGTCTACGGCACGCTAATTACATCGTTGTTGGCGATCCTTCTAGCCATTCCCATCAGTGTGGGGATTGCAATTTTTCTAGCCGAACTATGTCCTGAAGCGATCCGTCTTCCGCTTAACTGGATGATCGAATTATTAGCGGCTATCCCCAGCGTGGTATATGGCTTGTGGGGAATCTTTATTTTTCTTCCTAAAGTGGTTGTGCCGGTCGGCGAAGGTTTGGCTACGGTTTTTGGACAGGTACCTTTACTCAATAGTTTCTTCACGGGACCGATTCCTTTAAGTGGATCATCGCGTCTGGCAGCATCCATGATCTTGACAATCATGATCATCCCAACTGTAACAGCAATCACTCGCGATGTTTTGCTGGCAATCCCCAATACTCAACGTGAAGCCGCGATGGGAATGGGCTCGACGCGCTGGGAGATGATCTGGCAAGTCTTATTGCCATATGGACTTTCCGGAATCCTCGGTGCGGTCATTCTAGGTTTAGGACGCGCCCTCGGCGAAACTATGGCGGTGACCATGGTCATCGGGAATTCGCTCGAAGCCACCAATTCATTGCTCAAACCCGGCTCCACCATGGCAAGCCTGCTTGCCAATCAATTTAAAGAGGCCGTTTCGCAGCTTCACACCGACGCGATGCTCGAAATTGGTCTTACACTGTTTGTCATCACCCTCATTCTTAATTTGATCGCACGCTTTCTCGTCTGGCAAGTAGCGCGGCGGACTCCTCAGGAGGCACGCGCATGACCACAACTCGATTCCAAGAATTGATCGCAAAGAACGAAGCCGCTCACGCGCGCGGGCGCCGCATCACGAATATAGTTATGCTTACTATCACTGGCTTTCTAACCCTGCTGGCAATCATCCCATTATTTTGGATTATCGGTTACGTAATCTATCGCGGTGGAAGCACAATTAACCTGGATTTCTTTACCCAACTATCCCGTCCATTAGGAATGACCGGCGGTGGTGTTTTATTTTCTATTGAAGGCACGATAGTGCTGGCGATATTATCCTGTATATTTGCAATTCCTCCGGGCGTGCTGGCAGCTTTTTATGTAGCGCGTAATCCGAATACTCCTTTGGGCACAGCATTGCGCTTTGGCACCGATGTGCTGGCAGGTGTTCCATCGATTGTGATGGGTCTCTTTATTTATACATTAATCGTGGTTCCCGAGAAGCACTATTCAGCTTGGGCAGGTGGTTTGGCTTTGGCCATCTTGATGCTTCCGACGATCGTCCGCACCACCGAAGAAATGCTCAAACTGGTTCCGCACACATTGCGTGAAGCCTCATTAGGATTGGGCGCTCCCGAATGGAAAACTTCTCTTAGTGTGATGTTCCCTGCTGCACTTAACGGAATCATCACCGGTTTTCTTTTGGCAATTTCTCGATCGATTGGTGAAACTGCTCCTTTGCTATTCACGGCTTTGGGTAATGAACAGTATGACATTGGAACGATCATCCGAGGCGGGATTCAATCTCATCAGAGTCTATCTGCAATTATTGGCCGTATCATCAACCAACCCGTGGACTCGCTCCCCCTGACGCTGTGGAAATACGCCCAGCAGCCCTATCCGGAACGGATCGACCAATCGTGGGGTGTGGCATTGGTGCTGATGAGTTTTGTTCTCTCAGTTGAAATCATTGCGCGTTTATGGGTCGAGTCACGCAAACGCGCGCTTCAAGGATAACGACATGGAAACCAAAATTGCTGTTTCAAAGAATGTGACAGAGAGCGCCGAATCAAGAAATAAGATGGAGATAAAGAATCTCTCCGTTTTCTACAGAAAGTTCCGGGCGCTGGCTGAGATCAATATTGCTGTTCACCCCAATAGAATTACCGCGATCATCGGGCCCTCGGGTTGCGGGAAGTCTACGTTGTTACGTTCATTCAACCGCATGAATGACCTGACGCCGAGTGCGCACATGGATGGTGAAATCATTTTGGATGGCGAGAACATCAACGCCTCCGGCGTGGATGTGGTGGATGTCCGCCGCCGGGTTGGAATGGTGTTCCAGCGTCCCAATCCGTTCCCGAAAAGTATTTACGACAATGTGGCCTTCGGTCCGCGCTTGTACGGAATTCGACGCAGGAACGACCTGAACGAAATCGTGGAGAAATCCCTGAGGCAGGCGGCACTCTGGGAGGAAGTGAAGGATAAACTTCATCAAAGCGGATTCTCCCTGTCCGGCGGACAGCAGCAGCGTTTGTGCATTGCGCGTGCGCTGGCCGTCGAACCGGAGGTGATCCTGATGGATGAACCCGCCTCCGCCCTCGACCCGATTTCGACTCTCCGCATCGAAGAGCTGATGCGCGACCTCGTCCAGGACTACACCATCATCATCGTGACGCACAATATGCAGCAGGCCGCGCGCGTTTCTGATTACACCGCGATGATGATGATCGACGATCACCGCGCCGGACGGATGATCGAATTCAATGAGACGAACGTGATCTTTACCAACCCGAAAGACAAACGCACCGAAGATTACGTGACCGGGCGGTTTGGATGACGATATAATGGTTTTATAGATCAATCGAGGAACCCATGTTACGCAAAACATTTGAAACGGAAATCAAGCAGGTCAAGGATGATGTGCTGCTGCTGGGCAGCATGGTGGAGGAATCCATCTTGAACTCGGTGGAGGCGCTGAAGAAGCGCGACCTGAAAGCCGCGCAGAAAATCCTGGAGGGCGATCGCGCCATAAACAAAAAGCGATTCGAGATCGAAAGCGAGCTGATGATCCTGATTGCGACCCAACAACCCATGGCGCACGACCTGCGCCTCTTGGCTTCCAACCTGGAGATCATCTCGGAGTTGGAGCGCATGGGTGATTATGCCAAAGGCATCGCCAATATCAATATCCGCATGGGCGATGAGCCTTTGCTCAAACCATTGATCGATATTCCGCGCATGGCGGAAAAAGGCGTGGATATGCTCCACCGCGCCCTGACCGCTTTTGTCAACGAGGACATTGAATCGGCGCGCAAGATCCCGGTCGAAGATGACGAGGTGGATGCGCTCTACAACCAGGTTTATCATGAGTTGATGATGTACGTCATCCAGGATCCCCGGACCATCGAACGCGCCAACTGGTTGTTGTGGGTAGCGCACAATCTCGAGCGCGTTGCCGATCGCGTGACGAACATCTGCGAGCGGACCGTCTTTATTGTTACTGGCGACCTGACAGAAATAACCGACACCGATAATGAATTCTGGCATCCGCACAAGCACGAGTAAACGCGTGCTGTTTCTTTGCACAGGAAATTGCGTCCGTTCGCAAATGGCGGAGGCCATTGTCAATGCCCGTTATTCCGGTGAGTGGCGGGCATTTTCGGCCGGGACGCACCCGGCAGGCTTCGTCCACCCGATGGCAATTCAGGTTCTGCGCGAGATCGGAATTGAACATCAGGGTGAATCAAAGAGCGTGGACCGATTCCGAAATGAAGATTTTGATCTGGTGATCACCGTTTGCGACGATGCCAACGAGGAATGTCCTGTCTGGCTGGGGAGGGGAAAACGTCTCCACGAGGGATTTTACGATCCGGCCAAGGCAGAAGGCACCGCACAGGAGCGGCTGGAGGCTTTCCGTCAGGTGCGAGACGAAATGTTGAAAAAGATCCCGGTACACCTTAAATAACTTCCAAAGCCATCTTTTTTGTTTGACGCGATGAGTCCAGGGATGGTATTCTTATCGCCCAGAGGAGAATGACGATGAGTCAATTCGATGTTTTGTTCGAACCCGTTCGCATCGGACCCGTGACCGCGCCCAACCGCTTTTATCAGGTGCCACACTGCAACGGATTCGGGTACCGCATGCCGCGCGGACTCGCCGCGATGCGCGGCATCAAAGCGGAAGGCGGCTGGGGCGTGGTCTGCACCGAGGAAACGGAAATCCATCACACGAGCGATATCGCGCCATACTTTGAAGGACGCCTATGGAACGATGATGACATTCCAGCCCTGGCATCGATGGCGGATGCCGTTCATCAACATGGGTCACTGGCCGGCATTGAACTGGCGTACAGCGGACTCAATGCCTCGAACCTATATTCACGCCTTCCTGCTTTGGGACCGCGTTCGATGGGAACCATTGGCGCATCCGGATATGAGCCGGTGCAGACTCGCCGCATGGATCAGGAAGATATAAGAAATCTCAGGCGCTGGCATCGGGAAGCCGCGTTGCGCGCCCAACGCGCCGGATTCGATATCATCTATTGTTACGCGGGTCATGGCATGAGCGCCGCCGCCCAGTTTATTTTGCGCCGCTATAACGACCGCACCGATGAATACGGCGGCAGTCTGGAAAATCGAACGCGCCTGCTGCGCGAATTGATCGAGGAAACGAAAGACGCTGTCGGCGGTCGATGCGCGATTGCTGTCCGCTTTGCCGTCGACGAATGGATGGGCGAAGATGGAATCACGTGGCAGGGTGAAGGTCACGACGTGGTGGCCATGCTGGCGGAACTACCCGATCTTTGGGACGTGAATGTCAGCAATTGGAGCCATGATTCATCCCCATCGCGATTTGAGCCGGAAGGCTTTCAGGAAAAATATACCTCGTTCGTCAAGCAGCTTACCACGAAGCCGGTAGTCGGCGTGGGAAGATATACGTCGCCTGATTCGATGGTCTCCGCCATCCAGCGCGGCGTTCTGGACCTGGTCGGAGCGGCGCGGCCCTCGATTGCCGATCCATTCCTGCCGACGAAAATCAAGGAAGGTCGCATCGAAGATATTCGCGAATGCATTGGATGCAATATCTGTGTTACCGGCGATACGCGTTTCGTTCCCATTCGCTGCACGCAGAATCCGACGATGGGCGAGGAATGGCGGCGCGGCTGGCATCCTGAAATCATCGCACCCAGGAAAAGTGCGAAAGAAATCATGGTGATCGGCGCGGGACCCTCCGGATTGGAAGCGGCGCGCGCCCTGGGTCAACGCGGCTATGAAGTGAGCCTGCTCGAGGCCCGCAAGGAACTTGGTGGACGCGTGCTGCGCGAATCAGCATTGCCTGGACTGAACGAATGGCGGCGTGTAGTGGATTGGCGCCTGACTCAAATCCGGAAAATGAAAAACATTTCGGTTTATCCGTCCAGCCCAATGAACGCAAAAGATATGATTGAAAGCGGAGTGAAGAATGTTGTCCTTGCAACCGGTGCGGTATGGCGGCGCGATGGAATGGGTCGAACATTATCAAAGCCAGTCAGCGGTCATGATTTACCCAATCTCTTCTCACCAGATGACTTGATGGATGGTAAATTGCCATCGGGAAGGGTCATCCTCTATGATGACGAACATTATTACATGGGCAGTGTGCTGGCAGAATTTTTGGCAGCAGGGGGCTGTGATGTTTCTTTGATCACTCCCGCACCGCTGGTTTCCTATTGGTCGCAATTCACGCTGGAGCAGGAACGCGTTCAACGAAAGCTGATGAAGACGGGTGCCAGGATTTATGTACAACACGTTCTGGATTCGATAGGAAAAGATTCAGTCACGATTTCTTCAACCATCACGGGCCATGTCAGGGAATTGGAAAAAGAGGCGGTGGTGGTGGTCACGGATCGAATCTCAAACGATGGACTTTATTATCAACTCAAGCCCGCATTGGATGAAGGCACGATTGATTCGTTGCGTTTGATCGGCGACGCCGAAGCACCGGGCATCATTGCGCAGGCGGTTTTCTCGGGTCATCTCGCGGCCCGCGAGTTTGATGAATCACCCGTGGAAGGCACTCCATTCAAAGTCGAGAGGATGAGCGCCGTCTAGTGCGCAGACGTGACGCATGAAAAAACCTCAGGGCGCACCTGGGATCATTTGAGGAAGATGCCGCAATGTTATGCGTGCCGGGGTCGTATCCAAGACGGCATGGCTGAACGAGCGCATTCTCCTCGAAACACCAGAGTAGTTGCAAACCATTTGGTATCTGCTTGAGAAACATTCTTTGGAAATTGTGTAACATGGATTTAGGCGATTGGATTCTCAACTTCCAAGTGAGTATTTATTCTTGGGTGGATAACCTACCTTCCCGAGCCTGGGCGGGACCGATTCGTCTTTTGGGCCGTGTCTTGGTATTTGTTATTTTTCAAATAACGAATTTGGTCGCTCAGCTTCGGTGGCCTTTTTCTGCTCTTGCAAGAATGATTCGATCGTTTTGGCCAATTCCAGCAGGGTATCCAATTCCTGTAAGGGATAGGGGATTATCAAGACTCCTTCAGCAAGATAAACCTGTGCTCGTGGATTTTTGGACAGAATGGTGTGGGCCCTGCGTTGCCATGGAAGGAATATTAAAAAGGTTTGCGAAAACGAATCAAAGCAGAATTATAGTTGCCAAAGTAGATGCTACGATTAACCCTAAACTGACGAAACACTTTAATGTCATGGGATACCCGACGCTGATCGTGTTTATTGATGGAAAAGAAATTAATCGCTATACTGGAGCACTCACCTATAAGTGGCTTGATCAGTTTATGGAATATAGCTTGAACCAAGCGGCAACTGCCGGCACCTAGAATTTCCTCTTTGCACAACTCTTCCTCTCCCATAGTCAACCGCCTAAAATGGGCGCGGTTGTCCTCCGCAGTCGACTGCTCAAAATCAAACGTGTGAAGGTAATGGTTATAAGCATTTATCCTTGTACGATCCCCAAGGTTTTTGCGACCGTATAGTCCGGAAAAACCTGCGTGAGGTTCTGATTCTTGACCCGCTTCTCAACGATCTCCGCCAGCACATCGCGATAATCGGTCGTGACATTGAGGTCGCCAGGTCCATAGAGTTTATCAGGAGCGAGTCCGGGCCAATCTGCATAAACCTTACCGCCGTTGACTCCACCGCCGACGAGGAACATGCAGTTTCCATGTCCGTGATCCGTGCCGCCGGAGCCGTTCTCCTGCGCCCGTCGTCCAAACTCGGACATCGTCACGATGGTCATCTTCTTGGCGAGGCCGCCCATGTCGGTGTATAGCGCGGTCAGGCCGGAACTTAATTCGGCCAGCAGCTTCGGCATATCGCCATCGGTCGCGCCCTCTGCGTTATGGGTATCCCAGCCGCCGATGTCCACACAGGCCACCTCCAGTCCGATATCCGCCTTGGCGATTTGCGCAACCTGCTTCAACGCCGTGCCGTATTCGGTAACCGGATATTGTGCGTTGCCGGCCGGCGTGTAATTGGAAATGTCTATCCTTGAAAGCAGATCCACGGCGTTGAACGTGTCGTTTGCGATCGGATCCAAACTACCGCCGAGGCTATAAAGTGACTCGAGTCGTTTTCGAATCTCGCTGAGCTGACTGACATCGCCCTGCAAATGGAAATCGGCGATGGACTGAAGCGTAGTGACTGGAATCGGACCGCGCAAAGATTCCTGCATGATGCCTCCCATGCCAATGGCGCGGAATGGAGACATGTTCTGCCACGGCGCGGATTGCAAATGACGGCCAATCCAGCCTGTCTCCAATGTTTTCTCTCCGGGCGTGCCGCGTTCCATGTAATCCATCGCGTCGAAGTGGGAATGGGTTGGGTCCGGCGAACCAACGGCGTGAACGATCGCCAAGGCTTTTTCGTCCCACAAATCTTTGAGAGGTTGCAGCGACGGATGCAATCCAAAGAATCCATCGAGGTCAATTCCCGTCTTAACATTGCTTGTGGTTGGCTCGGCAATTGCCAAACTGGTGCGCAGATGATAATAGTCCGCGTCGCCATGCGGGATGACGGCGTTCAGACCGTCCATGCCCCCGCGCTGAAAGATGACCACCAATAAATCGCCGGGCGGCTCAACGCCATCCGGCGCGAATGCCAGGCGCGGCATCCATGCCGGCAATGCCGATGAAACTGCCCAATTGCTCACCCGGGTTGTGGTGAGTTTCATAAAATCGCGACGGGAAAGTCTTGTGTCCATTGCTAAACTCCTTTTCTAAAGTTGATTGCAGACGAGAACAGTAATCTGATACAAACTGAGAATGCCGGGCCACCTTGGTTTCGACACATCGCCTTTAGAATGCCGCACGGGTGGCGGTTCGCCATGACCTCAGCGAACTTGAAAATGGGGCGAGCCAAGGATCAAGCCGGCTATGTCGGCAATTTTGCCGCCGAGATCGCCGCTCGAGGCGAAGTCCAACAGAATATCGCGTGCATCATCCGGCAGTGTTGAACCAATAAAACGTTGACTCAAAACATCGATGACATCTTGAGCAGATTGCGCATCTTGAGTCAAGGCATTTATGTCCACCTGCACGCCGCTGATCTTGTTGGAGGTCAACAGGTTGCCGAAATTCCAGCGCTCGAGCAGACCGCTCGTCGTTGCCCAGAACGAGGCGCTATCGGGAAAGCCGTTCGGGAATTGCCAGTCGAAAGGAATCTGTCCCAGCATTTTTACGTGATTAACCAGTTGCTGGGATGGACCGGTCAGGGTGGCCTGGGTCAGCCGCATGGCGGATGCCAGGAACTCCAGAGGCCGCTTCATTTTCTGGCCCGCTGATTTCTTGAACGCCTCCGATTGGAAGATGGCCTTCAAGAGCGTCGGCGTATCGCCGTCAGACTGGGTAAAGATGGTCGCCAAATCGGTGACCATTGCCGGGTCGGGGTTGTCGGAGACGAAACGGCGGGCCAGCTTGGTGCTGATGAATTGGGCCGCCATCGGATGATGTGCCAGCATATCCAGCACTTGCGTGCCATCGTCCTCGCCGCCTCCGGCAGGAATGGTTAAGTTGAGAATCTGTTTCTCTCCTGTGTCATGAATGCGGTTCACGAACTGATAGGTTCCGAACGGTTTGAACAAATTATTCGGTCCGACGATGCTCCATCCTGTGAATGCGCGTGCCACGTTGGTGATATCCGTCTGGGTGTAACCGCCGTTGACGCTGATCGTGTGCAGTTCCATCAACTCGCGCGCATAGTTTTCGTTCGGTGCAATCTTCTGGCTTTCCGCATTGTCCAGAAAGATCAACATGGCCGGGCTGTGAGCGGAGGCGTTCAAGATGTCGCCGAATTTGGCGAATGCATTCGGGCGGATCACATCGAGATCATCGTCCGTCTTCAGCACGCGGCACAGGCTCTTGCCGATATAAATGTTGAAATGGTTCGACCAGAAATCCACCATGACTTCCTTGAGTTGGCGCTGGCTGTGCCATTGGCGCAGGATCGTCGCTGCAATCAGTTCCTGAACCGGCTGGCCGAACTGCGGAAGCTGGTAGCGCTGAGCGGGCGTCATTGTCAAAGTGGGGAAACGGGTCATAAGCTGATCGGTGGCATCGTCATCGATGGTTTCGGGATGAAGTTGTTCATCGATGAACGCATCCAGACCGATCTGTTGGACGCGGTCGTACATTTCCGGCGTGGCGCCAAAGCTGATGCGGTTGAGAGTCAGAATCGCTAAGGCATCAACCGCCGTTGCCGCTGGAGTGGTCGTAGCGATGGCGGTGGGGATCCTGGCGATGCTGCCGCTTCCTGATGAGTGACCGGTGATGATGTGGGATGTGGTTTGCGGGCTGCAAGCCGCGAGGGCAGTAAATGCGGCAAATAAGCCGGATGTTTTTATAAAATCACGACGGGATACCTTCATGTTGACACCTCGTCATTATTCTAAAACGAGGTTTTGAATAAAAAGTTATCCCCCTGTAAATTTCTTGTAAATTGCCAAAGCACGCAGGTGCCTGGCTCATTTTCTCTTAATCAAACACCTGCGATGGTCAAAATCATATCGGTGAAATATCCGAACAGGAAGCCGATGAACAATCCCCAGCCCGCAGGGAATTTTGTTTCAGGGCGCCGGTTCAAGTTGAATAGTTCGCCGATAATATAGACCAGCGCGCCTGCGGCCAGCGAGAGAAATAAAACGAACATGGCGTCCGACAGGAAATAATATCCAACCATGGTGCCCAGGAACGTCGGACCGCCGCCGATCAGACCGGCCAATCCGATGAATCCCCACGAGGGGCGATTCTCGCCCACCAGCGGGCCAACGATGCCAAAGCCTTCGGTGGCATTGTGCAGCCCGAAGCCGATGATGAGCAGCGCGGCAAAGCCGATATCCCCGCGTCCTGCCGACTGGCCGATGGCGAGCCCTTCGGAAAAATTATGCAGCCCGATTCCGGTGGCGATCATGAAGGCCAGGCGATATGGATCCAAAGACTTATTCGCGCCGGGCCGGGCTCGCATGAAACGTTGATCGAAGGCGATCAAGCCAAGCAGACCGACGCCAAATCCGATTACGAAGATGCCAAGCAGAACAAAGAACTCAGGATAATTTCTATTGCCTGTAACCGCGGATTTTATCGGCTCAGAAAGATTCGAAAGAACATCGAAAAGGATAAATAGCAGGATGCCGGCCGAGCTCATGGAGAGAAACGTGCGGGTCCCCGCCGATATTTGTTTGATTCGTCCCAGAGGCAGGCCCAGGTAAATCGTAAAGCCTGCGATGGCACCGAGAAGAACCGTTTGAATAAAACTCATAAGATCATCTCCGTTTCTACTGGTAATAAAAAGTCAGCCTTATGGCTGACTTTGAAAAAGTCTATCATGCAAAGTCGAATCTGCAAACATAAAAATTCCATCAAGTTCCCTGTCTGCCCTTTGTTTTATGTGGGCCGGATCTGCCATGATACGCAGGCGCAGTGATTCCCACCCGCTTCACCAGCCTGGTATCTTGCAGGCGGGAATTGATGCGTGCATCCAATTCTTCAAGCGCGTCGGCAGCAATGGTGATGACGGTTGGCAATTCGGCATTATAGCGATAATTGAACAACTGATAGAGTTTCTCGCGCACCCATGGCGTCATGGACTGCGTGCCGAGATCATCCAGCACCAGCAATGGCGTTGTGCGAATTTCATCGAAGCGGCGATCGAACGTGGTTTGGCTGTTCGGGCTGAAGGTGGCGCGCAGATGATCCAGCAGATCGGGAACCATGACAAAGAGCGGGGGATCACCGAGCTGAGCACGATGGTTGGCAATCGCTGCGGCCAGATGCGTTTTGCCGCAGGCATAATCGCCGGTCAGGACCAGCCAGCCGCGCGGTCTTTGGGCAAAGCTTTGCGATACATCATAGGCATCTTTTAAAGACTTCAACGCGGGCGCTTGCAAGTCTTCATCTTTGCGAAGCGTGAAGTTTTCAAACGTTCGATTGGAATGCAGATCGAGCGATGAGAGTTCGGGATGACCGATGTCATCCATCGGGCGGCGATAATCGGGCGCGTTGATCTTCGTCTGCGTGACCAGCTCCGGGTCCGCCAGACGCGAACGTATGCGCGGCTCGATCTCATCCAGGGCGAGGTTGGTCGTCACCACGGTAGATAACTTGTTGATGTAACGATAATTGACGATCTGGAATAGTTTTTCCTGCGCCCAACCGGTCGCGTTCTGCGTCCCAAAGTCATCCAGCACCAAGAGCCTGGCGTTGCGGATTTCATCGAAGCGCTCTTCAAAGCTAGTGTCTTCATTGTCATATGCGAAGCGCAACGTATCCAGCAAATCAGGGACGGTTAAGAAGAGAGTCGGCACGCCCAGGCTGACGGCGTAATTCGCAACCGCCGCGGCTAGATGTGTTTTGCCGCATCCGTATCCGCCTTGCAACAGCAACCAGCCGCTCAAGTTTTGAGCATAATGACGGGCTTGATTACAGGCCATTTCCAGGGAATTCGCTTGCAGTTCGCCCAAACCCTTGCGGCCGCGCGACATGAACGTATCGAACGTCAAGTCTTTGAGTTCATCGAGATGGCTTAATGCAAATAGATGCTCGCGCACCGCATTGGTGATGTGGGCGCGGCGGCACACGCAGACCTCGAGCTTCCCGAAATCGGGATGACCGATCGGAACATCGGCGCGCAGATACCCGGCGCCATGACAGTGCGGGCAATTCGGATCCCCCGGCAAGTCATGGGCGGCCTCCATCCCGCTGTGCGGGACCTCGCTAAGTTCAGCCGCGAACGAACTTTTTGATCTTGCCTTCGACGTCGCGCTGGCGAGATGCTTGATCGTCTCGTCTATTTTGCTTTTCGGCACGGCCCTCTTCCTTCCAGCGTTTTAAAATCGCTTCACAATATTTCCAGTTGCGTTTGTTGTTCTTGACGGCCAGCTCGACCGCATCTGCAATCCATTCGGTCGAATAAACCGCCTCGGCATCTTTCAACGCGTCGGCGATCAGCGGCGTGAGCGGACCAATGTTCTCTTCGTACAGTTTGAAGATGTTGGGTCGTTCTATCGGCGCGGACTGTATCTGGGCCGAAGCACGCCAGTTCCCTTGGGCAAAAGCGTCCGCGGCCGCGCGGCCGCGCGGAGAATTCAGAAAATAAAATGTGTCCGCCTCATGCTTCGACTTTATGATGCTCCGGCGCTTCACCGCTTTCTTCAACCCTGAAGCCACCTCGCCTGGGGCAAGACCCAAATCCTTCGCCTCGAAATCCGTTTCGCATAAGGAGCGGAACGGACCATCCATATGTTCGATGCGCCAAATGGCATATAACGTGACCTTCAATTCATCCGTGTCAGTAATCTCGCTCAGCAAATGATGGAAGAACGAGTCCGGCAGTTCAGTGAAGGTTTCCGAGTCGGTGAAGCCTTTGAAGTTATCCATTATTTTTCCTCACCCCTTTCCCCTCTTCGGTTGGGAAAGGGCCGGGGTGAGGGTCATTCATTCGGATTGAACATCCTGGTCGCGGCGTTCTCGAACTTTGCCAGCGCACTGCGGAAGATCAATTCTACACTGCCAACCGGTCCGTTGCGGTGTTTGGCGACGATGATCTCTGCCACATTTTGCTTGACCGTATCCTTTTCATACTGGTCGGGGCGATAAATGAACATCACAATATCGGCATCCTGTTCGAGCGAACCGGATTCGCGCAAGTCGGAAAGCACGGGCCGTTTATCCGAGCGTTGTTCGACGGCACGACTGAGCTGTGCCGCCGCAAGCACCGGCACATTCAGCTCGCGTGCCAATACCTTGAGATTGCGCGAGATATAGGAGACTTCCTGCACGCGATTGTCGGTGCGTGTATCGCCGCCCATCAACTGGAGGTAATCCAAGAGGATCAGGTCGAGGTGATGCTCGAGATGCAGTCGCCTGCACTTCGTTCGCAGTTGAAGCGGCGTGATGGCGGGCGTATCGTCCAGGAAGATGTGCGTGTCCGACAGCACTTCCACAGCGTGAGTGAACAGCGGCCATTCGTTCTCCGCCAGTTTTCCGGTCCGCAAGCGCTGTGAATCAATTCCGGTTTCTTGAGCGACCAAACGCTGCGCCACCTGCTCGTTCGACATTTCCAGCGAGAAAATGGCAACATGCTTTTTATGGGTCAAGGCGGCGTTCTTGGCCGCTGAAAGCAAAAAACCGGTCTTGCCCTGTCCTGGACGGCCGGCGATGATCAGCAAATCCGATTGCTGCAAACCGCCGAGCATTTTATCGAGATCGATGAAACCGGTCGGCACGCCGAAAATTTCCTCGTCGCGCTTGGCGAGATCGTCGATGCGGTCGTAGTATTCGCTCAGCACCACGGAGATCGGCTCAACGTCATGCTTGAGCCGCCGCTCGCTGACGTTGAACACGGCCTTTTCCGCCTCGTCCATCACGTTGTCCACGGTGGAGCTTTCGTCGTAGGCCAGCGAGGCAATCGAGTTGGCGGCGTTGATCATCTTGCGTCGAACGGCATGACCTTCCACGATGCGCCCATACGATTCGGCGTTGAGCGAAGACGGCACCTGATTGACCAACGCGGTCAGATACGCCGGCCCGCCGATTTCCGCGAGCTGGCCTTTGCGGTCCAGTTCTTCCGTCAAGGTTAAGAGATCGATCGGGATGCGCTGTTCATGCAAGCTGGTGAAGGCCTCCCAAATCCATTTGTGACGGTGAATGTAAAAATCATCGGCCTGCAAAAATTGGGCGACATCATAATAGACTTCGGGATTAATGAGCACCGCCCCCACAACGGCTTCTTCGGCTTCTCGACTGTGCGGGATCGTGGGCGCGGCGGGGGCGGCGGATTCTTCAACAGGAAAATATTCGGTCATTGCTTTTTGGGCCTGCTCGGCTTATCGGGTTTATCGTCTTCGCCTTTGTCTTCGGGTTTATCCTTATCGTCCAGCTTGTCCAGATCGAGTTTATCCACGAAATCCTCGAACACCGATAGGCGCTCACTGCTGACATCCCCCACGGGCGCCACAGGCCGCGTCTTTCCTGAATTGGGAGCGGATGCGCCAGCCGAGGCTTTCATATCCACCTCGGGCGTGATGCCTGCGTTCTTCATCACGGATTCGTCCACCAGGATCGGCGCATGAGCGCGGACTGCCAGGGCAATGGCGTCCGAGGGCCGCGAGTCGACATTGATCTCCTTCCCGTTGACTTCGGCCACGATGTTTCCGTAAAAGATGTCTTCCTTGAGGGAAATGATCTCGATGCGTTTGATCCGGGCATTGAACGTCGCAAAGACGTTCTTCAGCAAGTCGTGAGTCAGCGGACGGCTCACTTCCACTTCCTGCAAGCCAACGGTGATCGCTTCCGCTTCGTAGGATCCGACCCAGATCGGCAGATAGCGATCCGATCCGGCTTCACGCAGGATCACCAGTCTTTGCGGAGACATCAGGTTGACACGCACGCTATCAATCACTACTTCTATCATAGGACACTCCGGTGAGGTTCTTATTCTATCATAATTGGCAGGGCTGTTGTCAAAAAGCCGTGACGCGGCTATAATCCGCCTTGTTCGTCGGGGCGTGGCGCAGTCCGGCTAGCGCGCTTGCATGGGGTGCAAGAGGTCGGAGGTTCAAATCCTCTCGCCCCGACAGATAATGAAACACCGTCATTCAAAAATAAGAAGACGGTGTTTTTATATCTCACAAATGAGAGATTTTCCCATTTGTCTATTCCGTGTATAATTTTATATATGCAGTTTACTTTGTGTGCGGGATTTCCTGACCTTAAGCGAATCAGCCAGGTGTAAAAATGTAATCCAAGCAAAAAGGAATGTGCTCCGTTCTGAGCAGCCCTGGATGGCCCAAAATTTGGATATAGGAAAGGATATACATAAAATGTTTCGAGATAAGCAAGGAAATGTGCATATTCAGTTTGGAGGGGTGGTTGGCCTTGTAGTAGTTTTAGGAATTGTGATCTGGATTCTGTATCTTAGTGTCTACACAGTGCCGGCGGGATTTGTTGGCATCGTGACTCGCTTTGGAGCCGTTCAACGCATCGTTCGACCGGGGTTTGGAATCAAAATTCCGTTGGCCGAAGATGTTGTAAAAATGGATGTGCGAACGCAAAAAGATCAAACGGATGCA
The DNA here is from genome assembly GCA_035516425.1 of Anaerolineales bacterium. GTDB lineage: Bacteria > Chloroflexota > Anaerolineae > Anaerolineales > Villigracilaceae > Fen-1038. The sequence continues at coordinate 79,267 of DATJAH010000024.1, forward strand.
ACTGCTGATTCAATTGATTTACAGGCGGTCACCAGTACGATTGCTGTTAATTACAATCTTGATCCGCAGTACGCCTCTCAAGTTTATTCTAGCGTGGGAACAGATTACGCAGACATTTTGATTGCACCGGCAATCCAAAATATTTTTAAAGCCACAACTGCACAGTTTACGGCAGAGCAGTTGATTGACGAACGCGAAGCGGTACGTTCGAAAGCCGAAGCATCGTTGAAGTCTCAATTAGCACAATACCACGTGCTTGTTCTGAACTTCAACATTGTCAATTTCAACTTTAGCGATCAGTTCAACCAAGCCATTGAAGCCAAGCAGGTGGCACAGCAACAAGTCGAAACCGCCAAGCAATTGTTGGCAAAAGCGCAAGTTGATGCTCAAACTGCTGTTGCCCAAGCTCAGGGTCAGGCAGATGCTCAAAAGGCCCTGAAAGATGCCGGCTCATTGACGCCAGAATACCTCGAGTTCCTTGCCATCCAAAAATGGGATGGCCATCTTCCATCTGTTGTAACTGGCGGCGCATCTCCGTTCATTGATCTTTCCCAATTCGCCAATCCTACAACTGGAAAGTAAGGGAATAATTTCTTAGCCCGCCGTTAAAAGACTCCAACGAGTGGAGTCTTTTTTGTTCGCAATGATATAATTTTCAAATCAGTTCTTATGAACCGACTCAAAAAATTCCTTGAAATCCCTCACGCGCCGCGTGACTGGTTCTGGAATGCGATCTTATTTCCATTCCTGGTCACGCGGGCGATTTGGATTTTGATCGCTTATTTTGCATACAACAACTTCCAGCCTAATCCAAGTTATCTGCGTTATGTCAAACAGGGATACTTCCTCACGCGCATTTTCCTGCTTGACATCTTCGCGCGTTGGGATTCGAAGTGGTATCTTTCCATTATCAAGACCGGTTATCAAGCCTCTGCCGATTTGAAGACCCTTTACAGTAATCTGGCTTTTTTCCCTTTATATCCATATCTTGTGAAAAGCGTAGGCTGGCTTGGCATTCAACTGCCCGATGGCTTTTATATTCTCGTTGGATTGCTGCTTTCCAATCTTTTGTTCCTCGCCTCCGCCGCGTTGCTTTATCGCTTAACGGTCGTTGCCTTAGGCTTTGACGAAGACATTGCTCACCGCGCGCTGACTCTCTTGATTGTTTTTCCGGTCAGCTTTTTCTTTTCCGCGTTTTATCCCGAAAGCTTATTTCTGTTTCTGACGCTGCTCGGCTTTACCTTTGCCCTGGAAGAGAAGTGGGTTTGGGTTGGAATCAGCGCGGCGTTGCTCATCGTCACCAAGCCGACGGGGGTCGTCCCAGTCTTCGCCCTGGCATGGCTGTATATGGAACAGAGGCAGTGGAAGCCGCAAGACATTCGCCCATCCATTCTATGGTTCCTGCTGGCACCGATCACGTTGCTACTTCACTTTTATGATCTTTATCTTGTGTCCGGTCATCCCTTCGCCTTTCTCGATGCCATGACCGCCTGGGGCGGGATTCAACCCTCCGCTTATTTGAATCCGTTCCAGAATCTGCAGGGTCCCGTGGTGGATATCTACAAGATTGATCTGGTGTTAACCATCGTGTTCTTGATCGCCAGCGTTTACCTGATTTGGAAATGGCCCATCAAAGCCTACGGCATTTTTGCATTGCTGATGATCCTGCTGGCGCTGTCTACCGGATTACTGGTCTCGATCTCGCGCTATCTCTTGGTCTCTTTCCCGATTTTCATTTTGCTGGCTGAAAAGATCAGGCGCGGACGGTGGTATGATTTTGTAACCGCCGCTTTCTTTGCTTTACAGGTGATTTACTTTGCCGGCTGGGTTAACTATTACTGGATTGCTTAATAAAGCCTGAGAGAATGTTCATCCCCGTTCCATGGCTTGTCAATCTAATCTGCTTCGATTATGCTTGCGAGTGTTTTTCTCGTGGGAGTGGTTATGTCCCGGCGGGCTTCCTGGTCTTCAAAACCTGTGGCGGGTCGCGTTGCGGGCCGCGGTGGGTTCGACTCCCATCCACTCCCGCTCGTCTCAATCCCATTGCTGGACCTGCGACGCAGGCCCGGCAATGACAATCCATAATAAAGGTTCAAATGCCAATTCCTGAGATTGAAATTCTGAACAGCCTGGTCTCACGCGTTTTTCGAATTGAAGATTTTACGATGGGCGATCCGGCTCAAGGTTCGATTGCGCGTTATCGCGGACAATTGATCACAGAAGATTCGGTTGCCGCCTACGACCAATTAACGGACTCCCTTAAACCATATGACATCACGCCCTTATTCCGCATGGATCACGGCCGGCAGGTCGTCTTTCTTGTGCCCAAGAAACCGGCCCCCAAGCCGGCACGCACCTCCATCAACATGGTTCTGTTCATTCTGACGGTGCTGAGCGTGATGCTGGTGGGGGCTGAAAAACAAGTGGCGCCAACCTTGCCCGGAATTCTTGGTCAAGCCATTGCCATCTTCGAGACCATGCTCAGCGGCTGGCCGTATGCTGTGAGCCTGATGTCGATTCTCTTGGCACATGAGTTCGGCCATTACTTCATGAGTCGTCATCATCGAACGGCCGCCACGCTACCTTATTTTATTCCTCTTCCATTTCCACCGCTTGGCACGATGGGTGCCGCGATTTTGATGCAGGGCACGCCAAAGAATAAACGCGTGCTGTTCGACATTGGTGTCGCCGGGCCGCTGGCAGGGATCATTGTCGCGATTCCAGTTCTATTTTATGGCCTTTCCATCTCCAAGCTGTCGGTCATTCGGCCGGTGCCGGGGATGCTGCTGGAACAGGAAGGCAATTCGATATTTTATCTCCTTGCGAAATATATGATCTTTGGAAAGCTGTTGCCCGACCCCGCCAGCACCCATGGTCTTTCCCTCGGAGCCTATTGGATCCGCTATTTTTTCACGGGTCAACCTTTTCCAATGGGCGCAACCGATGTGATCACCAGTTCGATCGCCTTCGCAGGCTGGGCGGGACTGCTCGTCACCGCACTCAATCTGATTCCTGCCGGCACCTTGGACGGGGGGCATGTCATCTATTCGCTGTTCGGCGATCAAGCGCGAAAACTTTTTCCGTTCATTTGGGGGGCATTGATTCTGTTGGGCGTCTTCTGGAGTGGCTGGTGGCTTTGGGCTGTGCTCTTGCTCTGGCTGGGGCGCGTGCATGCCGAGCCGCTGGATCAGATCACGCCACTGGACCCGCGCCGGCGCGCCATCGCGGTGCTGGTCATCGTTATATTCATATTGACATTCAGTCCGGTGCCTTTTGCGGTCTTTGGCAGCTTATGACCTTTCGCCGCGCGTCTTTAAGTCTGCTTCTGGCTTTCCTCGCGGCTTGTCAGTCTGCGCCAATCCATCTCACGCAGACGCCCTCGGCGCCGGCCGCGGTCGAGGCGCGACCGACGGCGACTCCGCTGGCCGGCAGCCAGCTCGGGATAGCCGAGGCATCCCTCAAGGGAATCACGATCCAGGTCTGGCATCCGTGGTTTGGCGTGGAGGCGAACCTGTTTCAGTCGCAGGTGGACGAATTCAATCAGACGAATCAGTGGGGGCTCAGGGTTTTATCGACAAGCCAGCTCGATTACAACGAGTTATTCCAGGACGTTGAAACTGCTTTTGCGAGCTCCAGTCCACCTCAACTTGTGATCGCTTTGTCTGCGGACGCCCTGGTGTGGAACGCGAACGGCGACGTGGTTGACCTGACGAACTATGTTAATGATCCTCAATATGGATTCGGTGGCGGAGACGTGAAGGACATCCCCTCCGTTTTTTGGAGTCAGGATGAGGCTGCCGGACAGCGGCTGGGAATCCCGGCGGAACGTTCGGCACGCTTCGTGCTCTACAACGAAAGCTGGGCGCGCGAACTTGGCTTTAATTCTGCGCCCGTCAGCGCCGACGAGTTTCGCCAGCAGGCTTGCGCGGCACATGCGACGATGTTGAACGACAAGGACAAATCGAACGACGCCATGGGCGGATGGCTCGTGGATACCCAGCCCATGACGGCACTCTCGTGGCTGACCGCGTTTGGCGGCGGCGTGCTCGACGGAAATAATTATCGCTTTTTGACCCCGAACAATATTGCCGCGCTCACATTCCTGAAGCAACTCTATGCGGATGGCTGCGCCTGGACTACATCGGATTCCCCCAGTGTTTACGATGCCTTTGCCACTCGCAAGGCGTTATTCTCGACGGCAAGTCTCGAGGAATTGTCTGACCAATCGCGCGCGTTCGGGGCCGCGAACAGTTCCGACGAATGGACCGTGCTGGCTTTTCCCGGCAATTCCCAAAGCGGCTTGTTCGTTTATGGTTCATCCTATATTATGTTGAAGTCCACGCCCCAACAACAATTAGCGTCGTGGCTGTTCATGCGCTGGATGCTGTCTCCGGAGAATCAAGCCAAATGGGTGGAAGCCTTGGGCCTGTTCCCATTGCGGGCTACCTCCATGGAACTGCTCAAGGATTACAGCGACAGTCATCCGCAGTGGAATGCCGCGTTGGCTCTTCTGCCGAACGCGCAGATCCAGCCGCAATTGGCTTCGTGGCGCAAGGTCCAGACCGTGTTGGGGGATGGATTCTCCTACATGTTTCGCACTGGCCTCGATAATCAACCGGCGATTGCCTCCAATCAACCCGCCGCGATTCTCAGTCAGATGGATTCGATCGCGCGCGAACTGTCAAAATGATGATCCTATGAAACTGTATCTGGTAGATGGCACATATGAACTCTTTCGAAATCACTTCGGCGCGCCGCCCAAGCAAGCGCCTGACGGCCGACAGGTTGGCGCGACGCTCGGCTTGTTGAGGAGTTTGTACATGCTTTTGTCCTCGCCGGACGTCACCCATGTGGCGGTTGCATTCGATCATGTGATTGAATCCTTCCGCAATGGTTTGTATTCCGGATACAAAACTGGTGAAGGCGTTGAACCCGATCTCTTGAATCAATTTTCTCTGGCCGAAGAAGCCGTGTCTGCATTGGGCGTGGTCGTCTGGCCCATGATCAAATTTGAAGCCGATGATGCACTAGCAACCGCCAGCGCACGATTCAAGCAAGAAACGGATGTTAAGCAGATCGTTCTGTGTTCGCCGGATAAGGATTTGGCGCAAGTGGTTTCAGGCAAGAAGGTTGTATGTTGGGACCGCCGGCGTGAGATCGTGCTGGATGAATCAGGCGTGGTGGAAAAATATGGCGTGCATCCCGAATCGATTCCCGACTGGCTGGCGTTGGTCGGCGATTCAGCAGATGGGTATCCTGGCATCCCCGGCTGGGGAGAAAAATCCGCATCGGCCGTGCTGGCGCGCTATAAGCATTTGGAGGCGATACCCGCCGATCCAGCAAAATGGCGAGTCACGTCGTTGAGCGCGGGACGCGCCGCGCGTCTGGCAGAAAACCTGCAGACGCACCGCGCGGCGGTGCTTCTTTATCGGAAACTGGCAATTCTGCGCGAGGACGTTCCGCTCAAAGAAGAACTCAGCGATTTGGAATGGAAAGGCGCGCAGCAGAAATTGAAAGAGCTGTGCAAAAAGTTGGGCGAAAAGAGTTTGCCCGAGCGGATTTCGCGCTGGCGTTCTTCCTGATCGCTGTTATTTTATTTTTCCTGGCAAATCTTTTGCCTGGAATGGTCCTGCTTCCATCATCAAGGCGCGGGCAGCATCCACTTTATCCCACACATTCCACAACAAAACTCCGTGCACGCGGCTGCCTTCCAAATAATAGACCACGCCTTTCTTGAACGGCTCCTGCCAGTCGGACACGACTTCCAGCCGGCTGCTCAATTCGCCAACCGCCTCATATCCCAGTTCGAACAGGTCGGAATAGAACATCGGTACGTGCGTGTATGCTTCGTCCGCCCCGCCCATGTTGCGACCCGCCAGCCTGCCCATGCGAATGGCGTTATCTTCATGCTCCACGCGGATCATCTTTGCCAGCGCGGAATGATGAAACATGGCAACATCGCCTGCCGCGTAGATCTCGGGCGCCGACGTTTCCAGTTTGTCATTGACCACGATGCCATTTTCGATCTTCAACCCGGCTTCGCGCGCCAATTCGACATTGGGGCGGATGCCGAGTCCGCCGACCACGCCGTCGACCTCAAACGCGCCTCCGCTTTTCGTCCGGAGTGAGAAGCGTTCACCCTTCTTTTCCATGCTCGTGACCGAATCGGCGGGCACCACATCGACGCCCTTGCCACGATAGTATTCGTTTAGGTAATTCGCCAGGTCCTTTGGATATATGTTCGCGCCGATGGCATCTTCCAGGAAAACCATCGTCACTTTCTTGCCGACCATGGTCAATGCCGCTGCGATCTCCGAGCCGATGAAGCCGCCGCCGATGACGAGGAAACTTTCCTTCTTATCCGCCAGCGCGCGCAGGCGGTGATAATCCTGCAAATCGCGGAAATAAATAATGTCACTGCCGCCAAATGGCAGGTGGATCGGCGAGCCGCCTGTGGCCATCAACAATTTCTCGAATGAATATTCTTCGCCTTGGTCATCACGAGCAGATTTTTTCTTTGGATCGAAATGTGTTATTTTGCGCCCCAATGAAATTTCCGCGCCCAGGCTTTGCGTGTTGCGCCAAACTTTTTCCATCGGACGGCCCTTCCACAATCCCTTTGAGAGATTCGGGCGCATATAGGGCGGATCGACCTCCATGCCGACCAGACCGATCGAACCATCTGTGTCCAACTCGCGGATTCCACGGACTGCGGCATCGCCCGCCAGCCCGCCGCCGATGATCAAATATTGGTAGTGCTTCATTGCGACCTCCTAGAATGTAACCACAGGATTTAGACGCAGCCACCGGGACAAGCTTACTTGCGCAGGCAGACCAGCCCTTTGAGATACATGCCTTCGGGAAAGTTCAGGGCGATGGGATGATCGGCGTCCTGTGCCAGATGCTCGACGATTTGCGCCACGACGCCCGCGTCCAGCGCGGCGGAGGCGACAATTTTTTGGAACAAGGCCGCGTCCACTCCGCCTGAGCAGGAAAAGGTGACCAAAATTCCATTTGGACGCAGTAACTTGAACGCCAAGAGATTGATATCCTTGTAGCCGCGCGCGGCTTTCTCGGCTTGCGCGGCGGTCGGCGCAAACTTTGGCGGGTCAAGAATGATCGTATCGAAGGAGCGGCCCTCGTCGCGGAATTTCCGCAGCACTTGGAATACGTCGCCTTCGAGAAATTCCACTTTTTCAAGCGGGAATCCGTCAAGTTCAACATTCTGCCGCGCCAGAGTCAATGCTTCTGCTGAAGCATCCACCGATAGAACAGATCTTGCGTCACCGGCTAAGGCGTTGACCGTAAAACCACCCGTGTAGCAAAAACAATCCAATACGTCTCTGTCCTTTGACCAGTCGCGCACGCGCCGACGGTTGCGGCGTTGATCCAAATAGAAGCCGGTCTTGTGACCCCGTTCAAGGTCAACACGAAATTTCAGGCCATGTTCGGTAATTGTGATGCGGGCCTCGGAAATCGCACCGCGCACGGTCCGAACGCAAGGCTGCAAGCCTTCCAGTTCCCGCACGTCGGCGTCGGAGCGTTCATAAATGTTTTTCAAGCCGGTTTCTTCGAGCAGAAGTCTGGCGATGGTCTCCTTCCAAAATTCGGAACCGGCCGTCAGGGATTGAAGAACGAGGATGTCATCATAGCGATCCACGATCAAACCCGGGATGCCGTCAGATTCGGCATAAATCAAACGGATCGCGTCGGTATCCTGCAAATCAAATAATAAGTCCCGGGCATGGAACGACCTTCGGATCCGCTGGCGAAAGAAATCGGTGTCCACACTTTCATCTTCAAACGTCCAAACGCGGATGCGGATTTGCGACTGAGGCGAGTACGCGCCGCGCGCCAGGAACTCGCCGTTGCAGGAGAGCACATCCACCGTCGCGCCGGACCCGATTGCATCATCCGCATGGTCAACCGCGCCGGAGAAAATCCATGGATGGCGGCGCAAGATGGATTTCTCGCGTCCCGCCTTGAGAATCACGGAGGGCATGTTTAGAGTGTATCACACGTGGTATCATCGCCATTGCGAATTATAGGAGATGGGCCCATACCCTTATTGGCGAGGCAAACCATGACATCGAATCTTGAAAAAATAGATCACATCGTTGTTCTCATGCTGGAAAACCGTTCGTTCGACAACATGCTCGGCTGGCTGGGGGCGAAAAACGGAAAGACGCAAAAGGTCAACGGCGTGGCGGGAAAGAAATTATCCAATCCCATCCCGCCGTATGCTGAAAGGCCCAGGGGCAAGAAGACGGTTCCGGTCTGCCGGGGCCATGTCATGACCAACCCAAGCCCCGACCCCGGTGAAGAGTATTATCACGTTAACACGCAACTTTATGGCATCGTGAACCCGCCTGAGAACCGCTACGAACCGTTCAACCGCAAGCCATATAATTTACCAAAGGATGGAAAGCTGCCGCGCCGGGCGCCCATGAACGGCTTTTTGACCGATTACATCAATGACTTCAACATGCTCCAGCACCGCATGCCTACCTATGACGAGTACAAGGTCATCATGGAATGTTTTGATGAAGACGATGTGCCGGTGATCAGCAAGCTTGCGAAGGAATACGCAGTCTTCGATGCCTGGCATTGCTCCGTGCCGAGCCAAACCTTCTGCAATCGTTCCTTCGTTCACTCCGGGACTTCGAACGGCGCGGTGACCAATGCGCCGTACTACAACTGGCTGCTTCATGACTCGCCGACGATCTTCAACCGCATCGAGGAAAAGAACGATCCCAATCTCACCTGGAAGGTTTATTACGATAAACTGGACGTCATCTCGATAGCTGGTCTGCTTAACCCGGCCTTGTGGAAATATCATGGCAGCAACTTCCAATATATGGAAGACTTTGAAATGGATGCCGCCCATGGAGCCTTGCCAAGTTATTCATTCATCGAGCCGCGTCTGTTCATTGATCACAACGACCAGCATCCGCCGGCGGATGTGGAGGTATTCGGAACCTCATCAGTGTTGGCTGGTGAACTTCTAATCAATCGCGTCTATCAAGCCGTGCGAAATGGAAAAAATTGGGAACACACATTGTTCATCATCACTTACGATGAACACGGCGGTTGCTACGATCACGTCCCGCCGCCCGCCGCTATTCCGCCGGACCCGAAGCAACCAATCGGACAATATGATTTCAAATTTGACCGCCTCGGCGTGCGCGTCGCGACTGTGATGATCTCGCCGTATATCAAGCGCGGCACAATCATCAGCGATGTGTGCGACCACGCTTCCATCATCCGTACGATTTGCCAGCGCTGGGAGCTTGAGCCACTCACTGAACGCGACCGCCATGCGAACAGTTTTGAAAAGGTGCTCAATGCCAAAACGCCGCGCGCTGATTTTCCAGCCCTCAAGCCGCGCCCTTATAAAATCTCGGAGAACGTGCGTGAGGAGCCGCTTAATGATCTGCAAAAAACGATTCTGTTTTTCGCGGCCGGTTTTGATGATGCCCTGCAAATCGAACGCGATGGGAATCTCCTTAAAAAAGCCGAAGACCTGCTCCAACTGGTAAAAGACGAGGGCCGCATTGCGCATATCAAGAACACGGGTCAGGCAATAGAATTCATGAACGCGTTTGCGGATCGCCGCACGCGACATTTCTCGCCTGGGATGTTCTTGCAAAAAATATGGAAGAAAATCAAGGCGATTTTTGATTAACTATCCCCGGCATTTATAGCCCTGACCAGAATGATAGATCGGTCAGGAGATTGGATATTTCATGATTGACTTCACTTCTGAGTTCGGACAAACCGTCAAACGCCACATTGACGAGGAATATTTCATTTGGCTTACGACCATTGACTCAGCTCTCTTGCCACAGCCTCGACCCGTGTGGTTTATCTGGGATAAGGATTCTTTTCTGATCTTTAGCGAACCGAAGGCGCATAAAGTTCGGCATATCATGAAACATCCAAATGTTGCCCTGCATTTCAACACAGCGGACAAAAAAGGCGAACAGGATGTCATTGTCATTCTCGGAACGGCGAGCATCAAATCGAACGCGCCGCCTGCATATAAAGTCCCTGCCTATTTGAAAAAATATAAGAGCGGCATCACCGACTTGGATCTGTCGTCCGAAGAGATGGGTGAGAAATATTCGGTTGCGATTCGAGTCAAGCCGATATCAGTAAGAGGGTGGTAGAATACAACTAACGGTCACTTTGGGAAGTGACCGTTAGTTTATTTTAAATAATCCCGATTTGCTTTCCGGCGGTTGCAATCACATCAATCGCGCGCTCTATCTCTCCCGGCTCGTGCGCGGCGGTGACCGTGGCGCGCAATCGCGCCAAACCTTCCGGCACAGCCGGCGAAACCACCGGCAGGACAAACACATCATGATGCTGAGATTCACGCGTCATCACAAAAGCTTGTTCGTCGGAACCGCACAAGACGGGGACAATCGCGGTCGTGGTCAGCAGAGTATCGAAGCCCGCAGACTTGAGTCCGTTGATGAACAATTGCGAATTGTGATTCAATTTCTCGATGCGCCACGGTTCGTCGAGGATCACTTTGAAAGCTTCATTGGCAGCGGCGGTTTGAGCGGGCGGCAGCGCGGCGGAAAAAATATAAGCACGGCTGGCGTGACGCAGATAATTGATCAAATCCTTTTTGCCGGCCACATATCCGCCGACGGATGGAATCGTTTTGCTCAACGTGCCCATCTTAATATCCACAACATCTTCGAGACCGAAATGTTCTTCGATGCCGCGACCGGTTTTGCCGAGCACGCCGACCGAATGGGCCTCATCCATCATCAGATACGCGCCGTATTTTTTGCAGATGGCGGCCACGCTCGGCAGATCAATCACATCGCCATCCATCGAGAAGACCGCATCCGTGATAACCAGCTTCGCAACGCCATCAGGAATCTGTTGAAGCCGGTGTTCCAAATCCTCCATGTCATTGTGTTTGAAGCGGCGGAACTCTGCGCCTGACATCAAACAGCCGTCCACGATCGAAGCGTGATTCAACTTATCGGACAAGACATAATCGCCGCGTCCCATCAAGGTTGAAATGACAGTCAGATTGGTAACATATCCCGATGTAAACGTCACCGCGGCTTCAGCGTGTTTGAAGTGCGCGATGGTCTCTTCGAGTTCGGTGTGGATGGTCAGTGATCCGGCCAGTGTGCGGACGCCGTTCGTGCCGGTGCCAAATTTGTCAATCGCTTTCTTTGCAGCTTCATTGATGCGCGGGTGATCGAGCAAACCGAGATAACCGTATGAAGCGTACATTCCCATTTCGCGGCCATGCACCAAAACCTTTGCTCCGCCGCGCAATTCCTCGATGGGCTGATTATAAAAATATAAATCATTGGCTTTTGCCAGCGCGTAACGTTCGGCATAAGCCTGGACGCGGCGCGAAACCGTATCATCCGTATTGAAATTCATGATGGTCTCCTGAAATAACTTGGGCAAGTTTAGCCGAGAGACATTCATCTGTCAATCAAGCATGATATAATCTCTTCGTAATTACAAAAGGAGCGTAAGAAAAATGTTGGTTTCCCTGTAGAGCTTTCACGCGTTTCGGGCAACTGCCCGCTGTGACGATTCCACAGCCGGGGGCAAGCGCCCCCGGTTTTTGTTTTCTACAGGAGACTTTATGCTTACTGCTCACCATATTAAAAAATCTTACGGCATTCATACCGTTCTCAACGATATTTCATTCAGCATTTCGAACCGCGAACGCATTGGACTGATTGGTCCAAACGGTTGCGGAAAATCGACATTGATTCGGATTCTGGCGGGGATCGAATCGCCCGATTCGGGATCAGTGATTCGTACACTACCGAGATTGCGGATTGGATATCTTGCGCAAGGCATGGATTTCGAATCGGATCAAACGCTTCAATCCGCGCTCAATCTGGATTCCACTAAACCAGATGAACTCGAATCTGAAATCGCATCCGTTGCCGCGTCGCTCGCAGTCGACCTCGATAACTCTGCATTGCAAGCTAAATATGATTCACTTCTTCATCAACTCTCTTCCAACGATCATCAACCGAAAGACATTTTGTTGCCGTTAGGTCTCACCGAGATTCCGTTGGACACGCCCGTTAAGAATCTCAGCGGCGGACAAAAGACGCGGCTGATGCTGGCGCGTATATTGCTCGACGAACCACAACTGCTTCTACTCGATGAGCCGACCAATCATTTGGATATCGAAATGTTGGAATGGCTGGAGAATTGGCTGAATTCTTTTTCGGGCGCGGCATTGATTGTTTCGCATGACCGCGTTTTTCTGGATCATACCGTCAGCGCCATTCTCGATCTCAACGCCGAGGCGCACACCGTTCGCGCCTATGCCGGCAATTACTCCGATTACCTTCTGCAATTCTTGAAGGAGCAGGATAAGCAATGGGCCGCGTATCGCGATCAGGAAGTTGAAATCCGCCGCATGAAGCAGGACATTGCGCGCACGAAAGAACAAGCCCGTCACGTCGAAATCACAACGACCTCAGGCCAGCCGGGCGTAAGAAGGCTTGCCAAAAAGGTGGCGATCAAAGCCAAGTCGCGCGAGAAAAAAATGACGCGCTACCTCGAATCCGATGAAAGAGTCGAAAAGCCCAAGCCCTCATGGCAGATGAAGCTTGAATTCAATTCGCAGCAGGACATGAGTAGAAATGTTTTGATGACGGAAAGCTTATCGGTCGGGTATGAAGCGGATAAACCGTTATTAGCCGATATAAATATTCACATCCGCGCCGGACAACGCATCGCCTTGACAGGATCGAACGGTGCGGGCAAAACCACCTTCATACGCACGATTGTAGGGAAGCTGACGCCGTTATCGGGCAAGTTGAGATTGGGAACATCTGTTAAGGTTGGTTATATGGCGCAGGAACAGGAATTACTTGACTTGAACCTCAGTCCGTTGGAAACGGTTCAACGAGTCGCTTCATTCAATGCAACCGAAGCCCGCAACTTTCTACATTACTTCTTATTCAGCGGTGATGACGCCTTGCGTCCATGCCGTGACCTGAGCTATGGTGAACGCGCCCGCCTGCAATTGGCGCTGTTGGTTGCCGAAGGTTGTAATTTCTTACTGCTTGATGAACCGATCAACCATCTCGATATTCCCGCGCGGGCGCGCTTCGAGCAGGCGCTCAACCAATTCAAAGGCACGGTGCTGGCCGTGGTGCATGACCGCTATTTCATCGAGAACTTTGCATCAGAACTTTGGCTGGCGGAAGATGGCCGCATTGAACAGTTATAGAGTCTTATGTCATTGCAAGCCTCGACACTTGCACCTGCATGCAAGTGCAGGTGAGAGGCGTGGCAATCTCGTTCTTGATCTTGACAATCATTTAATGGTTAGCTGAGACTGCCACGTCGTGGCGCTGTAGCGCCACTCCTCGCAGTGACATTAAATAATTGGTTCAAACACCATAATCGGGATATGACGCCTCGTCATCTTTTGATAGTCCAAATATGGCGGATGATGCTCGGTCGCAAATTTCCACAGCCGATCATATTCCTCGTCCGTCGCTTCGCGGCTCTGGACTTCGATTCTTTTTCCTTTGACTTCGAGCGCGGCGCGCGGCTGTTTCTTCAGATTCAAATACCAATCCGCATTTTGATCCTTTCCCCAATTCGAGGCGACGATCAGATACTTGCCTTCAAAATCGAAATACGCAATCGGGATGACGCGCTCCTGTCCCGATTTGCGTCCGGTGGTATGCAAAAGCAAAATCGTCTGCGTGCCAAGATTGCTTCCAATTCGTCCGCGGCTGAAGTGGAGGAGGAAGGCGTTGATGGACATGAACCACTTGATGAAGAGATTGTTCATCTAATTAACCCATGCCAAAATTTTTGGAAAACACTTTCTGTCCCATTATCTCCGTTTATCAAACAAAAGAAGCCTCTTTCATTCATTATTTTTATTGAATGTCCCTTCGTAATAAGTTCCTCAGCCCTGCGATATTTCGAACTTTTTGAATTGCCAGCAAGCTTATTTTCATCTTGAATACCTACAACAAGAATAGATGTCCGATGTGTAACGCTAGCATCAACATTACATCCCGCTTTAGCAGCGATGGCAGCAATATCTTCTCGCGGCATGGACAATTCCCCAGTAAAAACAACTGTTTCCCCGTACAATGGTCCATCAGGGTTCCCGGACAGGCAAATATCCCTGGGATATTTCTCCTGTTTTTCTCTTCTAGGCAAAGTTATATTAATATCCCTATCAATAAAATCATTCAATGATAGGCTGCTATTTTTTAGAGCGAGAAGGAGAATCTCACCAGCTACTCTGGCGTCCTCAACAGCGGTGTGGTGATCAAACTGTATGTTAAAATGCTCGGCTAGATTCTCTAAGCCATATCCCCTATGTGAGTACTCTTTCCATACAGAACGAGCAACTATTGCAGTGTCTATCCAAACGCAATTGAGACTTGGTAAATTGTATTTTTGAAAGGCATAGTTAATTGCATACTTATCAAAAGATGTATGCGACACCACAATTTGATTTGTAAGTCTCATCGCCAATTCATTATATAAGGCTGGAAATTTCGGGGCATCTAGGACCATTTCTGGCGTTATACCATGAATGGAAATATTAACATCCTCAAAATGATCTTCGGGATTTACCAGACTCTGCCATTTATGAACAATAGTCCCGTTTTCAAATATAACAATCCCTATTTGACATATACTCGCATGGTCAGAATTTGCTGTTTCCACATCAAGCGCAATAAAGTCCATAAGCTATTTTCCTTTAGCAAGACTTCTTAAAGTTAGCTCATCAATAATTTTTACGCCCAATGTTTTTGCCTTGTCTAATTTTGAGCCAGGGTTCTCACCCAAAACAAGATAAGTTGTATTCTTGCTTACAGAGTCTATGACTTTGCCGCCATTTTCCTCAATGAACTTCTTCACGCCATCGCGAGATAATGAAGGCAATGTACCTGTAACAACAAAGGTCATTCCCTCAAAGATCGTTTTCTTAACACTAGCCTTCTCACCGTGTGGCCAAACTCCGACCTTGCGTAGTTTTTCTAAAACTTTCCGATTTGATGGTTGAGAAAACCAATCTGCAATTGATTCAGCAATGCTAGGGCCAATTCCTTCAATTTGCATTAAATCTTCCGTTTTTACTTTAGCCAGCGCATCTAAATCTGTGAATCTGCGCGCTAAATCACTTGCCATTACATCACCAACGCCATGAATCCCCAATCCTACAATCAATCTTGATAATGGTCTTTTTTTAGCATCAGTAATAGCTATAAGTAATTTTTCGGGACGTTTTTCAGGTTCTTTCCTTTTTGTCACCTTCGCAGGATTCTTGGGTGGTTTCTTTTCTCTACGTCGTCTGGTTAGTTCTTGATTGATTACTGCTAAGTTTTCTTTGGTCAATGCAAACAAATCAGCAACATCTTTAACCAACTTATAATCAACAAGAATTCTAACCAGTTCATTGCCTAATCCCTCGATATCCATCGAGCCGCGCGAGACGAAATGCTCAATATTTCGTTGGAGTTGCGCGGGGCACGCTGCATTGACGCAATACCACGCCACTTCACCTTCGAAATGTTCAACGGGTTGTTCGCACACCGGACAAACTTGCGGCGGCTTATATTTTCTTTCCCTGCCCGTACGCACATCTACAACGGGACCGATCACATACGGAATGACCTCACCGGCACGCTTGACCAGCACGCGGTCACCGACGCGGATATCTTTCTCGGCGATGTAATCGAAATTATGAAGCGTGGCGCGCTCGACAATCACGCCGTTGATCTCGACCGGTTCCAGCACCGCGTTGGGAATCAACACGCCGGTTCTTCCCACGCTGACGCGGATATCTAGCAATTTCGTGGTCACTTCACGCGCCGGAAATTTAAACGCAGTCGCGCCGCGCGGGTCTTTACCGACAAATCCCAACTCTGCCGCGAGATTTAAATCATCAATCTTGATGACCATGCCGTCCGCTTCATAAGTCAATTCGTCGCGGCGCGTGTTCCAGGTTTCAGTATAAGCAATCGCAGATTCGATATCGTTGAATCGTTTGGCAACATCCGTGACGGGAAAGCCCAGCGCTTTCAAATATTCGAGCAGTTCCCATTGCGAAGTTGGAATCTGTCCGCCTTCGGAATAAACAATCTGATAAACCAGCAACGTCAGCGGACGCGAAGCAGTCAGCGCTGGATCAAGTTGTCGCAATGAACCTGCGGCGGTGTTGCGCGGATTGAGATAGGTTTTCTCACCAGCCTCTTCAAGTTGTTGATTAAGTTCTTCAAATTCCTTGATCGGGATAAACGCTTCGCCGCGCACAACCAAATACTTTGGCACACTGACCACTGACGACCGGCCTCTGGATGACTGATCACTGGATACCGGTATCTTTAGCGGTATCGCCTTCACCGTCCTCAAGTTCGCAGTGATATCTTCACCCACTTCCCCATCGCCGCGCGTCGCGCCTTGAACGAAGACACCATCACGATAATGAAGAACAACCGACAAGCCGTCAATCTTCGGCTCGACCACAAATTTCGCGGAAGCCACGCACTCATCGAGTTTTTTCACGCGTTCATACCACGCCCGTGCATCGTCCGCACCAAAGGCATTGGCGAGACTCAGAATCGGTGCGGGGTGGCGGACTTTCTCGAAACGGTCAGCCGCTTTGGCGCCCGCGCGTTGCGTCGGCGAATCGGGCGTGACCCAATCGGCGTGTTCGGCCTCGATCCGCTTCAATTCGTTCATCAGCTTGTCGTATTCTGCATCGCTGACAACAGGCGCATCCAGCACGTGATACCGATAATTATGAAAATGGATTTGCGATTTTAAATCTTCGTAACGCGAGTGGAGGGATTCGTTGGTCATATCGAAATTATAGCGCAATTGACATAAGGTTTCACCCGTTGTAAACTGACTTCATGCCTGAACGGATTGGTATCTTCGGCGGAACGTTCGATCCGCCTCATCTCGGACATTTGATTCTGGCGTCTGAAGCCCATGTCCAACTCAAGCTGAGGCGTCTGCTCTGGGTGTTGACGCCCATTCCGCCGCATAAAATGAATCGGCCCATCAGTTCGCTTGATGACCGGCTGGCAATGGTCAAACTTGCATTGAACGATGAGCGATCTTTTGAACTTTCCAACATCGAGATCGAACGTCCTGGCCCGCATTACACGCTGGATACCATCCGCGTTTTTTCAAGCCAATATCCAAACGCTGATTTGATCCTTTTGCTCGGCGGTGATTCATTACGCGATCTTCCGACATGGCATCGCCCCCCGGACCTGGTCGCGGCGTGCCGTCAAATCGGCGTAATGCGCCGCCCCGGCGATTCGATTGACATGGATAAGCTGGAGGCGCAGATTCCCGGCTTGAAGACCAAAGTAAAATTTGTTGAAGCGCCCTTGCTTGAAATTGCCTCGAGTGAAATCCGGCACCGCGCGGCGCGAGGTTTGCCGTTTAAGTATTATTTACTTCCCGTTATATACCAATACATTCAAGAAAATAAATTGTACAAATGAAAACTGCCAGTGGATTCGCTGGCAGTTTTTCGAGCCTCAGGCATCCAAATGATAGGTGTGATACGCGTTCTGGCATGGATTGCCCCAGCAGATGTGCATCTCGCGCGCGGTCAGGTCAATCACCATGGCATTGATGGTTTTCTCGCGGTCAAGCGGGTCGGTCCATTCGACGGCATGATTGCAAATCGAATTCGAGAAGTTGACATGGTCCTTTTGAATGGCTTGCAGGGTCTTGATGGAATGCGTCTGGCTCTGGCGCAGTAAACGATCAGCGCGGAAATATCGAACACGCGAAGCAATCAATTCCTCCGGGTCGCTTTCGACTTCTTTCATGCTCGGTGCAAGATAGTGATTGGTATGCACCAGATAACCGTCCGTGCCATGTAGAATCTCAGAGCGCAGCGCCGAGACTTCAATCGAATATAATTCGCCGCTTTCATGGATCAGCATATGGTTATAGCCCGCGGCGCGATGGGGAACCAATGCGCGACCAATCGCACTCGAGATACGCCTTGTAGCAAGCACGGCACGTGATACCACGAGGCGCGGAATCCCGATGCGTGAATCAGATGGATACACCGAGTCAATTAATTGGGCAATGCCAAAGGCGTTGAATCCGACATTGCACAGGAGTCCGCCATAGGTCATGGCCAGGAACGGCGGCTCATCCTGTGGCTTGGCGGAAACCACATACACATCGTCTTCATCTTCAGGGACCCAATCTTCGTTGTGCGCCGCCAGCACATGACCATCGGCGGTGCGTTGCTCGTTCACAGCAAAGCTTGTGCAACGCGTCAAATGCAAAGCGTCCGTGGTGACCGCTTCCATGACGTTGAGCGTCATCACATCGTCGAAAGCCACGTTCGCACCCTCGGCAATGCCGCGCATCTCATCCACATACTTTGGATAACGCTCCTCGGCAAATGGCAAATATTTGCGCGACTGAATCTGCGCTCCTTCCCACGTCAATTCAAGTTGGTCATAAGCCGAGTCAATCAGCACATGCGCGTCCGCGATGCTGTGCTGGACCTGTTGACGGCAAGCCTCACCAATTTGATGTCCCATCTCCAAGTGAGTCCCTTTAACCTGAATCAGCGGCGGCGGTGCGGCATGGATTGGCGTATTAGGAATTTCCGTTTTCGGTAACATGGTTTTTCTCCTGATGCTTCTTGCTTACGAGATAAAAATGAAATCTGGTTAATTATAAATCATGCGAGAATCTCCCACATCGCATCACCAAAATGTGGTTAAATAGAACCATGATTGCAACCTTGCGCGGCGAAGTGAGTCAAATTGAAGATAATGCCATCATCATTGAAGTAGGCGGAGTGGGACTGCGCGTCTTTGTCCCTGCGCCTCTGCGCGGACATCTCAAAGCGGGTGAGGCAATTTTGCTTTATACGCATCTGATTGTCCGACAAGATGCGCTGACTCTTTACGGCTTCGAGTCTCAACCCGACCGCGAATTATTCGGTATGCTTTTGAGTGTGGATGGCGTTGGACCGAAAGTTGCACTGTCAGTTTTATCCACGCTGACCTTGGATGCTGTTCAACGCGCCGTGTTCACTGAAGAGCCGGAACTTTTGAGTCGCGTCCCCGGCGTTGGCAAGAAGACCTCTCAAAAGATCATCCTTTATCTGCATGATCGACTCAAGCCCGCTGATGCATTGGCAAAGGTCGCAGCATTATCAGACAGGGATGGCGAGGTTCTCGCGGCGCTGACTGCTTTGGGCTACTCGGTAGTCGAAGCGCAGACTGCAATTCAATCTTTGCCGAAGGGCGCCCCCGATGATGTGGAAGAACGATTGAGGCTGGCACTGCAAAATTTCACCGGGAAATAAAAGGACTCCGTCGTTATTAGGACAGAAAAGAATAAATTTACAGGTTTATTTTAACCGGCGCGCTCATTTTGAGCGACTCACCCTCGGCAATTTGGGTCGATGGAATCAAAACATGGAATCGGCTGCCGGGGAAATGAACTTCATCATAGCCGGGGCTTTCGACCCAGATGCGTCCGCGATGGGCCTCGACGATTCCTTTGGATAATGCCAAGCCCAACCCGGAACCGCCGCCTTTAAAGCGGCTCTTGCTGGTGGAGTGTTTGGTCAGATCACCTGCTTGATAGAATTTAGTAAAGATCAATTCGCGGAAGTTCGGATCCACACCCACACCTGTATCACTGACAACAATTTCAACGCCACCTTCCGGCAAATCATTTGGACGCGCATCAACCACATGTCCCGTGATCGTAACTTTACCTCCATCCGGCGTAAACTTGATGGCATTATTCACCAGATGCTGAAAGACCTTTCGCAAACTATCCGGGTCTGCTTTAAGGACAGGAAGAACCGGCAAATCAACCGACAGCGTTAATTTGCGATCCCTTGCTGTTCTGCTTAGTGTCTGACATACTTCCTGAATCACATCCCCGAGATCAATCTGCTGCAGATGCAGTTGCAAGGAGCGCGCATCAATCTGTGCGATTTCAAACATCGAGTCCATGATCTCGTGAAGGCGAGTGGTTCCATCATTAATGCCCTTGACGAACTTCTGAACCTCCGGGTCAGTGCTTGGATTCTCCAGAAGCATTTCGACGTAGCCTTTGATCACCGTCAGCGGTGTGCGAAGCTCGTGAGACGCAACACTGATGAAATCGGATTTCGTCCGATCGAGACGTTCGAGGGCGCGGTTGGTATCCTCAAGCTCGCGGCGGGCGCGGCGAAGTTCCTCGTTGAGGCGCATCAGGTTGTCCACCAAGCGTGCATTCTCCAGCGCCACCGCCGTCTGATTTCCGAGTGCACTCAGCGTAACCAGATCGTTTCCTGTATAACGGTGTCCCGAAAGTTTTGCGCCGAAGGCCAGCATTCCAATCCATTGTTTTTTCGATGAGATGGGAACATAGACTTCACACTCAAGGCTGTCAAACCAATCACGCTCAATCGGCGATGTCGCGCGGAATGCCGGAAGCAGATCGATGTCATATTGCAGAAGCGGGCGGCCATCTTGCATGAAGTGCGATGCAAGGGGGCCATTTTCCGCCAGATCAATCGAGACAATTTGTCTTTCTTCCACACTTTGAACGGGGCGCAATCGATAAGCCTGGATGCCATTCACGTCGCGTTTCTGATCCACGAGAAAAAGAAATCCGCGTTGGACGCGCATATTCTTCATGATGACGCCAACGGCAACGCCGGCGAGTCGTTCCATTTCCAAAATGTTGCTGATGCTTTCGCTGTATTCCTGCAGTGTGCGGCCAGCATCGTACTGATCAATGTGCAGCCATGCATCTACCAGCCGACGTACAAGGCTGAGCAAAGGCGTGAACAGAATTGCAAGCAGCAACGCAAAGACCGCGCCGAGAAATAACGGATTAAAGTATGGCAAGGCGCGGAAGATGGCTTCCACGAAGCTCACGCCGAGCAAGTAGAATGTCATGATAAAAAATATGGTGATGAGATAAACCAAAATGCGCCGCATGATCTGACGAACGTCGGGCAGATCATGAGTCAGTGCCAGATAACCCATCAACGCCGTGGCCAGCAAACGGAGCGGATTGCCCGGCAGATTCACACCCGCTAGAATTAATCCGTCATTAATCGAGATCAAAATGAAAGTCGGAATCCAATAGACCAAACGATTGCGAAACAGAGGCTGCCGAGATTTCTGATAGGCAACTGCAACAGCAAATGCCGCGCCGATCATAAAGACCAGCCAGCCAACGACTGCCCCCATGACGCCGAGGCGGTCATTGGTCAGGATGAGATTGCCGCTCGACCAGATCACACGCGGAAATTGCATTTCCTGATTCAGCAGAATCACCAGCGCGATACCGACGACCCCACCGACGATCAGCCAGCCTATTGGAGAACGCCGCATGAAAACGCGCACTGTGATCGTCATCAAGAATGTCAGTATCAGCGCGCCATAAACTTCGACATCCCCAAATGCGAGGGTATCCAACTGTGATAAACGCCCACCGCGCCAGAATGCTTCGAAGATTCCAAGCCCCGCTCCGATCAGTGCATATAAAATGATAAGCCCTGCCGTAATCTCCTGCCCTGCACGGCGCAGAATGGCAAAGAAAATGATCGGTAGATATAAAGCCGCGGCAATTGCAAGCAAAGTGAAGGAGATCAAAATGGGATCAAAAGCAGTCATGAGAGAATAAAAGTATACTCGAATTCCATAAATGGTTTATCATTGGGATCATGAAGCCCATCTTTGAATTCCACGTTTCGCGGCAGGCGCGGCAGAAATATCAATTCGATGAGACTCTTTTCGCAACAGATGGCCGCGTCGTTCTTTCCGACTTTTCAGCGGCGCGCCGTTTTACGACGCAAATCTACACTGCCAGCGGGCGCACTATTCCCGCCTCTGATATTTACGCCTTGGGATTGATGGATGAAATTCTGCATCTCATCATTCGTCAATACGAAAAACAAAACCCCGGTGTGATGACGCGTGCTTTGGATTCTCTGCAATCCAATTTGGGTGCACGATTTGATGAAACCTTATTCAAATTCGTAGACCAGTTTCCTCCTGCTGCAGTTTATCAAGGCAAACAAACTGTTGTAGATTATTTGGCAGATTCAACCAGCGGCATAAATCATAAACAGATTTCGATGGAGGAAATGTTGTTGGTCAACATCATCAACAACAATCCTGCCGCGCAATCCTACAAAGAACTTTTTGATGATTCCGTGCTGAGTCAAACAGCTTACATAGATTCCGTTTCTCTGCTTGGAAATTTCTTTGCGAAGCAACTGCCAATGTCCAGTCGAGGCAAGGGCGAGACCTTGGTTGAAATACTCACCGCACCCAGCAAAGCCTCGCCGTATTCACTGGAAGGTCAATTGCAATTCCTTTTGGACAAATGGGGTGATTTGTTAAGCGAGGACCTCATCCGCCGCATTTTGCGCGCCATTGATTTC
>DATJAH010000025.1:0-167299 GCA_035516425.1 Anaerolineales bacterium
TTTGAGAACCAAGCCCGTAATGTAAATCGAATAGCACGGCGGTGTGTTGTGCAATGACCCGCTGGCGGCTAAGGCTTTGTAATCGAGCATCACCGGCAGGTTGGCGGGAGTCCGCTCGAGCATATCGTCACGCGCGATCACAATCACCACGCCCGACGGTCCGGCATTCTTCTGCGCTCCAGCATAGATGAACGCGTATTTGGAAACATCAATCGGATGGCTGATGAAATCGGATGAAGCATCGCACACCAACGGGACACCCGCGGGCGGAGTCGGCTCGTGGAAATATTCCACGCCGTGAATCGTTTCGTTGGATGTGAAATGCAGATACGCGGCTTTCGGATCGAGATCAAGCTTTGTTGGAAGCGATTTGAATCCATCCGCTTCCGTATTTGCCGCGGCGTGAGTCGTTCCGAGCTTCGAGGCTTCTTTGAACGCGGTCTTGCTCCATGTGCCGGTCACGATGTAATCGGCGGAGCCAGAGGCGCGCAAGTTCATCGGCAGCATCGCGAATTGCAATGATGCGCCGCCTTGCAGGAACATCACTTTGTAGTTGGATGGAATGCCGAGCAGTTCGCGCAAATCCGCTTCGGCGGTTTGGATGATGCTTTCGAATTCCTTTGAGCGGTGGCTGATCTCCATCACCGACATGCCGGTGCCTTTATAATCGGTCATCTCGGCTTGGGCTTGTTGTAACACTTCGAGCGGCAGGGCGGCGGGACCGGGGTTGAAGTTATAGACACGCTTTGGATCAGACATGACGTTTACTCCTTCATTTGTTGGGTCATGCGCGAGGCGCGCAGAAATTTGTTTTCATTTTATTATATCTGCTTGTATGACAAAACCCAAGAACGATTAGCACGAAACGCTACTGATTTCTGTCGTTGACAAAGCATTTTCCGATGATTAGAATGATTTTACATAATGTCATTACGAGACCTCGCAGGGGTCGCGGCAATCTCCCGTTTGCATATAATGGAGATTGCTTCGCTTCGCTCGCAATGACATACCTACTACAAGGAGTATCTGATGAAGATTTTAGTTTGCGATAAAACCGAAAAAGAATCCGTTGATCAAATGCGCGCCGCGGGTTTGACCGTGGATGTGCGCGATGACATCACAGCGGAAGATTTGATGAAAGTTTTGCCTGCTTATGACGGCATGGTCGTTCGTTCGCGGACCAAGGTGCGGGGACCGTTAATTGATGTATGTCCCAACCTGAAAGTGATCGTGCGCGGCGGCGTCGGCTTAGATACCATTGATGCGGATTATGCCAAGTCAAAAGGCATCACTGTCATGAACACGCCGCTGGCCAGTTCCAATTCCGTTGCTGAATTGACCATCGGTTATATGTTTGCGTTGGCGCGCTCAATTTATCAGGCAACATCTTCGATGAAATCCGAAAAATGGGAAAAGAAAAACTTCGAAGGCGATGAGATCGGCGGCAAGACTCTCGGCTTGATCGGCATCGGTAACATCGGCAAGGAAGTTGCCAAGCGCGCATCGGCATTGGGAATGAAAGTAATCGCATATGATCCATATGTCAAATCCATGGATGGAGTCAAGCTGGTTACGCTTGATGAATTATTAGCGCAAGCTGATTACATTAGCCTGCATCTGCCAAAGACAAAGGAATCCGCGAATATGATCGGCGCGGCGCAGTTCGCAAAAATGAAGAACAGCGTGCGGATTATCAATTGCGCGCGCGGCGGCATCATTGACGAGAGCGCGTTGCATGATGCGCTGGTCAGCGGAAAAGTTGCGGGCGCGGCGTTAGACGTTTATGCCGAAGAGCCGCCGATTGATTGGAAGCTTGTTAAACTTCCTAATGTGATTTGCTCGCCCCACATCGGCGCGGCGACGCATGAAGCGCAGGGCCGCGTCGGCGCCGAAGTGGCTGAGAAGTTGATCGCGTTTGCAAAGAACGGGAAATAAATTTAACACGAAGGACGTAAAGTACACAAAGGAAAAGATTTCTTCCTTCGAGTCCTTAGTGTCCTTTGTGTTTAAGTTTTTTAATAAGGCATCCATGAAAATAATCAGCGATATTGGCATTCAAATCCCACAAGTGTATCTCCCTAAATCCGGTGTGGATTTAAAGAAGTGGGCGGTCATCGCCTGCGACCAATTCACATCCGAGCCGGAATATTGGAATCAGGTTGAGAAGATTGTTGGCGACGCGCCGTCCACTTTGAATTTGACTTTTCCTGAAGTTTATCTGGAAAAACCAAATAAAGCTGAGCGCATCGAAAGCATTCAATCCACGATGCGAAAATATTTGGATGCCGGCATTCTGCAACCGCGCGAAGGACTGATATATGTGGAGCGTACCGTCGCTGGTAAAACGCGCAAAGGCATTATCCTTGCGCTCGACCTCGAACGCTATGATTACACCAAAGGTTCGATGAGTCTCATCCGCGCCACAGAGGGAACGATTGTCGAACGCCTGCCACCGCGTATGAAGATTCGCGAAGGCGCGGCGCTAGAACTGCCGCATATCCTTGTATTGATTGACGATCCGAACTGCACGGTGATTGAGCCGGTGTATGATTCGAAATCAAAACTTGAAAAGTTATATGATTTCGATTTGATGCTTGACAGCGGTCATTTGACCGGCTACGCAGTTAATTCAGACTTTGAGAATAAAGTAGTGGAAGCATTGTGCGGACTCGCTAAGCCTGAAACATTCGCATCTAAATATAGGATCGATTCAAAGAGTCCGGTCTTATTATTCGCGATGGGTGATGGCAATCATTCACTCGCGACCGCCAAAGCGATTTGGGAAAAGATCAAGCCGCAAGTTGGCATGGATCATCCCGCGCGTTATGCGTTGGTTGAAGTTGAAAATGTCCATGATGAAGGCTTGGAATTTGAACCGATTCATCGCGTGCTATTTGGATTGAAGAAAAGTTTGTTTGCTAAGATTGATTCGATCTTCGGTAAAAATTTTGAATACACTCCGGTTGCTGGCGCGGCAGAAATGGTCAAGGTTGTCGATCAAGCCCACGGCGAGAGGCAAGCTGTTGGTCTGGTGATTGGCGGGAAGGGATTCGGCGTGCTTGAGATCGCGCATCCGCCGTCCAATCTACCGGTTGGCACGATTCAATCTTTGCTTGATCCATATATGAAAGAAGGCGGGGCAGAAAAAATTGATTACGTGCATGGCAAAGATGTGGTGGTGAAGTTGGGAAGCCAGCCGAATAACGCCGGAATTTATTTGCCCGGTATGAGCAAGTCCGATTTGTTCAAGACGGTGATTCTCGATGGAGCATTGCCGCGCAAAACATTTTCAATGGGCGAGGCGCGCGAAAAACGCTTCTACATGGAAGCGCGAAGAATTTCATGATGATTCGGGGCGGGTTAACCCGCCCCGATATTTTTTAACGCGGTTTCAAAATCAGTGGGGTAAGGTGCGGTGAAAGTAACTCGTTCGTCTGTGGTCGGATGTGTGAATGTTAAAGAATACGCGTGCAAGGCTGGACGTGCAATGAGATTCGTTTCAGGTGCAGAATAAAGAAGATCACCAAGAAGCGGATGGCCCAATGCGTAGGCATGGACTCGGATTTGATGTGTGCGCCCTGTCATCAATTCCGCTTCAAGCAAGGCGTGAGCCGGATACCGTTTAAGGATTTTGAATCTCGTCTCGGACGGTTTCCCGTTTTTATCGTCTACCATCGTGCGATGCTTGTGTCCCACATTGACGCGCAACGGATGCTTGGCAATCTTCTCGTTCCATGTTGGATTGCCCTCCGCAATGGCGCGATAAATCTTTTTGGCTTTATGCTTCTCGAATTGAATATTGAGATTACGATGCGCTTCGGCAGTGCGCGCAAAGACCATAATACCGGATGTAGTTTTATCGAGGCGATGGACGATAAATATTCCTTGCCCTGAGCTTGCTTGCACCCGTTCTTTGAGCGTCGAAGGGTTCCCAAATTGCTCTTCCAGCATTTTGACCAGATAATTCGAATCTTTTTCCCAGCCATCGGGAAGAACAGAAAGCCCGGCAGGTTTGTTCAGAAGGATTATATGTTTGTCTAGGTAAAGAATATCCATACCATAATTTAATCACAGATTTGTGAAGGGGGCGGCTTTTTTTAGTGTTGATCAAAGCTCACATCATTTTGATTTCCTTCCTTGGCAAATTCAGAGTTTGATCCAGCCTTTCGCGCCTTCTATTGATTTGGATCATTCTGTTGCACATGCTGCCTCCCTAATTGTTTTATAAGCTCTTCATATAACTGTTCATGCGCATCCATTGTGCGCTGGGTGTTGTGTACTTCGACAAGCGCGCGGCTCGTTTCGCCCATTGCCTTTGCCTTTATGGGATTTTCCAACAGGGTACGGATCGCCTCTCCCATGGCGTTGATATTGCCCGGTGCTGTCAAATAGCCATTCACTTCATCACATACAATCTCAGGGATGCAGGTAGCACGCACGGCAACGAGAGGCAATCCGCTGGCGGCCGCCTCGAGCAAGACAATACCCTGTGTCTCGATCTCGGAAGCGGTGACGAATACACTGCCAAGCCGATATACTGCTGGAAGACCTTCTTGTACAGTCATGTAGCCAGTGAAGTGGGCGCGCTCTGCAATCCCAAGCGATTCACACATTTTTATCAACCTTGACTTTTGAAGTCCGTCGCCGACGATCAATAGATGTGCGTTCGTACCGCACATGGCTTGCGCGGCGGCCTGCACGATGCGCTCGACATGTTTATCGGCATCTAGCCGTCCGACGTGCAGGATAAGTGGAACATCATCTGCAGGTAGATTAAGTCTGGCGCGCGTGGCCGCTCCTTCATCCCGCGCAAGAGGTGGGTGAAAAGTTTCCAAATCGATCCCGTAACTGATGGTTTGCGATTGGATGTTGGTCATGTCAGCAATCAAGGTTGATATGGTCTGTGTGGGCGTGATGATGGACGTAAACTGGCGCAACAACCAACGGGCGTACATCCAGAGCGCGGCTTCGACATGACCGCGCAATCCGTCTACATCGGGCAGATAACTCGCGACAAACCACGGCAATTGGTGAATCGTCAATAGGATTGGGATGCGCGCGCGCCGTGCGTATTCAACGCCGAGTAATCCCATTTGCAAAGGCTCGTGCGTGTGGATAACCTCAGGCTGAAAGTCCTGCAGTGCTCGCAGAATAGCATGGCGCGGATAGAGCAGGAATCGCTGGCCGACGCGCAATGGGTTATGATGCGAATGCAGACGCAGGATGGATAGATTGCCTCTTTCGACAAGATACGTCTTGCCTCGGTCGCTGGCTGCGATGACCATCACCTGATGTCCGCGCTTGGCCATTGCTTCAGCCAGTTGTTCGGCGAAGAGCGCTGCACCGCTTACCATTGGGGGATAGGATTGAGCGAGGATCGCGATTCGCATAAGGTTTCCCTTTCGATTTGTGAAACCAATTCATAAATTCGATTCATCAGCTCATCTGTCAAAGCATGGACATTGGATTGATCATGATTTAATGGATGGATATCTGGCTTCCAGGCTGTTCCGAAGCGCATGTAGCTTTTTCCAGATAGCTGCAATAATCCAGAGCGTCGGCTTCCTCGCCAGTTAAACTGGACAGCGATCAAGTCTTCCAGATGAGCGTAGATAGCAAGCGGAATAATTGGCGCGCCTGTTTCCAATGCCATGCGTATGGCGCCGGTCTTAGCCGGGATTCTTTGCCCGGCAGGAACTATTTTCCCTTCGGGAAAGATCACAATCGTTTTGCCCTGACGAAGTAATTCACACGCCTGCCAAAATGCTTCCTTGGCTTTTTCAGTTCCGCGATAGACCGGAATTTGTCCGGATTGTCTTAACAGCCAACCGATGATGGGGATCGTGAAGAGACTATCCTGAAGAAGGAAGTAAGGCTTTTCATTCAGGACAAGCGGCAGGAACAGAGGGTCACAGCCATCCGTGTGATTGATGGCGATGATCTTAGGTCCAGGTGGCAGGTTTATATTGCCCTTTACTATGCAATGACGCTGAAACAACCGGGCATAGATTTTCAAAATCAACAGAATCACTTGATCTAAGACAAAGGTTTGGTTATTCGCTTTCAACTCAATCGAGGTGCTGCTTTTTTGGCTTTTCATAGCAATCTCCTTCACCCCACTATCCGACTTTCTGACCGTCAAAAAAAGGGCAGCAGCCTCCAAAATCCTCCAA
The DNA here is from genome assembly GCA_035516425.1 of Anaerolineales bacterium. Lineage (GTDB taxonomy): Bacteria > Chloroflexota > Anaerolineae > Anaerolineales > Villigracilaceae > Fen-1038. The sequence goes on from DATJAH010000025.1 coordinate 6,174, forward strand.
CCCTGTAGAGAAATAAAAAAAAACGACCTAATCAAATTCAGGTCGTTGGAAATCGTGATCTCTTCGTTAGGTCAAGCGTTTGCTTTTTCTAATAAGAATCGAGCCACTCCTCGCAAGGCTTTCCGACGGCTTCGGACAAAAGTGCTTTCCGATGTATATAAGCGCGACATAATTTCCCGATTGTCAACCCCTTCAACATAAGCATCATGCAATACCACGTAATTTTCCCACTCGCGCGGCAGGGGTTCTTTTGGGCGCGTTCCGCCCGGATGCAAAGCTTCAATCGCCTCGATCAATTCCTGTCTGAGAGTCTTTCCGCGATCAATATGTGTTTTTCCTTCAATTTGCAAAGCCTTTGCCAAAGAAGATTGCCCCAGTGTGATGATATCCGACAAGTTACGCAGTCCGTCTTCTACCATCTTGACAAATTGAGGGTCAGGGTTGGTGGACAAGGTGGTAATCAACTCGTCCGATTCGGCGCGCAGACTCATTGAAGGATTTATGTTCTCCGATTGAGTTCCCGCCATTGCCACAATGGCTGCGACTCGGTCAGCGGCTTCTGCTAAAAGGTCCAGATCATCCGCTGAATAACGATGTCTGTATTTCGGAAACCCAATACCAATGACAGCGAGCTGATCCCTACCTTTGAAAGCTGGCACCAGCCAGGCAACGTTATTTGCTAGGTCGATTGGCGCCTCATGGATGTTATCAGGCCCCATGTCAGGAATATCTAGCTTTTCTCCAAGAGCGATGGAAAAAAATGAAACCTCGACCACGAATTGAGCTGCTTGAGATATGGCAATAAAGGCTCCAGTTGCATCAAGGATTTGGCATAATAATTCGAGACCACCCTCCAAACGATTTTGCAGGGAGGCTTCTGGTTGCAAATTACCCAGGTGACGCAATTGATTTCGATATTCGCTCTCCTTCTTGTACCTTGAGCGCACGAGAAATTCGGCTGTTAAACCGTAAAGAGAATGAGTGAGAATGACCAGACCAGTGATCAGGATGAGGATGAGAGGCGAGTGGCTCCACGCCCATGCAACAAGCGCGTAAATTGTCGTAAGAATGAAAATCACGAGGGCGGAAATCGGAAGTTCATGCAGGGTTGTACGACGCTCAATCAGCGTCTGATGGCGTGCAACAGAAATACCAAGCAGGATCAAGCTGCTAATGATTAAAGCATCCTGAATCAATCTGGGTAGAGGAGGAGTTAGAGCCAGTGCCAGGATTCCATATCCAACCGTGCTGACTGCTAGAACGGAAGCCGCGACGAAGTAGGGATTTGTTTGACCCGCTTTCCCTTTTCTACCCAAGCGAAGATTATATAAGATTGCGGCACTGGCGGCCAACTGAAATACTCCATAAACACCGTACTGAATTCCCAAATTCATTCTCCCTACCCACAGCAGGTTGCTTTGCTCGGATATAAATGCCTCATGATTCTCAAGCAACAGCGTAACTGTCATAAATCCGAAAATATAAATAGCAATGACAATCCAAGTGTTTTTGCTTTGTTCTTTTGGAGGAATGAGTTTTTGGGTCAGGTCGCACCAGACCGTTAAACCGACAGTTAGAAGCGCTGCTCTTATCGCAGTTGTACCTGGAGTTTGAATCCATAAGTTTAGTGAGGCGCTTAAGAAAAAGACCGATAACGCGAGCAAGGCTATTACGGCGCGTATTGTAGTGCGGCTTGGAAATCCTCGCGCCAGCAGGTAGAGTGCTAGCCAGAACGAGATCGCAAGACCTAAAAAGTCAACACCGCTGGTAAGAGCGAATAACATATGGACCTGTATTATAAATACAATACAGATAATCTGTGAAAAGTCAAGTCATTATGAAGACAATTGCATCCGATTAAATTTACTCCTTGACATTAACGTTACGTCATGGTTTATAGTTGTAGCATGTTCACTGTCAAGCAACTTTCCAAACTGGCTGGCGTCACGCCGCGGACACTGCATCATTACGATGCCATTGGACTCCTCAAGCCGTCCCGTGTGGGCGATAACGGCTATCGCTACTACGGGGAGGAGTCGCTATTGCAATTGCAACAAATTCTGTTTTACCGCGAACTGGATCTGCCGCTCGAAGATATCAAGAAGATTGTAAGTCGACGCGACTTCGATGTGTTGGAGGCGCTTGAAAGTCACAAGGATGCGTTGAAGACTCGCATTGAGCGTTTGAACGTTTTGTTATCCACAGGGGACAATACGATCAATGATTTGAAAGGAAAAAAGAAAATGAATCCAAAAGGACTCTTTGAAGGGTTTAGTGAAGAAGAGCAAGAGAAGTATGCCGAAGAAGCCGCACAGACATGGGATGCAGAAACTGTCCACGCTTCGAACCGGAAATGGAAATCGTATTCGGATGCGGAGAAGAAAAAGATTCTTGTCGAAGGCAAGGCTTTGTATAATGATCTTGCCGCGGTGATGTTGAAGGGCGCGGCGAGTAAAGATGTGCAAGCCGTCATTGCGCGCTGGCATAAGCATATGCAGTATTTCTGGTCGCCGGACGATGAGCAATTGCTCGGTCTCGCGGATTTATACAACGATGATCCGCGTTTCAAAGCCAACTATGAAAAAGTTCATCCCGGCTTGGCGGAGTTCATACGAGAAGCTGTGAAGGTGTATGTAAAGAATAGAAAGAAATAACAATATTGTCATTGCGAGGAGCCACGCAGTAGCGACGTGGCAATCTCCTGTTTGATGGTTAATTGAAATTGCCACAATCCCGAATGGGTCTCGCAATGACATGTCGTTTAACTACTTGCACCGCTATACCGTTTGATCCCGAGTCTCCAAATCTGCGATGAAATAAGCAACGTGATGATGCTGACTGCCAAGAAGATAATCACTTGTTGAAGATTCAAATCACCGCGCAAGGCTTGGACTGGAATGGATGTTGCCAAACCGATTGGCACAATGAACGTGACGATGATCCTTAGCCACCATGGGTAAACTGTAACCGGATAACGTCCCGTATCTGTCAATGCCTGCAAGATCGTGACGTTGTTATCGAACTTGGTGAACCAAAAGGTGAAGGCAATCAATACGAGCCATAAACTATAAAGAACCACTGAACCTGAAATGATTAGCAAAAGAAAAGTCAGCATATTGAAAGGCGTGACTATTTCTCCAGCCAAGTTGACGCCGGTCACGATCAAGATAATCGCAACGATCAAATCTGCGATGCGCCAGATGGAGATACGCGAGAATGTGACGAGGAACAAACTGTTTACTGGTTGAAGCAGCATGTAATCGAGCGAACCATCGTGCATGGCACTGTTGAAAAACTCCGTGTTGGGCCAGATCAGCGCCGACATAAATGTATTGACCATCGTCAGCACGCCCATCAACGCGATCAATTCGCCTTTGTTCCATCCGCCCAGCGATTGAGTGTTCCAAAAAATAATTTGCAGACTCAAAAGTTCCCAGCCGAGCCACATGATGTCAAGTAAAAATTCAATGACCGCTTCCGAGCGATAAGCCAGCGACATCTCAACATTGACTTTGATGAATGAACGAATCAGTTTCAACGTTTCCATCTTATGCACCAACCGCTGTATATTGTTTGAGACCCGCGCGCCACGCGAAGCGGAACACAATGTAAACAACGACCAACCATACAATGTCCATGCTGTAGCCGAGAATAATATCGTGCGTAGAAAGATTTCCCAGTATCAATTGCGTTGGGAAATATTTGAATAATTGGAACGGCAAATAGATCGACATTGTTTGAATTATCTTCGGCATCAGTTGTAATGGGACAAATTGACCAGAGAATAAGGCAACGGGAATTCCATATAAACGATATAGCGCCCAAACCCGCGTCGTCCAGAACGCGATGCAGACGATAGTGGAGCTCAGTAAAAAGTTAATTGCGAAGCCGAAGATCAGGGAAGGAATTGCCAGCAAAACATTTGTTAAGGTAACGGAAGCAAACGTCGGCTGGAAAAGAAGCGAAAGAAGAATCCAAACGGGAATCAGCACGAAGGTGGTCATCACTTTGAAGGCGAGGTTATTCATCAGCGTGCGAGTCAATAATGGATGAACGGGAAGGATGACTTCGCTCGATAGCGAGCCGTCTTGAATCTTGTAAACAAAATTGTAGATGACGGTTTCGCCGGTGACTTGATCCACGAGCAGCATGATCATGTAATAAACGATGAAATCATTCGCGGTGAGTCCGCTGACGCTGCCTTGCGCGTTGGCAATGGAAGTCCAGACCGCGATGTAAACAATCGGCGTGACGAGACCGTAAAGAATGTACATGAAAAGATTCGCGCGGTACTGCCATTGTTCCGCCCAGTTGACTTGCGCCATGCGTTGATAAATGCGCAGCATTTTATTCGGCAAAGGTCTGCTCGATCACATCCTCGATGGGCGGATCGGCGATGGTGATATCATGGACGGGAAGTTCTTTTAACATTCGTTCGGTGATGCGCGTGACATCTTTTGCGTTGACCTGGATATAGCTTTTATCCCGATCTTCCTCGACTTCAACCGGCTTGCCATATTTGGCCAGATCATGCACGGACGGATCGCCCAGCATCACTCCGATCAATTTGAACGGCGCGATCTTGTGCGAAAGATTGGAGAGACTTCCGTCGTATTTGAGCCTGCCGAGGTGAATGATTATGATGCGTTCGCACAGCGCGGTGACATCCGCCATGTAATGACTCGTCAAGAGAATCGTCGCGCCGGTGCGACGATTGTATTCCCGCAAGAAGTCGCGGATACTGGCTTGGGCCGTGATGTCGAGGCCGATGGTCGGTTCATCGAGAAATAGAACTTTTGGGTTGTGAATCAATCCGATGGCAAGTTCGCACTTCATCCGTTCACCGAGCGACAAGTTGCGAACCGGCTTCTTCATCAGCGGACTCAAGTCCAGCAATTCATCGAGTTCCTTGAATGTTTTCTTGTAGGAGTCAACGGGGATTCGATAAATGGCTTGATCGAGCAAAAAGGAATCCGCGGCGGGGATGTCCCACGAGAGCCGGTTGCGTTGACCCATCACGAGCGTCATGGCACGCAGGTAATCGGGCTTGAGCTCCCACGGCGTGAAGCCCAGCACGTGCGCCTGGCCTGAGGTTGGATTCAATAAGCCGGATAGCATCTTCAAAGTAGTTGTTTTGCCTGCGCCGTTCGGACCGAGAAAACCAACAATTTCCCCGGGCCGAATCCGAAAGCTGACGTCCTGCACAGCGTGAACATCGGTGAACTTCCGTTTGAAAAATCCGCGCACCGAGGCGATGAATCCGCCCTCGCGCTCGGAGACCTGATAGGTTTTGGTCAATTGCTCAACGATAATCGAATCGGGTGGCATCAATACCTTGGTTCTCAAGAGTAGATTTTATCACGCTGAAAATACGCGGGGCGCAGCCCAGCTTTGGCTCCACCTTTGTTCTGCGTTAGCGTCGATAGCTTGCCGCGATCTTAAGCAAGCCATCGAATCGGAATTGTCTTTCCGCGACTGTCAAGCGGGCGTCGGGATGAAGCAAAAGATAATCAGAAGGCGGCATGGAATTGTTGTTGAACACTTCCTGAAATTCGTCTACATGTTGTGCGGCTGGACGATTCCAATCCGAGAAGTTGATGTGGGTTCTGGCAACGGTCACCTCGCGATAGACCGGCCACAACGCTGGTGCGAGGTTGCTGTACCAGGGCCAATTCGTCTGATTGCTGTGGCAATCGAAGCAGGCGCGCTGAGCCAGCACACGCGCCAGTGAATTCGGCCAGGGCGGTTCTGCGTTGACTGGCGGATTTGCATGAACGTGCCCTTAAGGAACAAGCTGGATCAGCACTGCAAGCGCCACTAAATTTGTGCCAACTATACTAAAAATCCTTTTAGCCGTTTTTGCCTTTATTTTTCGTTTTTCCGAATTTTGCTCATCGCATATTCTGCCAGCGCGGTGATCGTTAACGATGGATTGACTCCCGGATTTCCGGGCATGATCGAGCCGTCAATGATGTACAGGCCGGGATAATTATGAACTTCGAAGTTTTCATTCACCACACCTTCCGTTGAATCTTTTCCGATCGGCGCGCCTCCGAGGATGTGTGCCGTGGTCGGAAGCCCTAAAAGATTCTCACCGATCGATCCCAGTGCAATTCCGTTCGAGCGCACGGCGAAATCGCGCGTCAATCCATGCGAGCCTTTCACCTGAGCGTGGATTTCGTAGCCCGGCTCCGGTTCAGACACCAGGCCGCGCCGGAACAAGGTAAAGAAACTTCTTCCCGTTCTAAACCGCATGCGATTGTCGGCGTGCTGCATGACCAACAAAATCGTCACGTTGTGTGCCCAACCCGGCAGAACCAGCGCTTTCAAAAAATCCATCGGATGAGCCAGTGCCCAGCCCAAGAATCTCAATAGTCGAATCGGCACACCGACATCCGTATCAATCAACGGTGCGGCGAGAAATCGCATCAAGGATGAACCGTCAGGATAACGCACCGGCTCGACACGCGTGATCTCGTCGTAATTGAAAATGGATGAAATCGAAACTCCTTCGGAATAATTGACATCTGATTTGCGCGCCACCGAACCGAGCAGTGCTTCAGAATTTGTCCGAACGATATCGCCGAGTCGAGGTGAAAGATTCGGCAAGGAGGTCTTGGCGTCGCGAAGATTCAGTAATAATTTGATCGTTCCCATCACGCCGGCCGCGAAGATAATGTGGTTTGCTCTCACGGAAGTCTTCCGTTTGAACAGGGCAGTGGAGGTTTGATAGATGACTTCGTATCTGCCCGCCTCCTCCACTCCGTTCGGTCGGGACATTCCCTCCAGGTTTCGCGAAGCATCCCCGAAGGGGGCGGAGATTTCGGGGAGATGGAGCGGGGCAACATCAATCACTTCCGCCTCCGAGATAATCTTTGCGCCATTCTTTTCGGCGAAATATAAATAATTCTTTGGTAACGTATTCTTGGAGTTATATCGGCATCCGATCATGCATCCGCCGCAGTGATTGCATCCCGCACGGGCGGGACCTTGGCCGCCGAAATACGGATCGGGCACGGTTTGATTCGCCTCGCCGAAATACGCGCCGACATCTGCGGCGCGGAACGTTTGACTCATGCCGCGTCCAGCTGCCATTTGTTGGAGAACCTCATCCGCTTTCCAAAGTTTGGGATTGCGAGCCACGCCTAACATTTTCTTGGCCGTCTCATAATGCGGCTTTAGAACTTTTCCCCACGCAACACTCTGATTCCACGCAGGCGTTTCGAATGTTTGATCGGTGGGAACTTCCAGCACATTGGCATACCCCAAACTGCCGCCGCCCACTCCCGCGCCGTGCAGAACCATCACACCTTCGAGAATGCTGATCTGCAGGATGCCGAAGGCGCGGATGGCTGGCAGCCACAAATATTTCCAATACTGCCAGTTGGTTTTTGCAAAATCTTTATCTTCGTACCGTTTGCCTTTTTCCAGGACGAGAACCGAATAACCTTTTTCGGTTAATCTCATGGCGGAAACACTTCCCCCAAAACCGGAACCGATAATTACAAAATCATAGACCTGACTCATGCGTGTGCCCTCCGCGGCGAATTTGGCTGATTATAAAACAAGAACCGCCAGTATTCGCTGGCGGCTAAAAAGATTTCACCCACGGTTGCATTGCTATTGAGCATCTACCTCATTTCTATGAAAAACCAGTGAATGGCTTGACCCTCCCGGCAGGTTAATGGCACCACTGAATTCCTGCCCGCCGACCCAGGCCGAGTAGTAATAAAAACCGGCGGGGATTTCCTTGGTAAATGTTCCGTATACCGGGTATTCGCGAACGATGCTGGTTCCGTCTCTCGCCGTGCCTTGGAGCGAGACATAAACCTGGGCGTTGGCCTTGTTGGATAATTCGATGTTGGCCATTGGACTTCCCGCTGGCACCGTGCCATAGGAAAGCGGTGTCGGAACTGCGGTGGGAGTCGGCGTGATGGAGTACCATGAGGGAGGTGGATAAGATCCATGCCAGGGAGAGGCCGGTTGCGATCCATACCAAGTCGGCGGCGCGGTCGCCGCATAAGCCGAGGATGGGACATTAAGCACCTGTCCGGGGTACAACAAATCGATGTTCGCTATGGAGGGATTGAGGCTCCACAGCTGGTTAACGCTAACCCCGTAGCGGCTCGCAACTTCTCCGAACGTATCGCCTACCTGAACAACGTACGTTCCGCCGGTGCTGGCCGGAACATAATTGTAGTTGTAAGGATTACCATTGTAGCCGTTGTAGTTGTTATAACCACTGTAATTATTGTAGGTGTCCGTACCGTTGGGAATTGAAAGAACCTGGCCTGCACTTAAGAAATAGCCGACACCGGGATTCGCATTATATAGATCGTAAGCTGTGACTTCGCACGTGGCTGACACACTGCCCAGCGTATCGCCCGGCTGGACGGTGTATGTGCTTCCGCAGGCGCTTCCGGCTCTGGCGCGGAGCGGAGTCGCAAGGAGCGCAAAAAGAAGCAGCGCGACCGCAGAAAGCTGGATATAAGTCTTATGCGACATTCTTCTTCTCCTTTCTGAGGCGAACCCATAATACACTTTCATTGATGATAAAACAAAAGACGACGAAACGCAACCAATCCGTTAGTATTTGTAAAACCCTTGCCCCGTTTTTCGTCCCAAGTATCCAGCGTCCACCATCTTTCGCAGCAGCGCTGCGGGACGGTATTTATCTTCGCCCAGGTCCTTTTGCAGAACCTCCATGATGAAGAGCACGACATCCAAGCCGATCAGATCTGCCAGCGCCAGCGGTCCCATCGGATGGTTCATCCCGAGCCTCATCACCTGGTCAATTGCTTCGGGTGTGCCGACGTTTTCCTGCAGCGCAAAAATTGCTTCGTTGATCATCGGGCACAGAATGCGATTGGAGATGAAGCCCGGCGAGTCATTGGCTTCGACCGGCAACTTACCCATCAACATGCAAATATCTTTGCTGGTTTCGAGGGTCTCTTGGCTGGTGGCGATGCCCTTGATCACCTCGACCAGCTTCATCAGCGGCACCGGGTTCATGAAGTGCATCCCGATGACGTGCTCAGGTCGTCGGGTCTGCGCCGCGATTTTCGTGATTGAAATAGAGGACGTATTCGACGCCAGAATCACGTCTGGACGAGCGGCGGCATCCAAATCTCTGAATATCTTCGCTTTCAAATCCGGATTCTCCGTCGCCGCTTCGATCACAAAATCCACTTTGTTGAGATCATCATAACTCGAGGCAAAGCTGATTTTGTCGACCGCGGCTTTTTGCTCGACGTTAATCGTTCCCTTTTCCAGGAGTTTGGTTGAAGATTTCGCAATTGTTGCCTTGGCTTTTTCCAGGGCGGCAGGCATTACGTCCATGCAGGTGACCTTATAGCCGCTCGTCGCGGCGACCTGTGCGATGCCGTTGCCCATTGTCCCTGCGCCGACGACAAAAATGTGTTTGATGTCCATCTATGCTCCTTGATTGTCTTCCATTTCGATTGCCATGGCGACCGCCTCGCCGCCGCCCAGACATAACGAGGCAATGCCGCGCTTCAGCCGGCGATCCTTCAAGGCGTAGATCAGGGTGGTCAGGACGCGCGCGCCGCTGGCGCCTAAAGGGTGGCCGAGCGCAATCGCGCCTCCATTGACATTGACCTTATTCCAATCCCAGCCTTGATCGGCGAGGGCAACACCGTCGGCAAGGACTTGCGCCGCGAAGGCCTCATTGAGTTCGATCAGGTCAACGTCATTCAGCCTCCATCCGGTTTTCCTTAACAGTTTCGGAATGGCATGCGCAGGCGCGGCGAAGAGGTATTTTGGCTCGAGCGCGGCCTGAGCATAGCCCACCACACTCGCTACTGGTTTGAGATGATGTTCTTCTGCGTAGGTTCGCGATGAAATTACCACGGCCGCGGCGCCGTCATTCATCGAGGAGGCATTGCCCGCCGTCACTTTGCCGTCGGCTTTGAAGGAAGGCTTGAGCTTTGCCAGCGACTCAAGCGATGTGTCCTTGCGCGGTCCCTCATCGGTATCCACGATCGTCACCGTGCCTTTTCGCCCGGGAATTTCAACCCCGACGATTTCGTCTTTGAATTTCCCCGTTTCCATGGCGCGAATCGCCTTCTGATGACTGCTCAATGCAAATTCATCCATCGCTTGGCGTGTGACCTCATATTCGTCGGCAATGAATTCAGCCGCCTGGCCCATGCTCCAATTTTCAAATGGATCCCATAAGCCGTCATTGAGCAAGGCATCGGTTAACGTTTGGTTGCCGAATTTTAATTCGCCGGCTCTCCCATTGATCAGGAACGGCGCGCGGCTCATCGATTCCATCCCGCCAGCGACGAACAATTCCGCGTCTCCGGCACGGATCGCTTGCGCCGCGCTCATGGCAGCTTTCAAGCCCGAGCCGCAGACTTTGTTCAGCGTGGTCGCGCCGACGGTGGCGGGCACGCCCGCGCGCACCGCGGCCTGACGAGCTGGGGCTTGTCCAACGCCAGCCTGCACGACGTTGCCCATCAAGACTTCTTCGATGTCTTTGGCATCAATGCCGGCGCGCTCCACTGCGGCTTTGATCGCGACGGCTCCAAGCTGCGCAGCAGGCGGGCCGCTCAAGGCGCCCTGGAATTTTCCAATCGGCGTACGAACTGCGGATAGGATTACGGCTTCAGTGTCTTTGTTCATCATGTCTCCTGGGCGAATTAAACGTCATTATAAAATTGCCGTGCGTCGGACGGATGGTCCAACTACTCAAGATGTTTCATTGCTTCTCTCCGGCTCAGCGGATGAAGAGTCGTCGCTTTCACAAACTTCTTCACGGCTTTTGGATCGACGCGCGCGTACTGTCTCAGCGACCAGCCAATAGCCTTGTTGATGAAAAATTCCTTTGAGTCAAGATTTTCGCAGATGACTTCACACAGCAAATCGAAATCAGTTTCTTTTTTATAGCCGAGTTGAAACAGAATCGTTGAACGCCGCAGCCAGATATTTTTCGAGGCGCGCCACTTGGCAAGATATTTCTCGCGCACGGCGGGGAATCGTTGGAAGTGGATTCCCACCGCATCGCCGGCGATGCTGTCCACTGTATCCCACCAGGATTTGTTGACGATCATGTATTCCATCGTTTTGATGAACTTCGGGGGAAGCTCGTTCCTCAGCCGCTCGACAAAACTAACGGCTAAATACTGGAACTCGCGTTGCGGTAGATTCCACAGGTCATGGACGATCAAATCCAGATCAATTATGGCTGGCAAGCCGTATTGGCTGTTGAACATTTTGGAGAGTGTTCTCAACTGCGGTATTTTGATGCCAAGATATTCAAACTGTCCGCGCATGTACTTCTTCATCGGTACAGCTTGAGCGGGATTTGCATGCTCGTTCAATAAGGCGACCAAAGGAGAAAGATAGGATTGCATCAGGCACCTCTTGGACTCTAGTGCGCCTCACCTTGCGGTGGAATGTATCGCACCAAATATACACCGGTTTGTTGCTGGGCGAAATAACTAAAAGGTGTCACGATGATCACCCACGTGTGGCCCGGCTTGAGGGCGGCGGGCGAACCGTCGAAGTTCTGGAATTTAATCGGGCGTTCCAATCCGGTTTTCTGTTCGTATTCGCCCGCCAGCGTGCTCCATTTGATCTTATACATCAGCCCATCTCGGAAGAGAAAGGCATAGCCGCTATCGCCTTCATCCAGATGAATATCCAGATTGGTCGGCTCGACCACATCCGTATCCGCCATCAAGACGATCAGGTTCTCGAAATGGAGCTGGCGCCCATTCAGGCGATCCGTATCCAGATGCAGGACCCCTGCGTTGTTCGGAGCCGCCGTATCGGTGGAGCGCAGCCAGGCCCGGTATAGCGGGTCATAGCTCCAACCCGATTGGTTGAGGTATGCATAGAATACATTGAGCTGCGACGCCGGTACGCCACCTGCAGGCGGCAGATCCGCGTATTCGTTGCTGGCGTAGTTGAAGTCATCGCTGGTTTTCCTTTGGTTTTCCAGCGCAATTGCCTTGAAGCGCTGCAGATCGAGCATGGAGCCGCCGCCTTCAACTTCATGGGTCACAAAGGCGCATTTAGGAATCTTCGCCAGCACTTCGGGCGATGCAAAGGCATAAATCAAACAGCTATCCGTAAAGAAGTCAGCGACGTACGAGTAAAGTAAACGGCCCGAACGCACCGGGCCGACAGAAGCCTCAGGCAAAGAAGCCGGTGCACTGGTCGTCGTTGAGGCGACCGGCGAAACGATCAAACCTGCATCCCAGGATAAATCATCGCTACCCGCATGAATGAGCGGTGTTTTGCCATTGGAAGGATTCGCGTCACTGTCATGATTGTCATCACCGACGTTGGTTTGTGTGAATTCCATTCCATCCGGTTTGACAAATCCGATGGTGTAGTCGTCGCCGCCTTGGACATTGAATCCATAATAGCCGTTGGAGTCAGTCGTGGTTCTCTGAAGGATATTTCCGTCCGCGTCGTACAGATTCACACAGACGCCGCCGACGCCGCCCTCACCGGGGTCCAAAATCCCGTTTCCGTTCGTGTCCAGCCAGACCCGGCTTCCGAGTATCACGCCGGTTTGGATGAACGCGCCCTGGCGGACTTCGCAGCCACCCGTTACGGGAACTTCAGGATAGGGAAACTCGCCATAGAACACCGTCAAAAAACGATCGTCGCCCTGGGTGATGGAGAATTGGAAAACATAAGGCGCAAAAGAAAGCCCTGCCTGTGGGCGCGCAGTCGGCGGGAAGTTGGAAATTGAAACCAGCATGGCCGGGACGGACAGCACGGCCGGATCGGCGACGGGCTGTCCGGTGAGCGGATTCACATTGGCTGGAAAATCAACTTGATCGGGTCCGTATGAAACCGGCGCGGCAGGCGCTTGCGGAGTTGGGGTGAAAGTCGTTGGTGGAGTACTTGAGGGATTTGGCGTGGAGGTGGGAGTCTGTGTGGATTCAGCTTGTGATTGGGAGGGAGCGGATGAACCGCAACCGTTCAGAAAGATCGAAACAAAAAGAAGAACACCGATAATTTTCTTAGAATTGCTACGCATCATTCTTTGTCAAGACTGAAAGCCATCCCGGACCCGCTTCCACGTATCGCTCAATGCTTCCGGTAAGACGCGCGTCTCTGCCAGGGTGGACATGAAATTCGTATCGCCGGCCCAACGCGGCACGATATGGATGTGAACGTGATCCTTCACGCCCGCGCCGGCCGCCTCACCGATGTTGAGCCCTATGTTAAAGGATTTGGCGTCGTAAATCTTGTCCAAGACGCCGGTGGCGCGCGACGTCAACTCCATCATTTCGGCGCGCGTCGCCGCGTCCAGTTCTTCCAGGTTAGGCTTGTGAGCAAATGGCACGACCATGACGTGCCCGCTGGTATATGGATAACGATTCAGAATCACATACGCCAATTTGCCGCGCAGGAGGATCAGATTGTCAGGTCCATCTTCCTTGACCGGTGCATTGCAAAACACACAGCCTTTTTCTTTGTTTGCATTTTCTATGTATGTCATACGCCACGGGGACCAAAGATGGTTCATAGGGGATATATTGATTGTAGCAGAATTTCACAATCCTGTTGCATTCTTCTCCTAATTCGAGTATCCTCGAAACAATGCAGCCTTCGCTTTTTGGCTCGGTTCAATGGACGGTCTCGGCACTTACCAAATATATCCGGGATTTACTTGAAGCCAATGTGACGCTTCAGGATGTGTGGGTGCAGGGAGAAATCTCGAATCTCTCGCGCCCCGCCTCAGGACATGTTTATTTCACGCTCAAAGACGCCGGTGCGTCGCTTCGCTGCGTCATGTGGCGAACGGATGCGGCGCGACTCAAACTTCCGCTTCAGGATGGGATGGCCATCGAGACGCACGGCAGGATCGGTGTGTATGAGGTCGGTGGACAATACCAGCTCTACGCCGATCAAATCCGACCGGTGGGGCAGGGCGCCTTGTATCAGGAGTTTCTGCGGCTGAAGGCGATGCTCGAGGCCGAGGGACTCTTCGACGCCGAGCGCAAACGCAACATTCCGTCATTTCCAACGCGCATCGGCATCGTGACCTCCGCCACCGGGGCGGCCCTGCGCGACATGCTGACCGCCATCCGCCGACGACTGCCGTTAGTCGAAGTGATTTTGGCTGCAGCGCCGGTTCAGGGCGAGGAAGCACCGCCGAAATTGGTCGAAGCCATTGAGGCGTTGAATCATCTTGAGCCATTACCGGACGTGATCCTTTTGGCGCGCGGGGGAGGCTCCATAGAAGATTTGTGGGCGTTTAACGATGAACGTGTCGTGCGTGCCGTGGCTTCTTCCAGAGTTCCAATCATTTGCGGTGTGGGTCATGAAACTGATTTCACGTTGTGTGATTTCGCCGCCGATTTGCGTGCGCCGACTCCAACTGCCGCCGCCGAGCTGGCTACACAGATTACGATGGTTGAACTGCAAGAGAATCTAGGAACTTTCAGTTTGCAACTCACAACTTCCATGACGGATATGTTAAGAGAGCAGGGTGAGGTTGTTTCTGCTTTGCGCGAGAAGTTGCGTTTTTTTTCCCCGTCTCGTCGCATTCTGGCGGACCGACAACGGCTGGACGAAGTTGCTCACCGGCTTGGCATCGCGCAAGCCCATCGTTTCGCGCTCGAGTTGAAGCAGATCGAGGGCCTCGCCAAACGCCTGGAGGCGCTGAATCCGCTTCAAGTCTTGGGACGAGGCTATGCCGTCGTGACGCGCCGGATCGATGGAAAAGCAATCCACAAGGTCAAGCAGGTCAAATCAAAAGATGGAATCCAGGTGCGCGTCTCCGATGGCGATTTTGACGCGACCGTGGATTAAGGAGTCCTTATGCCAAAATCATCTGTTAAGAAATCCATGGACGACTTAACGTATGAAGCCGCGTTTGCGGAATTGGAAAACATCGTTGCCGCGCTGGAGCATGAACAGCGGTCCCTTGATGAGTCGATGGCGTTGTACGAACGCGCTCAGGCGCTCATCAAGCGTTGTGCGGAAATTTTGGATAAGGCCGAATTGAAGGTCAAGCAATTATCGGGCGATACCCTGACCGACGTCGAAGAGGCGGAATGAATCTGATCGGCATCTTTCATAATGATGTGCTGCTCAGTGCCTTGGTGGCGTGGCTCACAGCCCAAGGCTTGAAGGTCCCGATGGAATATTTGCGTTCGCATCGCTGGCAGTGGGCGATGGCGTTCGTGGCGGGCGGTATGCCAAGTTCGCATTCCGCCTTGATTGTCGGCGCAACGCAAGCGATTGGTCTGCATCAAGGTTACGACAGTCCGCTGTTCGCGCTGGGCGTGGTGATCTCGATGATCGTCACCTATGACGCGGCGGGCGTGCGCCGTCAGGCCGGCAAACATGCCGAGCGCATCAACATACTATTCGATGAATTGATGCGCGGTCAAATGCCGGATGAAAAGGAACTGCGCGAGGTGTTGGGGCATACGCCGCTCGAAGTGGCGGGTGGAGTTTTGTGGGGGATTGTGGTTGCCACACTGATGTGGCTGATCGGCAAATGATCTGTGACGGGACCTTGGCTCTACTGAGCCAATCCAACTCTGCGTCGAATCGCGTTGATCAGTTCATTCAACTCTGGCACGCGCAAGATATACATCATCAAAGCATAAGCCATTCCGCCCGCGATGATGCCAACTGGTGCCACGATCCAAACCGAATAGGGCGAGCCAAAGTTGAGCCAGCCTATAATGATTGCGCACATAATAGCTGTTGCGATCGCCGATTGCAGAAGTCCGCGACCGATGTTCATGGAGTCCAAGCCCTTTAATCGGAGGCGCATCAAGATAAATAATGTACTCCCTTCCAAGGCAGTGGCAAATGAATTCGCCAGGGCGAGTCCGCCATGCGGCATCCAGCCGAGGCTCGCGAACAACGCCGAGAAGGCGAAGCTGAAAACGATGTTGAGACTCATGGCAATTGTCCCAACGATGACCGGCGTGCGCGTATCGTGCAAGGCGTAAAAGGCGCGCGAAAGAATCTCAACAACCGAATGTCCAACCAATCCAACCGTATACCAAAGCAATGCCCAGGCCACCATGTCGGTGGAATGCGCGTCGAATTGTCCGCGTTGATACAACAATGCAATCACCGGATAGCGCAGCAAAATCAATCCAAGGGTGGCGGGCAGGGAAAGCAGCAGGACGCCGCGCAACGTCGAGGCGAGCGAACGACGCATCTCGCCCAATTCACCGCGCGCCGCTTGCGCGGAAAACGTGGGCAGCGCGGCAACCGCGATCGCCTGCGCAATCGCGACTTCAGGCATGGTCATGATTTGAAAAGCATAGGTCAATGACGAGACCGAGCCTTCCGGTTGTCCCGAGGCGATGATCGTGTTAACGAGAAAGTTGATTTGAACGACTGCCACGCCGAGCAAACGCGGACCCATCAGCAGTAAGACTTCGCGCACGGCGGCATCATCCAGTCCGAGCGAAAAATTGAAACGCCATTCCGGTAATCGCAAGAGCTGGGGAATTTGAATGCCGATATGGAGAAATGCGCCCAGCACCGCGCCCCACGCCAGGCCGAAAATGCCCATCGAAGGCACGAAGAAAATCAGTCCAAAGATATATCCGACCCACAACATGGTCGAGGCGAGAGCGGGCAATAAGAATTTTTGATGCGCATTGAGGGCGCCCATCACAATTCCGCTGACGCCGAAGACGGTCGGGGCGATCAATAGGATACGCAGCAGGGCTGCGGCCAGCTGTTGTTTTTCAGGGCTGAAGTCTGGCGCGAGGATGTGTTGAATCACTTGAAGCGAAAAAATGGCGGAGATCAGGCTGATGGCGGTCAGCACGAGAACGACCAAATTAATCACGGCCGAAGTAAGTTTCCAAGCCGAGGCGCGATCTTCCCGTTCCAAAAACTCCGTGACAACCGGGATGAACGAGGAGGCCAGCGCGCCGCCCGCAATCAGATTGAAAATCAAATCCGGGTAGCGTGAAGCCGCGACAAAGGCATCATAGGCATCGCCTGTGCCGAAAGCGCGGGAGATCAGAATTTGCCGCACCAAGCCGACCACATTACTTAATACAAATGCAAACATCACTACCCCGGCGGCGCGGGCGATCTGACGGTTGGCCGAATGGGTTGTCATGGCTTCATTCATGGGACGCCGCGATTATATCATTTTGAATCAAATTGAATTTTCACGGCAAGAGTTTTGGGAGGTCCCCTGCAAGGTTTTATGCTTTCGTGTTTGACTGCTCTTCTGATCATGGCCCGCCGATTTGGATCGGACGCTCCATGAACGTTGCGGCCGGCCTCTCCTGTTCCATCTGGCGCGCAGGGTGCCAAGCACATTTACCCGTGCTGCCATGCAAATCGGGTCCTACCCATCCGACCAACCCGGCCGCTGCCCACAAGTCGACTGGCCCGACGCGCCGGGGCTGGAATACGGGTGGCGGACCAGATGGAGATCGATCGGGTCGGCACCGATGTCGGCATAGCCTATGCCAACATCCGGCAACCCCGATTGGATGTCCCTCTGGATGACGCTCCGGGCCCGATGCCTCACGAAGCTTGAATCAGCGACGATCAGATCGTGGCGATGGGTTCGTACAACTTCACCGCCAGCGCCGAAAAGAACAACGATGAGAATCGGCTGGTGATTTACAACCCGGACGGCGTCCCGCAGTCTGCAAAAGGATTTCAGCAGGTTTGTAGGGCGGCACAGCCGTAACTTTTCCTTATGATCAACGACTGACTGGATGAGCCTGAACTACCGTGGGCCGAGCGATCGATGTGACAGGAGATGTTATACTGGGTGTGAACACTCTTTGGATGGTCTATTGTGTTGGTCGGGGTGTTCCCATACCCATGCAGAATTTCAACGAACGTCAGGCACTGGATGGCCTAAAGAATCTTGATTCGCAGGTCATCGGCGCGGTATACGATCGATACTTCCCTGAAGTCTATCGCTACGTACGCTTTCGTCTTGGCGATGAACCGACCGCAGAGGACATCGCCAGCGATGTGTTTGTGCGCCTCTTGGAGGCTGTGCAAAATAGGCGCGGTCCCCAGACCAACCTCAAGGCCTGGCTTTTGGCAACGGCTTCTCATGCCGTTGTGGATCATCTTCGCCGGGTTTATCGTAGAGCGACCGAATCGCTTCCTGAAGATCTTTCGGACCCTGACCCTGCACCGGCTGAGCTATTCGACGAACGTGAACAAAAGCGCACTGTACGGCAAGCTTATGCCAGGCTCACTTCCGACCAGCAGCATGTGTTGGCTCTGCGTTTCAGCCAGGGGTATTCCCTTGAAGAGACCGCCTCTGTGATGAAAAAAAATGTTAATGCCGTAAAGGCGCTCCAATTCCGTGCGCTTGCCGCCCTTCAACGGAATATCGAGGAGATGAACGATGATTGACTTGTTGATGGATGCGCTGGAAATTTGTTTGCAGAAGGTCGAGCAAGGCGAGACGGTCGAGTCTGTGCTAAGCCTCTTCCCGGATCTGGAGTCTGAGCTTCGCCCCGTTCTGCAGGCTGCGCTTCAAGCGCGGACGTTGGCGGACCAGTCGGTGCCAGCGGCCGCCCAGCGACGGGGACGGGCACGCCTGCTTAGCGGCGCAGCAGAGCTGCGCGAGTCACAACGTGGATTGTCCAAGCGCACGGTTTCGTTCTTCCCGCGAATGGTGCTGGCATTGAGTCTGACCGCCGTTGTTGTTTTGAGTAGTACTGGCTTGGTCGGGGCGTCATCGAATTCTCTGCCCGGCGATCAGCTCTATCCCGTTAAACGAACATGGGAAAGGGTTCAGCTGGCTTTTGTTCTTAATCAACAGAGACAGGATGCCCTCCAAAGCCAATTTGAACAAGAACGATTGAATGAAATCGATGAACTCTTGACCACGAGTCGTGCTCAGCAAGTGACTTTCTCGGGCGTGGTGAGTAAAGAAACCGATGGCAGGTGGCTGATATCCGGCATTCCGGTTCTCGTTACAAATACGACCCATCTGTTATCCGCTGAAATTTCGAGCAGTATGCCGGTCACCGTGACCGGTACAACCGGCTCGAATGGTGTTCTTGAGGCGGATGAGATCGAATCTCTTCAGCCCGGCTCGATGTTGCCTCCGCTCGAACCCTCACATCACGCGGGAGCTACCGGTCAAAGCCAAGAAACTACCACCACGGTTGCCGGGACGCTCCCGACACAATTTCCCGCGATGGTCCAGACGCCGGCCGCAACCCCTAAAACACCGCAATCATTCACTTATACGGGCGTTGTCCAAGGCGAGCAGGGTACGAACTGGACGATTAATGGTCAAAGCGTGTCTGTGGATCAGGTCGAGGTGGGGGGAACTATCCAGGTAGGTCAAGTCGTGAGGTTTGGAGGTTATTACGCAGGCAATGGAAATTTCATTATAACAAGCATCGAATCCGATTCGCAGGGCTCCCCTTCCCATGCCAATGGAGGCGATAATTCAAACAACGGACATAATAATAACGGCGGTGGGGATGATAAAGGCGGCGGTCACGGCCGCGATGATGGAGGGGGTGGCGACTGATCAAGACCGCAGCCTGGCAGTCAGGTCCTGCTGGATCGAGGTGGCTTTGCTTTTTATGGCTCTCTTTTTCATGATCAGTGGATTTGCTTTATGGGGCTTGAGCCATTCCCTGCTGGCATCACTGGCATGGAAGGATTTCTTTCGTAAGATGTTTGGTGATGGTGTGAGGCGAGTCTATCGCTTGGGCTTTAATATTTTTTCGGTGCTCACTCTTTTGCCCGTTCTCTGGTTGATGTGGATTCCTCCCAGTCCTGTTTTATATCTAGTCCCTGCGCCGTGGAAATATCTGATGCTTGTCGGGCAGGCGATTGCCGCCTTCCTTCTCCTTTACGGCGTTTTACAAACGGACATCTTGTCTTTCATTGGTTTGCGTCAACTGTTCGACGCGGAGGACAGAACGCACGCGTTTGTCACGAACGGCCTTTATCGTTTTGTGCGGCATCCGCTCTACGGCGCGGGCTTGCTGTTCCTGTGGCTCACGCCGACGATGACGATTAATCGGTTGACCGTTTATGGTTGTGCGACGATCTATATTCTCATCGGCGCGCACTTCGAGGAGCGAAAACTTCTGCGCGAATTTGGCACGGCATATGCCGAATACAAAGCGCTCACACCCATGATTATCCCGGGCTTGCTGTTCAATCGAGGCAGGTGAAATTCACAATCATGAAGGTTTGGTGAAATGATGAGTGGGGGGTTAATCTACATTTCATCATGCTGGGTATAATAAGTGCCAATGTCTGCGCTCTCTTATCCTGCTTCGCGGCGGGCACCGATCTCCGCTCAACTCCTGACGGTCGGGATCGGCGGGATCATATTATTTCTGGCTGCCATTTTTCTTTGGACGCTGGGCTATCAGCTGACGTATGCGGGACGAATCTTTCCCGGCGTATCCGTGGCGGGAGTTGATCTGTCCGGATTGTCGCCTCAGGACGCGGCCTTGAAATTAAGTCAAACCCTCTCCTATCCAATCAGCGGAAAAGTCTTGTTTCGAGATGGGGCGAATGTCTGGGTCGCGTCGCCGGCCGAACTTGGCATGGTCTTTGATCCATCTTCGAGTGCTGAGTCCGCTTACCGGCTCGGACGAAGTGGAGATATGTTCGCGGCATTGGATGGCCAGCTCCGTGCGCTGGACTTCGGCTACGATGTTCCACCGGTGATCGTCTTCGATCAACGCGTCGCAAACCAATATTTGCAAACCCTGGCGCGGAAGATCAACCAACCGGAAGTTGAGGCCAGCCTTCATCTGAATGGAACCAAGGTGGTGGCGCAGGCCGGACAGGTTGGACGCACATTAAATGTTGGCGCCACACTGACCTATCTGGGTGCGCGTTTGCAAACCTTCACAGACGGCGAGGTGCCGCTCGTGATTCAGCAGGTGCAACCTTCTCTGATGGACGTTTCGTCGCAGGCGGATGCGGCCCGTACGATCCTAAGCCAGCCTCTGCAATTGGTCATTCCGGATGCGGGAGCAAATGATCCGGGCCCCTGGGTTTATGCTCCGCAGACGGTCGCCAATATGTTGGGAGTGGAACGCGTGGAAAATGGCAACCAATCGGGTTTGCAAGTCCTTCTGGACCCCGATTCCATACGCCAATTGCTCGCGAACATCGCCACGCAGGCCGATCGCCAGGCTGCGAACGCGCAGTTTCATTTTGATTCCTCCACACAGCAATTAACGCTGATCACGCCATCGGTCACGGGCCGCACCATCGATATTGATGCCAGTGTCAAGGCAATCAATGATGCGGTCGTGGGCGGCCAGCATACGGTTCCGCTCGTGATGCAGGAAACTCAACCAGCCGTGCCAGATAATGCGACCGCCGAGCAATTGGGCATCACTCAGTTGATCGAACAGCAAACGACCTATTTTTACGGCTCACCTGCCGCGCGGATCCAGAATATTCAAACGGCGGCCTCGCGTTTTGACGGCGTATTGGTTGCGCCTGGTGAAACATTTTCGATGGGGCAGACCCTTGGCGATATCAGCCTGAACAACGGTTATGCCGAAGCGCTCATCATTTATGGCAACCAAACGATTACAGGTGTAGGCGGCGGTGTCTGTCAGGTGAGCACCACCTTGTTCCGGACCGTACTGAATGCGGGCTTCCCGGTCGCGGAACGCGTCCCTCATGCCTATCGTGTCTCGTATTACGAAGAGACCTCCAGCGGCAGCGTGGATCCAAATCTGGCCGGCATGGATGCTACGGTTTATTTTCCGCTGGTGGATTTCAAATTTACCAATGACTCGCCCTACTGGATTTTGATGGAAACCCATGTCGGCTCCGATTATCTTACCTGGCAGTTCTATTCCACGCCCGATGGCCGCAGCGTAACGATCAATACCACCGGTCCACAAAATATCGTTCCTGCTCCTCCGCCTTCGTTTGTAAAAAACCCGGATCTGCCGTCCAACGTCAAGATGCAGCAGACTGATTACGCCGTGAATGGCGCGGATGTAAATGTGACGCGCACTGTGATGAAGAACGGCGCAGTCTATTTTCAAGACAACTTTCAGACTCATTATGAACCGTGGGCCGCTGTCTGCGAATACGCGCCCAGCGTTCAGGACCCCGCGGCTGAAGCGAAGCACGAAGGCAAGTGCCAGCCGCCTGCACTGAGCATGGTACAATAGCGGACTGATTGGAGAAAAAATGGTTAGCCAGGAGCTACTCGAGATTTTGCGTTGTCCCAATTGCGTGCACGAGAAAGAAGGTTTGCTGAAGTTGTATAGGGACTCATGGCTCATCTGTCAGGATTGCGGGCGCAAGTACCCCATTGTGGAGGACATCCCGGTCATGTTGATTGATGAAGGGGATAAATGGGTGAAGACGGCGGAAGCGCAGTTACCCGTTCCGCCGCCTGCGAAGTGATGAGGCTTGGTGTCATCCCTCGATGATTTGCTTGAAGAATTAAGGAGCGGAGAAGAAGCTCGTGCGGAGTCTGCCGCGTTCCGGCTCGCACAATTGGGCACCACTGCATTTCCCGCGCTGGTGGAGCAGATGGCATCGCCCGAGGCGGATCATCGCTGGTGGGCGATCCGAACCTTGGCGCAAATGTCCGACGCGGATACGAGTTATTTTATAAACGCCCTGGAGGACACCTCAGCGGAGGTTCGGCAGGCTGCCGCACTGGCCCTTGCTATGCATCCGACCGAACGCGCGGCCCCCGCATTGGTCCAGGCTTTGAGCGATAGAGATGGGATCATGCAAACGCTTGCCGCCAACGCTTTGTCCAGGATTGGCAAGCCGGTCGTGCCCGCTCTGCTTGAAGAATTTCCACGGGCGTCCATCTCCGCCAAAATCCATCTGATGCAAGTGCTGTCCGAAATCCGAGATCCGCGCGCCATTCCGGTGATGATGAATGCGATGGAGGAGGACTCGGCCATTCTGAGCCATTGGTGCGAGGTTGGCCTTCAAGGACTTGGCTTGGACATGGTCTATCTTAAATTGGGTTGAATATGAATCGATTTGTCGCCTTTTTCAGAAACTTGCCGTTTCACCTCTCCGCGGGAGTGATTATATTTTGGGTTGCCGCCGTTGCTTTGGCAGGTGGATTTTTCATCTTTGCGCGTGATTTCGTCACATGCTGGCAATTCACTACTCTGGACGGGATTCCGCCTGCGAGCTGCAACGTGGAAAGCGCCGGCATCGGGACTCCGGCATTGAATGCCAAGGGGACGCCGATTGCCGCGACCCCGACTGTTGATGTCTCGGCACCGGTAGTGCAGGCTCCAACCTGGGACGGTGGAAGCCGGATCAACGTTGTGTTTTTTGGTCTGCGCGGTGGCGCGACCAGCGGAGAGGACTGTCCGGATTGCACGGATACCATCATCCTGTTCACTGTGGACCCTGTTTCAAAGACGGCCGCCATGATTTCCATCCCGCGTGATCTATGGGTCAATATTCCTGGCGTTGGATTCAGCCGGATCAATACAGCCTGGACCGATGGTGAAGGTTCAAAATTGCCGGGAGGCGGTCCCGGGTTAGCGATGCAGACCGTGTCGCAGTTGATCGGCGTGCCAATTCAATATTATGCCCAGGTAAACTTTGACACGTTTGTCGCGTTCATAAACACGATCGGCGGCATCGATATTCGTCCCTATGAGAATCTTCGCCTTGACCCGTTGGGCAATGGGAAAGATAAGTTTATACTAACCAAAGGCGGCATCCGCCATATCGATGGCGAAGTTGCGCTGGCCTACGCGCGTTGCCGCGATCAAGACCAATGCGGGGCTCAGGGGGGCGATCTGGATCGTTCCAAGCGACAACAACAGGTGATCCTGGCCATTCGTAGCAAAGTCTTGGATCCCGCCAATTTCCCGACCCTGATTGCCAAAGCTCCCTGGTTTTATACAACCTTTGGAGGCGGCATCCATACCAACATGTCTCTGGATGATGCCATCAAACTCGCATACCTAATGAAAGACATTCCTCTCAGCCAGATTAAGAACGTCGTGTTCGACTACACCGATATGACAATAGCCAGTACTACCTTGGGCGGGCAGGCCGCTTCGGTTTTCAAACCCATCCCTGACAAGGTGGAATTGTTGAGGGATGAGGTTTTCACAACCAGCGGACCCATCAGCCCGATGGCGCAAGGTGATCCGATCGCGTTGATGCAGGCCGATAAGGCGAGCGTGGGCGTGCTAAACGGTACCTACGCCACAAATCTCGAACAACGAACGGCGGTCTATTTTTCTTCGCTTGGCTTGAAAATTGCGGGAACCGGACGGGCAAGCCAGCTCTATGGTCAGACGACGGTTTACATGTGCTCGTCCAAGCTCTATACATTGCGTTATTTGATCGCACGGCAAGTCATTACCAGCGGCAATCAAGTATCCTTTAATCAGAGTCAATGCAAGTCTTATCCGGGCGTTGATATCATTGTAGTATTGGGCAGTGATTGGATACCCAAACTGCCAACAGGCTTCTAGCGAATGAAAATGCCGCGCTTGCATTGCGGCATTTTCTTTTAGGGCTGCTGGAAGGTGAGGTGGATGCCGCCCAAATAGGTCTGACCGCTTGAGTCAGTGCAAGACGGTGCGGTTAGATTGGACACCGGCGTTCCCGATTCTGCGATGCGCACCGTGTATGTCACGTCAGCCTGCATGATGTAATCAGCATAACCGTTTGCGATGTCTGGTTTGAAGCCTGTGAAGAAATGTTCCTCGCCGCCATCCCAGGTGAGGATGACCTCAACGCCCGGCATTTGATGATGCCGGCCGTCGATCACCGAGACTTGCATCAATCCGTCCGTTAGATTTGGATTGCAGACCTTGTCGTTACTCAACAATATGAAGGGGGCGCCTGCCGTTGGCGTGGGTGTATGAGTTGGACGAGGCGTGGGGGTGAAGGGGGTGATTGTGGCAACGATTTCGGCGGTGGAGGATTCGATCGGAGCAGCTTGCGGCGTTTCGGTGTCGGAGAACGTGAAGGCAGGCGTGGGGGTCGTCAGTTTGACGCTGACGGTTGATTCCGCTACCGCGCCTGGAGGAACTTGCACGACTCCGGACTTCAAGTCGTCAGCCAGCAGGGCCACTTGTTGTACCGCCGCAAAGGGCTGACCTGCTGCCAACATGCGTTGGGCTTGTGCACTCAATACTTGTACGGGATCAGCATCACCCAGCAGGCCAATGCGAATTCTTGCCCGCGCTAAGTCATGGGTGGACGCGTAAGATGCGGCAATCAGAATACGGTATTGATCCTTGAAATCGGCGCTCAAGGTGCTCGGCGTCGTATTGATATAACGCACAGGAGCGATCATCCAGGCATAGCCTAAACCTAGGCCGATCCCGACCACGAGCGCGGGAATCACTTCCCAGGGAAAACGCTTCATGGCGTGCCTTCTATCGGCGCAGGCGCTGGTTGATAAGCTTGCAGGGCAAGCGTCAATTCCTGAAGCAGGGAAATATCATTGGCGGAGTAGCCGATACTTTGTCCGGTTTTCAGCGCTTCGGCTGCAATAGCCGCCGGGGGATTGCTTCCAAGAACGGCGAGTCGGTGAATAGCCAGGTCCAAATTTTGATCTGTGTGGAAGGCTTCCGCAATCATCAGGACATAGTCGGCGCGATAATCGGCGCGCATGGAGGCGGGCGTGGTGTCCACAAATTGAACCGGGTTGATGACCCACCCGTAGAGCAAGCCGAGGCCGATGCCGATCCCAAGAGCGATGACAGAGTAAAGCCAGCGGGGCATAAGATTATTTTGCCACAGGAATCGAAAACCTCATAGGTTGATTTATCGGACAAGAAAATATCCGGACAGGAGATCGGCGGCACCCAAAGACACTCCCTTACCGTTGCTATCTTTCGATCCTGGCGGGGTTTGAAAGGCTTTGCCGCGCCGGGCCTGCCCGGACAAGGATGAGGATAACTGAATAGGGTGGGGATGTCAATCAGGGTTCCTGCCGATTTGGCCTTTGTCAGGCAAATCTCATGAAACATCCTTGGCCGATGATCGGAAGTGTCGGCGCCAAGCTCTTTTTGGCCGTTTCTGCTTCTATTGTGCCGCGGTGGCCGCCTGTGGTTCTGCGATGACAAACAGGCGACCCCAGCTCATGTCTCCATTGGCCTCGATGCAGGTCTGGAAGGTGATATGCATTGGTCCCGCATAGACTTTGGTGAATAACTCAGTGGAGCTTAAGGTCTCTTGGGAACTTAAATCGATGAAGTGGCTGTACACGCTGGAGGGGTCGGTTGCTTGGTACCGATATATTTGCGTCACCGCAAAATTCTCGATTTGCCCATCGCCCCCGATAAGTTGAATTTTCTGACCGACGGCAAGTTGCGCGAAATATTGACCGGCCAGGAAGTCGTGCGCCAGCAAGCCGATATTGCCATAAGCCGACGCGGTACTAAACTCTGTAACGACATTAGGTTGCGCTGAAACATAGGCGGAATCATGGTCGGGTTGTTGGACGATCGGAAATGCGAACAGGCCCTCTGCATAGACCCCGCGCGGAGTGTTGCGATCGCCATCCCGAACTGATTGAACGAAACTCGCCAGACCGGGAAGCGCGGGATCGTCCCTCAAGGACCTGGCCGAGACGGGTTGAGCAACCAGACTCGCCATGACCAGCAGGAAAACCCCGAAGGTTACAGCGATGTGCCGAGTTTTGGTCTTGGATGCCATAGGAATCTCTCCTTGATAAGGGCATCCGAGACAGCAGAGGCGCTGGTCAACTTTGCATGAATTGTAGGTGTGTGAATTATTCTGTCCATGCTCGTTTTCGGCGGCCTGGCAATCCTGGTCACTGGAGTGACTTTAGACCCGTTGGCTTTGCGTCCCCGGCTTTCACCGGGTTTGCCCTTATCGTGACGACAAGGTGAAACAAAAAAACAATGGAGCCTGGGTCGGAGACCCAGGCTCGCCAAATCAACAACATCAATGATCGTCGTTAAGATAATTTCGGCGGCCTGGCAATCCTGGTCACTGGAGTGACTTTAGACCCGTTGGCTTTGCGTCCCCGGCTTTCACCGGGTTTGCCATTTTCGATTATTACTTGTCTTGAATTATACACCAATCTAGGGAGCTATTACCTTCTGATTGGGTTAGGTGGCATTACAATCCTGAAAGTCCGCCCCTTGGAATTCGGCGGAGCTGCGCGGGCCATGGTTAGGCCGTCTCCTGTTTCAAGACGCGCAAGAACAAGTCGACCAATCTGGCGTCGAATAAACGTCCCGACTCCTGCTTGAGAAACGCGATGACGTCTGCAAGAGGAGTAGGTTTGCGATAGGGTCGCTCACTGATGAGCGCATCCCAAACATCAACAACGGCGAACAGGCGGGCCGTTAGCGGTATCTCTTCACCCTTCAGACCACGCGGATAACCGCTGCCATCCCATCTTTCATGGTGGCAGTAAGGAATATCCAACGCGGGCTTCAGATATGCAATCGGGGAGAGCATCTCGTAGGCATACTCAGGATGCTTGCGCATGATGTCCCACTCATGTCTGTTCAGCGGACCGGTTTTCTTTGTGATTTCATCGGGTATGGCGATTTTGCCGATATCGTGCAGCAATGCGCCCCGCCGGATGTGGACAATCTCAGACTCGGGCAGGCCCAGCGCACGCGCGACTTTGAGGGTCATTTCGGTAACGCGCTGGGTGTGACCTTCCGTCTCTCGGTCGCGCAGATCGAGCGCCCGGACCCAGCCCTCGATCGTGCGATCGTAGGCCTCCTGAAGATTTTGGTGGGCGAGCTGGATTGCTTCCTCGGATCGTTTCCGTTCGGTGATATCACGGGAGGCCGCTTGAATCTCGATTACGGAGTCCGTTTTCTCGTCCAGAATGGCGCGTGCGGAGGTTTCCAACCAAACATATTGGCCATCCTTTTGTTTTGCCCGATACGAGAAGACGGAAACTGAATCCCTTTTGGGCTGTGCCTTTCCCATGGCCCTAATTCTTGGCAGATCTTCGGGGTGGATAAATTCCAAAGGCGTCCGGCCAATTAATTCTTCCGGTTCAAATCCAAGGATGACCTGAGACGCCGGGGATGTATATAGAAAGACACCATTCGTATCGTGGCGCGAGATCATGTCGCTGGCATTTTCCGCGAGTAATCTGAATTGGCTCTCGCTTCTCGCCAGCGCTTCCTGCATGCGGATGCGTTCTACCTTGGCCGCCCCTTGCTGAACAGCGCGTTCGGCAATATGAGGCATATCCATCAGGGATTCTGGAGACTTTACAACGTAATCCACGGCGCCCGATTTCATCGCCTCCACAGCGATGCGTTCGCTTCCATAGCTGGTCATAAATATGACCGGCGTGTTCAAGGAATTCTCCCGCCCCGATAACACTTCCAAGCCGTCGCCATCCGGCAAGCGCCAATCGGTGATGATGAGGTCCGGTTTTTTGCTGGACAGATACTGCCGTGCCTGAGAGAGTAAAGAGACGTGTTCGATTTGCACCGTCGGTGCACGATCTTGGAACGCTCTTTGGATCAGCTCGGCGTGGGCAGGCTCGTCTTCGATCAAGAGGATTTCAATGGAAGAGAAATCTAGCATTCTATTGGTCGTGAATTTAGGTGTTGGGATGCCTATTCCACCCCAGCCAGTAAAACCCCAAGTCATCCATGAGGTTCTTGAATTCCTCGTATCCCAAGGGCTTGACAAGATAGCTATTAGCGTAATGGTCATAAGCCCGCGCTACGTCTTTCTCTGCTTCGGATGTGGTAAGGATGACCACGGGTATGGTTTTCGTTTCCTCTTTCGCTTTGATTGTTTCCAACACTTGCAGGCCGTCAACGCGTGGCAGGCGCAGATCCAGCAGGATGACATGAGGGCGCGGGCTGGCGACCGGATCTGAAAACTCACCTTGTCGGAGAAGATAATCCAGCGCGCTTTGGCCGTCGGTGAAATGACGAATCCGGTTGGCAATGCGGTGATCCTCGAGCGTGCGCATGACCAGTTCCGCGTGATCCATATTGTCTTCCACCAGCATGACCAAAACCGGCTCTCCGCTCATTATGTTTCCGCCTCCTTGGTGTGAATCCATGACAACCCGTTCTCCATTCATTTCCTATCATGAGATCTGACGTCCAGGATGGATTCATTGGCTGTGAGTCTACTCTGGCCGTCAGGGTGACCGCGTTTTGATTTTATCATTGAAAGGGACGGAGGGCGGAGGATTTTCCCTTATCAGAAATGTAATCCGATCGGGCCCACGCTGGGTTTCATTTTGTCGGTTCGTAAAGACGCAGTGGCTTCTCATGATATAATCTTGATTGGCGCAGGACAAAGGTTGCATTCTTCGGATGGAGGACGAGCATGGAAATCAGCACCAAGGAATTCAAACATTGTGATATGGTTTTGATCAAAGGGCGCATCGACAGTTCTACCGCACCTCAATTCAGTAAAGCGCTGGAGGCTGTCATTGAGAAAGGCGTCTACAAGATTGTCGTGGATATGAGCAATTTGGAATACATGTCCAGTGCAGGTTTCCGTGCCCTGCTGGCCGCCCAGCGCACCTGCAAGCGCTATAATCGCGGTGAAGTGGTGCTGGCATCCGTGCCCGACCGCATTCGCGAGGCGCTGGAGTTGGCAGGTTTTACCGAATTATTTAGGATGTCTCGCGATCCACTTGAGGCGGTCGGCAGTTTGTAGGTTGACCCGTGCACGGACGATTTCGTCGAACGGAGGCCGCTTCCCTTTTTGCTTGAGGCGGCCTTTCATTACATACATGGCGCAGACCCTTTCCTTTTCCACCACCTTCGATATTCTGGATGAAATCCGTACATTTGTGGGCGAACAGGCTCGTGAGGCTGGCTTCGATGCCAGGGATATATACTCCATTCAACTGGCGACAGATGAGGCGGCTTCCAATGTGATCGAACATGCCTATGGCGGCAGGTCGGACGGCAGATTTGAAGTCAGTTGCGCGTTCCAAACCGGCCGCCTTATTATTACCCTGCTTGATCATGGCAAAGCTTTTGATCCTTCTCAAGTGGAAGACCCGGATTTGAAAGCTCCTTTGCTGGATCGTAAAATTGGAGGGCTGGGTATATATCTGATGCGTAAACTAATGGACGAAGTGCGATACGAGTCTACACAGGCGGGAAACCTGCTCACGCTGGTAAAGCGAAAAGGATAGTCATGCCCAAGGTAACAGGTTTTCCCGGAGCGTTTGATTGGCGCGAGATCGCCAACCTGGGAGAACAGTTAGTCAGCACGAATTCTCTGGCGGCACAACGCGATCGCATCGTCTCGATGACCAGCAGCCTGATCCCGGGAAAGGTGGACGTCTGGCTGCACGAAAATCTGTTCCGCCTGCCGGACTGGGATTCCCAGCGATTGTTTCCATCCCAGCCCGCGCAGGAGGCGATGCGCTACACCGTCAGGAACCACAAAACTTATTTAAAGAAAGTCAGCAAGAAAGCAAGAACAAAGAAGACACTGCTGGCTGTTTCGATTGAGGATCAGGGATTCGTGCTCGGCGCGTTGCAGATCGCGCGTTCGCGCGGCCCCAACTTTTCCCAGGAAGAAATTGAACTGACCGAGGGCCTGGCCAGTATTATCGCGGTGGGACTGTATGCGTCACATCGCGTCGAGGTGGAACGGTTCCGGCTTGGGCAGCTCAATCTCGTCCGTCAGGTCAGTGCACAAATTGCCAATGTCTTGAACGTGGACGAACTGGCGCGGCGCGTGACGGAGCTCATCCAAGAAACTTTTAACTATTACTATGTCGGAATCTTTACGATTCGACCCGGGACCAAAAGTCTGCGTTTTCGCG
Organism: Anaerolineales bacterium; assembly: GCA_035516425.1. Taxonomy (GTDB): domain Bacteria; phylum Chloroflexota; class Anaerolineae; order Anaerolineales; family Villigracilaceae; genus Fen-1038. Next base: position 36,904 of record DATJAH010000025.1, read on the forward strand.
CCGGCGCGTCGGCGCCGCGCAAGGGAAAAAGGAAAATAACAATTGCGCTGGACGTGGACATCGGAGAGGGGCTTATTGGCGGGGTGGCCGAGTCGGGGGAACGCATCGTTGCCTCGGACGTTCGGGCGGATGACCGCTTTCGGTTTATGGATCGCCTTCCCGAAACGCGTTCGGAGATGGCGATTCCGCTCAAGATCGAAGATCGCATTCTTGGCGTACTGGATGTTCAATCCAATCGCCTGGATGCTTTCCATCCCAATGATCTGCTTCTGCTCGAGGCGCTGGCCGATAATATTGCGCGTGCCGTGGAAGGTGCGCGCCTGTATAGCGATGTCCGCCGTCGCGCCGATCAGTTGTCCCTGATCGCAGAAGTCAGCAGGAGCGTCACATCGACCCTTGATTTGCGGCAATTGATGAGCGAGGCGGCCGCACTGATTCACGACCAATTCCACTTTCCCTTTGTGCACTTGTTCACCGTCCATCCCAATCGGCGGCTGATCGAATACGAGGCAGGCAGTGGAAAGCGGAGCCGGGCCCTCGAAGGCTACACCATCCCTCTCGATGACGCGCAAGGCATCATTCCTTGGGTTGCGCGCGAGGGCCGGACGGTTCTGGCCAATGATGTTTCAAAAGACGCGCATTATCGACCGTCTCCGCTTCCGCCGAAAAACACGCGATCGGAATTGTGCGTGCCCTTGCTGTTCAACGAAAAGGTCCTCGGCATCTTGGATATTCAGTCGGACAGGTTGAATGTTTTCATTGAAGACGATCGGATCATGTTTGAGGCTGTAGCTGGGACGATCGCGGCCTCCATCCGCAATGCAGACCTATATCGTTCTGAACACTGGCGGCGTCAGGTGGCCGACAGCCTGCGTGAAGTGGCCGGTTTGTTATCTTCCAACGCCGGCTTGGACGAAGTGCTTGATTCCATTCTGACCGAGATTGAACGGAATCTCCCCGTGGACGTTTCAGCGATCTGGTTACTGAGCGACGGCGACCTCTCCTTGTCGGCTGTGCATGGCGGAGATCCACAGATGATTGAAGAGGCGCGCCTGGCAAACCCGGACGGTTCGATCGCTTTGACGAGGGCGATGCTGTCGGAGAATCCAGTCCTTCGCAAACCCGCGGACCCGATCTGGCCCTCGGGCCAAGCCGCCGGCTTCGAGGCCGATTATTCTTCGCTGGCGGCGCCATTGCATGTCGGCGGTCAGCCGGTCGGCGTTATTTCGCTGGCGCATCATGCGCGGAGCCGGTATGGTCACGAAGCACAAGCCATGGTGACCACATTCGCAAGCTATGCCGCGGTTGCCATTGAAAATGCGCGCCTGTACGATTCGGCTCAGGAACAGGCCTATGCGTCTGCCGCGTTGTTGCAGGTCGCCCAGGCGGTAGTAAGCTTGAATGAGCTGGAAGATATCCTAGGTATCATCGTTCGTGTCCTGCCGATTTTGGTCGGCGTGGAACGGGTCGCCTTGTATCTTTGGAATGCCGAAAAGGAGTTGTTTCACCCGGTTCACACCTATGGCTTCGATGAGGACGCTCGCAAGGTTTTGGCTGGCGATGACCTGGCGGTCGGCGCATTCCCCTTGTTGGATGAGAGCCGAAATTCCAACAGCCTTTTGATGTATCCGTTGAAGGCTGAAGACACCCTCGAAAAATGGAATTGCCTTGGAGAGTTCCGGCACCGTGAAGATGCCGAAATCGCGCAGAGCAACGAGCCGCTTCTTTACGCGGTTCCGCTGTCGGTCAAGACAGATACCTTTGGCGTGCTGCTGCTGCAGGAAGCATCCGGCGGAAAACGCTTCCGCGCCCGGCGTTTAGAAATCATCAACGGCATCGCACAACAAGCCGCGCTTGCGATTCAAAATGATCGCCTGCAAAAAGAGATGGTGGTGCGTGAGCGTCTTGAAACGGAAGTTCAACTGGCGCGGCAAATTCAGCAAACGTTTATTCCTGAGTCGTTGCCGCAGCCGCCGGGCTGGGAGGTGGCAGCTCGCTGGAAAACCGCGCGGCAGGTGGGCGGCGATTTTTATGATGTAATGGAATTGCCGGATCAAAAACTTGGTCTCTTTATCGCAGATGTTGCGGATAAAGGCATGCCCGCCGCGCTCTTCATGGCGCTCACGCGGACTCTGGTTCGGGCGGCCGTTATCGAGACTTCTTCGCCTGCCGAGGCCTTACAGCGAGTCAACGAATTGCTGCTTCCTGATACCAAGCAGGGAATGTTTGTCACGGCGGTTTATGCCGTGCTCGATCAAAACAGCGGCGAATTGACCTATGTCAATGCGGGACACAATCCACCTTTATGGTTGAAATCTGGTGGCGAAATTCAGCGATTGACACGCACCGGTGTTGCGCTGGGCGCTACCGAAGCCCGGACGATATCACAGCAGACTGTTCGCGTGGCTTCTGGTGAGAGCGTTCTATTTTACACGGACGGCTTGACGGAAGAGTTTTCATCGAACGGGGAACTTTTCGGCGAAATGCGTTTGATGGAGACCGTCAGGTCTGCCGCGTTCTCGTCTGCGGGGGCCATGCTGGACTTGATCGAGTCCAGCCTGAATGATTTCGTGAACCCCATCCCGCTTTCCGATGATTTGACGATGCTGGTCATTCGCCGAAAATAGATTTTACAATCTTTTTACATCTCAACCATACTTCGATAACCGCACCCACCTAAAATGGCAGTCATAGAATCGAACAATGGAGGTTCGAATGTCAATGATTGCGATGTGGTTTAAGAAGAGTTTAATTGTGGCAATAATCGCGGCACTGGGCTTGAGTGCCGTTCCGCTCGTCAGTGTCTATGCTCAGTCGCCGAATCCGCCGACCACTCCTACGCCGGGTCAGCCTTCGAGCGATCGCCTGCAAAAAGCCTGGGCGAGAGAGCAGGACATCTATGCCCGAATCGGCAAAATCCTCGACAACGCCAGCAGTCTGATTTCCAAAATTCAAGCCAGGCTCAACGAGGCGAAGTCCAAAGGCAAGGACGTGACTTCCGTTCAAACGGCGTTGGATGCGTTCTCGACGGCCGTCAACGACGTTCAGCCAATTTACACCCAGTTGCAGACGATCGTCCAGTCCCATTCCGGTTTTGACGCTTCTGGCAACGTGACAGATCCGACTGAAGCTCTACAAACAGCCCAGGATTTCCGCTCGAAGGTTGAAGCGATCCGTCAGGCCGGGGTGAGGGAAGCTGGCAAGGCATTGCGTGAAGCGATCAGGGCGTTTCGTCAGGCCAACCAATCAACCACACCTGCGCCGTCTTCGACGGCCGGCTAATGCAGCGCAAGCTCTCGCATAAAGGCACGGCCATGGCCGTGCCTTTGCGTGTTTTGCCTCTCGGTTGTATACTCCCTGGAACAAAACCGCTTAATCCAAATTTCCATTGGAGGTTGAATGTTCACAACGGAAGGCAAAAAAATCATCTTCACCGAAAAGGCCCCAAAAGCCATTGGCCCATATTCGCAGGCCATACGAACCGATTCGCTGGTATTTACGGCAGGGCAGGGTGGCATTGATCCGGCGACGGGTGAACTGGTGCAGGGGGGCATCGAGGCACAGACGCGTCAGGTGCTGACCAACCTCAAAAATGTGCTGGAGGCCTCTGATTCGGGCTTGAACTATGCGGTCAAGACGACCGTCTTCTTGAAGGATATGGCTGATTTCGCCAAGATGAATGCCGTTTATGCCGAATTCTTTTCGCAGAACCCTCCGGCGCGCTCGACTATTGCGGCGGCCGCCCTGCCCAAAGGCGCATTGGTCGAAATCGAGGTAATTGCGTTGCTCAAATCCCCGCGCGGTGATTGAGTGTCAAACGAACTCGTTCTGCTTGTAGATGACGAGCCGTCCATCTTGCAATTGGCGCGCATGTATCTCGAACGCGACGGCTTTCGCGTTCGAGAAGCCAAAGATGGAGAGGCGGCACTGGACGCCATCACGAATTTCCAGCCTGCGCTGGTGGTGCTGGATGTGATGCTCCCGAAGATGGACGGTCTTGAAGTTTGCCGTCGCGTCCGCGCCGGGAATAACTCCGTTGCGATTCTGATGCTGACCGCTCGTGATGACGATATCGACAAAATCCTTGGGTTGGAACTCGGCGCGGATGATTACCTAATCAAGCCGTTCAATCCTCGCGAACTGGTCGCGCGCGTCAAAGCCATTTTGCGGCGCGGTGGGAATAAATCTACTCTGATTGGCAACCCGCTGAGACTGGGTGAGCTTTTGATAGATCCAGAGCGCCGTGAGGCACATGTTGCTTCCCGTCCTCTCGATCTGCGGACGCAGGAGTTTGACCTGTTGCTGACCTTGGCGGGTCAGCCCGGACGTGTGTTTACCCGCGAGCAGTTGCTTCAAATGGCATGGGGATTTGATTTTTATGGACAGACGCGCACCGTGGACGTTCATGTCGCGCACCTGCGCAAGAAGCTTGAGGGCAGCGCCATAAAGATTGAGACCGTTACAGGCGTGGGATATAAGCTGGTGGTTTGATATTCCTGCATAATTCATGCTTTTTAAGGTATGTTCTCATCACTTCGCACCCGGCTTTGGTTGAGTTATGCTATGCTCATTGTCACGGCTCTGGGAGTGGTGGCATTTGTTCTCATTCTTTTCCTCCTGCACAACCCGGTCCTGTATCGCCAAACCTTCGTACAGTTGAGAGCTGCCGACAGCCTGATTGCGAATCAATCGAACGGTGATGTGAGTTTTATCGCCCGATCGTTGAACGTGCGCATCCTGACTTTTGATTCGGGTGGGATATTGCTCACAGATACTGACCCCTCCTCGCCGGCGATCTCGTTACCTTCCCAAGCGATTCTAGCGCGCATCACTCAAACGGTCCGTGATCGAACTGGAAAGTTCTGGCTTTATACGCTGAGGCAACTTGCCAATGGCGATTGGCTGATGGTCGCCTCGCCGCGCCCCAAGGTTCCGGTTCTGGCTCTGCTCACCGATGAACTCCTGGCACCGATCCTGGAAGGCGGAGCGATTGCCTTGCTGCTCTCCTTGATTTTGGCATTTGTCATTGCGCGTTGGATCGCGGATCCATTGCAGCGACTCATTTCCGCGGCGCGGGCCTTTCCGCAGGGGACAGCCATGCCGGTAGACGCGGGCGGCCCGCATGAAGTCCGGGAATTAACGCGGGTTTTCAACGCGATGATGACGCGCGTGCAGGCGAGTCAAAAATCGCAACGCGATTTTGTCGCGAACGTCTCCCACGAACTCAAGACGCCGCTGACCTCCATTCAAGGTTTTGCACAGGCGATCATGGATGGCACAGTGGATACGCCCGACGATCGGAAGCAGGCGGCGGAGGTGATTTATAGCGAGGCGGGGCGGATGCATCGCATGGCTCTCGATTTGCTCGATCTGGCCCGGCTCGATGCAGGCATTCTCAACCTGCAAACGTCGCCGGTGGATATTCGTGCCTTATTGAACGGCATTATTGAGAAATTCACGCCGATGGCCTCCAAAGCCGGCGTTACTTTGATGGCGCGATTCGCCAATGATCTTCCACCGCTGTACGGAGACGGAGATCGTCTGGCCCAGGTGTTTACCAATTTGGTGGACAATGCGTTGAAGTTCACGCCGGAAGGCGGGAGCATTGCCTTGCGCGCTGTCCGTGACCGCAACGAGATTCAAGTGGCAGTGGACGATACCGGCACCGGCATTCCAAAGGAGGACGTCCCGCATATCTTTGACCGCTTCTATCAAGCGGATTCGGCTCGGGCAGGCGGCGAACATCACGGCGCGGGCCTGGGGCTGGCCATCGTTCATGAGATTGTGGCGGCTCACGGTGGTAGAATTAGCGTTCGCAGCGCAGTGGGGCGGGGAACGGCGTTCATTGTTCATCTGCCGTTAAACAGCGGTCCACTCTAATTCGATTGGTATTACGCCCCGGGAATTGGAAAAGTACCACTGCAAGTTGACTATGCCGCCTTTGGTCTCGATTATTATCCCATGTTACAATGAGCAGGCCACGATCCGACAATTATTGGATGCGGTTCTGGCCCAGACCTATCCTCGTTCACAAATGGAAATCGTAATTGCTGATGCCTTTTCGCAGGATCAAACCCGCGAACGAATCAACCTGTTTCAACGCGAACATCCGGATGTTTCGCTGTGTGTCGTGGACAATGCGCGGCGCGCCATCCCGGCGGCTTTGAATTTGGCGATCAACTCCTCTCACGGCGAAATTATCCTCCGCCTTGACGCGCATTCCCGGCCAAACCCTGAATATGTGGAGCGGTGTGTGCAAGCCTTGGAGGATGGAAAGGGCGTCAACGTTGGCGGTGTCTGGGAGATTCGTCCGGGCGCTGCCGGCTGGATTGCAGAATCAATTGCCGTCGCGGCGTCGCATCCGCTGGGTGTGGGTGATGCGATGTATCGGTTGAACCCCAAAGCCGGTGCGGTGGACACGGTCCCGTTTGGTGCGCTCCGGCGCGAACTCATTGATCGCATCGGCGGTTTTGACGAGACTTTGTTGTCCAACGAAGACTACGAATTCAACACGCGCGTTCGCCAATCCGGCGGCGTGGTTTGGTTGGATCCGCAAATTCGGTCGACGTATTTCGCGCGCGCTTCGTTCGGCGAATTGGCCCGCCAGTATTGGCGTTATGGTTTTTGGAAATGGAGAATGCTCCAACGGTACGCAAATACCATTCGCTGGAGGCAGGCTCTGCCTCCTGTGTTCGTGGCGAGTTTGATCGCACTGGTTCTCTTATCGTTCCGGTTTTCCTTGGCCCGCGAACTCCTATGCTTTGAAGTGATTCTGTATCTTTTCATCCTGATCGCCGCCAGTGTTCAAGTTGCATTTCGCAATCACCAGCCATTTCTCATGGTTGGCCTGCCGCTGTCGATCTTGATTATGCATCTCTCATGGGGGGGTGGTTTTTTATACAGCCTGCTCGCATCTCCTCTTTTCCGGAAAAATGGCTGATACTGCCTCCCGCCCCCGATTTCGTTTGCGCTCCAGCGAGCATCGCATCTTATTGATTCTCGGAGATTTGGTCGCCTCCATTGCCTCCGATTTCGCTGCTATCTATACTTGGCGATTTTACCTGTACTACAGATTGATTTCTGAACATTTGAACATCAGGCCGGAACGGGCATGGACGCTGGTCGCGATCAGCGTCAAGATTCCACTTTGGTTTTACCTTTTGCCGGCCGGCTGGCTGATCTTGCTGGTCGAGCTATACGATCCGCATGTCGCAGCTAGTTGGCGGAGAACTCTGCGTGGCATTGAAATCGCGGCGTTCATCGGAATCGTGGTTTACTCTCTGGTGTTTATCACCACCGAGGATCCAAACGCCTTGCCGCGCGTTGGTTTTGGGGCGTTTCTGGTCATCGCGTCATTGTTGACCGTGGGCTGGCGTGCCTTGTACATTCGACTTTATACGTCGCCCGAGCTGATGCGCCGAGTGCTGATCGTCGGCGCAGGCAAAGCGGGCCTCGCCCTGGCTCAGACGTTCAATAAACTGAAACCACCACCGTTCAACCTGATCGGTTTTATTGATGACGATCCGCATAAATCCAAGGGCACATTGGAAGGCTTTCCGGTGCTGGCTTCGAGCCGCCGCCTTGTGCAGGTTCTGGAAGATTATCGTATTTCAGATATCGCGGTTGCCATCACCGGCGAAATTCGCGGTGAGACTTTTCAGGCCATTCTCGACGCGCAGGAACGCGGGGTGGAAGTGACGCGCATGCCGATCCTCTATGAAGAGATGGCCGGGCGCGTTCCCGTTCACCATCTAGAGTCGGATTGGATGATTCGATCCTTCACCGACGAAATGCGGGTAAGCGGTTTTTATGAGATCGTCAAGCGTTTGATGGACATTCTCGGCGGAACGATTGGGTTGCTGCTCTTCGGAATCAGCTTTCCGTTTGTTCTTGTGGCGACATGGATCGACACCGGATTCCCGATTTTTTACGTGCAGACGCGTCTGGGGCAGGGGGGACAAGTCTTTAAGATCTACAAGTACCGCACGATGTATCATGGGGCCGAGACGAATGGCGAAGCGAGGCTCGCTGTGGAAAATGATCCGCGCGTGACGCGTGTCGGCAATTTTTTGCGCAAGACCCGTTTGGATGAGCTGCCCCAATTCTGGAATGTCTTGAGCGGCGAGATGAGTTTGGTCGGGCCGCGTGCGGAACGGCCTGAATTGGTCGCTGAATTTCAAAAACAGATTCCTTTTTACCGGGCGCGTCTATTGGTTAAGCCGGGATTGACTGGCTGGGCGCAGATCAATTATGGCTACGTAGCCAATGTGACTCAGACGGTCGTCAAGCTGGAATACGACTTGTACTACATCAAGCATCGTTCTTTCATCATGGACATGATGATTGTCCTGCGAACGGTGGGCACCGTCTTGAGCCGGAAGGGCAGATGAGTTGAAGCAATACCTGGTTACCGGTGGAGCCGGATTCATCGGATCGCATATTGTCCGTGCACTACTCGAGCACGGCCGCGGGGTGCGCGTGCTCGACAACTTTTCGAGCGGCAAGCGGGAAAACCTCCAGGGGCTCGGTCACCTGGAAAACGCAGGCCGCCTTGAGGTTGTGCAGGGAGACGTGCGCGATGCAGCCACCGTCGCGGCGGCGACGCGCGATGTGGAAGTCATCTTTCATGAGGCTGCTTTTGTCTCCGTACCCGAGTCGCTGGAGAATCCCCAGGCTTGTTTCGACGTTAATGTCGGCGGCACCTCGATCCTGTTCGAAGCCGCGCGCAAAGCCGGAGTGCAGCGCGTGGTGATCGCCTCCAGCGCGGCCGTGTACGGCGACTCGGATGTGCTGCCCTTGAGAGAAGATGCGCCCCTGAGGCCACTTTCGCCGTATGCGGTTTCAAAGCGCGTGGATGAGATCTACGCTCAACTTTATACCGTATCCTTTGGTTTGCAGGTTGTGGCGCTGCGCTATTTCAATGTCTATGGCCCGCGGCAGCGACCGGACTCGATGTACGCGGCAGCGGTTCCAATTTTTATCCGCCGTCTGCGTGAGGGCAGACCGGTCACGGTATTTGGTGATGGTGGCCAGTCGCGCGATTTGGTTTTTGTCAGCGATGTGGTGCGCGCCAATCTGGTCGCATCGGAACATCCGTCTGCTCCGGGAAAAATCTTCAACATTTGCACCGGTCAAAGCACGCGCATTTTAGATCTGCTGGATGTATTGTATGAACTTTTTCCGAACTCACCCAAGCCGGCTTTTGCTCCGCCGCGCGCCGGCGATATTTACAAGTCGTTGGGAAGCCCCGTGTGTGCCGAAGACGTAATTGGCTTCAAAGCGCAGACTTCCCTGGCGGACGGCCTGAAAGAGACTGTAAATTGGATGCAATAAAACTGCGGCCCCATTTCCGTAATCGCTATGTCCTGCTCGGCGATCTGATTCTCATCGTTGTATCCGTGATGGGGAGTTTCGCATTGCGGCTCGATGTGGCGCAGTTGCCGTTTTATCTTCCGGCCATGCTTGTCATGTGCGGCGCGGCATTGTTGATCAAATTGCCGGTGTATTTTTTCTTTGGCTTGTATCGCCGCATATGGATCTATGCCAGCACACACGAGTTGCGTCTCATCACCGCCGCCGTGACCACAGCCTCTGTGCTGACTTCGGGCGTGATGCTGCTATTACTTTCGACCGGCGTGGTTTATCCCGGCATGCCGCGCTCGGCCCTGGGCATTGACTGGTTGCTGTCGTTGGTCCTGATCGGCGGTTCACGCTTTGCACTTCGCATTTTGGCGGAACAATCCGCCGCGCCGCGTAATGGCAAGTCTCGTCGCGCCTTGATTATCGGCGCGGGCGACGCGGGCGCCCTGGTCGTTCGTGAGCTTCAGAAGTCCTCGCAGCTCAACCTGAACCCAATAGGATTCCTCGACGACGATCCCGCCAAACAACGCCAGGAGATTTACGGTGTACCGGTCATTGGATTGGTCGGCGAAATTGCCGACGTGCTCGATAATCAGCATGTGGACGAAGTGGTCTTTGCGATCCCTTCCGCGCCGGGACGCCTGGTGCGGCTCGTGAATGATGCCTGCCGCCTTAAGGGCATTCCGTCGCGGACGATGCCCGGCATCTACGAATTGATCGGCGGCAAGGTCAGTGTCAGCCGTTTGCGCGAAGTCGATATCACCGACCTGCTTCGGCGCGAGCCGCGCCGGATTCACGAAGAAATGATTGGCAATGTGCTGAGCGGCAAACGCGTGCTCGTGACCGGTGCGGGCGGTTCGATTGGACGCGAACTCTCGCGTCAAATTGCGCGCTGGAATCCAGGTGAGTTGATCATCCTCGGTCACGGCGAGAACAGTATCTTTGAGACGTTGCTGGAATTGAGGGAGGATGAAGCGTCTCTGGCTGTGACGCCGGTCATTGCCGATGTCAAAGATCTGGAACGTTTGCGCTTTGTTTTGAAGAATGTTCAGGTGATATTCCATGCCGCCGCGCATAAACATGTGCCACTGATGCAAGCTAATGTGGAAGAAGCGATCTTGAACAATGTCATTGGCACGCGCAATGTGGTTGAGGCCGCGACTGAAAATAATGTGGAACGATTGGTCTTGATCTCTACGGATAAAGCGGTTCGTCCTGCCAATGTATATGGCGCCACCAAACGTCTCGCCGAGATGATCGTGCTCGATGCAGCGCATCGCACTACGCGAGCGTATTCCGTTGTTCGCTTTGGGAATGTTTTGGGAAGCCGCGGCAGTGTCATTCCGATTTTCAAGCGTCAGATCGCCAGTGGGGGGCCAGTCAAGGTCACTCATCCCGATATGGAGCGTTATTTCATGACCATCCCTGAAGCTGTTCATCTTGTCCTGCAAGCAGCTTCCATGGGACGCGGCGGTGAAGCCTTTTTGCTCGATATGGGAAAGCAGATCCGCATCCTTGATCTGGCTGAGGATTTGATTCGTCTCTCGGGACTTGAGCCGGGACGCGATATCGAAATTGAATTCACCGGCATTCGACCCGGCGAGAAACTGCGCGAGGAACTTTGGGAGCCCGAGAAAATCTATGATCGGACCGCGCATCCTGATATCTTCTGTTCTGAACATGAAGATGTTATGACCAGCGATCAATTGCAGCAGACTCTGCCTCGCCTGGAACTTCTCATGTCAGGCGGCCATGCCGACGAAATCATTGCCCTGCTCGATGAGGTAATTCCCGGTGCGAATATCCGCGAGACGCCTTCGCCTGAAATGACGTACGTGGTTTAACGCCGGTCGAGGCGCGGCCATGCCTGAAGTTTCCCTCTCCGGTTGGAACAGATTTCTACAAGAACGCCCGAGCGCCCATCTTTTGCAGACCGGCGAATGGGGCGAACTAAAGTCCGGCTTTGAGTGGCATGTTGTGCGCGTAGTCAATAGAGATAGCGGTGCACAGATTCTGCTCCGCAAATTGCCATTCGGTTTTACGATTGCCTATATTCCAAAATTGGTGATCAGTGCCCGCTCGACGAGTGATCAGTTTTGGGAAGAAGTGGATGATGTTTGCCGAAGAAATCGCGCCATCTTTTTGAAGATTGAACCTGATGCATGGGATTCTGATCCCATGATCCAATATCCGTTCTGGACTGTTTCCAAACAAAGCATTCAGCCGCCAAGAACGATTATCGTTGATATTCGCGGTGGCGAAGACGAAATCCTTGCGCGCATGAAACAGAAATGCCGTTACAACATCCATCTCGCTGAAAAGAAAGGCGTGACTGTTCGCGTCTGGAACGACCCTGATGGTTTCTACAGGATGATTCGAATCACCGCTGGGCGCGATGGCTTTGGCGTGCATTCGCTCGAGTATTATCGCCGCGTCTATGAATTATTCCATCCATCCGGAATGTGCGAGTTGCTTGTCGCAGAATTTGAGGCGAAGCCGTTGGCGGCCCTGATGGTTTTTGCGCGGGGAACGCGCGCCTGGTATTTCTATGGAGCGTCCAGTGATCAAGAACGTAATCGTATGCCGACGTATCTTTTGCAATGGGAAGCCATGCGTTGGGCAAAAGCGCGCGGCTGTCAAGAATATGATTTGTGGGGCGTGCCTGACGAAGACGAATCAACGCTCGAAGCCCAATTTGAAAACCGCAATGACGGCTTGTGGGGAGTCTATCGTTTCAAGCGCGGCTTTGGCGGCGAACTCAGACGCGCTGCGCAGGCAGTGGACAAAGTATATAATGCACGGTTGTATAGATTTTACCTATGGCGCCTGGCTGGACATGAGGCAGGATCATGAGAACACCAGGTTGGGACCGTTTGATTGCTTCATTGCCTGATCCGCATTTTCTGCAGACGTACGAATGGGCACAGGTCAAATCGAAATATGGATGGAGACCGATCTACCTTGTTTGGACTGAGAATTCGTACGGGTCCTACCTGCCTGATCAGCTGGACTCGTTCGATCCGTCAGTCATCCTTGCGGCCTGCCTCGTCTTGAAGCGCACCGTTTTTTTGCGCGGCGTTGCCCTGTGCATTCTATATGCGCCGAAGGGACCCTTGATGGATTGGTTGGATGGGTCGCTTCGCAGGCGTGTGTTGGATGATCTGCAATCTTTTGCAAAGAGCCAAGGCGCCATCTTTTTGAAGGTTGACCCTGATGTGGTATTGGGAACGGGACTCCCTGCCGGTGCTGCGGATCGCGTGGATGACGGTGGACAGAACGTGATGTCTGAATTGCAGCGCAGGGGCTGGCACTATTCATCGGATCAAATTCAATTCAAGAATACAGTCCTGGTGGATGTATCTGCATCCGATGATGAAATGCTGGCGCGCATGAAACCCAAGGGCCGTTATAACGTTCGCTTGGCGGAAAAGAAGGGTGTGACCGTTCGAGTTGGGCTCAAGGACGACCTGCCCGTGCTCTACAAGATGTATGCCGAAACTTCTGCGCGCGATGGATTTGTGATTCGTGATGAGGCGTATTACCGAACCGTCTGGGAATCATTTATGCAGTCTATCGAACCGCACGCCGAACCCTTGATGGCGGAGGTAAATGGAGAAATTGTCGCCGCGATCATTGTTTTCTATTTTGCCAAGCGCGCTTATTATGTTTATGGCATGTCGCGTGAAGCTCACCGCGAGAAAATGCCAAATCACCTTTTGCAATGGGCAGCCATGAAGCGCGCCAAAGCGCGCGGTTGTGCAGTTTATGATCTTTGGGGTGCGCCGGATGAATTCCGTGAGGCGGATACGATGTGGAACGTGTTCCGCTTCAAGGCAGGCCTGGGCGGGCAGGTGGTTCGCACGCTCGGTGCGTGGGACTTCGCCCCTCATCCGTTTTGGTATAAGATATATTCAGGAGTCATCCCGCGCATACTGGACGTGATGCGTTCACGCGGAAAACAAAGAATAAGACAATCGATAGGAGGCGCCTGATGAATATTTCAAGAGTCCGCTTTGCCCACTTGCCGACACCAATTGAGGAGCTGCCGCGTCTTTCCGCAGCGCTGGGTGGACCGCGCATTTGGGTCAAGCGGGACGACCAGACCGGTCTGGCCTTCGGCGGAAACAAGACGCGCAAGCTGGAGTTCTTGGTTGCGGAAGCGCAGGCCCAGAGCGCCAGGATGATGATCTCGGCCGGCGCGATCCAATCGAATCATTGCCGTCAAACTGCGGCAGCCGCGGCAAAGTTTGGTTTTGACTGTGTATTGGTATTGACCGGCGAGATGCCGGAAAAGCCATCGGCGAATCTATTGATGGACGAATTGTTCGGGGCAAAGATCGTTCCGGTTCTGGATCGCAAAGATCGCGACCGCGTGTTGAAAGAGACGTTTGATCAAGCCGCGTTGGAAGGCAAGAAACCCTATCTCGTCCCGTATGGCGGCTCCAGCGCAACCGGCGCCATGGGTTATACCTTCGCCATAGAAGAATTTATGAGTCAGCACATTCACGCCGATTGGATGGTGTTCGGAACCTCTTCCGGCGGAACGCATGCGGGGTTGGCATTGGGACAAAGAGTATTTGGTTACAAGGGCAAAGTGCTCGGCATCAGTATTGATGAATCAGAAGAATGGTTGAAGGGTCATGTCTCCGCTCTAGCTTCGGAGGCCTCTGAGGCACTGGGCGAACGAATCGACTTCACGCCGGATGATATACTGGCCACCGACAAATATTGCCAGGCCGGATATGGTGTGTTGACCGATGCTGAGCGCGAAGCCGTTCGCTTGTTTGCGAGCACCGAGGGCCTGCTGCTGGATCCGGTCTATACAGGCCGCGCCGCGGCCGGCCTGATTGATCTGATCCGCAAAGGCTTCTTCCAAAAAAGCGAAACCGTTCTGTTCTGGCATACCGGTGGCCAGCCGGCGTTGTTCGCGGATAAATATTCGAATATCTTGTAGAAAGAAAAATCGCCTCCGATCCATGGAGGCGATTTTGGTTTCTTTATGCTCCGGTTGGCAATCGCTTTTCAAGCGTGCGGCTGAGAATATCTTCCTGTTCGATCGAGGAAGATTTGATCCGTTTGGATTTCTGGCCCTTGCGGGACTTGGCGCGATCCTGGGCGGTCTGCCATGCAATCTGCATTGCGGTAAGCTCCGGCTCGAGATTTTCCTCGATCTGGACTTCCTCCTCTTTTTCTGCCTTCTTATTTTTCTTTCCGCGTCTGTTCTCGCGCTCAGGCTTTTCTTCTTCGATGATTTCGGGTTGAATGGCCTTCATGCTCAAGCGGATTTGCCGCTTCTTGCGATCCACTTTGAGAATCATCGCTTGCACTTCATCACCTTCCTTGGCAACGTCGCTGGCGTTTTTGACATAGCCGCGCGCCAGTTCGCTGATGTGAATCATGCCGGGACGTTCCGCGCCAATTTCCACAAATACACCGTATGGTTCGAGCCGGACAACTTTGCCCTTCACAATCATTTCGGGCTGAAGGTCCTTCCAGTCATACATCAGCGGCTGAATCATGGTCAGCTCAATTCGATCCTTGCGCACGCGCTTCACCCACACCTCGACCGTTTGACCTTCTTTGACAACCTCTTCGACTTTATTCACGGGATCTTTCTGTAATTGTGAGATATGAAGCACGCCTGGGATGGGTTGACCCACATCAACCAGAGCGCCCGCAAGAGTGGTCTTGATGATTTTGCCTGTCAGTTTGGTCTTGGGTTCCAGCGCGACTTCAGGCGTTGTATCTGTAGTGATCATTATTTGGGTCTCCTAAAAATTGGGAATAATGCCAACGTTGGATTATACCTGTCTGACATCTGAGCGTCAATACAGAATCCAAACAGTTTTGAAATCAGATGGGATAACGTTCATTTGCCTTGACGCCTTTGCAGGACTTAGGTATATTGGCCATTAAACTATTCCCTTTCGGAAATCATGAAGAGAATATATGTATGAATTCGACAAGATAGACATAAAGATTGTCAATTTCCTACTTGAAGACGGGCGGATGACTGCCTCCGAAATTGCGCGCCGGATCAAGAATATTTCGGAGCGCTCGGTGAGATATCGGATCGATCGGATGCTTGAAGAGGGGGCCATTCAAATTACCGGCGTGGTCAATCCCCAAGCGTTTGGCTTGTCGGTCAATGCCGATGTGTGGCTGGAAGTTGAGTCAGATCAAATACTGGAAGTTGCAAAGAAATTGACCAAGTACGATAACGTGACTTATGTGGCGTGCGGCATAGGCCAGAATGATATCAGTATTCAACTGGTTGCAAAGGACGCGACGGATGTGTATCATTTCACCACGGACGTCGTGCGTAAAATCCCGGGCGTGCGCAAAACGACAACTTCTATTGTGCCGATCATTCTCAAGGACGTCTATCAGTGGCGAGTCCCGGAAAGGGCCGTGAAGAATGTCGGCGAGCTGGAGAAATCATCTTCCTGATCGAGAGGCGTTATGAGTCTGGCCGGTCCGAAAAGTCAATCATTGCAACAGCGCGCGGCGAAAGTCTTGCCGTTGGGGGTGAATTCCAATTTTCGTTACTGGGGTGAGGGCCTGACACCCTATGTGGACAAAGCCAAAGGCGCGCATCTTTGGGATGTGGATGGGCGGCGCTTCATCGATTATCGCATGGCGTTTGGCCCGATCATTCTTGGCCATGCCTATGACGAAGTGGATGCGCAGGTCATTGAGGAGGTCAAGGGCGGCGTGCTGTTTGCCATGACCGGAGAGCTGGAAGTCAAAGTCGCGGAGCTGATCGTGGAGATGTGCCCGGCCGTGGATATGGTCCGTTTTGCGTGTTCAGGCACCGAGGCGACCATGCACGCCATTCGTGTGGCGCGCGCCTACAGCGGACGCGATACCATCCTTAAGTTTGAGGGCAATTATCACGGTTTTCACGATCACACGTTGTGGTCCACCTACGCACCGGCGGAGGCATATGGCAATCGTCGCAGCCCAATTCCGGTGCGCGCATCGTCGGGCATTCCGCAGTCCATGGGAGAGTTTGTCATCACGTTGCCGTTCAACGATTTTGAAGGATTTGAACGCGTCATGCGTTCCTATGGCGACCAGATCGCAGCGGTGATCACGGAACCATGTCAGGGCAATTGTGGTGCGATTGAACCGCAGCAGGGATTCCTGGAATTGATTCGAAAGCGGACGGAAGAATATGGCATCGTTTTTATTTTGGATGAGGTCAAGACCGGCTTCCGCGTTGCCAATGGCGGCGCGCAGGAATATTACGGCATCAAGCCGGACCTCGCGACCTACGCCAAGGCTCTGGGCAACGGCTACCCGATCGCCGCATTCGGAGGCAAGCGCGAAATCATGTCCATTATTGGACATGGCGTTTCCCAAGGCGGGACATACACGAATAACAAGCCGGGAGTCGCTGCGGCTTATGCCACGTTGAATCTGTTGAAAACAAAACCGATCTTGGAATCGATTCGGCAACGCGGCCGGCGCCTAATGGATGGGTTGAGAGATATATTTGAAGACAACAACATCCCGGTTGCGATGAGCGGATATCCCACAATGTTTTCTTTTGCGCTCGGTGTCGATGCCGTTACTTGTCAGCGCGATTGGGATCGCAGCAACAAGGAGGCTTATCTTAAGCTGGTGCAGATGGCTATTGAGCACGGCGTGATGCCAGATCATGATGCTCGCGAACCATGGTTCCTGTGTTACTCGCACACGGATGCCGATGTCGACGAAACGTTGAATGTATACGCGGATATTGTGAAGAAGGTCAAATTGTAGTTTCCAAGCGTCGAATTCCTGTGCGGGTTCGGCGTCTTATTTTATCCCTGGAGGAAGAATGACTAAAGTTGCACAAGATACAAGGAAAGGTCTGACCGCGAAAGAAATTGTGGACATGAACAAGGAGTACACGTTTTACTCCTGGTCGGTGCAGGGGCAAACGAATCCGATTCCGGTTGTCAGGGCGGAGGGAGTTTATTTTTGGGATGCAGATGGGAAGCGCTATCTTGATTTTGCCTCTCAGTTGGTGAATACGAATGTCGGCCACCAACATCCGAAAGTGGTGAAAGCCATTCAAGATCAAGCGGCGCGCTTGACATTTGTTGCACCGGGCATGGCCAGCGAGCCGCGTGGTTTGCTTGGCAGGAAGTTGGCTGAAATCACGCCGGGTGATTTGAGGAAAACCTTCTTCGCATTGGGTGGTGCTGAGGCGAACGAGAACGCGGTCAAGATCGCGCGCTTCTATACGGGCCGGCACAAGATCTTGGC
This sequence comes from Anaerolineales bacterium, assembly GCA_035516425.1. GTDB lineage: Bacteria > Chloroflexota > Anaerolineae > Anaerolineales > Villigracilaceae > Fen-1038. The sequence goes on from DATJAH010000025.1 coordinate 54,520, forward strand.
GCGCTATCGCTCCTACCATGGCGCGACCCACGGCGCGATCGCCTTGACCGGTGATTATCGCCGCCTTCCGATCGATCATGCCATGACAGGTGTGGTTCATTTCCTCGACCCATATTGCTATCGCTGTCCATTTGGCTGGACGCGCGAGACGTGCCATCGGGAGTGCATCGGCCACGTGGAGGAACTGATTCAGTATGAAGGGCCGGATCAGATCGCCGCGATCATCATGGAAGGTGTGACGGGCTCCAATGGCTTGATCGTCCCTCCAGATGATTACTGGCCGCGCATCCGCGAGATTTGCGACAGGTATGGAATCTTGTTGATCTCGGATGAAGTGATGTCGGGTTGGGGCCGGACCGGTCAATGGTTCGCGGTGGATAACTGGAATGTCGTGCCCGATATCATCACCACGGCGAAGGGGATCACCTCGGGATATGTGCCGCTCGGCGCCGTGATCGTGCGTGAGAAGATTGCCAAATTCTTTGATGATAAATATTTATATGCAGGCTTGACGTATAACGGTCACGCATTGGCCTGCGCGGCGGCGTTGGCAACCATTGAAGTCTACGAAGAGGAAAAGATCTTTGAAAACTCCAAGAAGGTTGGAAAATATCTTGGCAAACGGCTGGAAGAGTTGAAAGCCAAGCATCCATCCGTTGGCGATGTGCGCTACATTGGATTGTTCTCCGGGATTGAGCTGGTCAAGAATCGGCAAACGAAGGAGCTGCTGGATCTCACTCCGCTCAAGAACTTCCTGCTTTCCCGCGGCGTCTATGTCTTCAATTTCAAAAATGTTCTTTTCGTGGTACCGCCGCTCATCATCAATGAGCAGCAACTCGACGAAGGCTTGAACCTGATTGATGAAGGTTTGTCCGAGTTTATGGATAAACTGGTCGTGTAGAGGTCACCATGCAGAAGATTCTCAACTACATCAACGGTGAATGGATCGAGCCAGAGGTCAAAGAATATTTTGACGTGATCAATCCAGCCACCGCGGAATCGATCGCCCGAACCCCGCTCGGTGGACGCGACGCTGTGGACTCGGCTGCGAAAGCCGCCGCCGCGGCTTTTCCCGACTGGCGGCGGACGCCCGTTCAGGATCGGATCCAATATCTCTTCAAGCTGCGCGATCTGCTCAAAGTCAACATGGATGAGATCGCCGGCACCATTACCAATGAGTCCGGTAAGACGTTCGAAGAGTCCAAGGCGGAGATGGTCCGCGCCATCGAGAACGTGGAAGTCGCCTGCGGAATGCCACATTTGAGCAAAGGCGAAGTCGTCGAGGATATCGCTCCGGGCCTGGATGAGATGATGATCCGTCAGCCGGTTGGTGTGTGTGCCACTGTGGCGCCGTTTAATTTCCCGGGCATGATTCTGTTCTGGTATTTGCCATATGCACTGGCGGCGGGCAATACCTATCTTGTCAAACCATCCGAAAAAGTGCCGATGACCATGCAGCTGATCTTCAAGCTCCTCGGGCAGATTGGATTACCGAGGGGCGTGGTCAATATGGTCAACGGTGCCAAGGAATCGGTGGACGCCATTCTGGATCACCCGCTTATCCGTGCGGTAACCTTTGTCGGTTCGACGGCGACCGCGAAATATCTTTACACCAAGGCATCCGCTAATGGCAAACGCGTTCAGGCACAGGGCGGGGCCAAGAATCCGGTGATTGTTTTGCCGGATGCCGATATGGATATGGCGACCAGGATCATTGCGGACTCCGCGTTTGGTTGCGCGGGTCAGCGGTGCCTGGCAGTCTCCCTGGCTATCACGGTTGCGGATGCACGCAACACTTTTACAGAATTGATCTGCGATGCGGCTTCGACGCGCGTTGTCGGTTATGGCCTTGACTCCGGTGTCCAAATGGGGCCGGTGATCAATGCCGCCAGCAAACAGCGCATCGAGCAGTTGATCGGTGTGGGTCTCAGGGATGGCGCCGCGGTCCCGGTGGACGGACGTGGAACAAACATCAAGGGCTATGAGCGCGGATCATTCGTCAGGCCGACGATTCTTTCCGGCGTCCAGCGTGGGAGCGAGATTGCACGCACCGAGATTTTTGGGCCGGTGCTAGGTCTCATGCATGTCAACACCGTCGAGGAAGCCATTGAGCTGGTCAACAGCGGAACATATGGTAATCAGGCTAGTCTGTTTACATCCAGCGGCGCGGCGGCACGCAAGTTCCGGTATGAAGCCGAGGCAGGCAATATCGGGATCAATATCGGCGTGGCTGCGCCGATGGCGTTCTTCCCATTCAGCGGCTGGAAAGACTCTTTCTTCGGCGTCACGCACGGCCAGAGCATGGATGCGGTTGAATTCTTCACGCAGAAAAAAGTTGTCGTTGAACGCTGGCCCAAAGAGTGGAGCAGAAAGTTCTAATGTAGAACGTCTTGCAAGTCGGCCGACAGAGGAGTCTGCAAATGAGCGAGTTTGCGATCGAACTGCGGGATGTCGTCAAGAAGTTTGTCACACCGGAGGGGAATGAGCTGGCAGCTGTAAACCATGTCACCATGCAGATCAAGAATGGCGAATTCTTTTCGATGTTGGGCCCCTCGGGATGTGGGAAAACCACATCCCTGCGCATGATCGCTGGATTTGAATGGCCAACGGAAGGGGAGGTTTATATTGACGGCGAGGCTCAGGGGCATAAGCCGCCCTTCCTGCGTCCGGTCAATACCGTCTTTCAGAGCTATGCACTATTCCAACACATGACCGTCTTCCAGAACGTGGCGTTTGGCTTGGAAATGCAACATGTTTCCACTGCGGATATCAAACGCCGGGTGGGTGAGGCGCTTTCGATGGTGCGACTGACCGGCATGGATCGGCGTTATCCCAAGCAGCTTTCAGGCGGACAGCAGCAACGCGTGGCGCTGGCGCGGTCTCTGGTGAAACGGCCAAAGGTCCTCCTTCTGGATGAACCGTTAGGTGCGCTGGACTTGAAACTTCGCAAAGAGATGCAGCTCGAGCTAAAATCCCTGCAAAAGGAAGTGGGCATCACATTCATCTATGTGACGCATGACCAGGGCGAAGCCTTGACCATGTCCGATCGTATCGCCGTGATGAATTTTGGCAGGGTCTTACAAATGGGGCCGGCGGTTGAAATCTATGAGCGCCCGGCGAACCGCTTTGTTGCCGACTTCATCGGCGAATCCAATTTTCTGGATGGCAAGGTCAGATCGATCAACGATAGCCAAGCTGTGGTCTATGTCCCGGCTTGGGAACAGGAGTTGGCAGGAGTCATCACCAGCAAAGTGAATGTTGGAGATGAGGTGGCCATCTCCATTCGCCCGGAAAAGATTCGCCTCTCTGAGAAATCTGTATCCGGCGAAAGCGGCGTGGAGGGCACCGTCGTTAATAGCACCTACATAGGCTCGGATACGCACCTTTACCTTGATGTGCGAGGCCAGCGGCTGAAGGTGTGGGAGCAGAACCGCATTTCGACGCTGGACCCGCGTGCTTATTATCAAACCGGGCAAAAAGTTCGGCTGAGTCTGGTGCCCGAAAACACCCTCGTTTTGCCAAGGGATTAGCCATGTTAAAACGACTGCGTGAGAATAAATCCGCACAAGGCACCTTGCTGATCGTTCCGACGCTGGTCTTCATGATCGGAATGTTGATCCTGCCCCTGTTATTAACCTTGGTGGTCAGCTTCGGGCAGCGCGATGCCAACGGCGGCGTGATCTACACTTTTACCCTGAACAATTATATTCGTCTGCTGGGGTTCACCACCGATTGCTCACCCGGCGTCAAGACCTGTTTTACTCCCCTTTATCTGGAAATCCTATGGCGATCCCTGGCCCTGGGATTCAACACAACCGTCCTGGATATTCTGTTGGCATTTCCACTGGCTTATTTCATCGCCAGGGTTCATCCTCGCTGGCGGGACACGCTGATGTTCCTGGTGCTCGTGCCGATGTGGACGAACTTTGTGATCCGCGTCTACGCCTGGATGATGATCCTGCGCGAACAAGGCGTGATCAATTCTTTGCTTGGATGGCTGGCCGGGCTGGCTCATATCTCGTTCAAACCGCTGGGGATGATTTATACGCCAGGCGCGGTGCTGGTGGGCATGGTCTATGAATTCCTGCCTTTTATGATTTTGCCGATCTACACATCGCTGGAAAAAATTGACAATTCCCTGTACGAGGCTGCCGCGGATTTGGGCGCCTCGCCCTTCCGAACCTTCCTGCGTGTAACCTTACCTCTTTCCATGCCCGGTGTTGTGGCAGGGACCATTCTGGTTTTCATCCCGGTCATGGGTACATTCATCGTGTCTGATCTTCTGGGCGGCGCCCAGGTAATTTTGATAGGTAATTTGATTCAGAGGCAGTTCCTCGACGCGCGCGATCCGACCTTCGGTTCGGCGGCTTCCTTGGTGCTCATGGTACTGACGATCATTGTCACTTATTTCTACACCCGCAAATTCGGATTTGGCGAGGAGATCGTGGCGTGAATCCGCATCGCCGTTCGCCCTGGATTATTGCTGCCACGATACTGGTGTTTTTCTTTTTGTATGCGCCCATCGTGGTGTTAATTGTTTTCTCGTTCAATGCTTCCAGAATCAGCCCGTTGTTCACGGGCATCATCACCCGATTTGGCCCGTTTCAACTGGTGAACGGAAACGTACTCCAAAGTCCATGCGGGCCCTTTCATTGGTTTTGTGATCTTTCAAAGAACACGGAGGTTTTGAGCGCGGCCCGCAATACGCTGATCGTTGCATTTACGGCGACGATCATCTCGACGATCATCGGAACCATGGCCGCCCTTTCCCTGCAGCGATACGTCTTCCGACTTCGGACGTTTTCGCAGGTGTCCCTTTACATCCCCATCGTTATTCCAGAGGTGGTTATGGGCATCACCATTCTGGTGATGTTCAGCCAATTGTTTTCCTTTCTCAACAGCTCTTTGCATCTCACGGGCGATTCTCAGCTTGCGCTCGGATTGTGGACCGTGATCCTTGCGCATATCTCGTTCATGATCCCCTTTGTTACCTTGGTGGTACAGGCTCGGCTTCAGGGTTTGGATAAGTCTTATGAAGAGGCGGCAATGGATCTCGGAGCGAACGAGTGGATTACTTTTCAGCGTGTCACTTTTCCGATGATCCTGCCTGGCGTCCTTTCTGGCGCGTTATTGGCTTTTACGCTTTCCATCGACGACTTCATCATCACCTTTTTCACGAACGGCCCCGGGTCCACCACACTCCCCATCTATGTCTATGGGCTTTTGCGCCGCGTGATTACCCCGCAATTGAACGCTCTCTCCACGATTTGGATTTTAATCGTGCTGGCCGTGGTCTTCCTGATTCGGCGTGTGGAAGGCCGCCAGAAATAACCGGCTGTTTCGTTCTGGATCGGCCCAGAACGTGAAACCAAAATCTTTCCTAAAGGAGGAAGAGACCAAAAATGAAAAGAACAACCATCCTCATTAAGCTGTCCGCCGGATTCCTGGCATTGAGCATCTTATTGACAGCATGTGGTGGGGGACAGGCGCCGCAAGCCGCGCCAGCAACGAAGATCGCAACCGAAGCGCCCACTGCCGCGGCGACTCCGGCCCCTGTTGCGACGCAGGCGCCTGCCGCTTCAGCACCGACACCGACGTACGCGCCACCGGCATTTACATCGAAGCCAAGCGACAAAACGGCCTCGGATGGCTTTACTTGTCCGGAGCCAAATCCGCGTATGCAGGTAACGTCGAAGGAACTGAACCTCTTTGTGTGGACGACGTATGTCCCGCAGGATTTCTATGATTGCTTCCAGCAGGTATACGGGATTACCGTGAACTACGATGAATATTCCAGCAATGAAGATATGATAGCCAAGCTTTCCTCCGGAGCCAGTTCCTACGATCTCATTCAACCGACGGATTACGCCACTTCAATCTTGATCAACCAAAGCATGCTCCAGAAGCTGGATCATGGTCAACTGTCTGTGCTTGCCAATTTCGATCCCACCACCTTGAATTTGTCTTATGACCCGGGCAATCAATACACCATTCCTTACGAGGCGGGTCTAGATGCCATCGTGGTCAACACGGCTACGGTCAAGGATCTCCCGAAAGCCTGGGCTGATCTCTGGAAGCCGGAATATAAGGGCCAAATGGTTTTCGCAGATGATTCGCGCGATGTGATTGGACTCACTTTGCTGACCCTGGGCTTTGATGTTAATACAACCGATAAGTCCCAGCTGGATCAGGCGAAGCAGAAGCTGGCTCAATTAACCCCGGGTATCAAAAAGTATGACAGCGACAGCCCGCACAGCGATTTGATCTCTGGTGACGTGAATCTTGGCGAGACCTGGACCGGTGAGGCGTTCATGGCTCAACAAGCCTTGCCTTCCATTCAGTTCATCTATCCAACGGAAGGTTCCATTGTGTGGCAGGACAACTTCGCGATTCCGAAGAATGCCCAACATCCGGATGCGGCTTATGCATTCCTGAATTATGTGAACCAACCCGATATGTTCTGGATGATGCTGACGAATTACATGTACATAAATCCAAACGCCGCCTCTCTGGCGTATGCCAAGAATAATCCCATGGAAGTTTCGGACATCAATGGCAATACGACAACGCTAGGTGATGTCTATAATTCCTACATCAACTCAACCATCACCAATCCGCCTCTCGGCGTCATTCAGGCGGGACATCGCATACAGGATGTGGGCGCGGCCACGCCGTTATATGACCAGATCTGGACCGAGGTGAAGACCGGCCAGTAATATAGTTCCATTTTTCCCGCCAGACGCTCGGTTCCTCTTTACAGGGGCCGGGCGTTTTTGTTGGCGCTCGCCCGGCCATAATGATGAATAGTTATAATTAATTTGACTTTAATACAAAATCGGTATAAAATTGGGCAATGAGCAGAAAAATCGTTACGGAAAAGGCGGTTTCTCTGGATGAAATTGACCAGCACATCCTGGATGCCATGCGCAAAGACGGGCGCGCGGCCTTTGCGCAAATTGCCGGGAAGCTCAAAGTCTCGCCGGGTATGATCCGCCAGCGATACAACCGTCTGGTGGATACGGGCCTGCTCAAGGTGGTCGCCATTTCCAACCCAATCCAGCGAGGCTTCAAGACCATGGCGCTGATCGGTATTCGTACGGACGGCCATCAGATGCTGGATGTAGCGGACGCAGTCTCAAAGTTGAAAGAAGTGGTTTATTTGGTGGTCGTGAGTGGACGATTCGATATCATGGCGGAGGTCGTTTGCCGCGATCACGAGGAACTACTGAGGTTCATCACCGAAAAACTATATGCGATTGACGGCGTTCGTGAGGCGGAAACCTTTATGCATTTGAAGATCGTTAAGGAGATTTACTTTTAGTCCGTGGTCGCTGCGAGGTCATGCTGAATAAGGAAGCATCCGCTTCCGGTCAAGAAGGAAGCGAGAAAACTTGTCCGCACCCACATTAGGATGGGATGCGGAGCCAATCGAAAGGAACTATGAAAGTCTTGTTAGTAGGCGTGGGAGGGGTGGGCGAGGCCATTGCCGCAATCGCAAAGGAGCGCCCGTGGGTGGAGCGGATTGTTCTGGCGGATTACAATAGTACGCGCGCGCAGGAGATTCAGAAAAAACTGGGTGATCCAAAGAGATTCCCTGCCGAGTTTGTTGATGCGAGCAACCAGAAAATCATCGAAGAGCTGGCGAGAAAATACAAGGTTGACCTCATCATGAATTCGGTAGACCCCGAATTCAACGAGCAGATCTTCGAGGCGGCCTATAACGTGGGTGCCATGTACATGGATATGGCCATGACCCTTTCCGAACCGAATCCGACCGATCCCTATCACCAGCCCGGCGTCAAGCTTGGCGATTATCAATTTGCCAGACGTAAAGAATGGGAAGCCAAAGGTTTGCTGGCCATCGTCGGCCTCGGCGTGGAACCGGGCATGGCCGATGTATTCGCCCGCTACGCCCAGGATCATCTCTTCGATGAGATCGAAGAGGTCGGCATTCGCGATGGTTCCAACATCGCCATCGATGGATATGAGTTCGCGCCGAACTTTTCGATATGGACGACGATCGAGGAATGCTTGAATCCGCCCGTGATCTACGAAGATAAAAAGGGTTGGTTCACCACTGAACCGTTCTCGGAACCGGAGGTCTTTGATTTCCCCGAGATTGGCCCCGTGGAAGTGGTCAACGTAGAACACGAGGAAGTCTTACTTGTGCCGCGCTGGGTCAAGGCCAAGCGCGTTACGTTCAAGTATGGATTAGGCAATCAGTTCATCGGTGTGCTGAAGACACTGCACATGCTTGGTTTGGACAAGAAGAACAAGATCAAGGTCAAGGGCACGGAGGTCTCGCCACGCGACGTGGTTGCGGCGAGCCTGCCCGATCCCGCCCACCTCGGCGACAGGATGCATGGCAAGACCTGTGCCGGAACATGGGTAAAGGGAATCAAAGACGGCCATCCGCGTGAAGTCTATCTGTATCAGGTCGCCGATAATGCCCAATGCATGAAGCGCTGGGGCTGCCAGGCGGTTGTGGCGCAGACCGCCTTCAGCGCCGTGATCGGCTGGGATTTGATCGAGCACGGCCAATGGAAAGGCGCCGGCGTCCTGGGGCCGGAGGCATTCGATCCGATGCCGTTCATGGGGAAGATGACGGAATACGAATTCCCTTACGGCATAAAGGAGATGACGAAGGAAGTTGCCTAGCCTGTTGCAGGAGGGTCGCATCCAAAAACCCGCGAGGCGATCCGCCTCGCGGGTTTTTCACATCGAGCCGCCGACTTATTTTTTCTTTCCGGGAAATTTCAACTCAAATGGAGGGCGTCGATTCAGCCATGCCAGATACGATCCGGTTTCATTGACAGCCAGCATGGTGACCGAACCCGTATCGCATCCAAGCCGCTGAAAGTGGTCCAGTGGCAAGCCAAGATAATGTGCGACGGCCAGCTTGATTGGATCGGCGTGAAAGACACAGGCGACGATCTCCTGCCGCTTGTGCGCGGCGGCGATCTTGTCGAGCGATGCAATTACGCGCGCCTGGCATTGATAGAACGTTTCACCTTCAGGGAATTGTGCGCGGGACGGAGCGCGTTGAACAACTTTCCATTGCTTGGTGAGATTCAGCGAGGCCAGCGAGCGTCCCTGCCATCTGCCGACATTGGTCTCTATCAGTCCGTTTTCCTGAATGACTTCTAAGTTATGCTGCTGGGCAATGGGAGCAGCGGTTTCCATGGCGCGTTCCAGCGGACTCGAATAGATCGCTTTGAGGGGCACATCCTTGAGCACATCGGCCAGTTCTTGTGCCTGCTTCTGCCCGCGCGCGTTCAGGTGAACATTTGGCAGGTGGCCCGCGAGTTTATGCTTACTGGTGTAGTCGTTTTCGCCGTGACGGATGAGCAGCAATAAGGGCATGACTATTTTATCTTCCGTTTCATCTCTTGGATTTGTTCTTCGCTCATATCGGGAATATTTTCAACCCTTGTAATTCCCAATGCTTTGCGTTGTGCCTCGCGCCACATTTCCAGCCGCGCCGTGACCTGTGCTTCATATCCCTCCTGCGCTGGCGAATAGAAATAGGTTCCAAGTAATCGCTTCGGTAAATATTGCTGCGGGACAAAATGCCCTTCGAATTCATGTGGATAGACATAGTCTTTTCCATGACCCAGCGCCTCCGCGTCGCGGCTGCCATCCATCAAATGGCGCGGCACCGAAATCTGTCCTTCCTGTTCGATAAGCTGCATGGCTTTGAAGTAGGCGCCTGCGCTGTTCGATTTCGGCGAGGTGGCCAGATAAAGCGTCGCTTCGACGATTGGATAAACGCCTTCAGGCAGTCCGATGTAATCAAAGGCTTGCGCGGCGGAGGATGCCATCACAAGACCCATCGGATCAGCAAGGCCAATGTCCTCGCCGGCCAGAATAATCAATCGGCGGATAATGAAGCGCGGGTCTTCGCCGGCGTACAACATTTTCGCCAGCCAATATAGGGCCGCGTCGGGGTCGGAGCCGCGTACCGACTTGATGAAGGCGCTGATGGTGTCATAATGTGCGTCACCATCTTTGTCGTAGAGAACCGCGCGGCGCTGGATGGATTCTTGCGCGACCTCGAGCGTAATATGAATTGTGCCTTCTGGATTCGGTGATGTGGACTCAACCGCGAGTTCGAGGGCGTTCAAGGCGTTGCGCGCGTCGCCGCCGGCAACTTCGATTAAATGGGCACGCGCCTCGGGAGCGAGCATGATGCGTTTGCCGCCGTAGCCGCGTTCTTGATCTGCCAGGGCGCGGTCCATGATCATGCCGGTTTCGTCCTGATTCAGGCTTCGCAATTGAAAAACCCGCGAACGCGAGATCAACGCGCTGATGACCTCGAAATATGGGTTCTCCGTGGTTGCACCGATCAACGTCACGGTTCCGTTCTCGACGTGAGGCAGGAGCGCGTCTTGTTGGGCTTTGTTCCAGCGATGGACTTCATCCACGAAAAGAATCGTGCGCTCGCTGTGCAATCGACGACGATCCAGCGCGGCCTCAACCACTTGTTTCAATTCCGCCTTACCCGCCAGAATTGCCGAGATGGTCTCGAAGTGACTCTTGGTGGTGTTGGCAATCACCTGAGCCAATGTGGTTTTTCCCGTGCCGGGCGGACCCCATAGAATGATCGACGAAAAGAGTTTATCGGCTTCGATGGCGCGCCGCAGCAGCTTTCCTTCGCCGATGATGTGTGCCTGGCCGACAAATTCTTCGAGCGAGCGTGGACGCATGCGCGCGGCCAGCGGCGCCTCGGTCTTCATTCGTTCCTGCAGGGCGTGATCGAATAGATCGGACATGCGATGGATTATAGCATCTTATCTTTTGGAGCCGCTGCGATATCGCGGGCGAAGCAGAATCAAAAAGGGCGCGGGGGCGCGCCCTTTTGCGAACAAATCTTGCGACTGGCTATCCTACCGGCCCATTGGCACTTTGGGCAGGCGCCGGTGCAGGTGCGGGCGCTGGAGCGGCCGGCGCAGGTGCAGGCGCGGCAACTGGCATACTGCCCGAGCCGCGAACGTTGACCAATTTCTTCAACACATCGAACCAGAACGGAGAACCTTGGGCGCCGGCTGCCGCGGTGATCAGCAGGCCCAATAATTTCGACAGCCATCCACCCAGATCGTTCATGGCAGGCAGGTTCACAAATACGTTGCACTGATTCTGGCCGGAGGAATTCTGGCTCACGAATCCGGGCGGCGTGTCCTGCAAAAGGTAAAAGCCGCAGGTTTTGTAATTTGAGATTGGTTGTGTAGCCCAGCCAACTGGAACGGATAAGCTGTTGAGATAGGCGGGTACTTGAAGCGGCGAGGCGGCACCTGTATTGGCGTTCGGCGTGGCCGAGGCTTGTGTGGCAACCACTTGCCGCAAGGTTGGTTCAGCCCAGAGTTTGTTCGCAATCTGAATACTGTCCACGTTGAGGGCAAATGCCAGAACCAGGGCAATGAAAAAGGACCAGATGCCCGTATGTCGTTTGTACCAGCCAACGACCCGCTCCATGCCATCATTGAACCAGACCTCCGAGTTCATGCGGGCCAACGCCATGACCTGGTCCATGCTCATGGTTTGATCCGTCAGGTGCGGGAACAAGTGATCGATGATTTTCCCCAAGCCCGGATTATCTTGCTTCACGGACTGAACGTTCGCGGCGATTTCATTCTGCGACACGGTCCCAGGAGCTTGATCACTGCTATCCTTGCCGCGGTTGGTGAAGATATCCAACATCACGGCGGAGAATTTATTGGCAGGAATATAGGAAGGCCGCCGATATTGTCCCGGATTTTTGCCCGGCTCGCTGAGAGAAAGAATAAGGGGATGATTATAGAACTCGTTCACGAGCTGGTCGCTGCCCAACATATTGCGGATGGCTTTCTCCAGGAACTGCGCCCGCCAGGCAAAGGCACTTCCGATCCACTCCTGGAACTGCATGGCCGCCACGCTGAGCACCAGCCAAACAAATACCATGCCGATCGCGACCTCGAGTATCGCATCTAGATTCATAGCGTCCTCCTTGGATTAATTTTCCTAAGTATATAAGATATTCTCCGCAAGCACAAGAACCACAAAATCGCGGGGGCGTCATGGCAATGTCCTTATGACTCACACGGCGGCGAGAACCGGTTGGCTGCCAGGCATTCAGGGATTGTATCATGCGGATAAAAGCGGGGGAATCTCGCTCAGTCCGGACACGGCCGCGTCCGGATGGACCTTGACGCGGGTCGCTGTTTTGATGGCTCGCCGGGTGACCCGGATGCTCCTCATCCCAACCTGCTGAGCGCCTAGAATGTCTGTCTCGAGCAGATCGCCTACCATCACGGCCTGGCTCGCCTCTATTTGAAAATAATCCAGCGCGGTGTGGAAGATCGCCGGATCTGGTTTTCGTTTCCCAAGGGAGGCGGAGGATATTATGAATTCAAGATACGGGCGAAAACCGCCCTTGTCTATCAAGGTCTGCGTATTCTCGTCATCGGCCGCATTGGAAATCAAGCCGATCTGGAAACCGCGTTCTCGCAAAATCTGCAAGGTTGGGATGGCATCTTGCTCGGGGAGCCAATTGCGTTGGGTGACGGCATACATGGCGCGCAAGGCGGAAGCGATGGTTTCATTGCCCACGTTGGAATAGCCTTGTTCTTCCAGCAGCTGTCTCAGCAAGACGGTCGTGGTTTCTTCATCAATGTCGTCCCCGCGCCGGTCATAATATAGACTGAGAAGTCCGTGATGGCCATGGAAGAAGCTGGACGATTCAACCTGCACGCCGGCCTTGCCTAAGGCTTCGAGCAAAGTCAGGTCCGCACGGTGAAAAATCGGCGGCCAGGGATCCCTGTCGTAAAGGAGTGTGCCGCCGAGGTCAAATATTACAGCGCGGATCGAGGCGATCATGAGTGAAGGCGTGACTTTGTGTAAAGGTTAATCAAGATCGCACCCAGCACGAGGGCGGGAAGAATGATTAATCCTGCCTCGGGTCCAAACGCCCCGCCAGTCCAAGCCACGGGACCCGAGACTTTTATGTTCATCAATGGATAAATGTTTAGCCCGCTGACCGGAAACCCAAACACCACGCCCTCAAAGAAATTCCATCCGATATGAAGGCCGATCGACAGCCAGAGTTGCTGGGTACGGATATATCCATACGCCAGAAAGAGGCCGGCAAAGAATATACCGGCCGCGCTGACCCAGCTTGCGTTCGGATTGCCAAGGTGCAAGCCGCCGAAGATGACGGATGAAATCACGAGACCCCAGAACAAATTCAAACCGCTGGTGAGGGTTTGAAGATGGTATCCCCGGAAGAGGAGTTCTTCGTTGAATCCCACTAGAATGAAAACCGTGAAAAACGACACCGTTTGAAGGATGACCTTGAAGGCTGGATCGCTATTCCATGCGAACGAGGCAAATTGGACCCAGCCCAGCGCTTGCATGGCGATGAAAATGGCGCCCATCATGGTGAAGGTGATCAGGATGCCTGTAAGGATATCGAGCACGGCCTGCTTGTCTATCTTGAGGCCGAGGCTGCCAAAGGAACGTTTGTCCAGAAATCGGCGCGCAAGGTAAACGGAGCCGAGGACCGCGAACAACTCTGCGATCTCGCCCAGCCAGAAGATGGAATCGATGACCGACTTGACCGGCAACAAGAGAGTCAACGCCCCCGCCACCATTCCAAGAATGATCAATAATAACGTTTGTATTGAAAGCCGCCAGCCGGCCCGCAGACGCGGCTCGAAGGGGGAGAGGAAGAGAAAAGCAAGGAATGAGCGCTTTTGTGGAGGATGTGCTTCGGTCATGTCAGCCGCCTTTTAGATAAATCCCCTTGGGGTCCAATTCGTTGCGCAGGATATTGAGTTCCTTCTCAGTGATCGGCTCGGTGGCTTTTAATTGGTCCGAGATCTTCAATTCCCAGCCGGTGTTATCTTTTGCCTCCTGCGCGGTCCGATCGGGGTGAAGTGCGGTGAGAATCAATTCGCCGTTTTCATCCGGTTCCATCATCCCGATGTCAGTGACGACCGCCAGCATTCCCGCACCGCGCACGCCGCTGGCTTCGCGTTCCTGCCGCCCCCGCAAATAGCCGGCCGAAGTCATGAAATCCACTTTTTCGGGGAAGCGGCGTTTTTGGTGCGGCGTCATCAGATAGCAGCGATTCGCCCAAGCCGCGATCTCCTGCGACCCGCCCGATCCCGGCAGGCGCGTCTTCGGATGCGAATACTCCTTGCCAATCACCGTGGCGTTGATGTTTCCAAATTTATCGATCTGCGCACCGCCCATAAATCCGACATCCACGTTGCCCCGCTGAAGATACAAGCTGAAGATGTCGTACATGCTGACCACCGACAGCGCACCGCTGACCAACGTCGGGTCGCCGATGGAGAGCGGCAGGCGCGCCGGTTCCGCCCCGATGACGCCCGCTTCGTAGATCATGACGAGGTTCGGCGCGTGTGTCCGTTTGGCGAGGTTGCAAGCTAGGTTTGGTTGCCCCACGCCGACAAAAACAACGTCGCCATCGCGCAACAGGCGTGCGGCGTTGATAATCATTAGCTCGGCAGATGAATAGGTCAGCTCGGTCATAGCACATCCTTCAAAAATGATTCTGTGATCTCGAAAACTTGCCGCGGTCTTTCCATTGGTAAGAGATGAGTCGATTTCTCCAGGGAAACAATTCTGATTCTGCGATTCTTCTTCTGGACCTGGTGCGCTGTGCGTTCCCGAAATGTGTCTGTCTCCGCACCGCGCACGATCAGCGTCGGAATTGCAAGGCGCGGGATGTCTCTCCATAAATCGAAATCCCGCCAACTGGCCGTGTAATAAATTCTTGCTTCCCACTCGGGACTATACACCAATTCGAAACCGCCAGGTGCTTTTGGCTCGGTCATGCCCTGGATCAGGATCCGGAGATGATCGTCGGAAAAGAAGCGGAAGACGTCGCGTCTCCGGTACCCCTTGAAGACGGTGTCGAGATCATCGAAATCGCGGCGGCGCTTGAGCGTGCCTCGGATCAGCGGATGAAGGCGATGGCCCAGTCCAAAGAAACGTATTAGATTCCATTGCAGGATGAAGTCGCGTGGAAAGAGCACCGGATCAAATAACACCAAGGCGCGAAAGCGATGTGGCTGCCTTAGGGCGGCGCGCAACGTGACAATTGCGCCGATGGAGTGACCAACCCCAATCGTTGCATCGATTTTTCGTTCATCCAAGAATTGGATCAAATCCGCGCTGAATGGATTCCAGTCACGGATTTCTTCTGGCTTGGAGTCTTTCCAAAGCGGCCTCAGCAACATCCCAAACGTCTGATACTGTGTGGCGAGTGAATTCAACAAGGGCTGATAGCAGTTCGGCGGATAACCGTTGGCGTGCAGAAAATGCAGTCGGGGGCCGTTGCCGCCAAAGTCGACGAAGGGGATCATGGATCAATAGTCCCCGTAATTAATCGGCTCGCTGAACCTCGGTTTGACCTGCAATCGCCGATGAGTTTCCTCGCCGAGTCTCTGCCAGTACTCTGTGCGGTCTTTCACACCGTGCACCCATTCATCGAGATAACTTTGGATGGCGTCAGGCGATTCGCTGATCTTGTCCCATTGCAAGTAGAACTCGTTATCGCGGTCATAGTATCCCTGGGCATACGAGGGATGGGATGAATAGGGAACATGGCAGACCGCATCGACGACCACGGATGGAATCAGGGTGCGGTTTGGGTCGGATCGGATCACGGATTCGTCCACGATCTCTTCGGCGGTCAGGATGACCTTCCGCGCGGCGAAGGCGGCCTCCTTTTGTTCCCCGATGACTCCCCACAGATGCGCATTCCCTTCTCTATCGGCGCGCTGGACGTGGACAATGGCAACATCTGGATTCAAGGCTGGAACAACGATCACATCCTTGCCGCCAAATGGATTGGCGATTCGCTTGATGTTCGGATTCGCTTTTTCGAGATCAACCGCCGCAGTTTGATTCATCGGCAGAAAAGGCAGCCCTGAAGCGCCTGCCTGCAGGCGCGTGATCATCCCGAAATGAGAATATTCTTCCCATTCCAGTTTGCCTTGTTCGATCGCGCCGCGCACGATTCGCAATGAACCAACACCGGGGTTGCCCATGTAAGAGAAGATTACCTTGCGAGCGCAGCCCGCTGCCACCATCTGGTCGTAAATCAAATCGGGTGTGGCGCGGGCCAGCACCAGGTCCCGTTTGCGTTGGCGGATGATCTCATGCCCGGCCGCGAAGGGGATTAAATGCGTAAACCCTGCGGCATACACGATATCGCCATCTTGCACATATTTCGCGACGGCGTTCGAAAGTTGGATAAGTTTGGCCATGGGCTTGATTATTCCTTTTTCCCTTGCTGGTTTCCTTCCTGTCGTTTCTTTGAATTCTCCCGCATCCTTCGCAATGCCGCGAAACGCCCGCTGGGAGGCGGAGGCGCCTTCCGACGTGATAACTGCCAACCGACAAAAATGCTGATCAGGCCCAGAAAGAAGAACTTGAAATCCGGCGCGTTGCCAAAGTACGTGATGGCGAACAATATCATCAGGCCAATACCCACAAGAGTAAAGAAAGAGCCTACGCGGATCAGGAATTCGTTGATCATGGCGGTTAAGAAAAGCCCCTTCCCCGTCAGAGGGAAGGGGCAGGGGAACTTTATCTACCTACGGCGGGCTGACTTTTTGACGGCCTTCCTTGCGACCTTCTTGGCCGGTTTTCTGGCGGAAGCCTTTTTCGCGTTCGCCTTTCCATTCGCGTGCTTGATGAGCGTTTGGATTTGCTCGTGCATATAGAGTTGAAGATAATACATGCCGCCGCCGTTCTTGCCGCTTGCGCCCGAGCCTTTCCAGCCGCCGAAGGGTTGGAAGCCGGGCCACGCACCAGTCGTTGCGCCCTGTGGACGATTGGCGTAGGTCACGCCTGCTTCGATCTTGTCGAAGAACCACGTTGCCTCTTTTTCGGTCCCGTAGAAGCCGGCGGTCAGACCGTAGTTAACATTGTTCGCGATCTTCATGGCCTGATCGAGGTCGCTGACCTTGCCAATGGTTGTGATCGGCAGGAACATTTCGTATTGCCACAAGCGGTGCTCGAAAGGCAGATCAATAACCAAAGTTGGTTCGCAGAAATAGCCCTTGTCGAACATGCCGCCAGTTTTCACATGGCCTCCTGTCAGGAATTTGCCGCCGCCTTCGTGGATCTCCTCGGTGAAATTCTTGAAGTCGTTGTAGGAGTTTTGATTGATGACCGGGCCAAGGAATGTGGCGCGTTCGGTCGGATCGCCGATCACGAGTTTATCCGTCTTGTCTTTCAAGATCGAAACGAACTCATCATAAACCGGCTCCTCCACGATCACCCGTGAGGCGGCTGAGCATTTCTGTCCCTGCAAGCCGAACGCGGAGCGCATGACGCCGGTGGTGGCATCTTCCAAATTGGCGTGCCGCGAAACGACGGCCGGATTCTTGCCTCCCAATTCCAAGATGACGGGACGGACATAGTTGCGCTGCGCAAAATCGCGGTACAGTTTCATGCCGACATCGAAGGAACCGGTGAAGGTCGCGCCGTCAACTTCCTTGCTGTCCACGAGCGCCTGTCCGAGCGTGGAACCGGGACCGGTCACGAAGTTGACCACGCCATCGGGGAAGCCGGCGTCGCGGAATGTTTCGGCGAACAATCGGACAATCCATGCCGTATCCGTAGCGGGTTTGATTACCACAGTGTTGCCTGAAACCAATGCCGAGCCGGTCGGGGCGCCGGTCAACGCGAAGGGGAAGTTGAACGGGCTGATGACGAGCCACACACCATAAGGGCGCAGGACAGACACGTTCGTCGCATCGTAACCGGTGAGCGGATCCTTGCCCATCCGCTTAACGTAACCTTTGTTCTCTTCCATCAACTTCGCGGCGTAATACAGGTGGTCAGCGGTTTCCTGCACATCACCGAGACTTTCCATGCGATTCTTTCCGACTTCGAGCGCCATCGCCGCGCCCAGGCTGTAGAGTCGCTTTTCGAGCAAGGCGGCCGCTTTCCGGACGAGTTTGACACGTTCTTGCCAGGGAGTGTGACTCCATGTGGGGAATGCGCGTCGTGCCGCTTCAATCGCCAGGTGCGCGTGCTGGGCATTGCCTTTCTGCATCTTGGCGAGCACCCAATCGGTGTTGACTGGCGAACGGTCATCCCACTTCTCATCGGCAAATACGTCCTTGTTGTCGACGATCATTCCCCATTCCTTGCCGAGATTCTGTTTCAGGGTGGCCACTGCTTGATCGAAGCCCTTGTGGAGCTCCTCGGGCGGGTTGTGCATGGTTGCGTAGGTTAATTTGAAAGCCATATCGAAGCCTCCTTGTAGAAGTCTGATGGTCCAACCAGCGCAACTTGTTGGACCTCGTGAAAAAGTGAATGCTTACGCTTTTATAGTATAGCGTAGGAAATCTCAATCGTCAAAGCGGGGTGTCTCGTGTTTGACGTGACGATTTTCCTAACTATGCTACCTGCGGCCGAATTCTCTCTTCTGCAGGTCGAGGAATCTTTCCACGACGACCGGATCGAAATGCGTGCCTGCCAGCGTGCGGATGTGTTCCATGGCTTGTCCCTTCGCCCACGCTTTGCGGTAGGGGCGATCGCTGGTAATAGCATCCCACACATCCACCACGGCAAAGATGCGGGCCTCCAGTGGGATTTGCTCGCCCCTCAGCCCGCGTGGATAACCTGTGCCATCCCATTTTTCGTGGTGGCAGTAAGGGATGTTGAGCGCGCGGTTAAGGTATTGAATAGAAGAAAGCATCTCAAACGCGAAGGTGGGATGTTTCTTCATGACGATCCATTCTTCGTCCGTCAGCGTATCAGGCTTCAGCAGGATGTTGTCTGGGACGCCGAGCTTGCCGATGTCATGAAGCAATGCTCCCCGCCGAATGTGCATCAGCATCTCGCCGGAGAAACCAAAGTCAACGGCTAGTTTCATGGTCATGTCCACGACGCGTTTCGTATGACCTTCCGTTTCTTCATCGCGCAGATCCATGGCGCGTGACCAGCCTTCAATGGTAGCATCGTAGGCGAGCATCAGTTCGTTGTTACTGCGTTGAAGATCAAAGAACAGCTCGATGTTGTCCACCGCGATCGCCGCCCGTTGGGCAAGAGTTTCCAGAAAATCAAGCCACTCGGCGGCCGGATGGAGTGACGAGCGATGGAAGACCTCCAACACGCCTTTGATTTGCCCCTTGCTGATGAGCGGTACGCCGAAATAGCTTGTAAAATTTTCGGCGGTTACAAAGTCATTCAAGGACGGATGATTGGTTTCTGTTTTCAGATTCGCGATGTAGATGGTGCTGCGCTCCAGAGCCGCGCGCCCGGCATAGCTCTCGCCTAAACGCACGAGGGCATTTTCATAGGCCCGGGTGTAGAAGCCGCGTCCGGCGCGGAATTCGAGCTGGTTCATGGCGGGATTCAGAATGAGCACATCCGCGGCGTCGACTTTGAGTTGATTGGCCACCTGCGCGAGCAGCATCTCCAGGCTGACCTGCAGGTCGAAGTTGGTTGAAATGATCTGGTCGATGTTCTTCAAAGCGGTGAGGCGTTCCACTTGTGTTTGGATCTGGTGTTCTGCCTTTTTACGTTCCGTGATGTCGCGAACGAGCAGCGAAACGGTCCTCCTGGAGGCGTCTGGTGAAGGGATTGGATTAATGCGCGCAAGGAACCAATGCCGGCCGTTGGGTAGGTCGAGTGGATAATCCACCTCTCCCACTTTGCGGTCCGTCAAGGCGCGCCCGATAGCCTCCTCCACTTGCTGGGCGATCCCTTTCGGTAGCGCATCGCTGATCTGCTGGCCGAGCAATTTGGCCTTCGGCTGGACGAGCAAACTTTCATCCGCTGTCCAAACATTGAGGTAGGTTCCCTGCTCATCGGCCTCGAAGACGATATCGTCCAACGAGGTCACCAGTGCTCTCAACTGGCCCTCGTGCTCACGCAAGGCGTCTTCGGCGCGCTTGCGCTCGGTGATATCGCGCAAGATAATCAGAATTAACCTCTGATTGCCGATTGCCCACAAGCGCCCACTGAGCTCCACTGGGAAGCTTTCACCGTTGGCGCGGACATTGACGGTTTCGATCGGCCCAATTCCCGCGCCAGAGAGTTCCTTCTCATCGAAGCGAATGAAGTAGTCCTCAGACGGAACCAAATCTTGAACCGCCTTTTTCTGAAATTCCTCGCGGGTATACCCGTACATTTCACAGGCGCGCTGGTTCACGTCCAAAATCTCATAATTCGTGTCTTCCACAAAGATGGCGTCTTGAACTCCTTCGAAAATACCGCGGTAACGCGTTTCACTCTCGTGCAGGGCTTTTTGCGCCTTTTGCTGTTCCGTGCGATCTCGCACGATGGAACCCATTCGTAGGCCGTTTTCGGTCTTGATGGGAAAGACAGACTGGGTGATTGCCCTGCGCGGGCCCCCAGCAGCTTGGATCTCAACCTCGGAGACTTTTCCGAATTCGGGTGATTGCCCCGATTGGAGTGCCCGCAATAATGCATTCTTAAGCTGTTCGAACCTTTCTTCCGAGCGATGCTCCGGCACTAGGAGCTGAAACTGGACTTGCCAAACCGGCGTGCCAATTGCCCGATCACGCGGGATCCCCGTAATCTCGGCCTGCGCCTGATTCCATTCCACAATCCGGCCTTGCTCATCATAGATCGCGACACCATCGGTAGACTGCTCAATGAAGGTGCGGAACCGTTCCTCGCTCTCACGCAGTTGTTGCTCGATCTGCACACGGTCGGAAATATCCTGGAAAGAGCCCCGCAGTTTGATAACTTTTCCATTCTCGATGATCGGTTCGCAAATGGTGCGGATCCATTTATGCCTCCCCTTTGCCGAGACGATTTCCGCCTCCAAATCATACGGCGTGCCGAATTCAATCGCATCCTTGAGGGCTGCCTCCATCTGTAAGCGAGAATCGCCATAGTAGAAATCAATTCCCATTTGCTTATTCGGTTCCAGAAGCGGATCGAGGTCGTGGATGTGGGCAACCTCTTCAGTCCAACTTCCGGCACCTGTCACAGGATTCAATTCCCAGCCACCGACCTTGGCGGTGTGACCCATCATCCTGAGCAATGCTTCACTTTCACGGAGTTGTTCCTCAGCTCGCTTGCGTTCGCTGATATCCACGATGGACGAAATCAGACAAGGAATTCCTCTCCACGAGATCGATTCGATGGCGACGATCATGGCGCGCATTTCGCCGGACTTCAGCCGGGCAGTCGCTTCCCGCGGCAGCAGATGACCTGTCGCCTGCAATTCTTCCACGGCGGCTTGCCGGCTGCTGGGGTCTTCCCACAAGTTCAGCCTGGCCGTGCTGGCGCCAATCAGTTCCTCGCGGCGATATCCGAACAGATTGCAACAGGCGTCATTGACCGCTAGGATCTCATTGCTTCCTTGGGCGAAGATGGATTGAGCCACCGGACTACTGAAGAACGCGGTCGAAAACCGCTCTTCGCTTTCCTTTAAAGCTTCTTCAGCCACTTTGCGTTCCGTGATGTCGTCCATGATGATTTGAACCTGGTTGATGCTTTCGTTATCATCGAAAATGGGTGTAAACGATACTTGTAGAAAAATAGATTTATCCCATTTGGATGTATAGGGATACTCAGCGCGCACCGGTTGTCTCGTGTCGAGGGCCCCTTGAAGGCCCGCGGACAGGCCGGCTTCGATCAAGGGTGGGAAGCTCAAAAAATTGATTTGTTTAGTAGCTTCCGCCGAAGGTGAGCCAAGGATTTGCAAACCAGCGGGGTTTACTTCAAGAATCTCCCCCTGGGTTTTCACAAGCAGGATGCCAACAGGAGCATCTTCAAACAGCGAGCGATATCGTTCTTCACTGGCGCGCAGTTGTTCTTCGGCGCGCTTTCGTTCCGTGATGTCTTCCACAAAACCTTCGAGAAACTGGGCCTTTCTCGCTACATCCCGCACCAACCAGGCATGGAGATTCCCGGTAAAGAGTTCTCCGTTTTTCCGTTTATAAAGATTTTCCATGACGACAGGTCCACCGCTTTCGAAAATCCGCTGCACGACTTCCACCCGCTTGGGTGGATCAGCGTAGATCGCGGTAGCCACATCGTTTATGGCTTGCATGACCTCATGCGGAGAATCGTAGCCAAATATCTTCGCAAATGCCGGATTCACCGCAATGACTTTGCCATCGGCTGTTGATTGAAATATGCCGAGCACCGCATCTTCAAAAAGACGGCGATATTTCTCCTCGCTTTCCTTCAGTGCCTCTTCCTCACGCCTGCGCTCGGTGACATCGTTGAATGAAACAATGATCAGGGAACCGATGACGCGGGCGATGATTTCCACATTGCGCTGACTGCCGTCCTTGCAGGTCACATTGAATTCTCGCACGGGGGTGGCGATGTGATCACGTAGACTCTCGGCCACGCGTTTTTTCCAGCTGGATTGAACGAGTTCGCGGTATCCCGGATCGGGGTAGGCATGGATCATCCAAGCCTCGATTGTCGGCAGATCCTGTCTGGTATATCCGTAACATTCTGTAAACCTCTCGTTGAAGTACAGGATGTTTTCCTGTGAATCTGCCAGACTGATGGGGATGGGAAGGAATTCAATGGCTTCACGAAACCGCGTTTCATTCTCGCGCAGCTCTTCTTCTGCGCGCTTGCGGTCTGTAATATCTTCGACGGTGCCTTCATAATAGAGCACCTTCCCATCCGGATCTCGAACGGCCTTGGCGCTTTCGCGGATGAAGATGGGCGTTCCGTCTTTTTTCGTCCAGCTCGATTCCAATCCGCGCACTTCGCCGTCCCGCTCGATCTCCGTTCGGAACTTGCTGCGCTCATAACCTGCTTCATACCCATCTTCCTCCAGATCGCGCTGAGCCAGCTCTTCAAAGGACGAATATCCCAGCATTTGGAGGAGGGCAGGATTGGCCAGCAATATTCTTCCGTCCGGCGTGGTGCGATATATTCCGATCGTGGAATTCTCGTATAAACTGCGAAACCGTTCCTCGCTTTCGATTAACTTCTCCTCCGCCTGTTTGCGCTCGTTGATATCGATGTTGAAGCCTTCATAATAAAGGACATGGCCCGCATCATCTTTTACCACGCGGGCAGTGGTGGAGGTCCAGATGATGCTTCCATCCTTGCGGCGTTCCTGGTTGACAAAATCCTTGACCGCGCCGCGTTCTTTCAATTGCCTGAGGAAATCCTGCCGCCTAGCGGGATTTTGATAGACTTGATGGGCGATGTTATCGACGCTGGCGAGAAATTCTTCGGGGGAATCATATCCAAACTGTCTTGCCAATTCCGGGTTGACCGTCAGCAGCCGCCCGTCCGGCGTCGAGCGATAAATACCGATAGTGGCATGATCGAAAATGTCCTTGAAATTCTCTTCGGCGGCTCTTAGGTCTTCGTCTTCTTTTCGTATGCGGGCATTGTTGCGATGAATCAACCAAAAGAGCAACAGGCCAGTCACCAGAACATAGAACCAACCCTTGTAGATACTGAGGGTGATGTCTGCTTGTTCATTGGCGGCCAGCGCGGCCGCAGCCTTGTCGGAAAATAAGATCCAGAACCCACCTATGAGCAGGTACAGTGCCGTGATTTGAATTGCGTTTCGCTCGTGCCTGGCTACCTTTAATATCCTGTGGATTAACCGATTCATTTTCACTCCATTGCATGCAAGTGATAAAGGTAAACGTGTTGTTGAAATAAAACCAAATCGTGCTTCTTATCGATACCGCCCATATGGATATGATGATTTTACCGCTGATCACCGACAATGCATTCTAGCACAAATCCTTTGCAAGGTGATTGTAAGCAGGGGAATGCAAACCGTTCTGTCTTATGAGGGTCAGCCGCTACACAAAAAATGGAGGACTCGTGAGAATGTAGTTCTCGAATCTTCCGAAAGGCGCATCGGCCATGAAGAATTCGAAAAATGAGTCCAACTTGCAGCCACGGCCGAGCAGGTAATCTATCGCAGCGCGGTTGACCATCGGGACCTCGACGCTGAATGCGGATCCTTGGCTGGCGGCTACCGTCTCGGCGTGGGCGAGAACGGCAGGGTAGTCGTTTGCATCGAGCAAGGCAAATGGCCCATTGTGTTCGCCAAGATAACCGTACCCGACGATGTTGTTATGGCGTCTGTAGAAGTATCCTGCTCGAGATTCGATCAGCCACGCATGTTCTGCTTCTCGATGGAATCCGAGAATGGAACTATCGATTCGAATTAGCTCTCCCATAGTTTGCGCAGAGGGCGTGATGCGCTCGATGATCAGATCGCTAATCAAACCAACTTTTTCCGCGCGGCGCGAAAACGCATAACATGGGAACAGTGGATAGACTTTCGCTTTTAAGTAACGCGGCACGGCGCGCCCATCGATGGTCGCGAGGATGAAGCGGTGATCGATGCCGTCCGAAGGGAAAGCGCGTGAGAGCAGTTCGCGCCCAATGCCCGCCGACTGATGTTCAGGCAAGACGAAAAACTCCGTCAATTGCCGAACGCCATTGCGCAGGATCGAACGCGCAAAGCCAATCACTTGGCCATCTTGTTCTGCGACCCAGAAATTATCCGAGGTGCGCGCCAGATGTTCAAAGAGCGAGCGTCGGCTCGCCCACAGATTTTGAATCACCTGCGGATCATTTCCGCCGCTGATGGGCATCATACTCAAGCGGTCGCCGAGATCCATGATGGATTGGCGGAAGACATCGAAGGTTCGTTGCGAATCGTCCAGCGTGCCACGTCGATAATGGATAGGCATGGTTCCTCAATGGCCCAATTTTCGCACAGTTTTCGTTTTCTGTCTTGACATTCTTTCTGTCTCCCTTGATAATATCAACGAGGAGTTAATGTGGCAATCATCACTCTGATGACCGACTTCGGCATTAAAGATGGAAATGTGGGCGTGATGAAGGGAGTGATCTGGGGGATATGTCCTGGGGCGCAAATCTCGGATTTGAGTCACATGATCGGCGCCCAAAATCTTCGAGAGGCTTCTTTGATTTTATCGCGCTCTGCCCCCTATTTTCCCAGAGACACAATCCATGTGGTGGTCGTCGATCCGGGCGTCGGTACGGCGCGCCGTCCGATGGCAGCCAGAATCGGTGATTGGTATTATGTCGGACCGGACAACGGGATCACCACGTTGCTGCTGGCCCGCGCCGAAAAAGAAGGCTGGCCTTGTAAGTTCGTTCAATTGGATCGAATGAAATATTGGCTTTCCGATGTCAGTTATGTATTTCATGGGCGCGATATTTTTTCGCCGGTCGCGGCGCATTTAGCTAATGGCATTTCGCTTACGGATCTTGGGACGGAGTTTACCGACCCGGTGCGGCTCGAGCTCCCTCAGCCGCAAAGAACCGGCCACGGCTGGCGCGGCGAAATCATCCATATTGACCATTTTGGGAATGTCGCCTCGAACATTCGTATCGAGGACTTGGGCGCTGCGATCCAGCATAAAGAGGCGATCAAGGTCGCCTTGAATGGAATCGAAATTCAAGGCATGGTCAATACGTTTGGCGAGCGTCGAGAGGGGGAAGTGGTTGCATTGTTGGGCAGTACCGGAAATTTGATTGTATCGGTGGTGAATGGAAACGCGGCGCTCAAGCTGCATGTTAAAGTTGGCGATCGTATCGATGCGATTGCTCCGTAATTATAAATATCATGGCTGAATCTCCGCTTAGGATAGAAGACCTTTCCTTTCGCTACCGCGACCGTGCTGTTGTGGCGATCGACAACATTTCCTTCAGTGCTGACAAAGGCGAGATTTTGTTGATCGCCGGTGCCAGCGGCTGCGGCAAGACCACCTTGATCCGTGCTGTGAACGGCCTGATCCCGCGGAGCTACAAAGGGGAACTTTCGGGCCGGGTGCTGATCTTCGGCGAAGACACTTCTACCTGGAAACTTGCTCAGATTTCGCAGAGCGTTGGAACTGTTTTACAAGACCCCGAACGTCAGATCCTCGGCACCAAAGTTTTGAATGAAGTTGCCTTTGGATTGGAGAACCTTGGCTTGCCGCGCCAGGAAATCATTGAACGGGCGGATGCGGCGCTTGACTTTTTGAAGATATCCGACTTGCGCGATCGCGACACATTTAATCTTTCGGGCGGTGAGAAACAGAAAGTGGCCCTGGCCGGCGTACTTGCCATGCGTCCGAACATCTTGTTGCTCGACGAACCTCTGGCCAGCCTTGACCCAGCCAGCGCGCAGGATTCGTTGGACATGGTGCGCAAGCTGGCCGATGAGGGCATGACTGTTCTAATGGTTGAGCATCGCGTGGAAGATGTACTGCGTATTCATCCAGATCGCGTCATGTTTATGGACGGGGGGCAAGTCCGTTACTTGGGCGTGCTCAGGGGGTTATCCAAGGTAGTGAATTATCACGAAGTCAAATTACCAGCTGAAGATATCGTCGAATGTGCGAAACTGGATCAGGCCCCGGCGGAGATGCGCATCCTCCCAAGCGCCTCCGATTCAAAGTCCTGGCCAGAGCGAGACCAGACGCTGGTCAAGTTCGAGAACGTCGCCTTCGGTTATGAACCGGATAGCGAAATCCTGCATGGATTGAACCTGGAGATCAATCGGGGTGACGTCATTGCGGTGTTGGGACCCAACGGTGCCGGCAAGACCACGTTTGTCAAACACGCGATCGGATTGCTCAAGCCAAAAGAGGGCCGCGTCCTGGTGAACGGAAGAGACACGAGAGATCTAAGCGTAGCTCAAATTGCGAATACGCTCGGTTATGTTTTTCAAAGCCCCAGTCATATGCTGTTTGCGCCGACGGTGCGTGAGGAGCTGGCATTTGGGCCGTCGAACATGAAGCATTCCAAGGATCAGATTGATCAGGAGGTGAAAACGGCGCTGAAGATTGTGAACCTTTCCGATAAAGAGCAGGACCCACCGCTGGCTTTGTCGTTCGGCCAGCAAAAGCGCGTCAGTATTGCCGCCATCCTCGCCATGCGTTCGCGCATCCTGGTGATGGACGAGCCAACCGCCGGGCAGGATTATCAGAACTACATGAACTTCATGGACTCCATCCTGCAGATGCCCGGTTTTGAAGCGATCCTTTTTATTACCCACGATGTCGACCTGGCTGTGATTTATGCCAACCGCGTCTTGTTGATCGCGGAAGGTCGGCTTGTGGCGGATGGCAAACCGCAGGAGGTACTGCGCGACCTCAATCGGCTCGAAGCCTGCCGCCTTGTGCCCTCGTCGCTTCTTGCGCTGAACTTGAAGCGTTTTCCGCAGACTGGACGTTTCATGCGGGCCGAGGCGCTGGCGCATGTCTAAACCCAAAAGGAGAGAATGAAGATGGACAAGAAGCTTACGAACGTTCTGATTTCGTTGCTGGTGGTCCTGGCGATCTTCGGGATCATCATGTTTGTCTTTGGAGCCAGCAAGAACAACTTCGGCCCGTTCAATTTTCAAGTGGATCAACCGACGCTGCTGCTGCGCTTCGTGTTTGTGATCCTTGGCTTGTTGATCGCATTCGCCGTCTACCTCTTCACCCGCGATAACAAGGCCTGGGAAGTCGGCACGCGTGAAGTGGTTTGGATGGCCATCGGCGCGGCGCTGTATGCCGTGTTCTCATGGCTGTTCAACGGCACGGTCTTTTTCGTGCCCTCATTAAGTCAAGTGGCCCTGCGGCCCGCAATTGCGATCCCGATGTTCTTCGGCTATGCCTTCGGCCCGGTTGTTGGATTTTTCAGCGGCGCCGTGGGCAACATCTTCGGCGATGCATTGACCGGCTTCGGGCTTTCCCCGCAGTGGAGCATCGGCAACGGCCTCGTGGGTTTCATCGCTGGCATGGCGATGCTCTTCAAGGATAAAAAGCGCAGCATGGATACGGTGCTGTGGGTGAGCGGCATACTGGCGGTTTTGGCGGTTGCCTTGTTCTTCCTGAATCGGGATGTGACCAATGGCTTCTATTTTGCGGCTGAGGAGCCCGTCTCGATTTTTGCCGGCATCGCGATCTTGATCGGTTTGGTGCTGGTACTGGTGGTGCGCTTTGGCTTTGCCAGCAATGAAGACGTCGCTGCGGCCGTGACATGGGGCATGCTGGGGAATATCCTTGGCATCCTCTTTGCGGCGCTTTCGGATATCTTCATCAACGGCTTCAGTCTCGCCGCGGCAGTGGTGGGAGAATTCCTGCCCGCGGCAGGTCCGAACCTGATCTTTGCCGCGATTCTTGTGCCCCTGCTGGTGGCGGCGTATGCGGCTGTGCAAAGGCAGTCGGGCCGCTGATTCAGCAGTCAGTTGGCACGGAGAAGTGACCAGCAGCCCTTTGCTGGCTGCTGGCCACTGACCGCCGAAACCTATGCTTGTTGCCTGGCGCTATCGGAAACGGGATAAATCCTTGATCCAGTGGTTCAATCCAAGCTCCTGGATCATATTCTATTTATGCTTTCTTGTTTCCACTCTTGCCTTCTGGGATGTGCGCTTTCTTCTCCCGTTTTTTGTGATCGCGCTGGTCGTGCTTTTTACATCGGGGGTTAAATGGTTCGAAATGCGGCGCGCATTCATCTTCATCATCGGCTTCGTGACCTTTTACGCCATCCTGACATTTCTCACCGGACGCGGCGGAGTTGAACTGTATAAGCAGGAACACCTCATCCGGCAATTCAAAGCGTCCTTTTCCATCCTCGGCTGGACACCCACACTAGACGTCACGGTGGAGCGTGCCTTCTTTGCCGTCAGC
This sequence comes from Anaerolineales bacterium, assembly GCA_035516425.1. GTDB lineage: Bacteria > Chloroflexota > Anaerolineae > Anaerolineales > Villigracilaceae > Fen-1038. The sequence continues at coordinate 83,151 of DATJAH010000025.1, forward strand.
CAATTTGTGCGCGTCTTTTCAATTGCCATCATGACCATCCTGATTCCGTATTCGCTCAACCCGGCCCTGTATGGAATCACGTTCAAAGGTCTGCGCATGAACGACAAGATTGCCTATGCTATGGATTTGACCATGCGTTTCATCCCAACCTTTGGGCGCGATTTTCAACTCACGATGGATGCCCAGCGCGCCCGCGGCTATGAACTTGAAAAGATCAAAGGCGGACTAATCGAGCAGGTTCGCAAACTTGGACCATTGATGGTGCCGGTGACAATTCATGCCATTATCGGAAGCGAAGATATCATTGATGCGATGGACTTGCGCGCCTTCGGCGTAGGTCCGCGCACCTGGCTCGACCAGCTGACCTATCATCGCCGCGACCGCATATTAGTGGCTTTTGGCGTGTTGATCTTGTTGGCATCGCTAGGGGCGGGTTTTTTGGGGTACGGGAACTTCTGGGTTCCGCCCGCATTGATCAAACTTGCCGGGGGATAACAAAACTGCGAGGCAATCCCGCAGTTATGTTTTATAGGGGCCGATGAGCTGAGTACGTTTCACCAGCCTCAATGGGTATGCTGACGTCATTTTGATTTGGCGGGAAAGTGCAGGTGGCAAAGTCCGTGAAAGCACTGGGTGGATTGAAAACCTTATTGAAATCCAGAAAGACCCGGCCATCTTCCTGGACGGCTTCCGTGTAGTGATAACGCCCCTTGGGATATGTTGTTTCGCCATTCGTCGGGTCGGTAAACTGGATATACAGGCCGCCATCCTTGAGATCGCTCGTATCCAGGTTATACGTTCTGCCTCCGAGGTTGAAGGAGACGTAGCCCTGCATGTAGTTCTCCTCCCAGACACCGAAGGCATTGAATGTCTTGACTTTCACGGGCACCGGATAAGGAGTATACAGCGCAGAGATGCGGTACTTTTCATCGATGGGGAACCAGCTGCGGGGCGGAAAGGTGCGCCGCTCTTCACGCGTGTTATCCCACAGACGAATGCCGACGCGGTCTGCTCGGTGGATGACCGCAATGCAGAGATTTCCGAACTTCACGAAGCTGGGTGAGTCCTGCAGGTCATGTTTGAGCACCGTTGCGGTCTGGATCGGCTGGCCGTTCAACTCTGCACTCTGACCAACGTCAAAATGCAAGGTCACGACGGATGTCCCATCAAATTCGAACGCGCCGAGCAGCCGCGGCGCCTGCTTGGGAAAGACAATGTCGCAATCGCGGGAGGAACCAAAGGTATTCGTCCCTTTCTTGAGCCAGAAAAGACCCGCTGCTGCGAGCCAGTTGTTCTCGCGGCGTAAGTCGGCGTCCATATCTTTGCGCCATTGCAGAAGATCGCGGAGGTACTGATTAGCGGACGTGTTCAAGGCAAGCCTTCACGAATTTACTTGTGCACTGTATAGAGTTCACCCGCCTCAACCGGCACTTTGAGATGATTTAACTCTGGAGCAAAGGTGCAGAGGGCGTACTGGGTGAAGGCCGATGGCGGGTTATACGCCTGGTTGAAATCGAGAAAGACCTGCCCATCCTTGCCCATGGGTTCGGTATTGAGATATCGTCCGTTTGGGTATGTTTGATGACTATTGGTCAGATCTTGGAAGTGAAAAGAAAGGCTGGCATCCTCGAGTTCGGCCGCGTCGAGCCTGCAGGCCCTGCCCTGGAACTTGAAGGAGACAAAACCCTGTACATAGTCGTCCTCGATTTCGCCGAGGACATTGGGCACCTTGACCTTCGTTGCGATTGGATACGGCGTATATTGTGCACTAACGCGAAATCCCTCATCGATCGGGAACCAGGCACGCGGCGGATAGGTGCGTGAACGCGCGTTATCCCAGAGCCGAATCCCGACCTTGTCCCCGCGATGAAAGACCACGATAGAGAGATCTCCGAACTTGGCAACGCTGGGACAGTCTTCCTGATCATGTTTCAGTACGGTGGAAGCCTGAATGGGCTGGCCGTTCAACAGAGCGCTCTGGCCGTAGTCCAGATGCAAAGTGACGACGGATGCGTCGTCCAGCTCGAGCGCGCCCAGCAGACGAGGCGCATGCTTGGGGAAAATGATGTCGGAATCGCGGGACGAGCCAAGGGTGTTCCTGCCCTTTTTCAGCCAAAACACCCCTTCCATCGCTAGCAAATCATTCTCACGGCGTAAATTGGCATCCATGTCCTTGCGCCATTGCAGGATCCTGCGGAGATATTCATCACCAGCCATATTTGTTACATTATACATTAATGTAAGTTTTGCGAACTAACAATTTTGTTATAAAACCATAGCAATGTTGTCGGGGCCATCCTTCAGCAGGAAACATCCCATTCCAACTGGTTTTGGATGGAAATCCGAGGTCTGGGAAGCTCGGATTTGCCACGCTCTGGATTAGCCCTTAAGGACTTATTCTTCCAGGGTGCTGACGTCGCCTTCGGGCAGGCCTTGTGCGCGCGCCTTCAACACGCGGCGCATGATTTTGCCGGAACGGGTCTTCGGCAATTTATCCACAAACTTGACGTCTTCGGGGCGTGCGATCGGTCCCATGTGGGCCGCAACGTGCTGCCGCAATTCTTCTGCAAGTTCCGGTGAAGGCGTGAATCCGGCGCGCAACAACACAAAGGTGTGAATCGCCTGTCCTTTGACTTCATGCGGTAATCCGATCGCCGCCGCTTCCGCCACTGCATGATGACTCACCAGTGCCGATTCGATTTCCGCGGTTCCAAGCCGATGACCGGAGACCTTGATCACATCGTCCACGCGGCCGATGATCCAGAAATAGCCGTCTTTATCGCGCTTGGCGGAATCGCCAGTCAAGTACTTTCCGGGATATTTGCTCCAGTACTGATTCACGTAACGATCCGGGTCGCCGTAGATAGTCCGCAGCATGGATGGCCACGGATTCTTTAGCACGAGATAACCTTCCGTATCGTCAGCGACGGGCTGGCCGCTTTCGTCGAGCACCTCCGCCTCCTGCCCAAAGAACGGACGCGTCCCTGAACCCGGTTTGAGCGGCACCGTCGGCGTCGGCGTAATCATGAACATGCCGGTCTCCGTCTGCCACCAGGTATCCATGATGGGGCATTTCTCCTTGCCGATCACGCGGTAATACCATTTCCATGCTTCCGGGTTGATTGGCTCGCCCACGCTTCCAAGCAATCGCAGCGAAGAAAGATCGTGTTTGTTGGGCCATGCTTCACCGAAGCGCATCAGCCCGCGGATGGCGGTCGGCGCCGTGTAAAGGATCGTGATGCCGTATCGTTCGACTTGTTGCCAGATGCGATTCGGATATGGATAGGCCGGCCCGGCTTCTGACATGAACGAAGTCGCACCGTTGAGCAATGGACCGTAAACAATGTAGGAATGTCCGGTCACCCAGCCGGGGTCGGCCGCACACCAATAGCGGTCCTCGTCATTGACATCGAAAACATATTTCAGTGTTGCATAGGTCCCAACCATGTAACCGCCGTGCGTATGTACGATGGCCTTGGGTTTGCCGGTCGAACCGGATGTGTACAGGATGTAGAGCGGATCTTCCGCATCCAGGACTTCAGTGGCGCATTTGCCGTTTGCTATGGGGAGCGCGAGCAGATCGTGATACCAGTGATCGCGGCTGACTTCCATCGGAACTTCATGCCCCACGCGCTTCACGACGATCACGTTCTCCACCGACGGGCAGCGTTTGACCGCCTCATCCACCGTTCGCTTCAGCTCGACGATCTTCCCATTTTGAAACGCGCCGTCGCAGGTGATGACCAGCTTTGAACGGCTGTCATCAATGCGTCCCTGCAAGGCGTCTACGCTGAAACCGCCGAAGACCACGGAATGAATCGCTCCAATCTTGGCACAGGCCAGCATCGCAAAAACGATTTCGGGAATGCGTCCCATGTAGATCGTAACGCGGTCGCCTTTTTGAACGCCCATGGCCTTGATAATATTGGCAAAGCGGCTGACTTCTCGGTTGAGCAGGAAGTACGAAAAAGTGCGTTCCGTCCTTCCATCTTCGCTCTCCCAGACGAGCGCCAGTTTATTTTTTCGATATGTTTTGAGGTGTCGGTCGATCGCATTGTGCACAACATTGGTTTTGGCTCCCACGAACCATTGGAAGAAGGGCTTTTTTGAATCATCAAGGACCTTGTCCCACTTTTTGAACCACTCCAGCTCTTCCGCTTCTGCCGCCCAAAATGCCTGCGGATCCTTGCGAGCTTTTTCGGCCATCTCATCCCAGTCTTTAAGCCGTGCCTGCTCTACGACTTCGTTGGATGGGTAATAGACTTCACCATCCAATTGCGGTTTGCTCTTGGACATATCTCTCTCCTTTGGCGAAAAATTGGGCTAAATATACTGCTAAATACCTGCCAAGGCAAATAGAAATCACTCAATCAGTGATTTCCAATCCAGTGCCTCGGCGGCTTTGTGGAGGCGATGATCGTCATCCACAAGGCGGTAATCCAGATCGCGAAATACTTTTACGGCCAGCGGTTTATTGATATTGACTGGTACCACAGTATCCTGTCTGCCCTGAATGATGATGGTTGGAACATCAATCGGTTCTGGAAGACGTTCAGCAAATGCAGGAAGCATCAACGCCGGTGCGAGCAGAATCAGTTTGCGGACTTGGCTGGGATGTTGGGTCGCGAACAGGGCGGCCATCAAGCCTCCGTAGGAAGAGCCGACCAAGGTCCAGTTGGAGCCGTTTCCTAGAATCGGATCAAGCTGTTTCATGCGTTCCTCGAGTGAGCCGCTAAAGTCGGGCGTAATCAAATCAGGATATCTGCCGCGAAGTATCGCCGCCTTATAGGTCTGGCTATTCGAGTCCAGCCCGTGCAAATACATAATTCGGCGGGCGTCAAGCATGTCTTCGCCCTGCCCGTTTTTCGTTGCTTAATGTGGAAGCTTGGATTGCGATGCCGATGAGGAGCAGAACGATAAATATCAGTGCTGCTGTTAGTCGTCCAAAGCGAAAAGCATTGACGACCATGGACGAGCCGGCCAGCGATGAAATGACGATGAGTGCCCAGTCGAACAGCGACGCGATCAGCACCGCGCCGATAATGCCGCCGATAATAAAGACGATCCACATCGTGAGACCTTTGTCGAGGCCGAACAAACCGGCAAGGCTCAAAAGAATATATCCGCCGCCGAGAAATCCTGCGATGCCCATCGCGAGCGTTTCGACGAAAATGGCAAGAACGGCAAAGACCGCGCCGAGAACGAGTCCGGCAATAAGAGTTGTCGATTCCGAGCCGTGAAAGAAGCGCGTCGCAACTTGAACGCCGATGAGAAATCCAATTACGCCTACGAATAACCAGAACAACCTGCGCCCCGCAACCAGCAGCGCTCCTCCAAGGACGGCATTTATGAAGTTAAGCATAACTTGCTCCTTTGATGACAAGGCGTGTCTTTATGTTGCCGATAACGGTTTGGCGCGGATGAGCTCGCGTATTCCTTCTTTCAAATCGCTTGGAAATGAGGCAGAAATGCGTCTGAAGGTAATTGCCGTCATGGGGTCGTTTGAGAGGGTCAACACCTGACGAAGGAAATAGATCGTTTCCGTGGGCGAGACTTTATACAGCGCCAACACAAACTCTTCGATCTCATTTTGCAACTTTGCCGGTGCGGCTTGCATGACAGGTTCCAGCACCTTGAGCAAGGGCGGAAGATTGACGAAGGACGGGTCTGACACGGCGGACCTGGCGGCTTGAACGCCGTTCGACCATAAGCGACTCCGTTCGGGTCGAAGCCATTCACCGACTAGTTCGAGGAATTGATCCGGCGTTTCCTTTCTCATGCGCGCCAAGCCATTGTCCAGCAATTTGGAACGTAAGCCGGGATCGTACGTCTGACTGGTCCAGGCGGTCAGGCGCGCCAGCAATCGTTCTTCCTGTGGAGGAATTCGCCCAAGTAGGAACGCGGCGAGCAGACGCATTTCGAGATAACCCTCGTCCCAAAGGCGATCGGCCAGTTCCAAAGCAGCATCGGCGTGCTCGCTGGCTGGGCGGTGGATCTCCTGTTCGATCTGTTTTAGGATCGCGGCGGGCGTGTGATAGGAAGGCAGATTCGCGGAAGGTGCAATGGCCGGTTGGGCGCGCATGGTGCGGTCAACGTAAAAATCAAGCATCTCGTGCAAATGTCGGAGGAATTCATCCGGCAGGTAGAAAAAATCGGCGAGACGTGAACATTGTTTGCGAAGGCGAGTCAGGTCAATGGCAGGCATGACGAATTACGATTGATGGATTATAGCCACATGAAGCGTACTTCGCAAAACGAGAATTAATAGGCGCGGGCGAAATAGACTTTCTTTTCGGCCCTTTCGCCGCACACGATGCACTTTCCTGTGCCGCCGGGCTGGTCGAAAGGAATGCATCGGGTGGTGGCTCTCGTATCTTCTTTAACCTTTGCCTCGCAGTCCTTGCTGCCGCACCACCACGAGAACGCCCAGCCATTTTGCACAACGCCTTTCAACTCGTCATAGCTCTTCGGATCAAAGATGTGGCTGTCGCGGAATTCGGTGGCACGCTCGAGGAGCGATGACTGGATCTCGGACAAAAGCCCGTGGACCGTCGCCGCCAGATTTGTCTGTGTGACGAAAGACTTGCCGTCCCTTCCCGCGACATCGCGGCGGGCAAGCGCAACCGATCCTTTTTCCACGTCCCTGGGGCCGACCTCGACGCGCAGGGGCACCCCGCGCATTTCCCAGTCATTGTATTTGAATCCCGGAGTCACTTCTTCGCGATCATCCATCTTGATTCGAATCCCTGCGGCCTTGAGTTCAACAAAGACCTGATTCGCAACGTCCATGACTTTGCTTTTCTCGGCCTCGTTCTTATAGATTGGCACGATGACGGACTGAACCGGCGCAAGCCGTGGTGGCAGGATCAATCCTTGATCGTCTCCATGCGTCATGATGATCGCCCCGACCATGCGGGTCGAGAGACCCCAGGAGGTGGTGGAGCAATATTGCAAGGAATTGCTCTTGTCCAGATATTGAATCTCGAATGCCTTGGCAAAGTTGTGGCCGAAGAAGTGCGAGGTGCCACATTGCAGTGCGCGCATATCCTGCATCATGCCCTCGATGCTGGTGGACATCACCGCACCTGCAAATTTTTCGGTTTCGCTCTTCACGCCCTTGATGACCGGTACAGCGGCGTCGTTGATGGCGAAGTCCGCGTACTGGTCGAGAATGCGATACGTTTCTTCCATGGCCTCTTGATCGGTGGCGTGCGCCGTGTGACCTTCCTGCCAATAGAACTCGGCGGTGCGGAGGAAGAGTTTGGTGCGCAATTCCCAGCGCAAAACCGAACCCCATTGATTGATCAAAACGGGCAGATCGCGCCACGATTTAATCCATTTGGAATACATATACCCGATGATGGTTTCAGAAGTGGGCCGCACCACCAGAGGTTCTTCCAACTTTTCTCCGCCGCCGTGCGTGACCACGGCGAGCTCGGGTGAGAAGCCTTCCACGTGCTCCTTTTCCTTTTCAAAGAACGACATGGGAATCAAAATTGGGAATGCGGCATTGACGTGTCCTGTTTCTTTGAATCTTCGGTCGAGTGCGGCGGTCATGTTCTCCCAGAGCGTCCAGCCGTAAGGCCGTACGACCATGCAGCCACGCACAGGCGCGTAATCGGCAAGTTCCGCTCTGAGTACGAGCTGGTTGTACCACTCCGCAAAATCTTCAGCCCTGGTGGGTAATTTGTCTTCAGCCATTTTTTCCTCTCTGCCTTGTCCTTGCGAAGGTGTTCCTCCCAAGGGTACAATATATGTTTATTTCGAGTCCAACTGTTTCACGGCAGCTCTCACATCCGGCGCAAATTGTACCAACTCTCTTTGCGAGGGGGAGACATATTCATTCAACGATTGGTAAACCTGATTGAGGACGTTCTGCCAGCCGCTCCCAATCAGGATCAGCGGTCTTCGGTGCAGCGAACCGATGATCATGAGATTCCATGTCAACGAAATTTCCGTCAGGGTGCCGGGTCCACCAGGCAGGGCGAGCGCCGCCTCACCGCCTTCGATCAGGGCCTGCAGCCGTTCCATCAGTGTTTTCTTGCGCCATTCCTCTTTGACCCAGGCATTGGCGCCAAGCGGCCTCCACTGTTCGATATCTTCGCATGTCACGCCGATCACGTGTCCGCCGGCTTCCGCGGCGCCGCGCGATACCGCCTCCATCGTGCCGATGTAGCCGCCGGTCAATACAATATGATTGCGCTGGGCCAATAACTTCCCCAGCTCTTGCGCCTCGGCATAAGGCTTCGAACCTTGCTTGGGTTGTGATCCGCCAAAAACGCTAACCTTCATGAAATTTGTTCTCCTGAATAGACTTTGCATAACGCGGGGAGCAAAGCCAGTTATTCTGAATGTCCATGCAACCTATATTTCTTTCTTCGGTTTCATCTTGCATCCATCCGAATCTTTCACAGTGATCGTGCTCCCAAGCTTCCTCTGCTGGCCTCACTTCGTTGAACAAGGATTCTAATCATATCTCTTGACCTGAAAACAAAAACGGCTCGCCAGTCTGGGAGCCGCTCGTTGACACGATGAACCAAACCTATCCAGACCGGAGGGATTTTAGCAAACGCGGGGACCGTAACAGGCTTAGCATGATGGCGCCCATTATACACGATTTCCGGGATAAAATTACGGAGTGCAAAACAACGTTTCCGATCTTCTGCGAAAGGAAATTCCGCCTTCTCAATTGGATTTAGTTCATCGCGTTGCGGAGGAGGCTTCGGCTTTGAAATTGCCCATCTACCTGGTCGGCGGCTTTGTCCGCGACCTGTTGCTGGGTCATCCCGGCCTCGACTTCGATCTGGTCATTGAAGGAGATGCGCCCAAGTTGGCGGATTTTCTTGCTCGAAAATATGGCGGTAAAGTGACCGCTCATCCCAGCTTCCGAACCGCGAAATGGACGACGGCCAGCGGTTCGTCCATTGATTTCGTTTCCGCCCGCTCTGAGATTTACCGGCGCCCGGCGGCATTGCCAATCGTCAAAATGGGCAGTATCGGCGATGACCTTCACCGCCGCGATTTCACCATAAATGCACTTGCCGTGCGTCTGGATGGGAATCGCTTTGGCGAACTGCTGGATGAACTTGGGGGCTTGGATGACCTTCAACTCGGCTTGGTCCGCGTCCTCCATTCGCGCTCGTTCATTGACGATCCAACGCGCATGGTTCGGGCTGTTCGATATGAACAGCGTTATGGCTTCAAAATGGCACAGGAGACGCTGGCTCTCATTCCCCATGCCTGTGACCTGCTTGAAAAACTCTCCGCTCAGCGGATTCGCCACGAATTGGATCTGGTCCTTGACGAACCCAATGCCGAGTCCATGCTGGGGCGCCTGGATGAACTGAATTTGCTCACGCTGATCCATCCTGCATTGCGTTTTGATAAATCCACGCGTAGGCGTTTCGAATCGACCTCCGACGTTTATCCCGCATGGTTGGATATCGCCTCGTCAAGCATCACCCTTCACGATCTGCGCTGGAATCTGTGGTTGATGGCTTTATCCAACAGGGAGATCGTGTCCTTGAACAAACGCCTGCATTTCACCGCGCCGCTGCTGGAATCGCTTCGCGCATCGTCGAGACTTTGGGCTGATCTGCCCACCATTGCGAAGCTGAGACCAAGCCAGTGTGTTCTGCAATTGGAAGAGTTTCCATTGATTTCCGTCTGTGCGGTTTGCCTCGCCGCCCGCCGCGGCAAATCGCGGCAAATGTTGGAGAAATATGTTATGCAATGGCGCCTGGTAAAGCCCAGAACCACCGGGCATGAGCTCAAGAGACTTGGCCTCGAACCGGGGCCAAAATATCAAACCATCCTGCGGCAACTAAGAGCTGCGTGGTTGGATGGCGATGTGAGGACTGCTGAAGAAGAAGGGGAGTTGCTCGAAAAGATTCTGCATTGAATATTTTCCTGTTGCGTTTTTGGCATCTTTGTTCTATAATTTCTTTAAGGTTCCTTTAAGGGAAGAATTAATGGCAGATTATTCTACGTCCATACCGAAGAATGGGGATCAGACCAGGGAAGAGCTTCCGTTTCGTTTGCGCGAACCGTTTCTTTCCGCGCCGGAGGCGGCGCTTTTTCGCGCCTTGAAGAAAATGGTTGCCGAACGCTACGTGATCTACTCGAAAGTCTCCTTGAATGAACTTTTCTATATCATCCGTCCCAACGAAAATGTTCACTTTTTCAACAAGATTTTCCGCAAGCACGTGGATTTCCTGCTGTGCGATTCAAAAACATTCAGGCCTGCCATCGGCGTGGAACTCGTCAGGCCGATCGGCAGGGATGAGACGCGGGCCAGCGATCAATTCATGGAGGATTTGTTTTTGACCGCCGGCTTGCCCCTGGTGCATATCCCTTCCAGCGATAGTTTTGAAGTCTCGGATCTAATTTCGCTGTTCCAACTAGCCGTTACCAAAGCCCGCCAGGCGCGCGGCCAAGGCGCATCCGATTCTTTGGAGGACTCAGTACCTATGTGCCCGGTCTGCGGCAAGATGATGGTGTTGCGCACGCACCGTTCTGGATCCCTAATGGGTCAGCTGTATTACGGGTGCATTGACAATCCGAAGTGCCCGGGGACTGTGGCAGTTCATGTGTGATCGTTGAGCTCACTTGGGCCCTTCCGGCCGCTCTGTATCGGGGTGGATCATCTGGAGACTTTTCTAATAATGGCGCTTAATCTCTGAGGAGTATCGTATTCCCACACTTTCTTTATTGGCGTCTAGCCAATCGGCCAGATGGGTGGTGCCGCGCGGCGGCCCGTTGGAAACCAGAAGATTTGCCATCAAGCCATCTATTTCTTCCGAGGTGAGCAAAACGTCGCCAAGGAATAGACTTAGCAGTTGGGAGGCCATCAGCGCCAGGCGCGGTGGAACCGGGATCATGGGCCGCCTCGCACCGATCTTCTCGCCAATCAATTCGACCATCTCCTTGAATGTGAAGATGTCGGGTCCGACGGCATCCACCAGGAAATCATCTCTCCGATAGATGGCATCCACGACAAGATCTGCCAGGTCTTCCACATACACGGGCTGCAGGCGGTATTGACCGTCACCCGGCAGGGCGAAGAGCGGCAATCGCCTGAGCAGAAATGCGATATTGTTGATGAGAATATCCTCTGTGCCGACCAAGACTGTCGGACGCAGGATTGCGTAGGAGATCCCCGATTCGATCACTGCTTTTTCGTTGGCGGCCTTACCCCAAAAGTAGGGTAGCCGTGAATCTTCCGAGGGGTTGGTGATACTGATGTGGACGATGCGTTTCACGCCAGCCCTCGAGGCGGCCTGGATTAATCGGCGCGTGTTCTCAACGGCGCGCGGCTGGGTGTTTGCGCCCCGATCGAATCGTACCCAGTAGGTGTTGACCAAAATCTCTGCGCCTGTGAGTGAATGAATCAAGCCATTTTCGTCATCGAAGCTTAACGGTAATGCGCTGACTTTTCCGCTGAAGGGATCGGGGCGATTCGGATGACCGGTCAATGTGATCACTTCCTCACCGCGCGCCAGCAGGCGTCGAGCGATGTATTTTCCCGTATATGAAAACGCACCCGTAATTGCAGCTTTCATTTCGTTGCCTATCGGAGGATTTTTAGGATACTCTCCAGGGTACCGGTGCCCAGAGTATCGAGCCGGGCCACCGTGCGCGCCAGGCGGTCGATGGCCTCAAAGAAATCCTGGAGGGCCTGGACTCTTTCCAAAAGGAATTTCCGCTCTGGCTCGTCCATGCTGCCCTTCAGATCTCTCAACTGATTGCGCGTCATTTCCACTGAACGAATCGCCCGGTCGAACTCGTGGCTCTGTTGTCGTTCACTCAACAGGGCACGGATGGCTTTATAGAAATCTGTCTCAGCCTCGTAATAGTCTTTGCGGTCGCCCAGGCGCGCGGCGTGGTGGACAAGCCCCATACGTGCCAGAGAGCGCACGGTGGTGCTTACCGCGCCTTTGGTCAACCCGCTTTGCTGGACCAGCTCATCCAACGAAGCCGGTTTGGGAGATAGATACAGCGCGGCGAAAATCGCACCGAGGCCCTTCGGATATCCCCAGAAGTGGCTGATATGACTCATGCTCTCCGCGAATTCTTTCCTGATCTGCTCTGTTTGCTTAATCATATTTTGTATAGTATGTTTAGTAGATACTAAACTAAATATATATTCGATGACGGATTTTGTCAAGAGCTCGACCGGTCGCTTCCGGTGTTTGAGGTTGATTATGGATTGGGAAAAAGCACTGGGATCAGGTCGGCAGGCTGAGTTTCCGGAGGAAGGCTTTTGTATTTGTCGATCGGAACGCGCAGGACCTGCTGATTATCCCGGGTCTTGAAGGTGAATTCAACGAAACCGGCCTGAGGTCCGGCGATGGATGTGGGTGGGAGCGCCTCGATGATTTTCATTGTGTTGACGATCCATCCCCCGAGCTCATTGTCATCCTGCAGTTTCTTCACATTAATCGTGATATAGAAATCCGTCTCCATTGCACTGAACGTGGATTGGCCATTGCTGGCATACACACAATTCTCGCCATAGGCTTCGGCGCGCCCGCTGGCATCCGGCTGAAGCTGTTTTATAGCTTGATCGATCTGGGCCGTCACATCGGGCAAAGCTTCCGTTGCCTCGACATACGCGCACGGCTCCATGGTGGCCGTGCTGGGAATTTCAGTAGCCAGCGGCGACTCCGATGGGATGGCTGTCTGAATCTCTCCCGCTGGCACACAGGCCGTTAGCAGAAGCATGGACAATGCAAGGATAGGCTTCATTCTATAAACGCACCCTCTCATCTGCAGATGATCCCTTATTTATTCTTTAATACATCGATCGCTGCGGCGGCCATCAATGCCGTGCCGCGTACCAGTGCCTCCTCATCGAAATCAAACTTGGGGTGATGATGTCCATAATCGAGGTGCCGCTCTTTATTGTTCGAGCCGATGAAGAAATAACATCCCGGGACTTTCTCCTGCATGAACGCCATATCTTCTGCACCCATGGTCATGTAGGGCGAGGTATCAATCGTGGATTCGGGCAGCAGTTCGCGCGCCGCCTCCTGGACTCTTGCGGAGACCGCATCGTCATTGATGACCGCGGGCGTGACACGCTTGAGATCCAACTCCACCTGACATCCCATCGCCTCGCCCACGCCGCGCACGATTTGTTCGAATCGTTCGAGAACCTTTTTGCGGACGTCCGGATCAAATGTGCGGATCGTGCCTGTGAGTTCCGCGTCCTGCGGAATGACATTGAAGGCGGTTCCGGAATGCATCGTGGTCACACTAACGACTGCCGACTGCAGGGGCGCGACATTCCGTGACGTGATGCTTTGCAATGCTGTGACCATTTGACTGGCCGCCAAGATTGGATCGATCGTCAGATGCGGCGCGGCCCCATGTCCTCCCCTGCCCACGAGTTTGATCGTGAATAATTCTGCTCCGGCCATGACTGGTCCCATTGCAGCACCGATCCATCCAACGGGCCTTTCGTTCCATAAGTGCATCGAAAGCGTGCGTTCCACTCTTGGCCCTTCCAGGACTCCATCCCGAATCATCATTTCGTTGCCACCCACCTCCTCACCATTGAATCCTTCCTCTGACGGTTGAAAGCAAAACTTGATCGTGCCGCCTATTTCGTCGCGGTGTGCCTGCAGGATCTTGGCCACCGTCAGACCCATGGCCGTATGACCGTCGTGGCCGCAGGCGTGCATCACACCCTGATTCTGAGAGGCGTACTGGGCGCCGGTTTCCTCGATGATGGGCAGGGCATCCATATCGAAACGGAGCAGGATCACCGGCCCCGGTCGGGAGCCTTCCAGCAGCCCCACGACGCCGGTTTTTCCAACGCCTTTGGTGACCTCCAGTCCAAGGGCCTCCAGTTCCTTTGCAACGATGCCGCCCGTGCGCACTTCATGGAATCCCAGTTCGGGATGAACGTGAAAATCGCGGCGCATGGCTTGAGTATATGGAAACAATGCTCGGGCTTCTCTCATAAAGTCAATCATGGCAGTCTCCGTTTTCTTTAGATAAGGTTGCAGGGTGTTTTTCTATTGCCCGTATTTGATGACCCGGAATTTGTCCTCGTAACGCGGATTCTCGTCGGTGCTATCTTCGGTGTGGCGAGACCTCATGCGTTCTTTGAATTTCTCAGGATCGCCGATCTGTGTTCTATGTTCCAGCAATGCCTGTAATCGAATTGGCCAGGTGTCGGTGACATCGAGCGTTACATTGGGTTGATTGGTTAGCGTAACCCATACTTCGCTAACCTTGTGCAGCCCTAGTCCTTCTTGCAGGAGATCTGGGAAGTAGGCCTTGTTTGCGGGGGCAGGGAAGACGGCATCGAGGGCGGCCTGACCCGCGGCACGATGGTCGGGATGGTTGATGCCATAGCCGGCAAACAGATTTTGCGGATCGGATGTCACGAAGATGTCCGGCTTGTAGCGCCGGATCGCCCGCAAAACCTCGCGGCGCAAATCCAGATCCGGGACCAGATAGCCATCTGGCCGGTCGAGCCAGTGAACCGCCTGCGCACCGATGACTTTGGCGGCGCTCGCCTGCTCTTCGTGCCGGATGCGGCATAGCATTTCGGTGGTCATGGAGGCCGGCGTAGCATCATTGAAACCTTTGTCGCCGCAGGTCAGAAGAAAATAGGTGATCTTGTGTCCCCCACGCGCCCAACGGGCAAGCGTTGCGCCGCAAAAGAATTCCGGATCATCCGGATGGGCCAGGACAACTAAAATGTTTTGAGGGTTTTCCCAGTTGTCAGGTTGTTCGGTCATAGGTGTCTGCCGCGGTTTGACTCTCAGTTTCGTTTTTGTTTGTCTGATTTTCCGCATGTGCATCCGCCGCCTTCATGACGATCGCATGGCGCTTCGGATTTGCGGCGCAGGGCATCCAGTTCATCCCATGGTTGAAGTTCGTCTTGATCGAAGGTGACGACGAAAGACTTGCCTTCTTCGCCCTCGAACTGCACCATGACTTTATTGCTGAGCGGGATGACATCGACCACCTTGCCTTCGCCGCGCGGCGTAACCACATGTTTGTTGCGCCTCGGCAACTGTTTGCGCGCTTCGACGTACTGCTCGTATTCATAGATGAGACAGCAGCGGAGGCGCCCGCACATGCCGGTGATCTCCTCGGGCGTGAGCGAGATGCCCTGTTCTTTTGCCATCTTGATGGAGATGGGGCTGAAGTCAGTCAGGAACTTTGAGCAGCAACGCGTTTCAAGCCCGCAAGCTCCCATGCCACCGAGGATTTTCGCTACATCGCGCGGACCGATCTGGCGCAATTCGGCGTGGGTGTTTGGATACATATCCTGCATGTCTTTCTTCAGGGATTTCAGGTCGGCCTTTTCCTCGTTTTCGGTGCTGAAGAGAAATGCCAGGCGCGTGCCGTCATAGTTGTATTCGGCGGCGACGATCTTCACGCCTTGCAGTTTGAGTTCCGCGGCGCGCGCCCGGCAGTTGATCATCGCTTCCGTCTGTTTGGACTGCCAGGTTTGTTGGAGCAGGAGATCGCGCGGCGTGGCGCGCCGCTCGACAGCTTTCCAGCCACCTTCGGGCGGGGCAGGAGCTTCCTTGAGAACAGTGACCACTTCTCCAAGGTGTTTGCCGCGTGTGGTATCGACAATGACGTGCTCGCCTGCTTGGACGTCGGGTAGGGCAGAGGAGTCGAAGTGGTAGATCTTTCCGATCTTATTGAAACGTACACCGATAATATTTGTTTGCATGGATGCAATTATACCGTAGCAAAATCCTGAAAAGCCATATCTGCTAGCCAAAATACTGGAAATGCGACCAGAATTCGGGCCAAGGATAGCGCAGATCGTGACAGACGTAAATGGCCCTGTGATTGATTGTTTCTTCGTTCTGGACGTTGAATGGCATGGTGATTGGGGCAATTAGCCGGCAATCTTGGAAGGCCTTTAACAAGTCTGAGTCGTCGCCAACCACGATCAACGTCGTTGGCGGCGGGTCTCCATAGCCATACGCCCAGTATGAATCAAAGCCGCTGATGACTCTTGGCAAGCGGTAGGCCGGGCCGTACAGGTCAATCGAACCGATTTCGCCCGAGCTTTCCGCCAGAATCGCCGCACCGGATCTTTCGTTGGCGGGAAGCGCATTGTAGGCTTTAGAAACCTGTTGGGCGAGTTCGGGCCAGCCGACCTCTGATTTCAATTGGTCGTTGCTTTTGCTGACCACACTCCACCAGGCAGAGCCGAGCGGAGCGATGGGCAGTTCAACGGCGATCAAAAACGCCGCGAAGACGCTCAGGACGCTCCAGGTGGCCCAGCGCCAAGCGCGCGCCCCGCGCGGGCTGGATATGCGGGCCAAGCGTCCTTCCCACCACACAGCGCCGCCCGCCGCGAGCATCGGGTAGGCTGGCGCCAGATAGTAGCCATTCCCCTGCGCGAGCGCAAGCAGGGCAAACGGCGCCACGTACATCCAGCCCAGCATACGATAGCGCTGCCCGCCCTTTGAAAAGAGGAAGACATACAGCCCGGCGATCACCAGAAGCAGCATCACTGGGTTCAGATTAAACAGAATCTGATCGATCAGGAAGCTCCCGGCCTCCCCTGATTGCACGTCGCGGGCATGGATGCTGGCCAGGAAATCAAGTGAAATCCAGTGGTTCTGAAATTGCCAGATCAAATTTGGAAGCCAGACCACAAATGCCAACAAAGCTCCGATCCACAGCCAGCGGCTCTTCAGATACTGCCGGTTGCGAGTGGCAAGAACGCCGGCGATTACTCCTGTGACCGAAAAGGCGATGGTGTATTTCGTCAGCATGCCCAAGCCGATGGCTGCACCGATCGCCAGCCACCAGCGCGGGTTTTCGGATTTCAACCAAAGGACGACTGTGAACGCAAGCAGTACCCAGCATAGATAGTCAAGGGTCTCATACTGGAACAGGCCACCTTGGACGATGGAATTGGGCGTTGTGGCAACCGCCACTGCGCCGAGGATCTGCGCCCACCGGCCGCCAGCCAGATCGCGGATCATCAATCCTGTCAGCAGCATCACGATCCCCTCCGCCACGACGGCCAGGGAACGCAGGCCCACAGGTGATAAACCAAACAGGGTCAACGCCATACGCGCCAGAAACGGCGTGACCGGCGGCCAGGCAACATACCCCCAAGCCAAGCCGCGATTCGCAATATCCATCGTGACTAATTCATCCTGATGAAAACCGTACTGTCCGTTGGTGAAGACCTGCAACAAAACGCGCGCCAGCGCGAGCAATATCAGAGTCCCAATATCGCTCGCCAGGAACGCGGTTACGGACTGACGCTTGGGCAATGCGCGTCACCGTTGCATGAGGCTGCTCATTCCACAATATTGATTGGCAGCTCGTTCTTCCCGCCCAGTGCCGCCACGCTGATCTTGGCAGCCAGGCTCTCCGCGATCTCGCGGAGGGACTTGGCAACCGGCGAATCGGGATGCGATATCACAATGGGTTTGCCGCTGTCACCACCGATGCGGACGTTCTGATCGATCGGCACTTTACCCAGGAATGGACTCTGTGTGGCTTGGGCCAATTGCTCACCGCCGCCTGATCCGAAAATGTCCATGCGCGTGCCATCGGGCAGATCGAGATACGACATGTTTTCGATTACGCCCAGGATCGGGACTTCGAGCGTGCGGAACATCTGCAGTCCGCGGCTGGCATCCTCGAGCGACACCAATTGTGGAAGCGTCACGATGATGGCGCCGCTCAATGGTAAGGCTTGCGCCAGCGATAACGCGGCGTCGCCTGTGCCCGGTGGAAGGTCCACGATCAGATAATCGAGTTCGCCCCATTCAACGTCGGCCAGGAATTGGCGTATGGCCGAGTTCAACATCGGGCCGCGCCAAATCAAGGGTTGTCCCGGCTTGACCAGAAGTCCCATCGAGATCATTTTGACATCATAGGCCACGGCCGGGCTCAGTTTATTCCCTTTTGGTGGCGGAAGCTTTTCCACGCCGAGCATGGTTGGAATATTTGGGCCATAGATATCAGCGTCCATCAACCCGACGCGGGCGCCGCTTTGTGCGAGCGCCACCGCGATATTCACTGCGACCGTTGATTTCCCTACTCCGCCCTTGCCTGACCCGACCGCGACCGCGTTGCGGATCGGCGTATTGACCAGTCCGCGCATTCGGCCATCGTTGGGAACGTCCGAATCCCACTTGACCTCCACCGACTTCACGCCCTCGAGGGACATCACTGCCTGTTTGGCTTCTTTGTCGATCTGTCCGCGCAACGGGCAGGCGGGCGTGGTGAGCATGATGGTGAACGAAACTTTGTCGCCCGTGATCTCCAGGCTGCGGACCATGTTCAGGGTGATAAGGTCCTGATGCAGTTCCGGCTCCTGGACCTTGCTCAGGGCGGCCAGGACGGTTTCTTTTGTAAGTTTATTTGCCATTCTTCTTAACCAATCAATTCAAATGTCATGGTGAGCAGTCACGATCGACCAGCGGCTTCGGCTCTTGCGGCGCGTGCGGCTTCCTTCGCTTTGCGCGCCTCTTCGTTGAGCGCATAATTCAGAGGGCGGATGCTCTTGTAATACGAGGCCGGTTTCAGCAGTTTTTCCATGTTGAACACGTTGCGTTGATACGAGGCGATCTCGTAATCGTGATCCATGATGATCGCATCAAAGGGACAATACTCGGCGCAGAATCCACAGTTCATGCAGATATCGGCGTCAATGTAGAACTCAGCCGGCTCCGGAACGGGGCGTCCCGTTTGCGGATCGTTGGTACGGACGATCCAGATGCATTGGGGAGGACATACCTTGGCACAAATCCCACAGGAGGTGCAGCGGATCTCCTTTTTTCCATCCGGTTTTTCATCATACACCAGGAAAGGCACGTAGCGGAACTCCTCCGGCACCGGCAGTTTTTCTTCCGGATACTGCACCGTAAATACACCGCGCGCATCTTTGCTGGAACGATGCGCAATGCCTTCCGGGTTGTAGTAGCGGCGCCCCCACCAGGCGATATCATCGAGATAGGTGTCCACGAACCGCTTGAGGGTTACGCCGAGACCTTTGATTATTCCTTTTCCATACATAGTCTCTTCTCCAATTCTACCGGTCAAGCTCGCCAAGAACAATATCGATCACGCCGAGGATCGCAACGAAATCCGCGATCTTGGTGCCGACGCACATCTTCTCGAGGGCTGTGATGTTGACGAACGATGGAGCGCGCACGTGATAGCGCCAAGGATTGGGTTTGCCGGTTGAAACGACATAAAAACCGAGTTCGCCTTTCGGTGCCTCAATGCGTCCATACGCCTCGCCTGCCGGAACGCGGACTTGGTAGGCGGGTTTCTGTGAGTTGATCGGCCCCTCGGGGATCTGCTTCACCGCCTGCTGGACGATCCGGATGGATTGCCGAATCTCATCGAGGCGGATGAGATAGTTATCATAAAGATCCCCGTTGTGACGCAGGGCCACGTCAAAGTCAAAGCGATCGTAAATCCCATAGGGCTGCGCGCGCCGGACATCATACGGAACTCCTGAAGCACGCAGGACCGGGCCCGTGATCGAATACCTGACCGCGTCATCCGCGTCGATCACCTTCACGCCTTTCAGGCGCGCGAGCAGCACTTCGTTCTCGCTAAGGAAGCGGTCGAACTCGTCCGCTTTGCGCGGCAGGCGTTCATCGACCAGGCCCTTGATTTTTTCCAGCACACCGGCCGGCAGGTCACGCGATACGCCGCCAAAGCGGTGATAGTTGCACATCATGCGCGCACCCGAGGCGGCCTCGAAAATATCCAGGATCAGTTCGCGTTCCTCGAAGGCGTACAAGGCGGGGGTAAAGAATGCCCCGAGGTCGTTCAGCAGCATTCCGATCAGGATCAGGTGATTTTGGATACGGCTGAGTTCTGCCATGATCACCCGCAGGTATTCGGCGCGCTCCGGGACCTTGATGTTCATCAGCTTTTCAACCGCCAGGGAATAGCCCCAATTGTTGCTCATTGAATTGAAGTAATCGAGACGGTCGGTGTAGGGCATGTTTTGCAGGAAGGTGTTGCGTTCGCCGATCTTCTCATGGTTTCGATGCAGATAACCCATGACCGGTTTCAAACTGACGATGGTCTCCCCATCGAGCACCACCGCGGCGCGGAAGACCCCGTGTGTGGAGGGATGTTGCGGTCCCATATTGACGATCACGCGATCGGTTTTGATGCCCGCATCAATGGTCGTATATTTTTGCAACGTATCATACAGCGGCGCCTCGCCATCAATCCTTACCTCTTGCGGATCGAAGTTTTGCGGGAATTGCAGATTGTCCTTATAAATGTTCTTCTCTTCCGCGCTGGCGTATTTTCCCCTTGGCCAGCGACTATCCAAGGGCTTGTTATCTTCTTCATAGAACGGTTCGTGCCAGTCTTTACGGAGCGGATGTCCTGCGAAGCCTTCCCACATCAGGATGCGGCGGAGGTCCGGGTGATTCGTAAATCGTATCCCATACAAATCCCAAATCTCGCGCTCCTGGAATTCCGCGCCAGGCCAGACCGGCGTCACGCTCGGGACCTCCATCGGGTCGAGCCGCGCAACTTGCACTTTGAATCGGAGGCCAGGGCCGCCGGTTGTTCGATAGGCCTCGTAGACGACCTCCATCTTGTCGGGAAAATAATCCACACCACAGACGTTCGAAAGCAGTTCAAAGCCGAATTCATCCCGCAAGGCTGTGGCAACTTCAACCAAGTTATCCTTGTTGACCATCCAGCCGCTGTAACCGGGGCGGGTGTCAGCGGAGACAACACCGGGAAAGCGCGAAGCCAAGTCAACCATCTCCGAAACGAGTGTCGCCATGTTTACTCCTTCGCCTCAGTCGCTTTTTCGGCCGGTTTCTGTGCGGCCAATTGCTTGATCTCTGCATAGCGGCGTGGGTCCATCAAATCCGGCCCCAGCACCGGGATCGGAATCAGAGCTGAGTCCGAGCCCTTTTGATACCAGCGCACTTTGCGAATCGACTGTTTATCGATCTTTTCCTGCAACTTCATCAAGCCTGCGGTCAATGCCTGCGGGGTGGGAGGACACCCCGGGATGTAAACATCCACGGGCACAAATTTGTCCACGCCGGCGACCACGTTGTATCCTTCTTTGAAAGGTCCTCCGCCCGACGCACAAGCGCCCATCGCCACGACATATTTCGGCTCCGGCATCTGGTTGTAGAGACGCACGATGGCTGGAATCATTTTCTTTGTGACGGTTCCGGCGACGATCATCAAGTCGGATTGGCGCGGACTGGGGCGCATCACTTCCATGCCGAAGCGGGCGAGGTCGTACCGCGCGGCTTGCGCGGCGATCATCTCGATGGCGCAGCATGCCAGGCCGAACATCATCGGCCAAACCGACCAGCGGCGACCCCAGTTATACAGGCGGTCCAATGTCGTAATGCTGACCGCGTGCTGGAGGTCGTCCGGGATTGCATAGCCCGGCGAATTCAGTTCTTTATTATCTGTCATTCATTAACTCCTCGAACCATTCTTGGTAAATTGATGAAAGGATGTCATCGTTGCACAGAGCGGGATCATCCTCAAATTCCTGAAGTGCCAAAGTCCAATCATAAATCTGGCGCAGGCTCACATTTCCGATGCTCACATCCGAATGCAAGCGCTTCAATTCCAAAGCGATGGCGTAAGATGTTTCCCAAGTCAAAGTCATTCGTCTCGATTGTCGATCTGCGCGCGCTGCAGCTTGCCGGAATAATCCACGTAAATCGATTTCCATTCGGTGAAGAGATCCAAACCGGCTTGTCCTGCCTCGCGGTGTCCGTTGCCGGTGCCGCGCACACCTCCAAAGGGAAACTGAATTTCTGCACCGGTCGTGCCGTGATTGATGTACACCAAGCCTGTAAGAATATCCCGCATTGCGGTAAAGGCGTGATTGACATCCTGTGTAAAGATCGAAGTCGAGAGTCCATACTGCGAGCGATTGTTGACTTCAATGGCTTCTTCGAGTGAATTGACTTCGATGATGCCTAACACCGGACCGAAGATTTCTTCTCGTTCGAGCGTGGAACCCGGCTGGACTCCGTCAAACAGGGTCGGCGCGTAGAAGAAGCCTCTGCCATCTACGTCCACGATCGAGGCGCCGGCCAAGGCGCGGGCGCCTTCTTTCTTTCCAATCTCGACGTAATTGTGAATGCGCGTCAAGGCGGTTTTATTGATCACGGGACCAACGTCCACTTTAGGATCAAGCCCGTTGCCCAGAGTCAGTTTCCTGGTCCGAGCGAGGAGCGCCTCTTTGAGTTTGGATGCGATCCCTTTTTGAACGATGAGTCGACTCGCAGCAGTGCAGCGTTGGCCCGTTGTTCCAAACGCGGCCCACAGCGTCGCATCGGTCACGAGTTCCAGATTCGCATCATCCAGAACGATGATGGCGTTCTTGCCGCCCATCTCAAGCGAAACTTTTTTATTCAGCTTGCCGGCCTCTTGAGCTATGGTGCGACCGGTGATGGTTGAGCCCGTGAATGAAAGCACGCGTATCCCGGGATGACTGACCAGTGCTTTGGCAACCTCTGCGCCGGGCGCGAGCAAGAGGTTGAATACGCCAGCGGGAATTCCGGCCTCTTCAAAGACCTTAACAAATTCGGCCGAGATGGCCGGTGTTTCCGGCGATGGCTTCCAGATCACCGTATTGCCGGCAATCAGGGCCGGAAAGATTTTCCACGATGGTACGGCTAGCGGAAAATTCCAAGGCGTAATGACGCCGACCACGCCCGATGGGTCACGCATCGCCATTCCGAATTTGTTCGGCATTTCAACAGGCGCCGTATAACCCAGCAATCTCCTGCCTTCGCCGCCCATGTAATACGCCATGTCAATGGCTTCCTGAACGTCGCCACGCGCTTCTGCAATGACCTTGCCCATGTCTTGAGTCAATAGGCAGGCTAGTTCTTCTTTCTTTTGTTTCAGAATATCTCCGACTTTAAACAGGAGTTCACCACGCAGTGGAGCGGACATCAAGCGCCATCGCTTGAATGCATTTGTCGCAGATTCAACGGCCGAGTCTACGTCTGCAATGCCCGCGGCCTGGATCTGGGCGAGGACCTCCTCCGTAGCCGGATTAATCGTGTCGAAGGTAATTCCATTGTGTCCTCGGACCCATTTTCCGTCAACGTAGTTCTGGAATTCCATATATGTACCTCAAAAATTGCCTGTGGCGTCTTTCTGTCACAAACCTGTTCATTATAGCACTTCGCCTCAATAAGTCAAAGGAATTATGTAAAAATATATTTGCATAAACGCATTTGTGAGTATAATCGCGTTATGCCCGCGATAACAGCCCGCCAGAAGATCCTCGCCTATTTCAGGAAGCAACCCATCACGTCGGCCGCACAGATAGGGCGCGGACTGAATATGTCCGCTGCGACGGTGCGGCACCACTTATCCATTATGTTGCGAGATGGGAGAATTGCTTTAATCGGTCAGAAGCGAAGAGGCGGACAGGGGCGTCCCACGAAATTGTACGGATTGTCGGAGAGATCCTTGGGCGATAATTTAGCGCTTCTCTCCGATGCGATTTTGGGGGAACTCTTAAGAGGGCGTTCTCCTGCAAAACAGGCTCAGGCGATCAATGCCATCGCACAAAGTCTCGCTGTGCAATTCGATGCCGATGCCTTTGATAGTCCCACGGCCAAACGGCTGGCGGCGATCATTGACAAGTTGAACGAGTGCCATTATCAAGCGCGCTGGGAAGCCGGCGCGGCCGGTCCGCGTATTTTTTTCGCACATTGTCCGTACGCCGCCATCATCGCCAAGCACCCTGAATTATGCCAGATGGATGTTGCGCTGGTCAGTGCCATGACGAAAACTTCGGCGCGTCAAGTCTCAAAGATCAGGGCAGGCATCACACCGTCGTGTGTTTTCGTGCTCGATGCAAATTCTTGAAAAAGATGGGGCCGCGGCGTGCCCAATGCTTAGCGATTTTGTTTACCACACGCGGATCACCTGTCCTGCATAAATCAAGTTTGGATTCCAGAGTTGATTCAGCGTCTCCAAACTGTATACGCTGGTGCCAAAGCGCGCCGCAATAATCTGGAGTGTGTCACCCCGCTGAACTGTATAGTATTGTGCAGGCGCGGGAATATTAATTACTTGTCCGTAGAATATCCAATTAGGATTCCATATTTGCGGATTGGCTGCAATCAGGTCATTTAAGCTGACGTTCATCCGTTCTGCAATCTTGTGCATTGTGTCGCCCCATTGAACCACATAGGTACGGGCTGTCGGCGCGGCCGGATAATAATTGGTTGTATAGTACTGCGGAGCCGGATTGTAAGCAGCGTTGTTGGCGTAGTATCCGGGCATCGATATGGTTTGGCCAGCATACAGCCAATACCTTAGATTGGGATTTGCCTGCCGGATCGCGGCAACCGTGGTTCCGCATTTGTAGGCCACCGAGGCCAGTGTATCCCCCCATTGAACTGTATAAGTTGATCCGCAGCCGGACCAGGCGAGGGCGTTGCCAGTAATGGCTAATGACGCCAGCAGGGTTGCCAGCAAAAGCAATCCATTAACGAAACTCTTGAGTGACATGATCGACCTCCATGGGTTGGAAAATACGGTTCGGTGAAACGGAAATTCTGCATTTCATGAATAAAAATTGATTTTAGACCATCGGGAATTTACCAGTTGCGTCCATGACCACTGGCCCATGCCCCGAACAGACGATACGCGCCCCGAGCGCGGCCTGCTTGCGGGCCGACTCATTTGCCCTGGCCTCATCCCATGTCAGGGCCGGCAAGGAACGAGCCAGGCCCTCCTGGCGCGACACAATTGAATCGCCGGTGAATAGAATGCCGGTCGATGCTGAAAAAAGTGAAATATGCCCTGGCGTATGCCCGGGTGTCTCGAGCACACGCAGGCCACCGAGAATTGGCAGGACCTGTCCCTCGGTCAAGATTTCGTCAGCAGCGATAGGCGCGGCTTTCATCAGTCGACTTGCAACTCCCATCAACAATCTCCGAAATGAGCTTCCCGATTTGAGCTGGCGCGAAGGCTTCCCTTGTGCCATCGCCTCGGACTCGATGGCACTCGCGTAGACTCGTGCGCCACTTGCTTTTTTAAGCGCCGATAAACTGCCAACATGGTCCATATCGGAGTGGGTGATGATGATCCGTTTCAAGTCGGAGGGAGAGCGTTTCAAGCTGCCTAGGTAACGAAAAATCTTGCTTGCACTACCGGGTAATCCCGTGTCAATCAGGGTCATCCCGTCAGCATCCATGATCAAATAAGGATTGGCGATGACGTTTGGGACCAGGTGAACATTGGAAACGATCTCCATTAAGATGAACTCCTTTGCTGTGACCGATGGACAAACCCATCATATCACGTTGTCATGAAGAAATGTTGAAAAGAGTTTGTGCCTTATGTGAGCTTTTCGAGAAGATCTTCCACATACTTCACAATATTTCTGCCATTATTGCACAAACCCCAAATAAAATTGTTGAGCCAGCGAATGTCGTCGGTGATTCCATAGCAAGGTTTTCCTTTGGCGTAACAGTATCCGAGCTCGGCGCACGTGCCTGAATCGTGGTCCGGCCCGGTGAGTAAGGCGACACAAATATCATACTGCTCTAAAGCGCGCAGATCATCGACGAAAATTCGGGCACGTTCAGCAGAGGTTAATTGTTGGATGATGCCCACGTCTCGATGGGGCAGGAAGGTTTGAAAGCCCGCTTTTTCCAGCACCTCGGCGATATGCTCCAGGTATGAACGATCCGCCACATTAAATAACGGTCCGGCAATGTAAATTGATGTCATCGGGATCACCTTCAAAGATTGGATGCTGGCACTTGCGCGGCCCGGCATCGGCCATGATTTTTGGATCTCTTCCATTGTATATCATCTTTGGCAATTGATGATGCGGCGTAAATTTCCCTGCGTTATAATGTCCGCTAGCTTACATCTTATGGAAGGCTCGGTTGATAGCCATGCAAATAGCAGACAAAGTTGTGATTATTACCGGCGCGTCGGCAGGCATTGGACTTGCGACGGCCAGACTGGCCTCACAGAAAGGCGCAAAAGTAGCTTTGGTGGCACGTTCCCAAGATAAACTGCGCGCCCTTTCCAGGGAAATGCCTGATTCGCTATCCGTTCGGGCCGATATGACGAAGCCCGCGGAAATCCGCAGGATGATTGCCGAGGTGAAAGAACATTTTGGCAGAATTGATATTCTTATTAACAATGCTGGCCAGGGCTACGACGCCCCGGTGGAGAAGATTCGCCTTAAAACATTTCGCCACATCTTTAACTTGGATGTGGTCGGCCCGTTGATTGCGATGCAGAAAGTGATACCGATCATGCGCCGGCAGAAGGCGGGGATGATCATCAATGTCAGTTCGGGAACCGCATTGATGTATCTGCCAAACATGAGTCCTTATTCGTCTCTGAAACGCTCGCTCGCTGCCATCAGCCTGACGGCGCGAGAAGAGCTGAAGGATGATGGTATCGTGGTCAGTGTGATCTATCCATACATAACCGCCACTGATTTTGAAGCGAACACGATCCATGAGGTGAAAGAAGAGGCGGCCTGGGGAGAGGATGATGGAGGTTCCTTCCAGCCGCCGGACTCGGCAGAACATGTCGCCCAGAGGATTTTGGATGGCATCCAACGCGAGGAGGCCGAAATCTTTGCCCACGATTGGATGCAGCAAAACCATTGACCCGTATTGTTTTTGATACAGTATTCCGTCCATTCCGCTTAATCGGATTGGAGATGAACCATGGATGGACGCATTAAACATTTAGCGGTGGCGGGGATCCTGCTGGCTGCGGCCCTGCTGGCTTGCGGATTTCCAGCGGGGGAAAATCCGCCCAGTGCGCAACGGACGATGTTGGCTGCGACCGTATTCTTAATGCAAACCGAAGTCTCCACCTTGCAAACTCCTCCGCCTTCTGATACCGCAACATTTATGCCTGTGCCTACAGACACCGGCACAGCCTCCCCAGTGCCTACGCCGCAGAATCCATTGGTGGTTCAAAATACTCTCTGCTGGCTTGGGCCGGGGCCGGGTTTCCAGGTCTCGAGCTCGGTGCATGCCGGGACGCGTGTCATCTTGCTGGGGCAGGGCAGTGTTCCGGGCTGGTGGGTGATCGAGGGTCCGGTCTATCACGATCCTTGCTGGATGCCTCAACAGGATCTTCAAATCGATGTCGGCTACGATTTTCATGAATTGCAGATTTTCTATCCACCACCAACGGCGAGGCCGACCAAAACGCCAAAGATATAAGTGGATACTGCATTCTTCTTGAGGAACCCAAAGAGACAACCTTGGTATTCCGGGTGAACGCTTCTTTCGGTGTAACAGATTGTGGCAACATCTCTGATAATCAGAATATCCTTGGAGGAAAAAATGATCCCACGTAAATTTGTCATCTGCCTCGCCGGTTCGTTCTTGATTCTGGCTTCGCTGGCTTGTAACATCGGCGCGCGCAGACCGACCCCGATCCCCGCAAGCGATCCAGCTTCGAATCCGGCCGGCGTTTCCACCGAATCCTCCGCGGCCACCGCGACGCCATCTGCGCCTCAGCCGTCCGCGACTCTTCCTGCCTTAACGGATACGCCCAGCTCGCCAACCATCACTGCCACGCCACAAAATCCACTGGTGACCACCACCGCGTATTGTTGGTCCGGCCCAACTGGCAAGGCGCTAAGCTATGAGATCATCAGCAGTATTCAGGCCGGGACGCGCGTCCAGTTGCTTGGGAAAGGAATCGTGGATGGCTGGTGGATCGTTCGAAATCCGCGGTACAACGACCCCTGCTGGATCCAACAACAATATGTGCAAATCGATCCGTCTTACGATCTTTCCGCACTCAAAACGTACGCGGTACCGCCCACGCCGACAGCCACTCCTTGAAGCATTTTGATCAGTCTGTGGATCGTCGATGGGATTCGAGGCAAAAGCTTTGCGGAAAATAAAGCTCCTCGACGGGTTTTTGCGCCCGGGAGCCTCTTATTCAACAGTTACACTTTTTGCCAGATTCCTGGGTTGATCCACATCCAGGCCGCGGATCGAGGCGATGTGGTATGCCAGCATCTGCAATGGCAAGACCGTAACGGCGGGGGAAAGCATCCAGGGGGCTTCCGGAATCCATAGAACGTGGTCGGCCATGCTTGCCACCAACTCATCACCATCGGTCGCGACCGCGACCACTGTGCCGCCACGCGCTTTGGCCTGCTGGATTTGGCTGATCATCTTTTCGTGCCAGGGGTCCTGAGGCGCGAGGCAGACAACCGGCAGGGTTGGGTCGATCAACGCGATCGGCCCATGTTTCATCTCTCCTGCAGGATACCCCTCCGCATGAATGTAGGAGATCTCCTTGAGTTTCAATGCACCTTCATAGGCAATCGGCATGTTGATGCCGCGTCCGAGATAAAGGCAATCGCGGACATCCTTTAGCAGATGCGCAACTTTCTCGATCTCCGCCTCGCGTTCCAGTGTGCGGCCAACCAAATCCGGGATGAGACGCAGGTCGGCGACCATGGCTTTACGCGTTTTCTCGTGGATGACGCCGCGCAAATCAGCGAGAAGAATTGCCAGCATGTATTGGTCAATGAGCGGAGCGGTAAAAGCTTTAGTGGACGCCACGCCGATCTCCGGTCCGGTTTGCATCGAGATAAAACCGTCGGCGAGGCGCATCGCTTGTGAGCCAATGGCGTTGACGATGCTCCACAGCGTTGCGCCCTTGGATCTGGCTTCCTCCATGGCGGCCAGCGTGTCGGCGGTTTCACCGGACTGCGAAATGGCCAGCACGACGGATTTGTCATCCAGGATCGGGTCGCTGTAGCGAAATTCGGATGCGATCACCACTTCCACCGGAATTCGGGCGATTTTTTCGATCAGGGTTTTGCCCACCATGCCTGCGTAGGCAGCCGTGCCACAGGCCGTGATGTAAATCTTCTCGATTTGATTGGCAAATTCTTTCGTGAGCTTCAAATCCGGTAAACGGATCTGGCCCCTCGCAAAGTCCACGCGTCCGGCCAGCGTATCTGTCAGCGCTTGCGCTTGTTCATGGATTTCCTTCTGCATGAAGTGACGGTACTCGCCTTTTTCGGCTGTGACCGGGTCCCAGGAAACGGTATGTACCTGCGGCTGGATCGGTTTGCCTTCGATGGTTTCGATGCAAATCTGATCGCGCGCGATTACCGCCATCTGCCGTGATTCGAGGAACATCACTTGGTGTGTGTGTTCCATGATGGCAGGCAGGTCGCTTGCAAGAAAGTTTTCGTTTTGCCCCAGGCCAAGCACCACGCCGCCTGCATTGCCGATGCGCGCGGCCACGATCTTATCTGGCTCGTCGGCCGACATCAAAACCACGACGTTGGCTCCCCGGATTTGTTGGAAGGTTTGGCGCGCCGCCTCTACCAGGTCGGAGCCGGAAGCAAGGTAATGTTCAACCAAAAGAACGATCGTTTCGGTATCTGTATCGGACTGAAACGCAACTCCTTCCGCCGTCAACTCGTCCTTTAACTCCAGAAAATTTTCGACGATGCCGTTCTGCACTACCACCACGCGCCCGCTCTGGCCGAGATGCGGATGTGCGTTGCGTGCAGACGGCGCACCGTGAGTAGCCCAGCGCGTGTGCCCGATGCCGGGCGCACCGTTGATCGGTGACTTTCTCACGAGCTCATCCAATTGCGATAATTTGCCCGCGTCTTTTCGGATCTCGAGCCGGCCGCTGTTTAAGACAGCCAATCCAGCCGAGTCATAGCCGCGATATTCGAGCCTTTTCAGCCCATTGAGGATGATCGGCGTCGCGTCACGCGGCCCGATGTATCCAACGATTCCACACATAGGGGATTCTCCAGTCTATTTTTGAGATTCGATAAATCGGGAATCGTAATTAAAAGCCAATTTCCAATTCCGCTTATCGGATATCCGTTCGATTTGCCATTTTTTGCGTCTTTGTCCGCGCGATTGCCCGCACGGTGTTTTCCGCGAAATTCTCTGCTGGAGGGAAAGAAAATTGGATCATGGCTGATCCAGAGGGCTTCCGCTGAACTTTCGATGTTTTCTTGCCCGCCCCTTAAATCCCGATCCCATTGGGAGAGGATCAAAGGGAGGGAAGATTAACTCCATCTTGCGATGAAGAACC
The DNA here is from genome assembly GCA_035516425.1 of Anaerolineales bacterium. Lineage (GTDB taxonomy): Bacteria > Chloroflexota > Anaerolineae > Anaerolineales > Villigracilaceae > Fen-1038. The sequence goes on from DATJAH010000025.1 coordinate 113,223, forward strand.
CTCATCCTCGTCACCTTGAAAGCCGAACGGCGGACACGTTTCAAAAGCCGGCTTATCGGGCCGTTCAAGGTCATGCGCTAGCTTTCCCATGTGAATTGAATTGGTCAGGCACCTCCTTTTTTGTTCCTGCACTCATTATAACGTAAAAACATCGCCGGTAATTCTTCCTGCCGGCGATGTTTCATAAGTTGTTTGATTCGTCCAGGGTTAACAGTTGTTGAAGCAGACCGTTGGCGTCGGGGTGGGCGCGTTGGTCGGGATAGGCGTGGGCGGCGCCAGCGTCGGGGTCTTGGTTGGCGTATTCGACGGAGTGAATGTCGGTGTTGGCGTGCGCGTTGGCCTGGGTGTGTTCGACGGCGTGAACGTTGGCGTCTTGGAGGGCGTGAAGGTGATGGTGGGCGTAAACGTCTTGGACGGTGTAAAGGTAATGGTCGGCGTAAACGTCTTCGTCGGTGTGTTAGACGGCGTAAACGTCTTGGAGGGCGTGAAGGTGAAGGTCGGTGTGAAGGTAACGGTCGGCGTAAACGTCTTGGAGGGCGTGAAGGTAATGGTCGGCGTATTCGTCTTGGACGGCGTGAACGTAATGGTCGGCGTATTCGTCTTGGTCGGCGTATTCGAGGGCGTAAAGGTCGATGTCGGCGTTCGTGTCGGCGTCTTGGTCGGTGTGGAGGTGGGCGTATTGGTTTGTGTCGGCGTGTTCGACGGCGTAAACGTCAGCGTGGGCGTGAAGGTCTTGGTGGGGAGGGGCGTGTTGGTGTTTACCGTGGGGATGAGCAGCGGCAACGGTGTATCAATCGAGCGAGTCGCGCGGAAATTCTCCACCGTACCTTCGCGGTAGGAGGCGAGATGGATCATTGGGATAAAGCCGGCTACGAAGGGCAATCTCGGGAAGACGATGAAGGTAAAATTGTAGTCGGCGCCAACAACTACTGTATCACGTGGTCCGCCCGGATCCTCATTGGGACTGCAACTGGCATATATCGGTTGCTCCATCTCCGGCGCGATCCAGACATATTGAGACCCATTGGAGGAGATCCTGGTAGAGCAGACCGTGACGTGCAGGTAATTCTGGTCTGCATTGGTCAGCGACTCGTCATAGGGCAAACCGACGATGATTTGGGTGGTGGCATCTTTGATGGACGGAATCCGTGCGGCATCCTCCAGCGCGTCTGTGCTGCATGAAGTGGCGTCGCCGGGGGTTGGGCAATAGGTCGCATCGAAATTACCGGTCGTGGCGTAGCGCACGCCGAAACGGGTGGCATTTTCGATGATGATCCAAGCATAAAGCAGACGCCCGAATTCAAGCAGGCCGAACACAAGCAGCAGTAGAACTGGTAGCACCATCGCGAATTCCACCATCGCTTGCGCTTTTTTGCGGCGGGTCATTGTTCGCCATTTTTTCAAGTTGCCAGTTTTCATATCGGTACCCTATGCAAAATAGATTATTCGGAAATTCTGGTCGTAATGTTCTTGTAGATATCATCAAAGATGCCGGACAGAGTGCTGGTGGTGGGGGCATAATAATAGTTACCGTGGTTGGCGGATAGTCCCCCGGAGTATTCAGCGGCGTATTCAAGGTACTCTTCCGCCTCGTTGGCATCTGCTGTGCCACCGTATGTGGATGAGTTTTCGACACGATTACCCAAGCCAATGCTATAAATGCTGGCGCCCTGGCCGACTACTGCTCCGGCTGCAGGGCCAGTGACGTAATCTGCCGCGTCCAGCGCATAATCGAGCGAGGTATAGTGCGAATCACCATTCCCATGGCGGGTCGAGTTGTCGTTGGGCGGATAGATATTCCAGCTAAGCCTGGGTTGAATGCAGAGCGGGCCGGTCCATAAGTTCCCATAATCAGGGCAATATCCGTTCGGATGACTCGAGTCCCCGGCCCAAGGCGAGCTCGAGTTAGGTGTACCGCTCAGGATCAGAACCACCGCCCAAAAGGAATCCTTTCGCTCGGTATCTGGGTCTGCAAATTCAGAACCCGCATCGATCAACGCCGCACCTGCATTGGTCGAGTTGCAGGTGGTGGGGTCATTTGGATTGGTATTGCGATACTTCGGGCATTCCTGGCCGGCAAAGTCCACACCGTCCGGATAGTTCAAACAAGGGCCCGGGTTTGTGTCGCTGGAGAGGGGCTGGATGCAAGTTCGAGGTTGGAAAACTTTTAGGCTTTGGATGGCGCTATCCACATTTGCCTGATCGGTCGGGCCATCGCCGGAGGATTGGAGAGGCCAAACCATGACCGGGTCGCGCCCTCCGCCGGCCACCTGACTGGTCAAAGCAATCACTCCCACGCGGTCATACGGGTAAAACAATTTATCAGCAAATGCCTGAGCCACGGCCTTTACGTCCGCCATTGGCTCGCAGGTATTATTTGGGTTGCATGTGGTCGGATCATCGCCCGGATCAATTGTGTTTGGGTTGCCGCTGGTAGCCGCTGCCATGGAGATAGAGGTATCAACCACCATGATCAAGTCGACGGAAGCGGCCTCACCAACCGAGGTGGCGGTGATGTCCGTTGAGTTGATGCCGACGATCGGCAGGAAACCGAAGGTCACATGTCGCGAAGCCGTGATGCGCACTAATTTGCGCAGTGGCACTGCACACAGTGGATCGTCCGGATTCGTGGCTTTTACCGTATCGCACGTGTCCGCTTCTACGTTAAAGACATCGGATTGGTTGAGTTGCAGGAATTCCGTTGCCGCATTGACCAGGTCCGTGTTGGTGAAATTTTTGCGGAATTGTTGTGCAGCTCCGATCGCAGCGGCATCGACGCCGCGTTTCAAACGCGCATATTCGATCAGCAACTTGCCGCCATCGATCAAAAGCCCAGCCATGGCAGCCAGACCCACGAAGGCGATGGCGACCAAGACAATGGCCTGTCCGTGGCTGGTGTTTCGGAAGAGCTTCTTAATCAAATCTTTTCTCCTCTTCAGCATACCGGTTCCACTGCTTGCAAAGGCATGATGGTGTAGGCGGGCAAAATCGGATTTCCGAGCCACGCCATCCAGGGTAAGCCCAAAACCTGGTGATATTGATAATCGACTTCCACTACCAATATGCCTTCGCAGGGACCGCCAGCCACAAGCTGGCTTCGTATGGTGGCTTCCGTGACGGCGGGATTATGTTGATTCCCGTATTGGTGGAATGGACCGGAGTCCGGATAGTCGGTGATGTTGCCGCTCGCATCAACCCCGTAGGCCGAGATGATCACATCATCCGTCGCCGGGTTTAGCGTAATTTTGCGGGTTGTGTCACCATTCGGGTTGTGCGGATCTGGTTCCAGTTGTCCCATGACCGCGGCGGAGGCATAGGAATAAAAGCTCATGTCATCCGAGCCGTCATCCTTGAGTGGTGTCTGGGTAGAGTAATAACGCGCTGAATAGCGCGTGGCATCCAATAGAGAGAGGTAATCATTTAACATGAAGCCGAACTCGACCATGCCGGAGAACAACATCAGAATTATCGGCAGGGTCAAGGTTAACTCGACCAAGCTCTGCCCTTTGGATTTGTTCTTGCCTTTTTTGGGGCGTGAGCCGGCCTTTGTTGACAATGTAAACACTTTTTGTAGCAATTTTTTCACGGCTTACCTCACTTATAATTATAATCGGTTTCAATGATTTGCGTCGGCGAGTAAGCTACCTGTAAAGTTTCAATTTTGTAAGAAAATCCGCGAAAACCAGCTCCCAGTAGTCCGAAATGGCGCCTCGGAATCCAACACCAGGATCCTTTGCACCCTGGCTTGCAATTTTCTGCCTACTTCGGTACGATCGGGGCAATCCACGTCGGCAGAAAGAGGATCAGAAAGGCGCCCGTAATGAAGAATGGCCCGTATGGCATAAAAACCATCAGTGCTTCTTTCCGGTATCGTTTTGCAACCATCAAGTACAAAACCATGACGATGCCCGCTAAGCCTCCCAACAAAATCCCCAGCAACAGGCCGAACCAGATGAACGGCCAGCCGAGCATCAATCCGAGCACGCCCGCCAGCACGACATCGCCGGAGCCCAATGCTTCCTCATCGTCCGCCTCCTGCCCCGCCGATTGCATGTGCCTGGTTCTAAAGCGCGAGAATAAGAGACCAAAAAAATAGAAGACCAGCATGATGGCCAAGCCGGCAAGCCCGCCGAGCAGGGTAGGTTTAATGCCATTGATCCAGAATCCGAGCCCAAGTCCAAACAGAGCGCCGAAGATGCTGGTTGGGTGCAGAATCAAGCGATGCTCAAAGTCGATCACGAAGACCGTTGCAAAGTACGTCAGCAGGATTGAACCCAGGACATATTCCAGCCGATTGGCCGGATGAAAACCGAAGATGCTAAATGGGGATTTGAACCAGATATATACGTTGGCAGCCAGCAGGATGATTTGAACAATCCAGACCCGCATGGGCCGGCGTTGATGGCAGTTGGGACAGCGACGAAGCGTAAGATACGACGCGATGGAAAGGCTCAGGCCACAATGCGCACAACGGGGATGGGAAAGCCGCCGCGTTGCCGGCAGGACATCTGCAAGATAATTAGCAATCCAAGCACTGATCCAACCGGTCAGGATAGGGATAATAATGAGCACGTTCATCGCTACCATTATATTATGAACATCCGCCTATTCCTATATCGTGCAAGTCAATTGTAATATTCTTGGCGAAATATACAAACTGCCTTACAATGCTGCAAGATTTTTCAGGAGATGAATCATGGAAGAGTTTGTAATCGAGGGCGGCATTCCTCTGCGTGGAGAAATCACGCCGGCGGGCAATAAGAATGCGGCGCTGCCTCTTCTGGCAGCATGCCTGTTGTGCGATGAGCCAGTGACGCTTCGCAACGTTCCCCACATCCGTGATGTACTCGACATGCGCCAACTGGTTGAGAGCGTTGGTGCGCGCGTGGAAGAACTGGACGCGAACACCTGGCGGATCACCGCGCGGACCCTGAGACCGGCTAACCTTGACCCGGATCTTTGCCGCCGCATCCGCGCCTCCATCCTGATTGCAGGCCCGATGGTCGCGCGGGCGGGAGAGTTGCGCCTGCCGCCTCCCGGTGGAGATGTAATTGGACGTCGCCGCCTTGATACACATATCTTGGCGCTGCAGGCTCTCGGTGCAGAAGTGACCTATGAGCGCATATTTGATTTTCAATCGAGGGGTTTAAAGGGCGCTGCGATATTAATGGATGAGGCCAGCGTCACCGCCACGGAAAATGCCGTCATGGCCGCGGTCACGGCAGCCGGCGAAACGATCATCCACAATGCCGCCTCCGAGCCGCATGTCCAGGAGTTGTGCCAGCTTCTGAACGCGATGGGCGCACAGATTCATGAAATTGGGTCGAACACGCTGCGCATCACGGGCGTGTCTCGTTTGCATGGCGCGGAATTTACAATTGGGCCGGACTACCTGGAAGTCCTGAGCTTCGTCGGGGCCGCGGGAGTGACGCACGGCGAGGTTCGGATTCGCAATGCGGGCGTTCGTTACCTGGCCATGATCGCGGAGGTCTTCCGACGCCTGGGGATTTCGTGGATCGCGCAGGGTGATGATATCTTGGTAAGTTCCGATCAACCCTTAAGGGTCGTACCGGACCTGGATGGTGCCATCCCGGAAATCAAGACCAATGTCTGGCCCGCTTATCCCACTGATTTAATCAGTATTGCAGTCACCATCGCGACACAGGCCAGTGGCTCTATTCTGTTCCATGATTGGATGTATTCAGGCCGCATGTACTTCACCGACAAGCTGGTGAGCATGGGAGCGCGCATTATTCTGTGTGATCCCTACCGCTGCCTTGTGCAGGGGCCGACTCAGTTGTACGGCGAGAAGCTGGAGAGTCCCGATATCCGAGCTGGAATGGCGCTGGTGCTAGCGGCCCTGGCAGCGAAGGGCAAATCGAAAATTAGAAATATCGGCCAGATTGATCGCGGCTATGAAAATGTGGAGGGTAAGCTTCGTGCATTGGGTGCCCACATCGAACGTGTGCAGGCATGATACAAAAAAAGCAGGCGATCTTGGTTGCCTGCTTTTTTTGTCTGTGCCCGTACGATCAAGGCATGCTGATCCCCGCAGCCGTGACGATCAAAGTGTATTTGGTTGAACTGGCTGCACAGAAATCAGCAGTGTTCCAGAATTTTGGATCGCCGGTAAGCGTGTATGCATTAACGTGGTAGCATGAATTGGAAGCCGGCAGGCTCGTGATCGTGATCGAACTGCCCGCCGCTACGCCCGTTGGAGCATACCAATAACCGCAGTCGCCCCAAGAATTCTTTTGGAGATAAATACTCACACCCAGCAGGACTTTGGTTCTGTTGACGATTGCGATCGTGGCAAGGACTTCTCCTTTGTCGGCTGTAATCGGCCCGCTGCATTCGCCGCCGCCGCTGCTGGAAGAAGTGACCGCTGTCGGTGAAGGCAGGACTGGGTTTATGACGACAACCGGATTTGTGGGCAAGGCAGGGATCGTCGGAGTCGGTTGAGGCGTTTCGGTCGGCGCTTCAGTTGGCGGAACAGGCGTTTCAGTCGGCACGGCTGCCTGCGTCAGCGCCAGCATGGTGCTGGCGGCTGCTACCGCTGTAGCCTGCACATCGGGCGTAGGCGTTGCCTTCGCCCCACATGCGCTCAATAACAAGATCAGAGCTGTAGCCATGGTTAGCATATATTTCGATTTCATGGATTCATTCTTCCTTTCTCTCTTTTGCGGGGCGTAGCACCGGAGTTCCTACCGGTTGCGAAGGTAGTTGAGCCGGCCGAGGATCAGGTCACCTGCCAGCAGCCTCTGCAAGAAAAACACAGGATCCCAAAGGTGCCTTGCTTTGCACATCATTATATTCCAAGACGGGCGGGGTCGGCGCGGTCAACCGGCGAAACCTCCGCGATCAGGAGCATCGTCCGGCTGATCGGGGAACCGGAAATGTTGCAGCAATGAACAAAAAGAAGTGAGTAGCTATGGCCCACTTCTTTTTGCTGTTGCCATATCTTCACAGTTTACGGTGCAACCACTCCGATGGGGTTCGTCCCTGTGATGTTTACGGTAAATTTGTCGGTGCTGTAACCGTTGCAAATGTCCTTACCCGCGTTATTTCTAAACGGCGAACTGCCGAATGAGATGGCACTAATCCAGTAACAACTGACAATTGGCAGGCTCGTTATGGTGGCTGAGCTGTTTGCTTGTAGCTGGAAAGCATAATAGCCACAATCAGCAAACAGGTTCTTTTCGAGGTAAAAAGACACCGTAATAAGCTGCTTGCTCTTATTATTCACCTTGAAAACACCAAACTTCTCTCCGTGACTGAGGGAGATCGGGTGGTTACAGTCGTCGCCGGACGTGGAAGCTGTTGTCGGTGAGGGCAGAAGAGGCGATGTGGGCAAAGGGGGAATGGTGGGCGTGGCTTGGGGAGTTTCGGTCGCCGCAACGGTCGGTGGAACCGGCGTCTCCGTTGGCATCGCCGCTTGGGTTTCGGCAATCATGGTGCCGGCCGCGGCCATGGCGGTGGCCTGCACATCCGGGGTGGGCGTCTCCTTTGCGCCGCACGCGCTCAAGACGAATGCGAGCACAGTAGGAATAATCAATATGGGTTGCATTTTGATGGATTTCATTATTTTTCCTTTCTCAGTTTGGAACTTGCGTGGTTGGTTGTGGTGAGGGATGAGGTTGGTATAGATCAAATGGCTTTGACTACAAAATTCCTGCCAATGTTCTAGTAATGCCCTGTATATCTTAGTCGGGAAGATGAACTCGCTAACTCATAAGGGAAGCGGACTGCAGCAGGCCATCGATGACAAGCTTGGTCTCCTCTGTTCGCTCTTAGTTCTGGCTGACAACCTCCATAAATTGGGCCACCACATCACGCAACATTCTTTCGGGAAGTGCACCCACCTGGCGGTGTACAATCTTTCCACCGGAGATAAACAGCATGGTTGGAATGCCCTGGACACCATACTTGCCCGCCCATTCCGGGTTGTCATCCGTGTTGACTTTGGCGACGATGACTTTGCCCGCATATTCTTTGGCCAGCTTTTCGAGAATCGGAGCCACCATCTTGCAAGGTCCACACCAAGGCGCCCAGAAGTCAACAATCACCGGAATGGTTGATTGGAGCACGGTTTGTTCGAATGCCGAATCAGTAACGTGAACGGGTTCTTCTATCATGATTTCATTATAACCTTTTATTTTTTTGTCTCTACCATTTTCCTTTGGGTAAACGGGCGTGAGTATAACACAAAACCCGCATGTTATAATCCGGTTTCATGGCAGATTTACTATCAAAGTGGCGTGCCGGACTCTCCAAGACAAGCAAATCCGCTTTCGGAAAGCTTGCAAATTTGCTTGGTGCCTCGGAGATTAATCGAGAAACCTGGGATGACCTCGAATCACTGCTCATCCAAGCCGATTTAGGAATCGAAACAACTGGTGACGTGATTGCGTCGCTCCGGCGCATCGTCGACGCCCGAGGGCTGACGCGCGCCAATGAGCTTCACTCTGTGCTGCGGTCCGACCTTCTGTCCCGCTTGAAGGCGCCCCCCGTTCTTAGTTGGAACGACCATCCTTCGGTCGTCTTGGTCATCGGCGTGAATGGTTCAGGCAAAACGACAACCATTGCGAAATTGGGAAAACACTTTTGCGGCGAAGGGAAGTCCGTCCTTTTCGGCGCGGCGGACACCTTCCGCGCTGCCGCGGTGGATCAACTCCAAGTGTGGGGTGAGCGGCTGGGCATCGAGGTCGTGGCGGGCGCGCCGGAGAGCGATCCTGGCGCAGTGGCATTCAATGCCATTCAATCGGGGATCGCCCACAAAGTAGATCTGGTCCTGATTGATACCGCCGGACGTTTGCACACCCGTTTCAATCTGATGGAGGAGTTGAAGAAAGTCTATCGCGTGGCGGGCAAGGCGTTGAACGGGGCGCCTCATGCAGTTTGGCTGGTGCTGGATGCCACGACTGGACAAAATGCATTGCCGCAGGCGCGCGCTTTCAGGGAGACAGTCAACGCCACCGGCATAATTCTGACGAAACTCGATTCGTCGGCGCGCGGAGGCATGGTATTTGCTATTCAGCGTGAATTGGGCCTGCCGATCCTGTTTGCTGGCCTGGGCGAGAAAATGGAAGACTTGGAACCGTTCAACCCCGATGCCTTTGTGGACGCGATTTTAAATTCATAATTTTGGAGGAATCATGCAAGACTTACTCGACCGCTTGAATCATGCCCAGGAATTGACGTCGCAGCTTTTGGTGCGTCTTTGACTTGGCCGGTAAAGAGAAGAAGTTGTCTGAGCTTGAGAAGGAAATTGAGGCCCCGAATTTCTGGAATGATTCTTCTGCTGCGCAAAAAACCATGAAGGTCGTTTCCAATTTGCGCGAGCAGGTGGAGTCCTGGCATAAATTCCAATCCCATCTCCGTGATCTGATCGAACTGACCCGCCTCAACGACGAATCTCTAGGTGATGAATTGCAGGCCGAGGTTGCCGCGCTCGAAAAGGATTTGGACAAACGATCTTTTAACGCGATGCTGTCGGGGCCCTATGATGATGATGATGCGCTGCTTGCTATCCATGCTGGAGCCGGCGGGACTGATTCCCAGGATTGGGCGGCGATGCTCGAACGTATGTATCTGCGCTGGGCGGATGCGCGCGGCTTCCGGACCGAAATCCTCGATCGAACCGACGGCGAAGAGGCTGGCTTGAAAAGTGTGACCATTGCGATTGACGGAAAATATGCATTTGGTTACTTACGTTCAGAGAAAGGTGTCCATCGCCTTGTGCGGCTTTCACCGTTCGATGCCGCACATCGGCGGCACACCTCATTTGCATTGGTGGAAATTCTGCCGCAGGTCGCGATGGACGATGCGGATATCGAGATCAATCCGAACGATTTGAAGATCGACGTCTTCCGCTCCTCCGGCGCGGGCGGGCAGAATGTCCAGAAGAACGCGACGGCGATCCGGCTGACGCACATACCGACCGGGATCGTGGTCACGTGTCAGAATGAGCGCTCGCAATTACAAAACCGCGAAAACGCCTTGCGAGTCTTGCGGGCGCGGCTGCTGGAGATCAAGCGCGCTGAAAAAGACCAGGAGATTGCGGTATTGCGCGGTGAATATACCAAGGCGGAATGGGGCAGCCAGATTCGTTCGTATGTTTTGCATCCCTATCAGATGGTCAAGGATCATCGCACCGAATATGAAACAGGCAATACACAAGCTGTGCTGGACGGCGGTTTGGACGCCCTCATGGAAGCCTACCTCCGACAAAATGCATAGGAGACTCTATGTGGAAGAAACTTCGTGACGTGGTCTTTACGCGTGAAAATCTTCTAGCACTGATGCTGGCGTTGATTCTCATTGCGCTGGTGATCTTCACGGCAGACACTTCACCGACCTGGATTTATCAGGGATTCTGAATTGACCATTCTTCAAATCGCCATCCTCGCGGTTATCGCGCTAATTCTTGATCGCTTGCCCAAAGGGCGGCAGTTGGCTCTGCTAGCAGTTAGCATATTTGTTGTGTTTTGGCTTCAACCTGCCGAACCGTTTGTAAGCCTGGCCTTTTGGCTGCCTGTTGCGACTCTGACCATCACCGTATTGGCGTGGGCTTTGACTTCGGCGGTCGAAGTTCGCGGCTGGAAACAAAATTGGACCGCGCTCGCTATTCTGGCTGGCGTTGTTTTGTTGATGGATTTAAACCGCTATTTCAAATTAACGCAGGTTTATATGTCCTCCACGCCCCAATGGATCTTGACCATCCTTGTGGTGGCTGCCATCGTGGCGGCAGCGCTTGTGCTTGCCCAGTGGCGCCGGTCCCAGCCCCTGCTCCAAGTCGCGGCCTTCATCGTCATCATTTTGATCTTTATCTTCTTGAAGACGCCCCAATTGACCGCCTTCGTGTTGACATATCTGGCTTCAGTTCGTCAACAAAGCTCGAACACGGTCGGCACCGCTTTTAGCTGGCTCGGTTTTTCTTATCTGGCCTTTCGTCTCCTGCACACTATCCGCGACCGGCAGTCGGGCCGTTTGCCTGCCGTGACACTGGCAGAATATGTGAACTATGTCATTTTCTTTCCGGCCTTTTCTGCCGGGCCGATTGATCGCCTGGAACGATTCGTAAAGGACCTGCGAAGTCCTCTTCCGCTTGGCGACGAAGATTGGATCGATGCTGGAACGCGGCTCTTTGTCGGTCTTTTTAAGAAATTCGTCGTGGCGGACCTGCTGGCCGTCATTTCCATCAGCGATGTACTTGTATCGCAGGTTAAAGGCGCGGGCTGGATGTGGATCTTTCTTTACGCGTATTCTTTTCGGATTTATTTCGACTTCAGCGGTTATACCGATGTCGCCATCGGGTTGGGGAGATTGCTTGGCTTCCGCTTGCCGGAGAATTTCGCCGCTCCCTATCTCAAGCCGAATCTGACCCAGTTCTGGAATTCTTGGCACATGACCTTGACACAGTGGTTCCGCTCTTATTTCTTCAATCCACTGACGCGCACCCTGCGTAGCGGAACACAGCTGCCCATTTGGATTATGATTCTTCTTACTCAGATCAGCACGATGATTCTCATCGGAATGTGGCACGGCATAACATGGAACTTTGTTTTATGGGGGGCATGGCATGGATTAGGACTATTTATTCACAACCGCTGGGGCGAATTCATTCGCAACCGTAGGCCGGCTTGGACTCAATCGCCCAACGGTCAGATGGCCATGAATGCGCTGGGAACCCTTTTGACCTTCAACTATGTCGCGCTGGGTTGGTTGTTCTTTACGTTATCGACCCCAACGCTTGCGTGGCAGGCGATGCTTAAGTTATTTGGGCTAACTTAATTAATTTAAGACAATGAATTCTTCTGTAAAACCGTGGCGAGTGATTGTGAAGGCGATCTTGATATTCTGTATCCTCAATTTTGCTTTCATCTATATCTATCCTTGGCTTTCTGCTCACCAAGTTTATAATCATATTGTCCCGGGGCGTTTCCGGTTGCCGTTTTCCAGCGATAATCACGAAATGCTCGCATATAATGAGAATCTCAGTGATGACTATGGAGCCATGTTTGCCTCTCACTTGATCGCAGGCACTCCGAAAAAGCCCAATGAGTATCGGGTGGTCTTGATTGGGGATTCCTCTATATGGGGATATAACCTTACGCCTTCTGATATCCTCTCCGAACAATTAAATAAACTTTCGCTGTCTACCTGCCAGGGACAGCAAATGCGTTTCTACGATTTGGCGTATTTAGGCACCTATATTCCAAAGGATTTATTATTGCTTCAATATGCTTTGCAATACCAACCGAATTTAGTGGTTTGGGGCGTTACGCTAAATGCATTAGCACTCAATGATACAGCACATGTGGCGCAAATGGAACCGGAGGCGAATGAAATACTGCGGCTCGTCAGACAGTATGGTTTGAAGATCGATACATCTGCGTTGCATGCGCCCACCCCGTATGAAGAAACTGCCATTGCCCAGAAAAGCAAAATCAGGAGATGGGCGATATTTCAGCTTGATGGTTTGCTATGGGGCGCAACGGGCATTGATTTGGATGTAAGATATTTTCCAGCTCTCAAGAATAATTTGAGCCCCGAGATAACCTTTGATGGCAACTCATTTTTGAATAACGACGATCTTGCCTTTGATGTCATTACCATAGGCTATAGAATTGCAGGCAAGACACCGATCCTTCTGTTTAACGAACCAATGTTTGTTGCCAGCGGCAAAAACAGCTCCATCCGCTATAATCAATATTATCCCCGATGGGCTTATGACCAATACCGTTCTTTCATGACGGCCTCGATGGCTGGCAATGGATTTAGCTATGTTGACCTCTGGAATGTGATTCCTCCATCGCAGTTTGGCGAAACGTCTCTGCACCTTACATCTGCTGGAGAAGCGAATTTGGCCAGGCACTTAGCCCCTGAAATTCAGCAGATGGCCTGTCGTTGATGGTTTGAAAGGTGAGTATGAAGAATACGAAGAATCATCGAAAAGAAATTATTCTCTTAGTATGTATTTCATTGATTTATGCTGCCTGGGCGGTTGGATTCATTTATCGCAACTCATACGTCGCCATCGATGGACGACGCTACTTTTCCCTGTTTGACGATTCAATGATCTCCATGCGCTATGCCTGGAATTTCGCCCACGGGCATGGTTTGGTCTGGAACGTTGGCGAACGGGTGGAGGGATACACCAATCTCCTGATGACGCTCGTCATGACGCTTGCGTCTCTCTTTCTCAACAAGACTTTTTCGCCGCTGGCAGTCCAAATCTTCGCCATACCGACCATCCTGGGCGCGGCCTTTCTAATGAGGGCCGTGGTGCTTTTAGTAACGGACGACGAACAGCACCGAGAAATGATCGGCTGGCTTGCCTTTGCCTGTACACTTTTCTATTATCCGCTAAGTTACTGGGCACTGCTCGGCATGGAAACTGGCCTGCTGACTCTCTTGATTCTGGCGACGGTTCTTTTCGCCCTGCGTTGGTTGAAGACGAACCAAATGTCAGACGGATTGGCTATGGCGATCACGGCCGGATTGGCCTATCTGACGCGTGATGATGCGCTGATTCCGGTCGCGATGATCTTTGCTTTTGTCGCTCTGGAAACATGGATCAAGAAGAAAGACAAACAGAGATTTCTTCAAATCGTTTATGCCGGCATGATTCTGGCTCTGTTCCCTGTCGGACACACAATCTTCAGGGTTGTTTATTACGGAGCGTTGCTTCCCAATACTTACCTGCTGAAGCTCGGCAATTTTAGTCTCCACATCCGTGCAATTGGCGGCACTAGATTTGTCATCCCATTTCTTGAGCAAAGCGCTCCGGTCCTTCTGCTCGCGATAGCCGCGCTTGTGCTCAGCTTCAATCGAACCAGAGCTTTTTTTCTTTCCTTTTTACTGGCCGCACTCGGATATCAAATCTATGTCGGCGGTGATCCATGGCCGCTTTGGCGTATCCTGTCGCCAGCCATGCCTTTGGTCTTCGTGCTCGCAATTCTTGGCGTGCTCGGCCTGCTCCAGCAGTGGGCTTGGCTGGCCAAGCACAGGGCATCCATTGCATCTCTAACGATCGTTCTTACCCTTGCTGCGCTTGTGTCAACGGACTTGCCGTTTCTCTCTGAAGATCTGCTCATTTACCAAACATCTGCGTCCACCGCCAGTCGCGTGAACACGAATACTGCCATTGCCATCAACGCCTTGACTGCTCCCGGCGCGAGCATCGGAGTGGTTTGGGCGGGCACCGTGCCTTACTACGCCGACCGTTATGCAGTGGATTTTCTGGGTAAGTCCGACAGATATATCGCCAGTCTCAAACCTGATATTTCCGGCGCGGCCAGTTGGGGCGGCATGATCAGTGTGCCGGGACATAATAAATATGACCTCAACTATTCCATTGTTGAGCGGCGGCCCACCTATATTCAAGATTACGCATGGGGGGATCAGACCGTCTTCAAATGGGCTGTGCAGAATTACGTCCAGGTGGAATATCATGGATTATTAGGAGAGAAGACCATTTTTCTGCAAAAGGATTCCCCGTTGGTTTGCTGGGAGGCTTGCAAAGCGAACTACAGGATCGTCCCCTGGCCGAAAATAACTTGGTAAAGGATTAATTTTATGAGCGATATACAAACGACCATCGGTGATTATGTTTCCGTGTCCATTCTGAAACAGCCAAAGCGCAAGACCCGGACGGATGAACCGCTGATTTCGAGCGGTCTGATCGATTCGTTCAGCCTGGTCGATCTGGCGCTGTTCGTCGAGGATACCTTTGGCGTTCACATTGATGATACGGAACTGAACGCACAGACTTTTGATACCCTGGATCAATTGGCCAACCTGATTCGATCGCGACAACCCAAATGACTACATTTTCCCGGCAACTTCAATCGCTGCATGGGCGGACCCCGGAACGGGTCGCCGTTGTTCTTCAACATGCCGGCCAGCCGGACGTGCCGATTTCCTATCGTCAATTGTTGCGTGGAGCAAGTGCTTATGCGCGCACGTACTCTCGTGAGAAAATTGAGCCCGGCGAAGTCGTTGTATTGATTCTCCAGCACGGCGAGGACTTGATTTATTCCTTCCTCGGCGCAGTTTTACAGGGTGCCGTACCATCCATTATGCCGTTCCTGACGGAGAAGCTTGCTCCCGAACGGTATCGCGCTGAATTGGCCACATTGATTTCAGTGACCAAGCCAACGGCCATTGTGACGTATCCCGAATTTGAATCCGAGGTGCGGGGCGCATTGAGAGAAGGCGATTCAGTACGATCTGTGATATTGACGGATCGGCTTGAATCGCAATCCGATCCCGACTTTGATTCGTTGCCGGGCATGAAGCGTTCTTCAGAAGATATTGTGCTGCTTCAACATTCGTCAGGAACAACCGGCCTGCAGAAAGGCGTGGCGCTCTCGCATCAAGCGGTCTTCAATCAACTGGAGGCGTACAGCCGCGCACTGAATTTGAACGACCAGGATGCCATTGTTTCGTGGCTGCCCCTGTATCATGACATGGGCCTGATCGCCGGTTTCCTTATGCCGATTCTCTCCGGCATTCCTCTTGTGCTAAGCTCGCCGTTCGATTGGGTGCGGGCGCCGTACAAACTGATGCAGGCCGTGTCGCAGTATCGGGGTACGCTCTCGTGGCTTCCAAATTTTGGATTCAATTTTTGCTCGCAAAAAATACGCGACCGAAATCTGGAGGGTGTGGATCTGTCTTCCTGGCGGGCGGTGATCAATTGTTCGGAGCCCGTCCGCCTTGAAAGTCATCAGGCTTTTTATGAGCGCTTCCATTCGTATGGGTTGAAATGGGAAGCGCTGCAATGCTCGTACGCGATGGCGGAAAACGTTTTCGGTGTCACGCAGACCGATTTGTCACGCCCGCCCAAAGTCGAGCAGATTGACCGAGAAGCATTTATGGTCGAACACGTGGCGCGTCCAGCGCGAAGCGATCGTTCGATCATGACGATGATGTCATCCGGCAAGCCCATCGCGAATACGCGCATCCGCATTTTGGACGATCAGGGCAAGGATGTCGCCGACAAAAAAGTTGGCGAGATCGCGTTGCACAGCGATTGCATGTTGACGGGATATTACAACCGTCCGGACGCGACCAAGAGGGCATTCCTGGACAATTGGTATTTGACCGGCGACTATGGCTATGTTTCAGATGGGGAGGTGTTCGTTTCGGGGCGCAAGAAAGATATGATTATCGTTGGCGGAAAGAATGTGTATCCGCAGGACCTGGAATCTCTGTCGTACGAGGTGCCTGGCGTTCATGCCGGACGCTCGGTGGCATTCGGCCTATTCAATGACGAGGCCGGCACGGAGGACGTGGTCATCATCGCGGAAGTCCAATCGGAAGACCCAGCGGAGCAGGAGAGAATCGCCGAGGCGCTTCGCCAGCACGTGACCCAGAATTCGGCGATTGCGTTGCGTTATGTGAAAGTGGTCGGACCGAAATGGATTCTTAAGACCTCGAGCGGAAAGACGGCGCGTTCAGCAAATAAAGAAAAGTTCCTCAAAGAGTTAGAGCAAGAGAGCAAATGAGGGCATTGGGCCGTGGCATGCCGCACTCAGCTGACGCGGCAGTCTTGTGCGACAACCGGTTGTTCGCTCGCGGAGATGGCTTCGCCGCGCGTAATGAAGTTATTCCAGGCATGTGCGCGTCAGTGACTCGCCGCTTCCGATGTCGCAGCCGCTGGAACTGTTTTGTTCGATCAAGAGGTCATCATATAGTTTCGACATGGTAACCAAACCGAAACCTTGTTGCGCAAGATACGGAATCACTTTCGCGGAGATAGACGCGTCGAGCCGCCCTTTGTTGGGATCTTCATACGTGTGCATCTGTGCGATGTCGCCGTTTTGCGTATGAGTGGCGGCATTCAGACCATCGTCCACTGTTGCGCCCTCATAACCGATGGAGTACATCGTCAACACCAGATTGCGCTGATTGCATAAAGCTTCAAAGGAAAGGCTGATGTCATCGTACGGCGGTTTGGCAAAGCGGATCTCAGGCTGGAATCCCAAAACCTGATGCAAAATGTCCATCCATTGATCGAAGTCATCCAGCAATCCTTGAGCTGACATAGTGTTTGGATCGTAATGGTGCATGGTGTGGTAGCCGATCTCGTGTCCGCGGCTTACCAGTCGACGCCACACGCCCGGATCCTTGACTTCGTTGATTTGCAACGCGTCGCCAACCGCAAAAAATGTGAAATGAAAATCAGGAAAAGGCGCGGCCATTTGATCCAATTGTTCGAGCACCTCCGGGTGCCAGCAATCGTCGAAGGTCAGCGCAATGTAACGCTTGTCCCGGCTGCCGTGATAAACGATCGGTGGAGGGGCGAGCTGGCCGCCAGGAAGATCGAATCTGCGGAACGCGGCGGATAATAGCGCCGCGCCGCTTAATTTTAGAAAGTCACGTCGGGAAAGCATGCCAAAGATTTAACCATAAGAAGATGAGAAAATCAAATGTCATTGCCAGAGACATCCGCTCGGTTCGGGCCGGGAGCCCGACGGAGGAGAGGGGCCCGCCGCGCAGGTGAAGCTGACCACAGCAATCTCCTTTGGCAATGGACGGAGCATTCCATGAGATCGCCATGTCACCCTATGCGGTTCCTCGCAATGCCATTCTCACATCTACTGCCACCGCGCCCCCCCATAGAACGCGCAGTGGATTAATCTCGATTTCCTGAATCTCCGGATGATCCTCCCCAAGCCATGATAGCCTAATTAAAATGTCCTGCACCGCCGACTGATCCACTGCTGGAATATTCCGAAAGCCGTTAAGTTTTTTCCCCGCCCAGGTTTTACGAATTATCTCTTCGGCTTCAAGCGGCGTCAATGGCCCTAATGCAAAGACCACGTCCTT
The DNA here is from genome assembly GCA_035516425.1 of Anaerolineales bacterium. Classification (GTDB taxonomy): domain Bacteria; phylum Chloroflexota; class Anaerolineae; order Anaerolineales; family Villigracilaceae; genus Fen-1038. The sequence goes on from DATJAH010000025.1 coordinate 131,058, forward strand.
CAGTCCCTCTGCTTCAACTCCGCCCGAACCGAACATCTCAAAGATCCGAATGTCGGATCGCGCGCCATGCCGACAATGACCTCTTGTCCGCCTTCGATTTGCCGTTGAATATGCACGCCGTCAATCTTCGCGTTCGGCTTCGCGTTTTCCGCGCGCTGGATCAAACTCGCGTAGCCAGCATAACATTCTGATTCTAAATTGACGTTCAACAGTACACCGCCGCCTCTGCGATGGGCTGATCACATTGTTTTATACCGCGCCAACGGTCAACGATCTCGTTTACAAGGAGGTGTTTGAGCGCGCCCACGATGAACTCGGCCTCAAAACGATCTATTCAGTCACTGATCAAGCCAATTTGCCTTCCGCGTGGCTCGGCCAGGTTGGGCGCATCCGCCCGCAGATGATCAAGTCCGCGGTGCCGGACTACCGGAATTGCTTATTCTATATTTCCGGCCCGTGCAACATGGTTGATTCCTTGAAGGACACCTTGCGCAGGCTTGGCGTGGACGGCTTCAGAATAAAAACAGATTATTTCGCAGGGCTGGCATGACCCGATTCCTTTCCTTTCAATTAAGTCCGATCGTTGCGAAGACCTAAGGGCTCCCTTTGGAGCATTCTCCTATATGGATGGTTTCTGAAGACAAATGTACTTTATAATACGGCCTGTCGGAAGATAAGTAAACCAACAAGGAGAGTGAACAGATGAGCATTATTCTTTGGATCGTGGTCGGCATCATCGCCGGCTGGCTGGCTGGCAAGATCATGAAAGGCAAAGGGTTTGGCCTGATCGGCGACCTCGTCGTCGGTGTAATCGGTGCCTTTTTGGGCGGCTGGCTTTTCGGCCTCCTGCATATTTCGATCGGCGCCGGCATTATTGGTTCACTGATTACAGCGCTGGTGGGTGCCCTAGTGCTGTTGTTTGTGATAAGACTGATCTTCAAATAACCTGGCAAGTGAAAGCCCCGAGATTGTCGCTCGGGGCTTTTTGATCTTGTTATTTTCCTAACCTGGCTCTTTCTTCCTCAACAACGCTCTCATCCAGCTTCTTGAACAATGGGCTCGGCTGATTCAACTTCGCGCCCGGTTTTAGGTCGCTGGGTTTCCACTGCAGTGCATCGACAGGCCTATATCTCAGCACTTTATGTGTGCCGAGCGAGTCGCTTACATCTTCGGTGTATTGCTCGCCAAAAAGCGGCGTCTCATGGCCGAGGAACTCATGCAATTTCTGGCTCGTGAATGGCAGAAATGGAGCAAACAAAACCTTCAGTGAGTCGATGGCTTTCAACGCGGTGTAAACGGTCAATGAGGCTTCAGCTCTATTTGACTTGATCGCTGTCCACGGCGCGGTCTGGTCGAGATAAATATTGACAATCGTGGCCAGCCTCATTGCCTCGCCCAGCGCCGAACGCAGGCGCACGCCTTCGAGTTCCGTGCCGACAGTGTTGTAACCATCTTCGATATAGGCGAGCAGGTCAATGTCAGAGGGACGCAGCGACCTCACATCTACGTCGGGCACGTGCCCATCCCAGTTCCTGTAGCAAAACGACAGCACGCGGTTGGCGAGGTTGCCCCAGGTCGCAACCAGCTCGTTGTTGTTGCGTGCCACGAACTCTTTCCAATCCCAATCGCTGTCTTTCATCTCCGGCATGTTGACCGTCAGATAATAGCGCAGGGCATCGGGGTCATACCGCCTCAGCGCGTCGAGTCCCCAAACGGCCCAATTGCGCGAGCCGCTGATTTTTTGTCCTTCGAGATTCATGAATTGATTGGCGGGCACATCATACGGAAGCGTGAGGGCTTCTTCCTCGCCTGCAAACATTTCCATGAACTGACTCCCTGCGCCCATCAGCTGCGCGGGCCACAGCGAGGTATGGAAAAAGACGTTGTCCTTGCCGATGAAGTGGAACTGCTTGGCTCTGGGATTGACCCACCACTCGCGCCAAGCTTCTTTCTGACCCGCCAGCTGCGCCCACTCAATTGGAGCAGAGAGATAGCCGATCACGGCCTCGAACCAAACGTAGATGCGTTTGCCGGCTTCGGTCCAGCCTGCGACCGGCACCGGGATACCCCAATCGAGGTCGCGCGTGATGGCGCGCGGCCTCAAACCTTCGGACTCGATCTTGCGCAGCGATTCGCCGATGACCGTATCGCGCATGTGCTCCGCCCGGTCACTCAAAAACCTTTTGACATCCGGTTCCAGCTTGGAGAGGTCGAGATAGAAATGTTCGGTTTCGCGCAGTTCGAGCGCACCGCCTGTTTTCGACCGAGGATTGATCAATTTCTCTGGCTCCAGCACGTTGCCGCAGTTGTCGCATTGATCGGAGCGCGCGCCTTCGTAGCCGCAGATGTAGCACTTTCCTTCGACGTAGCGATCCGGCAGGAATCGATTGGTCGAGGGCGAGAACCACTGCATGGATTTGGCCGTGAACATGTATCCGTTTTTCTGGAGGGCAAGGAACATATCCTGCGAAACCTTGAAGTGATTCTCGGTGTGCGTGGTGGTGAACAGATCGTATGTAATGCCGTAGCCTTTGAACACTTCCAGGAAGCTTTCATGAAATCGTTTATAGACTTCTTCGACCGGTTTGCCTTCCTGATCAGCGCGGATCGTAACGGGTGTGCCGTGTGAGTCCGTGCCGCTGACCATCAAAATGCGGTTCCCTTTGAGTCGGTGATAGCGAGCGATAATGTCGCCCGGCAGATGGGAGCCAGTGATATTTCCAACATGGATTTCGGCGTTGGCATAGGGCCAGGCAATCGCAATCAAAATGTGTTCAGACATTCGTATCTCCAATGTTTACAAACAAAAAGGCTGTCCGCGTTCGGGACAGCCTTTTTTCATTCAGGTAAAGCTAAAACTCATCCCAGGCGCGGTGCTCGGTCTCCATTCGCATGGACACGGTCATTGTCACCATCAGGGATAAGCAGGGTTTCATGGACGATATTTTACTACAACAAATCCTTTAGCGCGGCAAAGGCCGAGTCGTTTGATTCGGGGCGATGACCGCAATCAGTCGCATTCAGGTCTTGTCCGCAAACCGGACACAAGCCCTTGCAGTTGGGATCATGCAGGGGATTGATCGGCACTTCGAGCAGGGCGTATTCGCGAATGAGCGCCTCCAGGTCAATCTGTGCGTCCTCAGGAAGGATCAGCCCCGAATCGCTCACGGATCTTTCATCGAACGCGTAAAGCTCCGTCAGGCTCCAGGCAAGTAACTTGTCGAATTCTCCTAAGCAACGCACACATTGCAATTCTATTTTCCCCGAGAACTTTCCTTGGACCAACAATCCTTGCGGCGTGCGAGCGATATCCACCAGGCCTCTGAAATCATGCAATGTGAGATCATCGAAGAGTCGGATTTCTTCAAATTCAAACGGGAATTCATAGTGTGCTCCGATTTCCTCATGGATGATGTAGCCAACGTTGATACGGAAGGGGCGGCGAGGATTGACCATTTGAACCTTATGGACCGTGAAGTTGCCTTGGGAACGCTATCCGGATTAAACGTTTCGATCTACAATATAATTCACCAAGTTTTCCAAGCCCTCGCGTTCCGGACTTGGATCATGGGCCCCCAACAATTGCAAGGCTCGAGAGGCATGTCCCCGGGCCTCCTCCATTGCGTTTTTTACGGCATCCGTCCGGCGAATGGACTGGACCAACCTTTGCATCCGTTCTTGATTTCCCCAGCCGCCGTCGACCAGTGACTTGACATCTTCGTCTTCAGGACAAGCTTCGGCGTAATAGATTGCCGGAAGGGTCACCAAGCCATTGAGTAGATCCGAGCCGACCGGCTTGCCAACCGTGGACTGCTCGCCTGTAAAATCCAGAATGTCATCCACGATCTGGAACGCCATTCCTGTTTCATATCCGAATTTGCGCATGGATTCGATCGTCTCTTCATTGGCGGGGCTGATCATCGCCGCGGCGCGGCTTGCCATCTCGAACAACGATGCGGTCTTGGCGTAGATGCGTTGCGCATAATTTTCACGGTCGATCATACCGCGCGCTGAGAACATTTGCGTCAGCTCGCCGTTGACGATGACGGCCAACGTTTCCGCAAACAATTTCATCAGCGGCAGATAGTTGGTATCCGCGGCGAGTTTGGCGGCGCGCGCAAAAAGGAAATCACCGGTCAAGACGGTTGCGGCAGGTGACCAGCGCGCGTTCAAGGTCGGCATGCCGCGGCGCAAGAGCGAACCATCGATTAAATCATCATGCACAAGCGTGGCAGTGTGGAGCAATTCCAGGGCTGCGCCCAGCGTGACGAGTTTGTTCTCAGGTGCGCCGAGCATATTTCCAACAAGCAGGGTGAGGGTCGGACGGATGCGCTTGCCGCCCGCCGCCAGGATTTGTCCCAATGCGGCACGCAAGTCCGGATGGCGATCATCCGCCTGAGATTGCAGTCGCGCTTCAACGAGTTGGAGTTGCGTTTGTACGGGTGAAATGAATGTGACGTTATTCAAACGGACTCTCCCCAGGAGAGAAGGCGCGCCGCGTTCTCAGTGGTTGCGCCGGCGACCTCCTGCGGGGTGCGGGATTTGATTTCTGCAATTTTATCAGCAATGTGGCTGACGAAGGCAGGTTCGTTTCGCTTGCCTCGCTGAGGTTCCGGCGTGAGATAAGGCGCGTCGGTTTCGATCAGCAGTCGTTCCAACGGCAAGCTGGCAATCACTTGACGCTTCCGTTCGGCGTTTTTGTACGTGACCGGTCCGGTCACCCCGATGTAGAATCCAAGTGCCAGCGCGCGTTTGGCGGTTTCAATGGATCCGGAAAACGAATGCAGCACGCCGGGAGGTTGTGCGAGCGCGTCGTTTGTCGGCCGCAAGCCGGAAACCCATTCCTCCAAGATTTTGATCAAATCCTCGGCGCACTCGCCGTGATCTGCATCCTCTTTCTCGCGGCTGTGGATCACAACCGGTAATTCCAGCTCCGCCGCCAGACTCAATTGTTCTCTTAGAATTGAAATCTGTTCTTCGTGCGGTGACTTGTTCCAGTAATAATCCAGGCCGACCTCGCCAATCGCCACGACCTTGAGGCTCCCTGCTGCGAGTTCTTTCAAGGCCGGGATCGTTTGTCCGTCCCACGACTCGGCTTCGTTGGGATGGACACCGACGGCCGCGTAAAGCATGGGATGCGATTCAGCTAATTTAACGACGACCCGGCTCGAGGTCACGGTCAGGGACGGAACAAGGATGCGAGACAAGCCGGCATTCTTGGCGCGCTGAATGACCGCCCCGCGGTCGGAGTCGAATTGTTCCAGATCCAAGTGGCAGTGTGTATCCGTGAGTGCCATAGATTTACTTCAGGCCCGCAACCTTCAGCCCATCCTGCAGAATGGCCTGCACCTTATCTGGATGGGTCGTTTCGCAATAGACACGCATGATGGGTTCGGTGCCGCTGAAGCGGATGAGCATCCAGCCACCATCTTCAAGCTTGAATTGAAAACCGTCTACGGTTACCAGTTGCGTGACTTTCAATCCGCCGATGGTTTTGGGGTCCGCTTTTAGGATCATTTCTTCGCGTAGCTTGCGATCGCCGCTGAACGGCGTATCGACCCGGTCATAATAATGCGCGCCGACCTTCTCGAAGAGCATCTTTAATAACTCGGTTGGCTTCCTGTCCGTGCGCGCCATGAAGTCCAGCATGTACAAGCCCGCAAGGATGCCATCGCGCTCAGGCACGTTGCCGCGAAACGCGTAACCGCCGCTTTCCTCACCGCCGATCATGGCATCCGTTTCCATCATCTTTGGCGCCACATACTTGAATCCCACGCCGGTTTCGTAGACCGGCACATTGTATAATGTGCCCAGTTTGTTCAGCATGGTGGTCGTCGAAAGCGTTTTGACGATCGCGCCACGCTCACCGCGGATTTCCAGCAAGTAATAAGCCAATAAAGCATAGACTCGCAATTGGTTTACGAAATCCCCTTTTTCATCGCCAACGCCCAGGCGGTCTGCATCGCCATCCGTGATGAGCAAAACGTCGGCTTTGTTGTCAACAGTTGCTTTCAAGCCGACATCGATGTTTGGTGGGATCGGTTCGGGCCGCTTCATTTCGGGGAAGCTAGGGTTGCGCGCATCGTGGATTTCGAGCACCCTGGTTTTGCCGCCGACCAGCAACCTGGCGAACCAGCCGCCGCCATTGCCCCACATCGAGTCGACCATCACGGTGAATCCGGCGTCTTTCAGCTTCTGGAAGTCGACTAGCTCCCCGATGTGCTCGATATAAGCTTTCGAGGCGTCGAACTTGACGATCGAACCGTCCGCATCTGAGTCGCTCTGTTTTTTTCGTTTTACGCTTTTTACATCCTCGGGAATCAGCATCTCGATCTTTTTCAAACCGTCCGGGTCAATCGCACCGCCGTGCTCGTCCCGGACTTTGAATCCGTTGTCGGTTGGAGGATTGTGCGAGGCGGTGATGTTGATTGCCCCGCAAGCTTTCTTATCGACCACCGCGTAAGCGATCACCGGCGTCGGCGTGGCCCCATCCGTCAGCCACACTTTTAGCCCGTTGCCGGCCAAGACCTCGGCCGCGGCCGCCGCGAAGAATTCACTGTCGAAACGTTTATCGTGACCGACGATCACCCATTGCCCTTGTCTGCCCTTCTCCAATAGATAGGAGGCGAATCCTTGTGCCGCACGGCGGACGTTGTCGAAGGTGTAATCCTCGGCGATGACACCGCGCCAGCCGTCCGTGCCAAATTTAATTGTGTAAGGCATAATTTCTCCAAAGTCGCTTGCGGATGGATTCCGCGGATCCAGGACTTCTCGCGTCATATCTCATCACGGCTAATCGTCCTCATTTAATCTGTCCCTTGGGCTGCTTGCGTCTTTAACTTCCTGAAAGAAAAGCCCGCTAGAAAAGCCTCCAGCGTCACAAATGCAAGCAGACGGAAACGAGGACGCAACCCAAGAGCATTGCCTAAGGTCCACGGATACGTATGCTTTGCGTACCCTTTGATGATCTGATGGATGCCATAGTTGTACAGGATCGAAAAGCCCGTGAAGGGTCCGTTGACCGTGAACTGATCTTTGGTCGAGTCGAAACCAAGCCCGATCAGGATTTGACCTATCAATGGAATCATCATCTGTGCGATAGAAACAATGGTCAACGAGACCAGCAACCACATGAGCGAGTCTGGAACAAGCAGGAGGGGAACGATAAAAAATGGGAGCGCCACGATGAGGTAGCGAGAGCGAAAGGTTGAGCCTCCCCACCAGGCCGAGAGCCCTGCATTCATTAGAAATATGGCTGATATTGAATATAGCGACAGCCATGTCTCAGATCGAAAAGATTTTGTCTTAATCGCTGAGAAGTAACCGGCAAATGCCACAATCAGCACCGGCGATTGCCAAAACAAGCCAAATTTCGGATCGAAGCTGATATGAAATAAAGTGGAGAGGTTAGGCGGCGCAAGGTAACCGGCTAATCTGAGATCCGGTCCCTGCTGGAAGACCACAGATGCCTCATTGACGTAGCTGATCGCAAAGATGCTTCGGTAAACCGAGCCGTTATACGCGAACATTAAGGAGAGGGAAATCAATGCGCCAAGGAAACCGAAGAATCCGCACTGCAAAAAGTTCCAACGATTCTGTTTCCGGAGAATGTAGATGGCGTAGGCGATCAAACCTGCGATGATTAATGAAGTTGTGTAATCCATAATATAGGCGAAACCCAGCGCTAAGCCCGCACCCAAGAATTTTCCTTTGGAAATAAAATCCGGCGTGCCCTTCATGGAGAAAAGCAAATAGAATGCAACGGTTAGGAACATGGCGGCGGGAACGTGACCAAAATAAACCTCACTGAACGGCCAAAGCATGGTTCCCAGGCAGACGGCAAGAGTCGCAACGAAAGCCTTCACAGAATTCGGGGAGATCAGTTGAGCTATTTTATATAAGAAGATGCCGTTGACGACGAATGAAGTTCCGATTACGAGGGTGGTGAGCCAATGTTTTATTAACGTACTGGTCAGAACTATTCCGATGATACCTGCGAACTTGTATAAGACCCAGTAGGGAAGCACCGCAGAAAGCGAAGTGCCAATCGACTTATCCGTATAGTAGTGGCCATTATAGAAGGCTTTGTCGACAGCTGCCCAGTGTGGTTGATTTAAGAAAGCATCAATTTGGAAGTCTCCTTGCTCGACCATAGCTCTGGTCGCATCCAGACGCGAGTTGCCATTCGGTTGTGGGTCTTGATAAAAGTATATCGTGGCGAGGGCAAGGATAATCGCCAATAAGTGGGTTCGTTTGATATGCATATCTCCTGTACCTACAGCCATCGGGTTTTCATTAGCCGTCCATCTCATCAGGTATCGATCAAAAATAGTTCGTCACGCCGCTGCCGCGTCTCATGCAAGAGCTCCAACGAGAATCGGTCCGGTCATATGACAGGTGGGGCCACAGTTTATTTAAGACGAAATTCTCAAATCAAGAGAATTCGAGTTAGGCGGCTGTTTGTGACGAATTTGATTATGAAAAGTATCTTTCTGATCCTTAGAATTAATTATAGCCATTATTTAGATATTAGGGAAATGGATTTTAACGTCTTCATCATTGCCTGCAATTTCTCCCTCAGGACGGCAATCGTGAGGGAGGTGCTGTGAACGATCGAGATCGTTGCTGAGAGGGAACTTATTATCACAGCTGAAGGGCATGCAATTCCGAAGGTCCGTTTCCCATAGAATCAGATCGCAAAAATGTGGACGACTCATCGCAAAACAAAAGGAGTTAATGTGTTTGACAAGATCTTGTTGGCCCCAGAGACTGGAATGAGACAGCGGAGCCGAGAGGCGGTCTGTGGAAACGCCGAGCCTCCACAACAGGGTGCTTTAGCAGCGCGTTTCTGCGGAGTGACGGTCGCCGCGACAGTTGCTTAATCCGGTGAAATCGCAAAGCAAAAATGGTCAACACCACAGGCTAGGCGGCTTGTCGCATTAAGTTGATCTCCTTTTGTGCTCCCGCGAACATATCCTTTATCAATAGGAAGGTCCCTGATTTTAAGATTGATCCATGGGATCAATCGAAAGTGCAACGGTTTATGGTCCACAATGTGTTTGTGGTGTGGCGGCCCGGGGGTTAAGGTCTTTTTGCAAGTTGGCTAGGGCCCTTTGACCGCAAAGTTGCTAAACAGCACGTCTTCACCCGGATCGCCACTGGAGCCGGTGCGGACGATCAGGCCGGCAGTGCCTTTGGTGTAATCGGAATCTTGTTCTTGCAGAAGCACCCGACCATTGAGAATCAATGTCAATGTTTCGCCGCCGCAGACCCCCTCGATGTGATTCACCTCGTTCTGATGGACGGTATTGGGATCCAGGGTTTCTTCATCCAGCGAATCCGCATTGCCATTCGAGTACTTGTAAATACCATAGGTGCCATCCTGGCTGAACTCAAAGCTGTAGAAATCACCGTTGTTGTCATCCCTGCAAGTGACTCCCATCAATCCATCGTTCGGACCTGCGGTCAGCTCCGCGTCCGCCTCCACGCTGATATCCGAGTAATTGCGTTCGCCGCTGGAATTGACCTCCTCGCCCAGGTCCTTTTGATTGATGAGAACGTGATATTGGTTGTTTTTGTATTCGAGCGTATATTTTGAGCTGTGCGACCTCGGCCATCCGCTGGACGGACTGCTGAAATCGTCGCTGAAAAGAGTGTTTGTGAAGGGAGCAGGCGTTGGAATGGATGGAGTTGGAACGGGCGTATCGGTCGGGGCGGAGGTCGGCAATCCATTGGAGAACACATAAAACAGAATCCCGCCGACCGCTGCGAGTATGACACAGGTGAGGATGATGGGCAGGATAAAGCTAGCCGCAGTGAATCCAATAGTGGCCTTCGCTACCTTGTCGGCAGTGACCATCTCTTGGAACGCTGGAGGGTTCGGCTGGCTGGTGGACCCAAAATCATATGGCATGGGTTGCGGCTGGGGCGGCGGCGCATCGCGCAATTCCTTTGGAACGATCACTGTGCTCCCGCAATACGCGCAGGTCACTTCCTTTTCGACACCGGTGGTCGTGATGGGTGATCCGCAATTCGGGCATTGAAAAGTCTTGTCTGCCATGTTCACTCCTTCCTCGGAGGCAAAGATTTTGCCAACTATAGCATATTCGGTTGGCAGTTTCAATGGATTATAATCGCACCACCATGAATCCGATTTACCTCGATTACGCCGCGACCACACCTGTTGATCCGCGCGTTCTGGATGCGATGATGCCCTACTTCTCTGATTCTTTCGGGAACCCGTCGTCGATTCACCGCTACGGACAGCGGGCCGAGGCCGCGATCGAATCCGCGCGGGAGGCGGTGGCCGCCGCCTTGAGTTGCGGCGCCGATGAAATCATCTTCACATCCTGCGGCTCTGAATCGGATAATCTGGCCCTGCGCGGTGCGGCGTTGGCGATGCGTGAGCAGACCGGCGCGAATCGAATCCTGACATCGAAGGCGGAACATCATGCCGTAAGTAAAACCGCGGAGCAGCTTGAAAGATATTTCGGCTTTGAGGTCAAGTGGCTGGATGTGGATGAACACGGTATGGTGGAGTCGCAAACTGTTGAGCAGTCCATTGATGAGAGGACCGCCCTGGTCTCGGTGATGTATGCCAATAACGAGATCGGCACGGTCAACCCTGTTCGCGAAATTTCCGAGATCTGCCATCGGCATGGCATCCTGTTTCATTGCGATGCCGTGCAGGCTGCCGCATATTTGCCAATTGACGCTGGATGGCTCGACGTCGATTTGCTATCCTTGGGCGGCCATAAATTCTATGGCCCGAAGGGCGTCGGCGCATTATATGTTCGCAAAGGCACGCGGCTCATTCCGTCACAAACCGGAGGCGGACAGGAAACCAGTCTGCGCGCCGGAACGCAAAATGTCCCGTATATTGTCGGCTTTGCGGAGGCCTTGCGCCTCGCTGTCAAGGAACGCCAGCAGCGCGTCACCCATGTCCAACCGTTGCGTGACCGAATCATCGGAAGTGTACTCGAAACGATTCCCCAGTCCCGTCTCACAGGTCACCTGAAATCTCGTCTTCCAAATCACGCCTCGTTTGCCTTCAAAAATGTGGATGGCAACTTGCTTTTGACCCTGCTGGACGCGGCAGGCTTTGCCTGTTCTTCCGGTTCTGCCTGTAAGACAGGCAATCCTGAACCGAGTGAAGTGATGGAGGCCATTGGTTTATCGCGCGAATGGGGACTGGGCTCGTTGCGCGTAACCCTCGGCGTCCATACCACGACGGAGCAAATTGAATCTTTTCTTTGGGCTTTGCCTTCCATCGTGGAAAAGGCCCGGGAACTGTTGAAATGACCAAAGTCGTCGTGGCCATGAGCGGCGGTGTCGATTCATCGGTGGCTGTGGCTTTGCTCCAACAACAAGGATATGAAGTTGTTGGCATGATGCTGCGGCTCTGGTCGGAATCCGGAAAAGAGGATTCCAATCGGTGTTGCACTCCTGATGCCATGGCATTGGCGCGGCGGGTGGCGGCTAAACTGGATATTCCGTTTTATGTTGTCGATGCTAAAGATGAGTTTCGAAAAACCGTCGTCGAATATTTCCTCGAAGGTTATGCACGCGGCGAAACGCCCAATCCATGCTTGGTGTGTAATCGCCAGATCCGCTGGGAGTTTTTGCTGAATCGCGCGCTGGCGCTTGGCGCGGACTTTATGGCAACCGGGCATTATGTGAGAAAGCGGGATATTGGTGATAAGCATCGATTGTTGCGCGCGGTGGACCGCTCCAAAGATCAATCGTATGTACTGCATGTGTTGAATCAAGAGAAATTGAAGAGAGCCTTATTTCCGGTCGGCGATTACGCCAAACCGGAGATCCGTAAGATCGCGGAGTCGTTTGGACTGCCGACTGCCTCGCGGCATGACAGCCAGGATTTGTGTTTTCTGGCAGGCGACGACTACCGCAACTTTCTTCAGCGTAACGCGGCTGAGATGCTCAAACCGGGACAGATTGTGAGGCGAGATGGGGAAGTGGTCGGTGTGCACAGGGGCTTGGCGAATTACACGATTGGTCAACGAAAGGGATTGGGAGTCTCTTCGCCCATGCCGTTATATGTTTTGGGCAAGGATGCGGCGGCAAATACCGTGATCGTTGGTGCCCAGGACGAACTGGGTTCGCGGGAGTTGATCGCGTACGATGTCAATTGGATTTCCGGCGAAGCGCCAAGCGAATCGTTCCGGGCGGAGGTCAAGATTCGCTATACGGCGAAAGAGGCCCCGGCGTTGGTCATGCCGACGGATGATGAACAGGTCAGGGTTCAGTTTGATGTGCCGCAAAGAGACGTTACGGCAGGACAGGCGGCGGTTTTTTATCAAGGCGACGTCCTGCTCGGCGGCGGCCTGATTCGGTGAGATACTAATCAAAAAGGAGAATGCCATGAACTATCGCGTGGAATCATTATTATCGGCACGATTGTTTCTTTTTCCTCAACATGCCGATGGACGGATTTATTTTCTGAGTAACCTGTCGGGGCACTTGAGTTTGTACGCGATGAATTACGGCGGTTCCATGCCGGAACCACTTTTGCCGCCGCATATTGCGCTTCAGAATCCGGAATTGATCGGTGGATATTCATATTGTGTGTTCCCGAAAATCAAAAAGATATTGGTGATGATCGATCACGACGGCGATGAGAACTATCAGCCGACGTTGATTCCGCTCAGTGGAGGCTTCCCTGAGCCAACATTTGATAATTATTTCGCCAATCATCGCGTGCATCTCGCCCTGTGTGATAAAGCTCGGAATATTGCTTACTTTTTTGCCGAACGCCGCGATGCGCCGATTCAGGAAACCTATCGTGCCAATGTTAAAACGGGCGAGCTGACCAAACTCGGTGAAAGCCCATGGGGTCTTTATCCCGCTGCCCATAATAAAGGTCACTCGCAGGCCTTGATTGGCGAAGGCTACACGGTGGGTGATAGTGTTTTGTATCAGTTCAAAGGCGACGAACACAACTTGATTTATGGCAAACGATTGGAAGAGCGCGCCGCCGGCGAAGAAGTTCCGTTGAATGGAATCGCGTCCGCCGAGTTTGCGCCGGGCGGAAAGGGTGCCGTTCTGACCAGTGCGGTGTTCGACGATACGTACGGTTTAGGCTACATCAATTTCGCCAAGCCCGGCGAACTCATGCCTGTCCAGGTGAAGGGCACTGTCCATCGAGGCAAGGGCGAAATGGAACGAATTGGTCATTTGGTGGACGATCGTTACTTGGTCCAATATAACATTGACGGTTGCTCGTGGGTGTACGAGGGCCTCTTTAATGAAGAGAAGCTTGAAATGAATTTCAAGCATGTCCTCGTAGGCAAGAAGCCGCTCGATAATGGAAAGCTCGAACACCTGGATTATGATGAAGACGCCGATCTGTTCACTGTGACATTTTCCACGGCCACTTCACCGACGCAGATCTACACGGTCGAAGGCAGGTCGCGCACTAAGATTGTTTTGCATACGAACGAAAAGATTCTCGGTATCCCACATCATCATTTGTCGAGGGGAGAGGATGCCTCATTTATTTCGCACGATGGCTTGCGCCTGTCGGCGCGCTTGTATCTTCCAGGCGCAGCACTTGGCTTCACAGGGCCTCGTCCCGTTGTTTATTACATCCATGGCGGGCCGCAGGGACAGGAAAGACCCGACTTTGCCTGGTTCTCCATGCCGTTGATTCAATTCCTGACGCTGCGCGGCTTCGCGGTTTTTGTTCCGAACGTGCGCGGCTCCACCGGCTACGGCCTCGCCTATACCAAGCATGTGGATCGCGATTGGGGCGGGCAGGATCGCCTTGATCATGTTCACGCCATGACGAAGGTTTTGTCGAACGATCCGCGCCTGGACGTCAAACGTGCCGCAGTGGTCGGACGTTCCTATGGCGGCTATATGACTCTTACTCTGGCGGGTCGTCACCCTGACCTTTGGGCGGCGTCCTGCGATATGTTTGGCCCCTACGACCTTCTAACGTTTAGCGAACGCATCCCTGAAACCTGGAAACCATACTTCAAGATTTCTTTAGGCGATCCGGATAAGCCGGAGGAGAAGGCGTTTCTCATCGAGCGTTCGCCGAACACTCATCTGCAGAATATGTCCGCCCCGATGCTGGTCTTTCAGGGTCGTAATGACCCGCGCGTGGTCGCGGCGGAATCGGAGGACTTGGTGCGCGAACTGCGCTCGCAGGGCAAGCAAATAGAGCTGATCATTTTTGAAAATGAGGGCCATGATGTTCTGAAGTATGAAAACCGCGTCACGTGCTATAACGCCATTGTTGACTTCTTCGCAAAACACTTGAATCCATGATCGAATCAAACACGCTCCAACTATGACCGTTCCATCGCTCGTACTCGGCTTCGTGATCGCCCTGTTGATCGGGGCGTTGTTTCACCTGTTTCTTGGCGGAGGGCTGGGGCGGTTGCTTCTTTATCTTATCTTGTCGTTGATTGGCTTTGCCGTCGGTGAATGGGTTGGAGGCTGGCGTAATTGGGTCCTGTTCCCAATCGGCACGCTAAATCTCGGCATGGCGACCCTCGGCAGTCTTGCATTTCTTTTCATAGGGTATTGGCTCAGTTTGGTGAATATTAGTCCTGATGACCGCGATGATGCGGTATAATGCGGCGTCCAAAAAATTTCCATCGAGGTAATTCATGTCTTTTCTGATCGACCTTTTCCTGCATCTTGATCAACATATGGCCGCGGTTATCGCCCAGTATGGCACGTGGACCTACGGCTTGTTGTTCTTTGTGATCTTCATGGAGACCGGCTTTGTGGTCACACCATTCCTGCCCGGCGATTCGCTCATTTTTGCCGCGGGGACCTTCGCGGCGCTGGGTTCACTGAATATGTGGCTGTTGCTGATTCTTCTGATGATTGCCGCAACTGCTGGAAACACCGCCAATTATTGGATTGGCTATTGGCTTGGTGACGAAGCGAAAAACGTCAGGTGGATCAAGCAGGAGTATATGGAGCGCACCCATGCCTTCTTTGAAAAGTACGGCGGCAAGACAATTTTCCTGGCGCGCTTCGTACCGATCATCCGCACCTTCGCGCCGTTCGTGGCCGGCATCGGGAAGATGCCGTTCGATTATTTTTCGATGTATAACGTCACCGGATGTGTGGCGTGGGTGGCGCTCTTCACATTCGCTGGTTATTTCTTTGGAAACATCCCGTTCGTGCGCGATCACTTTTCCATGGTTGTAATCGGCATTGTGGTGATATCACTTCTTCCAGCAGCCTGGGAGGCGTGGAAAGCCCGGCAGGCGGGCGCCCGCGCCGAGGCTTAATCGATGGGGCAACGGGCTAACCGCCCCGAACTAATCCATGAAGCGCTGGGCAATCTTTTTTGGGGTGTTCATAGTTTTTATCATCATTGCTGCCGATACCGGACACATCGGCAGGCTTGGAAAGGTTTATGATTTTCCAAATGGCGACAAGGTCGGGCATTTCGTTCTGTTTGGTTTATTGAGCTTTGTGATTGACCTGAGCGTTTTGGAAGCGCGTCCACTCGCCGATAAAAAACGGCTCGTCGTCCTGACGAATTTCCTTGTCGCTTTGTTCGTTGGACTTGAAGAATATTCGCAACGCTTTTTTCCCACACGCACTGCAGACATTTTTGATTTCTTGGCCAGCTGTGCCGGCATAATCTGCTTTGGCTGGCTGGCGTATCAGCTAAATAAGGCAGGGGCGGTTGGCTAATCGCCCCTGCAAATGATTCACGGTGTGAGTTGTAGATATCCTTCAGCTTGTTGCAGGATGGTTTGCTGGTCCCATAGCATCGGATAATATTGAATCGCCGCCCACATCAAGGACATGTCGTCGTAGTGCTTGCTGTAGGCGTGGCCCGATTCGCCTGTGGTGTGAACCGTCAGTGAGTTGCTGAGATTGCTCATATCCACGATCATGCGCATGGACGGCACGTCGGTCACGTCATAATCCTTACCGACATTAGCCCAGGCCGTGGCGTTCACGATGTTGCTTCCGCCGCTGACCGGGAAGGGGCCTCGGTTGAACAGCGAATCAATCCATCCGATGCCGGTTTGTCCAAGCGTTTGGTTTTGGAAGGTGGCGGTGTGCATCGCACCCCAACTCCATTTGGTCATGTCGCTGCCGTAGTTATCCTCCATTTGGCTGACCGCCTCGCTCCACGATTTCTTGAGAATATCGTCGCGCGTCTCGACGACATTCCTGGTCGTCTTGTCGTCCCAGAAGGGGTCGGTTGGATTCTTGGCGAGGTTGCGCATGACCTCGTTCCATTGAGAAGAATCATCGGGCCAATATTTTTTCGGAAGATCATCATCGAAGGTGTTCGACAGCAGATGGCCCCAGAATGATTCGAAGACCGCCGCGGCAGAGGAATCGGCTTTGGCTTGATAATCCCAATTCTTGAGCAGGCTGAGCGCGGAGGCGTTATTCCCGCTAAATTCACCGCTCAATTGTTGAAGCAGTGGCTCGAACGTCTCCGCGTTGGAAT
This sequence comes from Anaerolineales bacterium, assembly GCA_035516425.1. GTDB lineage: Bacteria > Chloroflexota > Anaerolineae > Anaerolineales > Villigracilaceae > Fen-1038. The sequence goes on from DATJAH010000025.1 coordinate 147,517, forward strand.
CATAATCGTCGCCTTGCATCTTTTGGATATAATTGATGCCAATCCTGCCGGGCGCATTCTTGATCATGTTCACAATGCGGTTGGCACGGAAGCCGTAGTCCCAGTCCGCAGTGATGAGATATGCATAGCCGTTGGGCGCCACCTGATTGTTGGCGGTGACGATGTAACCTTGCGAGGGATTGTATGCATATGGCAATTGATCGAACGGGATGAATCCCGTCCAATCATATTGGCCTGTCCAGCCGGGGACCGGATAGCGCCCGTCGCCGCTCTTTCGAATCGGAACATCGCCGGGCATTTGATAACCGATGTTGCCATCCGTATCGGCGTAAATTAAGTTTTGGGCTGGCACGTGAAAGTTTTTCGCCGCATTCCGAAAATCGTCCCAATTCTGCGCCTGATCGAATCCCCAGATCGCCTGAAACGGCGTGGATGGCTTTAACGCTGTCCATTCCAACGCAATCGCATATTGCTCAGGCAGTTGCAAACCGGTGCGGTCCTTGAATGGTTTGAAATCACTTTCATGGCCGGTGTTCGTGTCCTCCAACGGAGCATAGGTATCTGAGATAACGGGCCCGTGATCGGTGGAGCGGATCGTGATGGTTACCGGAGCGCTGCCGGAAACATTGATCGTTTCGGTACGCGTCTGGAAATTGACCCATTGACCGTTTTGCATATATTGATTCGAGTCAGCCGGATTTACCTTTTCAATAAACAAATCCATCACATCAGGGCCGACATTCGTGAAGCCCCAGGCGATCTTATCATTGTGTCCGATGATAATTCCGGGGACGCCCGCAAATGAAAATCCGGTCACTTCATATGGACACCCGTCGCTCCTCGGTATGCAGCGCAAATCCATCTGATACCAAATGGACGGCATCTGGATTTCGAGGTGGGGATCATTGGCGAGCAGGGGCTTGCCGGTCGTGGTCAGAGCGCCGGAGACAACCCAGGAATTGGAGCCGATCCCATTGCCTCCGGGACCTAGCGCCCCGTCGAGAAGCGCCGCGTTATGTTCCAGCGCAAAGAGTGTCGCATCCGGGATTTGAAATTGAGCCGCATCCTGATTCGTTGACCGTGCCGACGTCCCGCTTCCAATTTGATCGACAATGATGGGATGGTCGGATGGGTACGACGGGAAGAGCTCGTCAATCTGTTGCGGCGTCAACGTCTTGAGCAGGACGGCGCGCTCGATCTCTTCATCCATGTTTCCGCGCAAATCCCATGCCATGGCTTTGCCCCACGTCAGGCTGTTGACCGGCGTCCACGGAGCGATCTTGTAATCGGGACTGAGTAATTTCAAGACGGCATATTCGAGGCTCAATGCCGTGCCGTCGTGATCTTTGAGATAGGCGTTGACGCCGTCGGTGTAAGCCTGCAGGATTGCTTTCGAATCGGGGCTGAGCGCCTCCCATTCCGCCTGCGCAGTCTCTTCCCAGCCGAGCGTGCGGAGGAAGGCGTCGGTCTCGACCTGACCGTTGCCAAACATCTCCGAGAGCGTCCCTGAGCCGATATGGCGCCAGGCGTCCATTTGCCAGAAGCGATCCTGCGCATGGACATACCCTTGTGCGAAGAACAGGTCATGTGCTGTTGTGGCATAAATGTGCGGGATGCCCATCCTATCCCGGTAAACGTCCACCCTGGCGTTGAGACCGGTCACATGCAGCGTGCCGTCAATCTGCGGGAAGGATAACGGCGCAACTTCGTTGGGTAAATAATTTTGGAAATAGTAGAACCCGACTGCGGTAAGAAATAGCGCAATGATTACCACCCCAATCAACAAACGACCGAGAACTCGGCCCAGCTTTTTCATGGCTCCTCCGAGGCAACATCGTATCTATAGAGTAAATTTCTGCGATTATAAAGCACGACTGGAAAAGAAAGAGACGCTCGTAAGGCGTCTTTGTTCACGGCTGAATAATTTTCGGTCAGTGGGTGATCAGCCAGGGATATACTCGCAGGTGCACGTATTTTGATTCCATTTATACGACGGACCAACACAATAGGCGGGCGCTTTGCAAGTCTTTGATTCTGGCGATGTTGTTGGTGCTGGATTGGCACATGCTGGAAACGTGAGGCTGAACGACTTCATCGTGCCCTCATACTGGCTTTGATTATGGCTCTCCGGTAATTTTGTGCAGTACAGTTTTTCTACTGTACTATCCTCCAGGCAAACAGCCGGGCGTCAGTGGAAATTACGTAGGCCTCATCGGCCTTGTCATGCCCGGCTATTATGATCCTGGATGCCCACCCGCCACTGCACGGAATCCTTCAACATGTAAATGTGAAGCCACTTTGAAGTGTTAGTTGCCTCGCGTATGACATCCTCGAGGAACCTTTAGGATGTCATCTGTTAATCTGCGGCGAATAAATTGATGAAACACGCTGTTCTTATCACTGATGTGCATGGATGGAACGATCACGAAAATGTGAGAGCTCGTTTTCTTATATGCCCTGCAAAAAAATATATGCAGCAGCTCCCCAAAGAAAAATCGTCACGAGACCTCCCACCACTGTTGCTGGAACCCCCGTAATGGTGAAAAGGACCGCCGGAATCTCGCGCCTGACCATTATGATGAAACCCGTGAATCCGCCCACAAAGAAGATCAGACTGAGCAGGCTGGGTGGGAGTGGGCCATTCCAGAAATATCCCGCCACGAGCGTGATTACGAACGCGAGAGCCATGGGTAATGCTGTGATCAACAGCTTCTTGTATTCTCCCCAAAAGAAATTCCAGGCGTTTGTTTTCGCTGTACTATGACTTGTCCTCGACATAATGAGCTCCTGATGACAACGCCGACGAAAATATCCGACCAAAATATGCTCCCGGCGATTTGATTGTATCTCCAATTTGGAATTTCGGCTTGAACTTCCTCGAAGCTGGCCACGACTCCCTTGGCAGTCAGCCCGAGGCGATTATTTTTCCGCTACATGGACTTTCAACGGATACCAAATCCGCCTGCTCTGAATATGCTTCAGGCCAGCCATCGAAAACAGCTCTTTGATCTCATGCGTGCTGTGGAATCGGACGTGCTCCCTTTCTCGCTTGGCCTGCCGCCTGTCAATCCAATTTACCAAGAAATCGTCGGAGGTCACATCCATGATGTAAACCCGACCCTTGTCTTTCATGATACGAAGCATCTCCGCGAGTGCCCTTTCAGGATGGAGATAATGGTGAAATGAATTGGTGCAGATGATGTAATCCACGGTCTTTTCTTCTATTGGCAATCGCTCGGCGCTGGCGTTGTAGAAACCTACGTGCTTCAGTCCGCCTGCGTTTTTGTTGGCGCGCTGGAGCATGCCCATGGAAATGTCGACGCCCATGAATTTCCCTTGTCCTTCCAGCAAATTAGCAATGTAGCAAACTGCCCAACCGGTGCCACAACCCAGGTCAAGAAAGGAGGTTCCTTTTTGCAATGGAATCAGCGCTAACACCTGCTTTTGCATCCAGCGAAAATAATTGAACCTCTTGTTGTCAAAAGTTTCGGAACGCTGGTCCCATTTTTGTTCGTTACGCTTTTCATGCTCAGCAAGATGGCTCATCGCTTGTTCACTCTGCGTAAAGCTCCGGCAGTATGCGTCTCAAGCCGTAGGGCAATAGATCGTCCAAACGGAACGGGTGCGCAGTATTCACTTGGCAGCTGCCTTTCCGGAAGCGGAAATTTCCCGTCCCGCCGCCAGTCGAATGGCGGACTTTAAATCGTCAGCTCGCGGCGGCTTGATCAGATAGTCGCAGGCACCTGCTATCATGGCTTGCCGGATGTAGCTGGTGGTATTCTGAACACTGATCATGATGACTTTGGCGAGGGGATGCTTCCGGCGGATCGATTCCGTTGCCGTGATCGCCCCCGAGGCGGACGTATTAATACAAATGATCGCCACGTCCGGCATCAAGGTACTATATCTCTTGACGGCTTCCGCGCTATCCGACGCTTCGCCGACAACCTCGATTTCCGTTTCGCCGCTCAGTAGTTTGCGAAGATGTCTTCGTGTATCCGCACCGTCGTCCACTAGCAGGAGCCGAATGGGGACCTGATGGCTATTGGCCACTTTTGCCGGTGGCTGGCTGGATTGTCTCAGTCGCGCCTGTTCAAAGAAAACACGGATCCATTCCTCAGGTGCCGATGCATATGCTTCATCGTCAGCGCGGCGACGTTCCTCTTCAGCCCGTTCCTGCTGCTGTCGTTCGTAACTGGGACGCTGCGGTTCTTCTTCAGCTGGCTTGCGCCGTTGAGGTTCCTGTGTGGGTCGCTGGCGCTCTGCTGGCCGGACCCGCGGGGGCTGTCCTGCAAGCTTGCGGTCATATTCGGCGCGCCTCGCGGAATCCTTGAGGACGCTGTAGGCTGCATTTACCTCTTTGGATTTCTCCTCCGCTTTGGCTTTTTGCCGGGGGTTGCGGAACTTATCTGGATGCCAGGCCTGAATCAAGAAATTATATTGCTCCCGGATTTCTTCTTGGGTGGCGGTGGGCGGTAGTTCCAGGGTGGTGTAGTAGTCTTTCATTTTGTTGATTCTACAAGAAAAAGAAGAACCCACCTATTATAAGTGCGTCTCAAAACCTGCAAAAAAGTTCCTGGCGGAGATTGGCCTGTGCCTGCGCCCGGGGAAGTCTGGTGCAAGTACCGGCCCACCGCGTACCTAGCACTGAGAGGTTCAAGTCCTGTTGACTTTCATTTTTTGCCTCCGTCTGGACGCAGGATCTGCTGAGATCCAACTCAGGACTGCTTCCTATTTCCCGCTGTAAACGAAGAAATCACTGACTACCAGCCGACAGGAAGGATCATCAAGAAGGGCGCCAACCCCTACGGAATGGTATGGTTTTGGGTCAGAATAGGTCTTCGCTGCGTTTCCGTTGAGATAAGAGAGAACCATCTGCTATTGCAAAGTCTCCTTTGTCTAACGATCCAAATTGGAGAGTACCATTTCTCACGGAGATATTGGCCGAATCTTCAGAGTTCCTCCAGTTCTTCTGATTGTCAGTAAAAGCGTCTCGAAAGAGAACAACTGGCTGCGCGAGGTCGTTTGAAAGGATGCGTAGAATACGTGTCAAGACCGGCAGGTCGACCAATCCAGCGTTGTGATTTGTGAGCCTCTTCGGAGCTTGGAGAAACGCGGAATGGAATATCCAGTTGCCGATCGCGCCAACTAGGAGGCAGAGCATTGCATATACCAGTACAACTACAATTTCGATTGTATCGTTGGTTCTCTGATTCCCCGGAGTTTTCGTCATGGGTATATCTTGTCCTGCTGCTTCAGGTTACAACCCCTAACAACCTCGTACACCATGCCACAACAAATCGGCACGATATTGGGAGATTGTGTGGGTAGCCAATATCACTCATCCTTCGTCCACCGCTTGTCGTTCGCTCATCCCATGTCCCACCTCTATGCTGCCTATATCCATGCCATGTGGGTCGGATACCCAAGCCTTCATTTTGTTATGCCCAACAACCTCGGGAACCAGTACCACAACAAATCGGCGGCGGGCTTGCCGTGGACCGAGGCGGATTTATCCTGCAACGCGGCAGGCGGATAAAAGCCGCGGCTGACAATGCCTCCGACCCACGGACGCGTGTTGACCGCGTTCAGCATCGCTTCATAGAGGTCGTATTGGCTTTGCAGATCCACTGAAGCCGATGGCGGATTATTCGGTTGGTTCAGATCCAGCCAGTCGAGACATCCGCCTTTGCTGTCGCTGATGCAATTGACCTCCACGCCACTCGCGGATGGATAGGCCAGGGCGATGATGATCGGCTTGTTGAGCAGCGAGGGCAGTGGCGAGACCTCGTTATCGAGCAGCTTGCCGGCCTGGCTTAGAAGATCGGTCTTGGATGCGCCGGATTGGGTCGCGAGCGGTGCGCTCCACAACAAATAAATCCCATCTACATCTTGGAAGAAACTCAAGGAAGTGAGCAGCTTGCCCGGCGTGTAGGGCAACGCCCACAGGATTTTTCCGTTGAAGTGCTGGCGGACCTCCGCGATGATCGCTTTCCAGCGGGCGTCCGCATCATTGGGTACGCCGGATGGCGTGCCGTCGAGCAGGGTGCCGCTCGGCAGGGCGGGATTGATCCAGGTTCCTCCGCCGAGGACAAGCATCTGCGCACCGGATTGAGTTGCCAGGTCGGCATAGTTATCCGCGAAGGCGCGATAATGATCGAACCAATCCTGCCACCAATTCGCATCGCGCGGCGCGGACTTCCAGAAGTCATCTGCATTGGACGTGATGAAATGCGGAATGGGGAAGATGCCCACGTTCAGATTCATGGAACGTGCCTGACTGATCATGATGGCCGAATCCATCCACAGCGGATCCGTGCCGGGCATGGGCAAGAACGTTAAAGGACTGTCGTCGGAAAAGGTCCAGGAAGGCGTCATGAAAACCCAGTTCGCTCCTAAGCCCCGCACGGTTTGAAGCGTCTGCGGATAATAATAAGACCAGTTGGGGCGATAATCCGGCTGGAACTCGATCCCGCCCACAAATCCGTTTTGACGCGCCGTGATCTGCGCGCCGACCAGCGAGGTATTATCGGCTCCCAGCCAGGCCCATGAGCTGACGTCGTCCTGAACGTCCTGTGGCGTGAGGCTGGTCGAGAGCTCGTGTCCCGTCGCGTTTGCGCCTGTCGTGGACGAATCATCCGCGCTGCCGCATTGTCCGTTGCGGCAATAGCGATAATGAAATGTGCCAAGCATATTGAGCGGGCTGTAAAGTCGATACACCCATTGGTTATTGCCGAGCGGCCACATCGGGATCGGCTCCGTCCACCCGTATGGATTGAGCTGGATATAAACAATGTCACCGGCGGGTGTGGTGGATGGCACCGTCACCTGAAATAGGATTGGCGCCGAGGCGCCGGCGTGCCAGGTATCGATGGCATCTTGAATCAGCGTATCCTGTGCAGGGACGATAAATTTGCGCAGGACGAATTCCCCCGTGGATTTGTGTTCTGCGTTTAAAAATCCATCGCCCAACGTATATTTATATTGAACGTACGCTCCGACCGGCAAACTGATCGTGACGCTGTAATGCCCATCGGGTTGCAGCGACATGATGGGCATGCGATCCGCGACCGTGCTCACGCCGCCCTGGAGGTCCGCGAAGGTATTGCCTAATTCCAGCAGATTACCCGCGATGCGAATCGGCGCGCCCTGCACCGTGTCTGTCGGCGCCGCTACATTGAACGTGATCTTGACCAGCGGCGCAGCTTTCACGTGAATCTCCACGGCCGTGCTCAAACTGGCCGCCACCGCCGCCCCTTGTTGAAAGGTTTGGTAAGCGCCATCCATCGCGTATGCCACCAGATTATTCACGCCGATCGGCAATCCCTCGAGGTCGAACCGCCCCGCCGAATCCGTGATGGACTGGACGCCTGCGGCTGTGACCAAGATGTTTGGGATTGGTGCGCCCGTGTCCGTGTTCAGGACGCGTCCTTGGATCGCTCCGAGCTGACGCGTGTAATTTTTATCGCTCCAACCTCCGATCAGATCCTGTACTTCGCCTTGTCCCGCAACGTAATAAAGCCGATAGCGGATCGGTGTATGGATCGCCGTATCCTCGGAGACGGGGGCGCTGGCCTGCCGGATATAGCGATATTTGACGATTGCGTTGAGCGGCAATGGCAGCGTGGCCGTATAGGTAAGATTATCCTTGGCTTGCATGGGATAGGTTGAGGCGTTGAGTGCCAGGCCAGTTACTTCATCCATTACGTTCATGTACAGCGATTCGCCCGGCCCCAGCGGTTCGGGGAGAACTGCTGTAAATGTCACTTTGGCGCGCGGCTCAGGTGTCGGCGAAGGAAGGATCGTTGTGGGAACCGAGGTCGGCCCGCTGGGTATTGTTGGCAATTGCAGCAGGGAGGTTGTGCAGGCCAGCCCACCTAGCAAAAGGACGCAAATGGATAATGAGATTACGAACCTAGCCTTTAATTTCATGTCCCGCCTCCTTTTGCGTAGCCAGGATTTGTTGCCGGATCTCATATTGATGTTCCGCCAGACTGCCCAATACGCCATTGACGAAACGCGGCGCGCTGTCCGACCCATACAGTTTTGCAATTTCGACGGCTTCGTTGATGGCAACCTTGACTGGCGTTTGATTTTGAACCGCAAATTCCCAGCAGGAAATGCGCAAGATATTCCGATCAATCGCCGCGATCTGGTCGACCGGCCATTCCGGCGCGTATTTTTCTATCACGTGATCAAGTTCATGCTCGAGGGGAAAAACACCGAAGATGATCTGCCGTGCGAACTCGGCCAATTCATCGGAAAGCGGACTGTCCTCCAGCCGGGTTCGAAACACATCGGCGGGAGGGTGATTCGCAATATCCACTTCGTAAAGTACTTGCAGGGCCAAACAACGTGCCCTGGTGCGGGACTTCATAATGTGTCAGGCCTCTTCCGACCCCTCATAATGAATGTCTTCAATATGAACATCCACCTGACCGACGTCCATGCCGGTCATTTCCTGGATGGCGCGCGTCACCTGCTGTTGGACATTGCGTCCCACTTCGCGAATATTGACCTCTTCCTTCACGATGACGAAGATGTCGGCCGCGACCACGTTTTCGTGAATCGCGATCTGAACGCCGTTATCCGCGCCGCGTTGGAAGAGACGATTGACGCTTCCAGCCACCGGCGCCATTTCGCTGACGCCCGCCACGCTGAGCGCCGCCATGCGCGCGATGGTGGTCAACACTTCGGGAGCAATTGTAGTTTTACCAGGTGGACGAGAATAGTCTGCCATAGTTTTTCCTCTGCTTCAGCCAACTTACATCATCGCCATGCCGCCATCCACGCCGAGGACTTGACCGGTGATGTAGGCGGCTTCATCCGAGGCGAGGAACGCCGCGGCATAAGCAACTTCCTCGGGCTTGCCTTTGCGCGAGAGCGGTACCATTTTCATCATGGCTTCTAGTGTTTCCGGATTCATGAGCTTAAGGATGTCGGTATCGATAAACCCCGGTGCAATCGCGTTGACCGTAATGTTCCGCGAGGCCACCTCGCGCGCCAGGGATTTGGTAAATCCGATCTGCCCGGCCTTGGAGGACGAATAATTTGTCTGGCCGGGATTGCCCATTTGCCCGGCGACGGAGGCAATGCTGATGACGCGGCCATAGCGTTTGCGGATCATGTGTTTGACGGCAGCCTTGGAGCAATTGAAGGTGCCTTTGAGATTGACCGCGAGCACGGAGTCCCAATCCTGCTCCGACATGGTCAGGATTAGCCCGTCGCGCGTGATGCCGGCATTATTCACGAGGATGTGCAAATCCCCAAACGTATCCACTGTGAACTTTACCAGATCCTGGGCTTCACTAAAATTCGAAACGTCCGCCTTGAAACAATTGGCCTTCCCACCGAGCCCTTGGATTTCCCCACAGACAACGCTCTCGCCAGACTTGTCGTTCACCACCACGGCCGCCCCGCGCTTTGCCAACTCGAGGGCGATCGCGCGTCCAATGCCGCGCCCGCCTCCGGTCACGAGGGCAACGCGATTTTCGAGTGATAATGTCATCATTGACTCCTTGAATGAAATTATACATCATGGTTTCGCTTTTCGAACCATCATGGTTTGTACTTATGAACCACGTTGCTTGATGCGTGGAATGAAGATGCATCCGATGGCGCCCAAGGCGGAGATGATGCCGATATAAAGAACCGCGTCCTGCCAGAACTGAAGCGGGTATAAACGGATGAGCGTATCCGAATCAGGAAACAGCCAGGAGTTGCCTTGAAAGAACAGACCGTGAAAACCGGCGAAGAAACTCCAGAACAGATCGCCGTTGCCGCTGGCGCCGATGGTAGCGATCACGCCGATAGTGATCGCCAATAACAGCGTCAGCCAGCCGCCTCGCCCGATTCCTTGACTGAAAGCGGACCACCACTTCCCGAACCATGCCCAAACCCCAAGCAGAATCAAAACCGCGCTGACGATGTACCAGAGTTTCAGAAAATTCTGCACCACCACTTTGACATCGTGCATGTGACTCAACTCCGGTTCGGTGAAGAGCGGCGCGCCACTTAACTGCAAATCGCCGAGATAGGAAATATCGGCGTTGTTGAGCAGATAATTGATGCCGTCCATGCCCCAGCGCAGACGATCCTGCATCGAGAAGCCGTAGATATCGGGCGGAAAATAGGGTACGCGATATTCGATGTTCGGAAAGAGCGGTGTGAGCAGGACTCGTATGCCGAGGCCGATCAGGACAAACGGAATGACCAAGGTAATGAGCCAGGAGACGATGAGCGTGATTGTATTTTTCATTAGCCTCAATTGTAAGGCAAATCATTGTGTTTGGGGAAAAATATCGACAGCTTTTGCAGGAAAGACCCTGCTTGAGACCGGCTTGATTTTTGTCATGGTAGATTCAGTATCCTGTCCTTGGATCGCTCGATGCCATGAAAGCCGGGTGAGGTGATTCCATAACTTAAACAGCAACTTGCATCGAGAATATTTGTAGTTAGATCGATTCTGTCTGTCGTTGCATGTTCTGTCCCATTAAGCCGATCCACAACGAGCCATACTGCGTTGCCGCAATTGACGGCTACAACCATTCCTGCTGAGAGCCTTCCAGCTTTAACTCCGACAGTTGCATTGCCAACCACGGTGTCCAGCGGACAAGAACCGCCTCCATGCACCTTCCCGTTGGCACAGATAATAGCTCCAGAGTCCGGTCCATAGAATTACACCTTTTCAGATCCGCAGGTGGTATTTACTGCCCCGAAGGGAAATTATTATGTTATTGCCCAATGGCTGCCTGACAACCAACAGGTATTCATGACGGAAATATTAAGCAGTAGCTTCGCCCTGGGGAAGGACAATTATTCTGCGACGGAATCTATTCGCCTGTATAACCCTGTAACCGATGAGTCAAAAGTTTATGCAATTCGTCCAGTCACTGAAGAGACTCCATCATGGTTCATGTCGTTGCATATCCAGTTGTGAATTATCTTGGTCCGGGCCCCAGAGTTGTGTACAATGATTTCTGTAATTTGTAATGAAAGGTAGGTCAAGTGTTATCCTTGCGGTGTTGAGACGAAAGGAAAAACAACATGACCTACCGCGAAGATTTTACCTTACCTGCCGAGTTATGGGAGCAGGTGCAAGAGCAAGGACTCGATATTTTGCCGGAATTGATTCGGGTCATCATCAATACAGCGATGCAATCAGAACGTGCGGAACATTGGAACGCAGAACTTTATCAACACAACCCAGAACGATCCGGTCACGTCACTATTTTTTTGATTTTTGGCTGGCGAGGGCGGCCTGCAGCCAGGGGGCGGCTACACTTTTATCTTGAACTCCGATACCGGGCGGGTTTGTGAATTGAACTTTGGCGGCTGGGCTGTAAGTGCGCACTGGAGTCCGAATGGTCGTTATCTCGCAATTATCAAAGCGGTGATATCCGGCATTCCAGTCAATGAGTCAGACTTGGGCGTTTTGGATTTAGTTGCGGGGCATAAGGATACAACAGCGGTAACACCCTAGGAGGGCCAAAAACTATGTTGATGAATTTGTTTGGGCGCAAGATAATCATCATCTACTTGATGCCGGGAATGTCTATTTGTCTCAGAATGCTGATTTGCCAGATATTGCCGGGCTTTATCTTGTTGATTTTATTTCAGGTCAAAGCATTAATCTTCTTCCTTCATATACGTTTTATGAAAGCGAGTCGCCACGAAGCGGTTTAGCGTGGTCGCTGGATGGTTCAAAAGTGCTAATACGCTGTCCAACCAATCTGGTTGAGCGATTATGCCTCATCTTTGTTCAGAAAAGCGGGCAGTAAAGCAACAGACGAATTTATTGTTGTAATCCTGAAAGTCCTCCGCTCAACGTGAAGCGGACAACCATGTCATTGACGATCCATTCAATCGGGGCGCGGTCATCGGTGAAGACCTGGGTGGCCACGTAGCCAGGTTTCATGTTTGCGAACGTGGTCTGCATGGTGGAAAGCAAAATCGGGCTGATGCCGGCGCGATGCTCGAGCGTATAAAGATTTGCGGTGAAGTCATTCGCCGTGGTCGGCTGCTTGGTGGCAAAGATCATCGTGTTGAGCGTGCCCGGAATATCCATGATGTGAATCGAGGGAAAAACCGTCGCCATGGTGGTCGCCAGTCCATTGATCAATCGGCGGTCGCCCGGCACGCTGCCGACGTTGATTCCAACCGCGCCATTCTCCGTCAAGTGGTCATAAACGATTTGATAAAACTCCTGCGTCGTCATTTGTGGAGGGATGTATGGCGGCCGATAGGCATCCACCGCGATGAGGTCGTATTGATACGGGCTTTCTTCCAGATTCCAGCGTCCGTCGCCGATGATGACATTTAGGTTCGGGAGATTCTCTCCGAAATATTTTTTGCCGACTTCGATGATCTTCGGATCGAGTTCGAAGCCGTCAATGGGAATCGGACCGAAGACAGCGCTCGCCATGCGCGCCGTTGTTCCCGCCGCCAGGCCGACGATGGCCATCCGATGAACCTGACTCGGAGAATAGTCCGCGTTGAAAAAAGGTGCGACCAGGAATTGCGCCCATGGCCCGCCGTAATTCAATGTGTTCGGATTATAGATCGAGTGGATGCCCTCACCGTCATTTAGTCGCAGCAGCGTATTGCCGTTGATTTGCTGCACTTGAATATAGTTATAAGCAGACTCGGTTTCGTAGACTTGTCCGGTTGAATCTTTCAGATTCTGGTTGTTTGAAAGGATTGCAATGACAACCAATAAAATCGGCATCCATAAATGCCAGGCCATCAATTCATAACTGGCGTATTTGCCCATTCCAAATAGAGCCACGAGCAACAGAATGAGGCTGAACGATAAGAAAGTTAACCGCGTGCCGATGGTGGGGATGGTTACCAGCACCGGCAGAAACGTACCGATGAACGAACCCAGTGTGGAGATGCCATAGATCGCGCCGGAGGTCGTGCCGGCGCTTCTGGGATCGTCCACACTTAATCGAATCGCATAAGGCGAGATCATGCCGAGCAACGTGACGGGGATGCAAAATAGAATCAGCACGCCCACGAATGACCCGAGCAAAACGGCCGCGTCGAGATCTTCAAAAGCTGTCGCAGCGAATCGCAAGACCGGCGTGGCAATGTACGGTACAACGCCAAGTGTGAACGCGCCCCAGGCCAGGACTCGGTACATTGCCGCCGCGTCCGGCCAACGGTCCGCCCAGCGACCGCCGAGGAAATATCCAGCGGTGAGATAAATCAGAATGAGCCCTATGATGCTGGCCCACACCAGATTGCTTGTCCCAAAAACATTGCCGATCAAGCGGGACGCGGCCAGTTCGGCAGCCAGCGTGGTCATGCCAGATACAAAAACGGTGAAGTACAAATATCTGCGCATTGGCCTTATTATACCTGTTGGTTTAGACGCCCAGTTTACGAAGGAATACCTTGGCCCACTTTGTGTTAGGAATTTCGCTTGACGAAAGCCCTCCCTCCGGCTAAAATTCAGCCCGCTTTAAAAAATCTATTCTAAAGAGCGAAGGTAATCCTGCCGCGCAGGGTGAGAGGCGCTCGAGGAGACAAGATGGAGAAAGTAGTACTAAAAGCATCCAAACGCGACGTGAGCGGCAAGCATGTCAAGGCGCTGCGACGCGCCGGAAAACTTCCGGCAGTGATCTATGGACGCCACACGGAGCCGATCAATGTCTCGTTGGAAGCGCACAGCGCCAATCTGGCGTTGAGCAAGGTCGGTTCATCCACGTTGGTGACGATCGATGTGGAGGGCAAGGAATATCCCGCCTTGGTGCGCGAGCGACAGCGCAACTTTATCAAAGGTGGATTGATTCACGTGGATTTTTTGGCGGTCTCGTTGACCGAGAAGATTCGGGCGGCGGTTCGCATCGAGTTGATGGGGACTTCGCTGGCTGTCAAAGATTTCAATGCCGTCTTGGTGACTGGCCTGCATTCCTTATCGGTTGAATGCCTGCCGGCGGACCTGCCCGAGCACATTACGGTTGATATTTCGCCGCTGGTGAAAGTCGGCGATGGCATCCACGTCCGCGATATATCCCTGGGCGATAAGGTCCGCATCCTGGATGACCCCGATGATATGGTGGTCAACGCCACGTACGCCAAGGTCGAAGAGGAAGCTCCGGTTGCTGAGGCCGAAGGTGCCGTGGCGGTTGAGGCGGAAGCGGTCGAGCCGGAACTCTCCGTGGAGCGGGGCAAGAAGGAAGAGGAAGTTCCTGAAGAAGGCGCAAAGGCCGAAAAAGCTGAAAAGACTGAGAAGAAGAAATAAAGATCGCTCGATTGAGCTCCCCATCAAAACGATGGGGAGCTTTTATAAGTCCAACACCCCTAGAAAATCAACCGTCATCCGCGCAGTGGCACCCCAAAGCAACTCGCCATCGTATGGATGATACACAATCAGGGAACGATTCCGGCCGGGCATCGTAAATTCCCAACGGTTCGATTTTTCAGCAAGCCAATTCAATGGGATGCTGAACACGCGCTCCACCTCGTCTTTGCCGAGCCGTAGGACCGCCGGCCATTGTATGATCCCGACCACCGGCGTGACTCGGAAACTTGTGATCGTGATCATATTCGTGATATGTCCCAGCAGGCGGACTTGGTGCGGGTCAATTCCGATCTCTTCTTGTGCTTCCCGCAACGCGGTTTCCTCCGGGGTCACCTCGCCGTCATCACAGGCACCGCCCGGAAACGAAACCTGCCCTTTGTGACTCTCCACTTTATCCGTACGGCGGGTAAAGAGCACATGCCATTCGTCGTTTTGTTTGAACAGAGGAATGAGGACCGCTGCACATTTCAAACGCGTTTCATGGGTCAGGTCAATCTCTGCGTAGCCATCGGAGGATGGGGTGGCCTCAATCGCCGCGCGTAATCTCGCTCTGATGAATTCCTCACTGGGGGCAATCGTCATTCTTTCTCGTCGAGCCCGGCGCCGATCTCTTTGACCAATTCCGCGCCACGTTTGTCTTCGATTGGTTCGATTTTTCTCGCGAAGACCAGAAAGCCAGTGTGTGCCACCATGCGATCGGTCGGGCGCAGCCGGCTGGGTTCAGGTTTGTAATAACGGACCAATATCTCGCAGACTTCCATGAACGCAAATCGTTCTCGTCTTAAGGCAGTCAGCAAGAGTTCTACTTGATTGACCGTTGGGATCAAACTGCAGAAGAATCCGCCGGACTTGAGGGATGACCGCACTTGCGGAATATAGTCGTACGGATTCGGCACATCCAGGAAGAACGCGTCGGCGTCCGTTTCGTCACAGCCCGCGGCCAGGTCGCGCAGTTTGAAATCGACGCGCTCTGCGAGGCCGACGCGCTCTAGGTTCTTCTTGGCCAGATTCTGCATATCCTCGCGCACTTCATAGGAAACCACGCTTCCTTCAGCCCCGACTGCATACGCCAATGCGATCGTCATTGAGCCGGAACCCGTTCCCGCTTCGACGACCTTTTTGCCCGGCCCGATGCCCATCGTGACTAGGATGAAGCCAATGTCTTTTGGATAGAGAATCTGGGTGTTGCGCGGCAGATCGTTCAATAGATCGCCCAGCGAAGGTTGGAGCAAAAAGAACGGTGAGCCGATGTGGCTAAAGACCTGCGTGCCCCAAGGTTTGCCGATCAAGTCGTCGTGTTGCAAAATGCCGCGATGAGTCTCGAGCTTTGCGCCTTCTTTGAGAGTAATGATGAAATGTTTGTGCCGCAGTCCGACCAATTGAGCGATATCACCGGCGCGCGCGCTGGAGGAGCTGGCATGGAGCGACATAGATTTATTTTACTCCGGGAGCGCCACTGTTCTCGACCACTTCGGCGATCGGCAGAGGCTGCAGCGCAGAGCGCAATCGCCAATTGATAATTCCCAAGGCGAAGGGCACGGCCAGTGAAATGAGGACCAGGATGGAACCCCCCAGAATCGTCAAGGCGATTCCCAGGATGCTGTTCGCCCGCGCCCCAAGATCTAAGCCAACTGAACCCATGATGATGAGAATTACGCAGGCATTCCATAGACTGTGCAGAAACATGGCCAACGCATACGCACCGAGCATGTGACGGGCGCGTCTGGTCGCGCGGAAGGAGGCGATGCCCCAACCCGTCAGACCGGCGGTGAGAATGTGCATCATGGTGGTACCGCCGCGCACGAACAGCGTCGTGCCCCAACTTGGATCGGGCTGGACGGAGGCTAGCAAGCTTTCGACCATGCCAAAACCAGTGCCACTCAATGCGCCGATGACAAATCCCTGCGCGGGCGTGGAAAGGCGGTCGAACACCGTCCAAGTCGTCAGCGATTTCGCGGTTTCTTCCACCAGTGGTGCAATGACGGAAAAGAACAACAGTGCCAATGCAATGACCGCAGGGTTGAGCAGATACGGGCTGATGAGATTCATAATATCATCCGGGTTGGAGGCGCTGTTGAGTTGCTCTCTGATCATGTTGAATGCAACTCTCAGTTCGGGATGGAACGCTAAATAAACGCCCACCCCAATCAGCACGAAAATAACCAGCATCAACTCAATGAAGGCAGCCAGCGCAGGACCCAGGATCATGCCGCTTCCCAGTGCGCCCCACAGGCGTTGTTTGGAACCTGCGTTCAAGCCGCCGACGGCTAACCGCGCGAAGAAATAGACCGGCAGTGCGATCGACAGGAGGTAGAAAGGCGGCGTGATCCAGCGAAGAACGTCGTTACCGTAGAAGATTTGAGTCAGGGCAGTGATGCCGAGCCATGCACATGTCAGGAGAACGCCCCATAGAATATTCATGGGCTTGGTTGTGCTCGCCGCGACCTCCTCGCCGACCAGGTTTTGGAAGCTGTAATACGCTGCAGGGATCAACAAGGCGCCGACAAAGAGTAGCGCGCTCGCAAGCAAAACTGCATCAATCAGTGGATGGCCTTCTTGACTGCCCTCCAGTGTCACAGCCGCTTGATATACGATCACGATAATTGCCATGGCAACCACCAGTATCGCACCGCCTGTGCTGGCAATTGCAAGAAGGATGGAGCGCCAGTCTCTGCCTGCTTTCAATACCACTATTTCTCCTGAATGCTCACGCTCAGGATTTTATCACCGGGCGGCAGATCTCCGGCTTGGGATGGATCACGCGGCGTCAAATCCTCAACCACATCCATGCCCTGGATCACTTGACCGAAGATTGTATAGCTTTCATCGAGATTCGGCAGAGGGGCATATGTGATGAAGAATTGGCTGCCATTCGTATCCGGCCCGGAATTTGCCATGCCTACCACGCCGGGCCTGTCGAACTTCAAATCCGAAGTTTCGTTCTTGAAGAAATAGCCGGGGCCGCCCTTGCCAGTTCCGCTCGGGTCACCGGCCTGCGCCAGAAACCCCGGAATGACGCGGTGAAACGTCACGCCGTTGAACCAGCCTTGCTTTGCAAGAAATACAAACGAGTTGACAGCCAGCGGCGCTTTGTCGGCGTACAACTGCACTACGATGCCGCCCTTTTCCGTATGCAATGTGGCGACATATTGTTTCGATGCGTCGATCGTGAACGATGGACATGACCTGAACTCACGCGCCCCCAGCGCGGTCATGCTGACCACATCATTGACGCTGTTGTAATCGAGGATGGCAGCCTGTTGCAAACTTCCATTGATGAATACCACGGGTATGGAACCGATGCCCAATTGAACCGCGACATCATGCATCGACTTTGCACGCGTCGCGGTTTCGGGATCCTGATAATCTGCCTCGAACTGGGCTGCGTCAAGACCGATGCTGCCCGCTTGACTCTTGATCCAGGCGTTAAATTGAGGCACGGTCAGATCAGCCCAGTCATTGTATCGGGAATGCAGGAGATCGCGCATGGCCCAGAACTTGCCTTGATCGCCGGCCGCTAACACGGCTTGAGTCGAGATTTGTGACTTGTCCAAGATCCCGATGGCAGGCAGCGGACGATAAACCACGCGCAAATCATCAGGATGATTATCTTGTAATTGATCCACCACATTTCCAAAGCTTTGGCATTGTGTCGACTGAAAATCGCAATACAGGATCATCGTCACCGCGGCATGGTCTGGGCCGCGCACATAATCCGCTGAAGTGATGGGCGGCAAACCGGACGAGATGTTTGCTGTTGGCTCTGCCTCAATGGTTGAGCAACCCGCGTTGGCTGCTGGCGGAGTTGGAATCGGGACATACGTTGGCGCGTGGGTACCGGTCGCTGTTGCGTTTATTTGGGGGATCGCGCAGGAGGCGAGTATGAGAAAAGGGCAAAGCAAGAGCACAAAAGCAAAAAGTCTTTTTATTGGCATGGTTTCTCCTGTTGACATGCCGTTGCAATGTAGCAACCATGACAAGATTGTCTTTCGAAGACTCGCAGCGGCATCCCCTCTATTGTCCCACCGCCTTCTTCAATTCGTCAAACGAGGTCATCCAGGCGATGCGGTTGATGAAGTCTGCCAGCGACTTGCTTTGGGCGCGCAAGGCCCGCACGGCCGGGCCGACCGGGTCTTCACCGGCGGCACCGCCGGGCACATCCGCATAGGCGCCGTAGAATGCAAAATAGGCCTGATTCAGTTTGCGGATGTAGTAGCCGTTCTGCACAAAAAGCTGCCTGCGCTGTTCCATATAGGCTTCGGCCTCCTCAATTTTTCCGGCGGCCAGCAACGCGTCCACGGTGACGCGCGTGGTGTGCATCTCGTGATTGAAGTCGAAGGGAGGGGACGAGGCAGCGGAAGTGGCTTCCAGCGGACGGAAGGAGATCAAGTTCAAATCCTGGGGAAAAACGCTGCTGATGAATTCCGGGTAATATCTTTGCATGACCTCCCCGCCAATCTCGCCTCCCGAAATATCGGCGGTGGTCTCGTTCATGGTGCGCAATTCCGGTGTCTCGTCGTAGAGCAGGCCCAGCGGCCGAAGCTCCAGGTAATTATGGGTCCATTCATGCGCAATGGTGGAGGTCAGCCACGAAAGGTCCGTGGTTTGCGTGATCATGGTTGGATAAACGCCAACGCCGCCAATCGGCACCACCAGAGCGGAAACATTCAAATTCCGGCTGACCCGGTCTTCCAGTGCAATTTGTTGCTCGAGGGTCAGGTCGGGCAAGAGCGAAATGTCAGCAATTTGCTCGATATGGTCGCGCGGTGAAATGATCAGCGCATTGGGAACAGGCGTTGAATGGAATAAGATAGATGGAATAGGTTGACCGAGGGTGGTGAGGCCGAAGTTGGCAGCTACCTCGCTGACTTGTTCTTGAAGCACCGCCTCGGCAATGGGGATCAGCGCATTTTGTTTCCTGGTGAGGTCGGCAATTTGGGCACGCAGATGCGCTGTCGCCGAGAGCTTGTCTTTGACGGAGGCATCGGAATAAACGCGATTGAGCGCGTCTTCGGCTTGATGGACTTGTTGTGTTAGCTGTAGATAGTCCGTGACGGCGACGCTGCCTTCTTCGCGACTGAGATAACCGGGGGTGCCGGTTGCGCCCTGCTGAAGTTTGATCCAACTGGCATTGAGCATCCATGAAACATAATCGAACTCGATATCGCGCGTGTAGACGCGCACGCGATCGGTCTCGTCAATCAGTCTTGGCTCGCTGAATGTGAAAAGGCAGAAGCATAAAACGGTTAAGATTATCCAGGCAAGGATTCGGTTAAAACGATAAAGCATGGAATGGATTATAACCAGATTAGTTTAATCTTTGATAAATAGGCAAGGGGCTGTCTAAAAAGCGGGAAAGAGTTAGTCAAAAGAAGGCAAAAGTAAGAATAGCCAAAAAAAACTGGCGGTCATTGGGCCGCCAGTTTGCGTAGGTTGTGAGCCATGCAGAGAATTCCCCATTCGGTCTCTGCTTTT
>DATJAH010000026.1:0-2319 GCA_035516425.1 Anaerolineales bacterium
CAGTAACGGCAGTATCACGGTTAATAACGTGACCGCCGATTTTGGCGAGGACGGCGCGGGCGCTTATCTGGATAACAGCTCAGGTTTGCCTTCCGCCACGGTTACGGTGACCGGCTTTGGCGCTTTCAACGACAACTCCGGCGATGGCCTGGTCATCAACAGTAAAGGAAACGTCACCCTGACCAAGATCATCGCAGACAATAACTCGGGGGATTCAGGCGTGTTTTATCAAGGCGAGGGCCTGAATGTCACCACTACCGGCAAGGTGACCTTGACCTGCGGTGAGTTTGCGGAGAATGCCGATTATGGCATCGACCTCACCTTGGGTGGCACGGCTACCATCAACGGTGCAACGCTGATTGACAACCAGTCGGGTGATAATGTTGAACACACAGGCGGCTCGGTCCTGCCCCTGGTTCGCAATTGCAGCTTGCCATAGAATTTGCTCGACGCTTTGAGCGTTATCTCAGGAGGGACGAATCCGGTCCCTCCTGATTCTTTTAAAAATTCCGTTTCTTGTTTATAATTTCCGCAGCTGAAAGGAAACTCTCATGAAATGGATTACCCGCTCGCATGTCCATGTGGATCGTGTGGCTTGTCCGTGGCTGATCACGCGCTTCGTAGATAGCGAGGCGGAGTTCTTATTTGTGCCTGCCAATCAAATCGAACGGGTTGTTAAAGAGACCGGTGCGATCCCCTTCGATGCGCCGGGGGTCGAATTGGGTCACCAGGAGGGCCGTTGTTCCTTCGAGTCCATTATTCTGAAATATGGGTTGAAGGAACCGGGACTTTTGCGACTTGCCGGCATTGTCCATGCCGCGGACGTGAGCGCGGATACGGATAAGGACCCCATTGCGCGCGGACTGGAAGCCATTGCAGCTGGCTATAGTTTACGTTTCCCCGAAGACATGGAGAATCTCGAGCATCAATTTGAAGTCTATGATGCGCTGTACGCATGGTGCAGATTGCAGACGGCTGGAGGCGGCTGATTTCATGAAGACCGATCGCAACATTACCATTCTCTTTGCAACGCGCATCATCCGTCTCTTTTGTTATGGATTCCTCTCCGTGATCCTCGCGCTCTACCTGGCGCAGGTTGGTCTGCCCGAACCACAGATCGGCCTGCTCTTCACGCTCACACTGGCCGGCGATGCCGGCATCTCGCTTTGGCTCACCACGTCTGCCGATCGTTTTGGCCGCAAGCGCACGTTGATCGTGGGCGCATTGCTGATGCTTGGGGCGGGTGTCGTCTTCATCGTCACGCGCAACGTGGTTGTGCTGATGGCTGCTGCGATCATTGGAGTCATCAGCCCGAGCGGCAACGAGATTGGTCCGTTCCTATCCGTGGAGCAGGCTGCGCTCTCTCATCTTCTGCCCGATGAAAAGCGCACGCAAGTTTTTGCATGGTACAACCTGGTTGGATCGTTTGCCACTGCAACCGGGGCGTTATCGGGCGGATGGCTGGCTCAGGTATTGCAATCCGATGGGATGCCGGCATGGGAGGCATATCGTGTAGTCTTGATGGGATATTCGATTGGCGGATTCGTTATTGGCATTCTTTTTCTTTTGCTCTCGCGTGACGTGGAAGTGGATCCAACGGCCCACTTCGAGTCCTCGCCGCGTATTCTCGGCCTGCATAAATCTCGTCACGTGGTGATTCGGCTCAGCGCCTTGTTCTCGATCGATGCCTTCGCGGGCGCCTTGATTGTCCAATCCATGATCGCGTATTGGTTCTTCATCAAGTTTGGAGTAAACCCCGGCATCATCGGCTCGATCTTTTTCGGCGCAAATGTGCTGGCTGGCATTTCGGCGTTGCTGGCGGTGCGACTGGCGAACAGGATCGGGCTGATCAACACGATGGTCTTCACGCACATTCCATCCAACATTTTTCTTATTCTCGTCCCGTTGATGCCGACACTCGCCTTGGCGATCGCATTCTTGTTGTTGCGCTTCAGCATTTCGCAAATGGATGTGCCCACACGGCAGTCGTACACCATGGCGGTTGTCGCACCGGATGAACGTTCCGCGGCATCCGGCGTTACGACGATTGCGCGGTCCGTCGGTGCGGCGATCTCACCCTCGCTGACAGGCATATTTTTGTCATCCGCCTCCCTCTTGAGTCTGCCTTTCTTCCTCGCCGGTGGATTGAAACTGGTTTACGATGCTTTGCTCTACCGAAGTTTTAGCACGATGAAACCGCCGGAGGAGAATTGATCTGCAATACGGCGAACTCCAGGGTGTCACGCGAGATTCTTGAGTCCTATCGCCGAACTCGTTTCATCCCTGCGATGTGAACCCAGATTCGTTCCGGCCATTAAG
>DATJAH010000027.1:0-28316 GCA_035516425.1 Anaerolineales bacterium
TCATGCCGGCGGCGCCTACCTCGATAATTGCAACTGGAACGCCGGCACCGTTCAGTGCAATTCGACTACCCATTCCGCCGTGACGATTACGGACAGCGAGTTCAACGGCAATAACACACATGCTGGCGCTGCGGGTTTGGAGGTGGATTCCAACGGCGCGCTCAAGCTCACCGATGTCTCGGCCAGCAATAATGCGGGCTCCGTCTCTGGTGCCGCGCTCAATAACTGCAATCTACATGGAAATAAATGCACCACGACCGGTCAGGCGGTGACGCTGAGCGGCACGAACGTGTTCGATGGAAATAATTACGATGGCCTGCGTGTACAAAGCGGCGGCGCGATCACTTCCGGTTCGCTGGAGGCCAATCACAACACTCAATTCGGCGCAGACTTAGAAAACTACTCTAGCACTTCGGCCATGCCTTTCACCCTGACCGGCACCAGCAGTTTCAGCGACAATCTCGGTGGCGACGGTTTGGATGTGCTTTCCAATGGCGTGATCTCGGTCAACAACATCACGGCTGATTACAATGGCTCGGGCGATGGTGCGTTATTGGAGAATTCCAATAGCATCGGCGCTCTTTCCGCAGTTAAGGTTACCGGCACCAACTGGTTCGATAAGAACTACAATGATGGCCTGTCTATTATTTCCAATGGCGCGGTTTCCCTGAACAATATGAACGCCGATTACGACGGTCTCGCCACCGGCGTAGATGGTCTGGCTGTGGAAAATACAGGACACAGCAGCGCGCAGAGCGTCACCCTCACCGGCACGAACAACTTCAACTATAACGGCCACAGCGGTGCCAGCATTATAGCTACCGGTGCGGTCACGCTGAACAATATCAACGCCTTTTGTAATGGCTATACCACGCCCGACTGCAAAACCGGCGGTGTCGCGAATGCAGACGGGTTGTACATTGATAACAGCAGTTTAACCTCTTCCAAGCCTCAGGCGGTGACTCTGGCTGGCACCAACAATATCAGCCTGAGTTATGGAGATAACGTAGATTTCTACACCTACGGAGCGATCAAGATCAATAACCTCACTGCCGATACCAGCATCATCGGCTATGGCGCAGACCTCGCCTTCGGTTCTGCGACCGGTACAGTAACCCTGACTGGCACCAACACCTTTGACTTCAATCATCTCACAGGTCTGGACGTGGTTAGCAACGGCGCCATCACCGCCAGCAACCTGAACGCGGTGGACAATAAAACCGGCGATGGTGCTGATTTGATCATACAAGCGGGGCAAGGGAGTGTAACCCTGACCGGCGCAAACACCTTCAATTTGAATAATGGTTATGGGCTGAAGGTTCAGTCCTTTGGCGGTGGTGCAATCACTGCCAGCAACCTCACTGCCCTGTTCAATGGAAGTGCTAGCGGTGATTACGGCGTCGACCTAGTGAACACTTACGGCACCTCGACCGCAGGCGTGACCCTGAGTGGCACAAACACCTTCAATAACAACTACAGCGATGGTTTGTTTATTGAAAGTTATGGCGCCGTCACCGCCAGCAACCTGACAGCCAACTGCAATGGCTTCAGCGCCCTCTGCGCTACTTCGCCGAATTCCAATGTGTCTGGAGTTTATATCGACAATGTCCCCGCCACAAAGGCGGTTCCTGCCGTGACCTTGACCGGCACCAACACCTTCGATTCCAACAGTGGTTACGGGCTGTTTATTGCCTCGCAGGGCGCCATTAATGCCAGCAATCTCAATGCCCTGCTCAATGGCAGCGCTAGCGGTGATTACGGCGTCGACCTAATGAACAATTACGGCACCTCCACCGCAGGCGTGACCCTGACCGGCACCAACACCTTCGACACTAACTACAGCGATGGCTTGCATGTCGACTCCCAGGGCGCCATCAAGGCCAACAATCTCAATGCCCTGTTCAATGGAAGTGCTAGCACCGATTACGGCGTCGACCTAGTGAACAGTAACGGCACCTCCATCGCCGGGGTGACCCTGACCGGCACCAACACCTTCGACACTAACTACAGCGATGGTTTGCATGTCTCCAGCAATGGCGCCCTCGCCGCCAGCAACCTGATGGCTAACTGCAATGGCTTCAAGGCTGACTGCATTACCTCGCTTAATTCCAACGCGTATGGTGTTAATATCGATAATATCCCCACCACCTCGGCGGCTCCTGCTGTGACCTTGACCGGTACCAACACCTTCAATACCAACAACAACGATGGTTTGCATATCTCTAGCAATGGCGCCGTCACCACCTATAACCTGACCGCCAATTTCAACGACGCGGGTAATCTCAGCAATGGATATGGCGTTTACATTGAAAATGTGCCGCCCGCATCGGCGGGTCCCACCGTGACCTTAAATGGCGTCAACACCTTCGATAGCGACAAAGACTACGGCATCATCGTTGAATCGAACGGCAACATCACCACGGACAATATCACCGCCAATTACAACGCGGCTTCGGGTGCCGTGATCGAAAATAACTTTGCCGGCACAGGAACCATCAGCGTGAACGGCACGAATGTGTTCCTCGGCAATGGCCATGATGGCCTGAATCTATACTCAAACAAAGTCGTGGGCGTGACGCACATCACTGCAAACTCGAATAGTGGTAATGGACTTTATGCTGATACACACGGCAAGGTGACGGTCACCTGCGGATCGTTCGTCGGTAACGGCACGGGCGGACTTGGTTATGGTTGGGAAACGCAGGATTCGACCTCCGTGATCATGATCGGCACCGATGCGGCGGGAAACGCCTCGGGGCCAAATCAGTGGTCCACCAACGGTTTGGCTACGCCAGTGTTCACTCCTACATGTACTCTTCCATAAAGTTCCACCGCAAAACGATCTGGGTCTAATAACAATTCTCCCCGGCAATGGGGAGAATTGTTTACCTGGAACAGTTTTCATCTGCACCAGGCTGCCTTGAAGGTCACAGGAGAAAAGGGTGCGCAGTTGGCGCAACACGGGGTACAGCCTCTGGAAAACGGAGCCGGAGAACAATGTGGACTGCTCTTCCATATGTTATAATTAACTCATCCAAATTAAGGAAAAACTTAATCGAATGGAGAATATTGAAACCCTGCGGGACTTTGGTCAGATCAAGATGTTGGCGGATCCGCGGCGCATGGAGATCTTATGCCTGCTGATGAGGGAACCGGCTACGCTCACGCAGTTAGCCCAGGTTCTCCTTCAATCTCCGGCTTGGGTTCGACATCACATGCTGGCGCTTCAAGCCGCCGGTCTGGTGGAGTTGGCCGAGGTTCGCAAGAGGGAGAAGGTAACGGAAAAATATTATCAAGCCAAGGCCGGTGCGTTTCTGCTGCAACAGCTGGTCGTGCCGAAGACCAAGAAACCGGCTCGGATATTTTCGGGCAGCAACGACCTTGCATTGGAGTCGATTGCCCATCATCTGGGCAAGCACTTTCATATGTTGAACTTTCCGATCGGCTCGCTCGATGGGCTGGTCTATCTGCGTCAGGGACTTTGTCAATTTTCGGGATCGCACATCCTCGATGAAGATGGTGACTACAACTGCTCGACCGTCCGGCATATCTTCCCGGATCGATCCGTGGAGCTGGTCACGCTGGCGCACCGCAACCAGGGATTGATGGTGGGGCCGGGCAATCCAAAATCGATCAAGAAAATCAAGGATATCGCTCGTCTGGGCGTGCGCTTTGTGAATCGGAATCCCGGCTCAGGCACCCGGCTATGGTTCGATGCGGAGCTGAAACGTTTGAAGCTGGATGCCAAACAAATTCAGGGCTATGAACGGATGGTTCAAACGCACCACCAAGCCGCCGCGATGATCGCGGCGGGGCGGGCCGATGTCGCCCTAGGATTGCAAGCCGCCGCCTTTCAGCACCATCTCGATTTTATCCCGTTGTTCGAAGAACGCTACGATCTTGTACTGCCGCGCGAGAACGAGGAGTTCATTTCGCCTCTCTTGGATTATTTACAGACAGCGGCTTTTCGCAACGAACTCAATTCGCTGACGGGCTATGGCTCCGCCCACAGTGGTGAGCAAATTTTTCTCTAGGAGTAAACGATGAAACGCTTTACGTTGTTATTTGGTTTGCTGATGGTGCTGGCGCTGGCCTTCTCTGCCTGCGCGCCCGCCGCCACGCCGACGGCCGCCCCTGCCACGACCGCGCCAGTTGCCACTTCCGTCCCAACCAGCGTACCGACTGCGGCTCCAACCGCCGCACCTGCTGGCGCCGCCATACCCACAGCGTCGTCTTCGGATCAGAATTTAATTCTTGCGACAACCACGTCCACGCAGGATTCAGGATTACTCGATGTGTTGGTTCCACTTTTTGAGCAACAAACCGGCTATATCGTCAAGACCGTTGCGGTCGGCACCGGTGCCGCCTTGCAGCTGGGACAGCAAGGCAATGCCGATGTCCTGTTGGTTCATGCGCCATCCTCCGAGGTGACTTATATGAATGGCGGCTTTGGTAAGGACCGCTTCTTGGTGATGCATAACGACTTCATTATCGTCGGTCCATCATCCGATCCGGCCAAGATTAAAGGGGATACCGATGCGGTGGATGCGTTCAAGAAAATCGCGGCGGCAGGTGCGACGTTCATCTCGCGCGGCGATCAATCCGGCACCAACACGAAGGAACTCGCTTTGTGGAAGAGCGCAGGCATTGATCCGGCCGGTACAAAGCCTGCCTGGTATGTTTCAACAGGACAGGGGATGGGTGCGACACTGACGATCACCTCACAGAAAGGTGCATACACCCTGAGCGACCGCGCAACTTATCTTGCCTACCAATCGAATTTGCAGCTTGAGGTTCTGGTCGAGAAGGACAATTCCCTCCTCAACGTTTATCATGTCATCACAGTCAATCCCGATAAATGGCCTAAGGTCAATTACACGGGCGCGTTGGCTTTTGCAAATTGGATCGTTTCACCCGCTATTCAAGATGTGATCGGCAAATTCGGCGTGGACAAATACGGGCAGCAGTTGTTTGTCCCCGATGCGGGTAAGAGCGATGCAGATTTGGGACTATAGCTGATTTTGCTGAAGCATTAGCGACGGGCACACAGGCAAAGGATGGCTCTAAAAGTCGTTTGCCTGTGTTTTTTGTTTCCTGTATACTTGAGCCAATGTCCAAAGATTGAACAAGTCTCCTCCTGGAAGAAACAGGGAGGGTCTTCAAATCATGCCAAAGCTTCGTCAGGTTGTCCATAACGTATACGCAAACAAGTACTTGGAATGGTTCTTTGTTCTTCCAAGCGTAGCTCTTCTGGCGTTGCTGGCCCTGCCCGTGTTCTCGCTGCTTTGGCGGGCCGGCGTGGAGGGATTGTTTCCATTCATCACGCAGTCCAATGTGATTTCGGCGATGCAATTGAGCCTCTGGACCAGCGCCTTGAGCGTTTGCATCATCGTAATTACAGGAACGCCGTTGGCGTTTGTGCTTGCACAACGAAAATTTGCCGGGAAAAATTGGATCGAACTGATTATCGATATTCCGGTAGTCCTGCCTCCTTCGGTAGCAGGTATCGCCCTATTAATCGCGTTTGGCCGGGAAGGCGTCTTCGGCAGCTGGTTGAGCGCCCTGAGAATCAGCCTGCCCTTTACGAGTGCCGCCGTGGTGGTTGCGCAGATCTTTGTATCGGCACCGCTGTTCATTCGCGCCGCACGCATCGGTTTTTCTGAAATTGATCCGCAATTACGCGAGGCCGCTTACGTGGAAGGCAGCAATGAATGGCAATTGTTTCGTCACATTATATTGCCCATCGCGGCGCGCTCTATTTTGAGTGGGGCAGTGCTGGCATGGACGCGCGCTTTGGGCGAATTTGGCGCAACGATTCTTTTTGCCGGCAATTTGCAAGGGGTCACGCAAACCATGCCGATCGCGATTTATGTGGGTTTTGAAGAGAGTGTGCAAATCGCCATTGCGCTCTCGTTTATTTTGGTGCTGGTCAGTATTCTGCTGTTGCTGGCGATACGAACTCTTGATAACAGCAAGGTCTGGAGGATTTAATTCCCCAGAATATCGGAACGATGACCCATGGTATTTAATTCAGACGTTTGGCAGATCACACTTCTGTCTTTGAAAGTCTCTGCCTCGGCCACTGTCCTCAGCCTGTGGATTGGGCTGCCGCTGGGCACGTGGCTTGCACTTGGTAACTTCCGAGGCCGTTCATTCATTCTCAGCATAATCAATACCGGCATGGCATTGCCGCCGGTTGTGGTTGGATTGGTGGTGGCGATGATGTTGTGGCGTTCGGGACCGCTTGGCGATTTCAATCTGATTTACACACCCGCCGCAATTGTTATGGCTCAGACAGTTATCGCTGCACCGGTCGTTACCGGATTGACTGCCGCTGCCCTCCAGGCTCTTGATCCGCGTTTGCGGCAACAACTGCTGGGTCTTGGCGCATCTGATTTGCAGATGGTTTGGATGCTGTGGCGCGAAGCGCGGTTGCCATTACTGGCTGCACTCATGGCAGGGTTTGGATCGGTCATCTCGGAAGTTGGCGCCTCGATGATGGTCGGCGGGAACATTCAAGGTCAAACCCGTGTGCTGACGACTGCTATCGTTCTTGAGACAGATAAAGGCGAATTCAATGTGGCTCTTGGGTTGGGCGTGCTTTTATTAGTCATCACGTACCTCATCAATTTGGCACTGACTTGGATTCAACAGCGGAGTGCAAAACGATGAATCCCTTGATCGAGATTCAAAAGCTTGTTGTTCAACGCGGCGGCCGCGATGCGCTTCAGATCACTGCCCTCGATGTTCAGCGCGGTGAGACTCTTGCCGTAGTTGGCCCAAATGGCGCGGGAAAGAGCACGCTATTACTTGTCCTCGCAAAGCTGATTCGACCCCTGCGTGGACAAATCCTTTTCGATGGGCAACCCTTGGCCAAATTTGATAATCTCGAATACCGCCGAAAAATAGCATTTGTATTCCAGGATCCTCTATTAATGGATATATCCGTTGAGGAAAATATCGCACTTGGACTCAGATTTCGCGGCCTGCCCAAGGAAGATATTCGAACGCGCGTGCATTACTGGCTGAAACAATTAAATATCCAATCCCTCGCTGGACGGCGCGCCGGCGATATATCCGGCGGGGAGGCCCAGCGGACCAGCTTGGCGCGCGCGTTCGTTCTTGAACCGGAATTGCTACTGCTGGACGAACCTTTTGCTGCACTTGATCCGCCTACTCGCGCCAGCCTCCTTGAAGAACTGTCTTCCCTGATTTCAAGGGGCCGTCGCACCGCTATCTTTGTTACGCACAACCTGGACGAAGCCGCGAGGCTTAGTCAACGAATTGCGATCATTGTCAAAGGGAATTTGATGCAAGTTGGCCCGGCGCAGCAGATAAGAATGAATCCGGTCAATAACGATGTTGCGATGTTTCTGCGGCAGTGGTCTGACTAGAAGTACGGCACGTCCACGCTAATTATTGAGCTTTATAGCATTCTAGTTTTGTGGGCGCAGATGGGCTAGGGTCGGACTAATCACGAGAGGGCGCGTTCTAAGCAAATAACAGCCGATCGCCGAAGGGACCGAAACATGCAATCGAATCCCACGGCGGTCGTCTTTGGCGTTGATCTCAAAGATCAAAGCTGCTGAATAGGGATGTAGTGGCGCGTTTTGGGAAAGCACCGAGAGCGTGCAGAATTCTACGCCGACGACTTGCCGACTGCGGCAGCCAAAAAACATTTCTACGGTGTGATTTATCCTATTGAAGACCGCTACGGGGATGCGCGTGGAATAGCCAAGCTCGAACCCATCAGAGTTTCGTGCGACGACATTGTCAGATGAGGAGCAGATACTTTTCTATACAACCGTATTGTGCCTGATGCGTAGATATTCACAAAAAGGTTCCATGTGTGAAGTAATAAGAGGAGAATCTGAGATGAATCGCAAAATCCTTACCATCCTTATCTCAAGTTTGGTTCTCGCAAGCTGCTCTACTCTCAGTGCCAGATCAGCAACTCCCTCGGCGATTCCGACCGTCCTAGCCGATTCCTCCATAATCGCCGAAGGCCGAGTCGAGCCCGTGCGCTACGTGAATATAGGCTTGAATAGCAGCGGGTTGGTCAGCGATGTCTTTGTTCAGGAAGGCGACACGGTCGCGCCGGGAGAGGTCATTGCCCGTATCCAAAGCCACGATGCTCAGACCCTTGAAGGTGCTCAGGCGCAGGCCTCCCAGCAATTGACGGCCGCCTACCAGAATTTGCGCGACGCCCAGTACAAACTCGACAATTTCGCGGCTCCATCCGATTTCCTGGATCTGACCCCAACCGAGGCCCTATCGCAAACACTCGAGAAATTGAACATGGCCCGCGATGCGTTCGAACCCTACCGGTTCATCTACGACCCGAGATATGGCTACCTTAATCTCGACGACCCCCATAATTATAAGATCGCGGCGCGGCGCGAAAACGGAGATGCGCTGCAGGCCAAGAAAAGATTGGACGATGCTTGGACGATGTATCGCAAGGCGGTCCAGTGGATGGAACTTAAAAGCGATGTGGGGACTGCGCAAGCCAATCTGGATCAGGCCTTAAGAGACTATGACAGCCTAAACGATGCATCGTTTAGAGAAGCTACGGCAGGCGCCCGCGCGGCCCTCGCCAACGGCGAAGTGCGTGCCCCGTTTGCCGGTACGATCACCAATCTGAACCTAAAGGTCGGAGAATTCGCCTCCGCGGGCCAACCTGTGGTTACCCTCGCCGACTTTTCCAGCTGGGTGATCAACACCACGGACCTAACTGAACTGGACGTGGTCAATATTAAGCAAGGCCGCATGGTCAGCCTTACCTTGGATGCGATTCCCGCGTTGAAGCTTCACGGCAAAGTCCAATCCATCAGCGCAAACTATACGGAGAAAGAGGGAGATATCGATTATGTTGTCAAGATCGCCCTGACGGATCAGGACCCGCGTCTGCGCTGGGGCATGACTGCTCAAGTGACGTTCCAATAATCGCTTCTCTTTTCCGGGCTCACGCCATGAGGTAGAACACCTTAAGTAATGAATCGGAGTCAATGTACAGCTTATGATCACTCTCCCCTTTAAAGCGAATGGGTCAAACGGCGATATTCCTGATAACGGCTCGTTGATGCTGGATCTGCGATCCGTGCAGAAGTACTACGCCAGCCCTGCCGGTGATTACCATGCCCTTAAGGGCATCGATCTGCAGGTCAACCATGGCGAATTTGTCAGCATCATCGGCAGGTCGGGCAGCGGCAAATCCACTCTGTTGAACATGATCTCAGGCATTGATCGGCCCACGACAGGTGAAGTTTGGGTGAACGGTACAGCGCTTCATGCCATGGATGAGGATCAGATGGCGCGCTGGCGGGGCGGCAACTTGGGAATACTGTTCCAGTTCTTTCAGTTGCTGCCGGCTCTCAGCCTATTGCAAAACGTCATCCTGCCAATGGACTTGGCGGGAAAATATTCCCGGCGCGAACGCCGCGCCCGCGCTGAACATCTGCTAGAGATCGTTGGCCTGACCGATCACAAAGATAAATTGCCTGGCATGGTTTCGGGTGGCCAACAGCAAAGGGCTGCGCTTGCCCGAGCTCTCGCCAACGATCCACCCTTGGTCGTGGCCGACGAACCGACCGGCAATCTTGACTCGAGGACCGCGGAGACCGTCTTTGCATTATTCAATGAGCTGGTCGCACAAGGTAAAACGGTCATCATTGTCACACATGACAGCAGCTTGGCAAAGCGCGCCCATCGTACAGCGCTCATCGCGGACGGCGAAATCGTAAACGAATATGTAGCGAAGGCGCTGCCAACATTAACCCCCGATCAGTTGTTACGGGCCACCCATAAAGTCGAACCCCGACAATATGCCGCAGGCGCCGTAATCCTGGCCGAAGGCCGGAACAGCAGCGCCTTCTATATCGTTTCCAAAGGCGCAGTCGAAGTGATCTTGCCGCGCCCCAATCAGTCAGATGTCGTTGCCTTGGAGTTGGGGCCGGGCAAGTACTTTGGGGAGATGGAATTCTTTCATGATCGTCGAAATCGCGCCTCCATCCGTGCCTGTGAGAGTTGCCCGGCCGAGGTCCTCGCCATGGACTACGAGAACCTCAGTGCCCTTCTGCACGAGTCAGATATCACGCGCCAGACTCTCGAACGGGCAGCGAATCTGCATGAAACTGAAAACTCGGCGCGGCGGGCCGGGAATTCATGAATCGCAGCGGGTCGACAGGAGTCTGAAGTGGGCGTTCTCTGGCATAAAATCTGGTTCGATCTTTGGCATAATAAAACAAGGACACTGCTTGCCGTATTAAGCATCGCCGCCGGAGTATTTGCCGTTGGGGCCATCTTCGGCATGAGCGACCTGCTGATTACCAACATGGATGCGTCGCATCAGTCCGTGATTCCCCCGCACATTAATGTTGCCCTCAATGGGTTGGTGGATCGGGACACGATCCTCAACCTCAGAAGCGTACCTGGCGTGGAGGACGTGGAACCGTACAACCAGGTAAGCGTGCAGTACAAACTGCACCCGCAGGATCCATGGCGCCAGGGGGTGATCGAAATGAAAGGGGACTATCTCCACCAAAAATTCGAGCTGGTGCAACTGCGCCAGGGAGAATGGCCGCAAAAGAATGAAATCAGCGTGGAGCGGATGGCCGCTCAATTCCTGAATGTCGGAATCGGCGATTCGATGATCTTCAAGATCGGAAAGCAAGAGCGGACATTTCCGGTTACAGGCTTGATTCGACATCCCTTCGTGCCGCCGCCTCAGTTTGAGGATCTAGCCTTTTTCTTCATGAACGGGCAAGGGCTTGAACATTTTGGGATCCCGGAGGGTCAATTTGATAGCTTCTATGTGCGGGTCACACCCTACAGCTCCGACCATGCCAAAGATGTTGCGACTGCCATCAAGGATAAGCTTGCGAAGCAAAACATCAGCGTAGCAGCCTTCGTCTATCAGGACCCGAACAAGCATTGGGGGCGCGCCTTCATGGATGGTTTTACGCTTGTTCAAAAATTGCTCGCCGTGATCTGCATCATTGTCAGTGTGATCCTAATTTACAACACGCTCTCCAATTTGGTCACCCAGCAGACAAATCAAGTCGGCATCTTGAAGGCTGTTGGCAGTTCCACGTGGACCATTGTTTGGGTTTATTTAGTGGGCGCTCTGATATACGGCCTCTTGGCGCTGGTCATCGCCATCCCCTTGGGCGCCGTAGTTGCCTCGGAAGTTACCAAGGTTTTCCTGAATCTGTTCAATATCGACTACAACCAGTTTCAGGTGTCGGAACAGGCTATGGTTCTGCAAGTTATCGCAGGGTTGGCGGCTCCGCTGCTGGCGGGCTTGCCGCCCACCCTGCGTGGCGCAACCATGACGGTTCGACAGGCGATTTCAACCTATGGATTGGGTGGCGATTATCGATCCAGTTGGCTGGATCGGCTGGTTGATCAGATCGGCGCCCGCTGGCTGCCGTCCCATTATGCCACTTCGCTCGGGAACATGTTCCGCCGCAAAGGGCGCCTGATCTTGACTGAGTTGGTCCTGCTCACTGCCGGTAGCGCTTTTCTAATTGTCATGAGCCTGAACTCGTCTCTTTCATTGACTCTCGACAACATTTTTGCGCGGAGTCGTTATGATACAACGTTGCAGTTTGCAGGAAATCAATGGGCGGACAGGATCATCGCCATGGGAAGCTCAGTAGACGGAGTTGACCAATCGGAATTGAGCCTGGTTCAATCGGCTAGCCTGTACGTGGCGGGTCAGTTGGTGAAGGATGCAGGTATAGGTACCTCCGTCGTTGGTATTCCCTCGGGCAGTGATTTTTTCAAACCCTTGATCATTGCGGGCAGGTGGTTGGCATCCGGCGATGGCAGAGCCGTGGTGCTGGACCGAGATGCGGCTGACAAGAATCAGATCCGCGTCGGCGACAGTGTAACCCTGGACCTGGGCCAAGGTGCCAGGTACCAGTGGCGCGTCGTTGGCCTGTATGACCCTGTTTTTGCTGGTGCCTTTTCTTCAGACACCATTTATGCTCCGCAGGATGCATTGTATTCCGCCACCAAGAAAACGGGACAAGGGAGTGTGCTTTATGTGCGCACCGCCTCCCACGACGCTACAGCCATCACGGAGGCAACCGCCAATCTGAAAAGCATGTTCGAGAATCATGGCCTCCAGATCGTGCAGAGCCAAACTCAACCCGATTTACGGAATACCGACGAATGGCAATTTGGGCTTGTGACCTCCATGATGCTGGCTCTTTCCGTCATCGTGGCGATTGTGGGAGGAATTGCGTTGATGGGCGTGCTCTCGATCGGTGTCATCGAGCGCACGAAGGAAATTGGAGTGCTGCGGGCAGTAGGTGCGCGCTCACGGACCATCTTGGGTATCGTCATCATGGAGGGAGTATTGCAGGGCATTTCGAGCTGGCTCCTGGCCATACCTCTTTCCTATGTGTCGAGCCCGTCCGTGGCATCTGCACTAGGACATACCATGTTTGGAGCCACCCTTGATTATCAATACAACTGGCCTGCCGTCGGTATTTGGCTTGGGGTCGTGCTGGTGATCTCCGTTCTGGCTTCGCTTTTGCCTGCTCGTGGCGCGACCCGAATTAGTATCCGTGATAGTTTGGCCTACGCATAGGCATGTCCAAGAAGAGAATCCCCAACGCAAAATTGGCCAGCCTGATTTTCCTCTCAAGCTTAGCCTTTATTTTCCATGAGTTTCGGTTCATATCAGCCGACCAAGCTGAATATGCGCGATTCGGGCAATAACTCAGCGCCAAATTTACATAGGTGCAATTGGTTTTCTTCGGAAGAATTTTGGATAATATCGCTCCTATTGACAATTTAGAAAGCACGTTCTATAATACAGCACCTCGACAAGCGGCTTTGTCATTATCTTTCAAGCTTTGTCGCGAAGACAGCGACAGGTGGCTCCTTGGCCACCTTCCTGCGATCGAGGAGGATCTGGTTGTTGTCGGCACGGCGGATCCACGAGAAATCATGCATCAAGTAACGTTTTCCGGATATTATGCGCCGAAAAGTTGAGAAAGTGATTATAAACTTGAATAGGATCAAGGAGAGACAAACTTATGAGTAGCGTACGCGTGTTGGTCGGAACACAGAAAGGTGCGTTTATCCTGACCTCTGATGGAAAGCGCAAACAATGGGATATCAGCGGTCCACATTTCGCGGGCTGGGAGATCTATCACATCAATGGATCTCCTGCGGACCCAGATCGAATTTATGCGTCGCAATCCACCGGTTGGTTTGGGCAGGTGATCCAGCGCTCCACTGACGGAGGCAAGACTTGGGGGCCAGTGGGAAATAAATTTGTCTATGAAGGCGTACCCGGCTCGCACAAATGGTATGATGGGAGTCCCCATCCATGGGAATTCAAGCGCGTGTGGAATTTGCAGCCGTCGCTTGTGGAGCCGGACACCATCTATGCCGGCGTGGAGGATGCCGCCCTGTTTCGTTCCACGGACGGTGGAGAGTCATGGCAGGAGTTTCCCGGCCTGCGCAGCGCTAAGGGAGACCTCTGGCAGCCAGGCGCGGGCGGCATGTGTCTGCACACAATCCTTCTTGACCCGAGCAATCCAAAACGGATTTTCGTTGCCATCTCTGCGGCCGGGGCCTTTCGTACTGACGATGGTGGCGAGTCGTGGTTACCGATTAATAATGGTCTGAAATCTCCGTTCGAGCTTCCCGATCCGACCGCTGAGGTTGGCCATTGTGTACATAACCTTGCCATGCACCCAGCCCGTCCCACTGTCTTATACATGCAAAAGCACTGGGATGTCATGCGCAGCGAGAATGCGGGCGAGCTCTGGCAGGAAGTCAGCGGTAATCTGCCCAGCGACTTTGGCTTTCCGATTGCCGTCCATGCTCATGAGCCGGACACCGTTTATGTGGTCCCGATCAAGAGCGATGGTGAACACTATCCGCCCGATGGAAAGCTGCGAGTATATCGCAGCCGCACGGGCGGAAATGACTGGGAAGCGTTGACGAACGGTCTGCCTCAGGCGGATTGCTACGTTAATGTGCTGCGAAGTGCGATGGCCGTTGATGCGCTGGATTCGTGCGGCATCTATTTTGGGACCACCGGCGGACAGGTGTATGCCTCCGCCGATTCTGGTGATACCTGGGCTCCCATAGTTCATGACCTGCCGCGTGTGTACTCCGTGGAGGTTCAAACGTTGCAATGATCCGTGTGATACTGCCGGCACATTTGCAGAGGCTGGCGAACGTACATCGCGAGGCGGAAGTTCAGGTTGCGGGTCCGGTGACCCAGCGTTCGATACTGGATGCATTGGAAACCAAGTATCCGATGTTGCGCGGCACAATTCGCGATCAGGTTACTCACGAACGCCGGGCCTTCATTCGTTTTTTTGCCTGCGGCGAGGATATATCCTTTGTCGCTGCCGACACCCGGCTGGCGCCAGCCATTGCGATGGGAACGGAGCCTTTTCGGATTGTGGGTGCGATGGCTGGTGGCTAGCCAAGAGTTTTCGAGTTGATTTTGCGATCAAGGGGTCGCGCTGGGGGGCCGTTCAGCGACCATCCAAATCTCAATCCCGCGTCTGAGCTCCGTTTCGAAGTCGCTTCCGCACCTTGCTGGTTGCGCGGATTCATGAACTTTCAAATGCACGAGAAACTCAGATTGGCGTATGATTGGGCCCTGATGGACGAGGATCATGACGACGCCCTGCACCCCGATATTTTGGCCGCGATTCAGCGCGCCTTGGGGGAGGATGTTGGCGCCGGCGATATAACTACAGACAGCATTGTTCCCGCCGGT
The DNA here is from genome assembly GCA_035516425.1 of Anaerolineales bacterium. GTDB lineage: Bacteria > Chloroflexota > Anaerolineae > Anaerolineales > Villigracilaceae > Fen-1038. The sequence continues at coordinate 14,759 of DATJAH010000027.1, forward strand.
TCTTCCATGCGAGGTAATATCATTGCAAAACAAAGCGGAATCGTTGCCGGCCTTGATGTAGCCAAAGCTGTCTACGAAATTGCGGACCCAAGAATTGAATTCACTGCCGTGATATCCGAAGGTGCTCGCGTGCCGGATCGCCAGACTCTCGCCACGGTTTCCGGCCCTGCTCGCTCCCTGCTGACTGCGGAACGGACCGCGTTGAATTTTCTGGGCCGCATCTCGGGCATCGCCACTTTGACGCGCCAATTTGTGGATGCGATTGCTGGAACAAAGGCCGTTATCCTCGATACGCGTAAGACCGCGCCGGGCTTGCGGATACTAGACAAGCTGGCGGTGGTTCGCGGAGGCGGCAAGAATCATCGCGTTGGACTCTACGATATGATGCTGATCAAGGATAATCATATAGATTTTGCTGGAAGCCTCGAGGAAGCGGTCAGACGCGCACGCGCGGTCGATAGCAGGGTCGAGATCGAAGTCGAGGCGCGAACCCTGGATGACGTGCGCCGCGCGCTTGAGTTAAGCATCAAGAGAATTCTGCTGGATAACATGACGGTTGGCATGATGTCCGAGGCAGTTCGTCTGGCGAAAGGACGCGCTACGCTCGAAGCGTCAGGAAATGTGAGCCTGGAAAACGTGCTGCGCATCGCGGAAACCGGCGTTGACTTTATCTCGGTCGGCGCACTGACGCATTCTGCGAAGACATTTGATGTGTCATTTGATTATGTCCGATAAGGAGCATGATGGATTCCGAAGCACAGAAGTTGTATGAAGAAATGAAACTGAGTCTGGCAGCTGTCGTGCCGGATTTTGAACTTGCCTACAAAGCCGAGATTGCGGTCGAGATCAATGCATTGAAGAAGCGCCGCCATGCTGTGATATTGGGGCACAACTACATGGAGCCGGTGTTATTTTATTCCGTCCCCGATTTTAAGGGTGATTCGCTCGACCTGAGTCGCAAGGCGGCCCAGACCGACAAGGATGTGATCGTGTTTTGCGGTGTACGTTTCATGGCAGAGACCGCCAAGATATTGAATCCGAACAAGACGGTTCTTCTGCCTGCGGCAAAGGCGGGCTGCTCGCTTGCGGCCAGCATCTCGGCCGAAGATGTCCGCCGCCTAAAGAAGAAATTTCCAGGTGTGCCGGTCGTGACCTATGTCAATACCTATGCGAATGTAAAGGCGGAAAGTGACATCTGCTGCACGTCGAGCAACGCGGCGGCCGTGGTCGAATCGCTTCACGCGGATACCGTCATCTTCTTGCCTGATCAATATTTGGCCAGTAATGTTGCCAAAGAAACCGGCAAACATATTATCTTTCCATCCCTTGCGCCGTCCCGTTTGTCAGAGTATGCGGCCAATTTGCTGGACGTTCAGATGATCGGCTGGCATGGCCGCTGCGAAGTCCACGAGAAATTTACAGTCAGGGATATTGAAACGGTGCGCGAACAGTTTCCTGATGTCGTCATTCTCACCCACCCGGAATGCAGTCCGGAGGTGGTGGCGGCATCCGACTTCTCTGGCAGCACAAACGCCATGATCAACTATGTGCGCCAGTCGAGGGCGCCGCATTATCTTTTGCTGACCGAATGCTCGATGGGCGATAACATTTCTGCCGCTAATCCTGATAAGGATATGTTGCGATTGTGCATGGTGCGGTGTCCGCATATGAATATGATCACGATGGAAGATACGCGCGACTCTCTGAAATACAACCAGTATGTGATTGAGATTCCGGAGGAGATTCGGGTCAGGGCATTTCAAGCGGTGGATCGCATGATCAAGATTGGATAGTATGAAGACCACAGACGTTTTGATCATCGGTTCCGGAATTGCCGGAATTGCCGCAGCGATTCAGCTTGCTAAGAATCCGAACCGAAGAATCATTTTGCTCAACCGTTCCGCAGATATACATAAATCCAATACATTTTGGGCGCAAGGCGGAATTATCCACCGGGGTCCGGGCGATAGCGCCGAACTTCTCATCAAGGATATCCTGGAAGCGGGCGCGGGCGCTTCATTGCCTGAGTCAGCTCGCATCCTTGCCGAAGAAGGTCCGCACCTGATCGATGAGATCTTGATCGGACAGGCAAAGATTCAATTCGATCGTGATGCCGAGGGGGGCCTGGCTTATGGGCAAGAGGCCGCTCATTCGTGCCGGCGGATTGTGCATGTTGGAGATGGGACCGGCGCGGCGATCAGCAACGGCCTGGTCGAATTGTTGAAGGATTATCCGAATATCGAAGTGCTTTCCAACGCGACCGCGGTTGATCTAATTACCTACCCTCATCACTCGCGGGACCCCCTGGATAATTATCGTTCGGTGAAATGCTATGGCGCGTATGTGTTTGACCGGAACGGCAAGGCCATCCATCGAACGCTGGCAGCCATCACGATTCTCGCAACTGGCGGCCTGGGCCGCATTTATCGCAACACCACGAATCCTCCAGGTGCGCGCGGCGACGGCCTGGCGATGGCCTCACGCGCCGGCGCGCGCATGGTCAATGCGGAATATATTCAATTCCATCCAACGGCGCTGGCGGCTCCCGGCGCGGAGGGATTCTTGATCAGCGAGGCGGTGCGCGGTGAGGGCGGAATCCTGCTGGATCCGGACGGACATCCCTTCATGCAAAGATATTCCCCCGAATGGAAGGACCTTGCACCGCGCGATGTCGTGGCGCGCGCTATTCACATCGAGATGGAGACCAACGGTTATTCCCACGTGATGTTGGACATCGCTTCCCATATGTCTGCGTCAAACTTGAAGACGCGCTTTCCCAATATTTATGCGGAGTGCCTGCGCGTCGGACTCGATATCACCCGGGAACCCATCCCAGTGGTTCCTGCGGCCCATTATTTTTGCGGAGGGGTGGCCGTGGACGAATGGGGACAATCTAGTATTTCCAATCTTTTTGCGGTGGGCGAGGTTTCCTGCACGGGATTGCATGGAGCGAACCGCCTGGCGTCGACTTCCCTCTTGGAAGGGCTGGTGTGGGGTCGTCGCGCCGGCCAAAAAATAGAACAGACTTTGAATAGCCGTTCATTTTCGATCCCGACCCGCGAGGACGTTCCTCCGTGGGATGAAAGCGGGTTGATCAACGATTCCGACCCGGCCCTGATCCAGGGCGACATGCAGACGATTCAAAATATCATGTGGCATTATGTCGGCCTGATCCGTTCCGGCGACCGGCTGGCGCGGGCCATTCGCGAGCTGCGCCATCTGCAGAACGAGATCGAGACCTTTTACCAAAAAACAAAATTGAGTGACGGCTTGATTGGATTGCGGAATGCGGTGGAGGTGGCATTGATCGTGGCGCAGGCGGCGTATCATAATCGTCAGAGCCGCGGCTGCCACTACCGGGCGGATGCCGTCGAGGCCGGCGATAGGCTCCTATGAAGGTCTGCAATCAGCGGAGCGCGCTAAACACCTAACAAATCCTCGGGAGCATTTCCCCCGCCAGCATATCCACCACGCGCCGGCTGCCGATGGCGGTCTTCATTAACACGCGTCCGCGTGGCTCCGAGGTCACTTCGCCAATGATGACCGCTTCCTCGCCGTAGCGCGCTTGGTGCATGGCTTTGAGCACGGCGTCTCCATCTTCAGGCGCCACTATCGCGATCAATTTACCTTCATTGGCAATATACAATGGATCAAACCCCAGCATCTCGCAGGCCGCGTCTACCTCGGGATGAACGGGAATCGTCGATTCATTTAATACAATTCCAACGTTCGATTGGGAGGCGATTTCGTTCAATGTGGTCCCCAGTCCGCCGCGCGTCGGATCGCGCAAGACATGAATGTGATGGCTCGTGTTCAGCATCGCCTCAATCAAATGATTGAGCGGAGCCACGTCGCTTTGAATGCTGGATTGGAAGCCCAATTCGCCACGCGCACCGAGCACCGCGATACCATGATCGCCAAGCGATCCCGAGAGAAGGATCATATCCCCTGGCTGGGCCTGTGCGCCGCCAATCTTTAGATTCGGTCGCACCAAACCCACGCCGGCAGTCGTGATGTAAAGCCCATCGGCTTTGCCCTTCTGCACGACCTTTGTATCGCCCGCCACGATTTGAACATTCGCTTCTTGCGCGGCGGCCTTCATTGACTGGATTACCCGCTGGAGTAATTCAATGGATAAACCTTCTTCCAGGATGAATCCCGCGGTCAAATAAAGCGGCGTAGCGCCCAGCATCGCCACATCGTTGACCGTGCCGCACACCGCCAAGCGTCCGATATCGCCGCCGGGAAAAAACAAAGGAGAAACGACATGCGCGTCGGTGCTGATTGAGAGTTGTACGCCAGGTTTCAGCTCCAGGGCCGCCGCGTCGTCTCCGGCACGCAGCGCCCTGTTGTCGAATGCCGCTATGAAAGCCCTTTCAATCAACTGATGAGTCATGCGGCCGCCCGCACCGTGGCCCATCACGATTTGTTCCTGGTGGGCCAGCGGCGGCGCGCAGACCGCGCCTGGCATGTTCACCGTTTCTTCAGTCATCGTGTAACCATATCCTTCATCTCAATTCGACCATATTTATAATATGCCGCGCATGCGCCCTCGGAGGACACCATCGTCGCACCCAGCGGATGCTCGGGATTGCAGGTCGTACCAAATGCCGAACATTGATGCGGTTTCTTCAGACCTTGGAGGATCTGCCCTGCGATGCACAGCGGCGATTCCTCGGCTTTGATCGCTTCCACATCGAAGCGTTTCTCGGCATTGAAATCGTCGAACTCCGGACGTAGGCACCAACCGCTCATGGGAATCATGCCGATGCCGCGCCACTTGCGGTCACATCTCATGAAAACTCTTTGTATCGTTTCCTGCGCGGCCTGGTTGCCTTCGAACGTGACGGCGCGCGAATAGGCGTTGCCAACATCGATTTTATTTGCTTCGAGCAATTGGACAGTTTGCAAAATTCCATTGGCGATATCGAGCGGCTCGAAGCCGGTGACCACCATCGGCACGTTGAACTTTTTCGCCAGCAACGGATATTCCCAAAAACCCATCACCGCGCAAACGTGACCTGCCAGCAAAAACCCCTGCACGCGATTCTCGGGCGACGAAAGAATGGCATTGATGGCAGGCGGCACACACACGTGCGAAACCAAGATCGAATAATTCTGCAATCCGAGTCGTTGAGCTTGTAGGACACTCATTACATTGGGCGGCGCAGTCGTCTCAAAGCCAATTGCAAAGAAGACCACTTGCTTGTCGGGGTGCTGCTGAGCCAAGGTCACCGCATCCAGTGGGGTATAGACGACTCGGACATCTCCGCCCTGTGCCTTGACCGAGAATAGATCACGGCCCGAACCGGGCACACGCAGCATGTCGCCATAGGAGCAGAAGATCACGTCCGGGCGCGAGGCGATGACGAGTGCTTTATCAATCAGCTCGAGCGGCGTCACGCAGACGGGACAGCCCGGTCCGTGCACCAAATCGACTTCCTCCGGAAGCAGCTGATCGAGGCCGTGACGAACGATGGCATGAGTCTGACCGCCGCAGATTTCCATCATCGTCCACCGACGCGTCACGCTGCGGCGAATCTCTTCGATTACGCCTTTGACTAACGCCGCGTCGCGATATTCCGTAATGTACTTCATGCCGCTCCGGGTCCAAGTTCCGTTTCCAGGTTGGAAATTTCCTTGAGTAGGTCGAGCGTTTCTTTCGCTTCCTTCTCGCTCAAGAGGCTGATCGCAAAACCAACGTGGATCACGCAGTAATCATTGACTTTTGCCTCGGGAACATACTCCAAACACGCTTCGCGGAAGATTCCGCCGAAGTCGACCTTTGCCATTTTGAGCCCCCCATTTTCGTAAATCTCAACAATTTTTCCCGGAATTGCCAAACACATCCTAACCTCGCAGTCTGCTCGCGGCAACCAACGCTTGTCCAAGCGAAAGGCCGCCGTCATTCGTCGGCACTTGACGGTGTAGGTATACCGTGAATCCGTCTGCGCGCAATAGTGACAAAGTTCGTCCAATTAAGGTGAGATTCTGCCAAACTCCTCCGGAAAGTGCAACGGTGCGGATCCCTGTTTCTTGATTCATTTTCTTGACCGTCATTCGAATCATTTCGGCCAATCCATTATGAAAGCGTGCGGAGATTTTGGATGTCGGTACTCCCGCGTTTAGGTCTTTTATCAGGGATTCGAAGCCGCTTCTTATATCGATGCTTCGACTTTGCTCAGGACCAGTTTCATGTTGATTCAACCCAAATGGATAACTCCCCGTCTCATCCGCACTTGCCAACGCTTCGAACTCGATGGCGGCCTGCCCTTCGTAGTTAACGATCTGTCGAATTCCTGCCAGCGCCGCGGCGGCGTCGAATAAACGGCCCATGCTTGAAGTCATCGGCGTATTGATCTTCTTCTCCAATTGGATCCTCAAGATGTTTCGTTCTTCCTTGCTGAATTCAAGGACCGATGGCAGCCGTTCAGCCCATTGGATTCCCAGCGACCAAAGCAATGCCAGGGCAGTGCGCGCTGGTCTTTTGGTGGACGCATCGCCGCCGGGAAGAGGGAAATATCCCAGATGAAAGGGTCGTCGATAGGAATTGTAATCCGCGACTAAGAACTCACCGCCCCAGATGGCGCCATCTTCGCCATAGCCGGTTCCGTCAAAGGATAATCCAATGACAGGCTCAGAGCCGTCCAGGCCATGTTCGGCCATGCAGGCCGCAATGTGGGCGTGGTGATGTTGGACTCCGATGGCGGGCAAGTTCTCACGTTCTGCGCGCTCCAGCGAGTAACGCGTTGCTAAATAATTTGGATGCAGATCGAACGCGATGGCTTCCGGCTTGGCGCGGAATAACCGCTCGAAATGTTCCACGCCCTGCTCGAATGATTTCAGTGTTTCATAATTCTCCATGTCGCCAATATGCTGGCTCAGGAAGGCATAATCCTTGTTGGTAATGCAAAATGTGTTCTTTAGCTCGGAGCCAGCCGCCAGCAGCGGCGGAACCTCCCACGGCAACTTGACGGGAAATGGCGCATAACCCCGCGATCGGCGGATCGGATAGGTTTCCTTTTCGAAGACGCGCGCCACAGAATCATCACAGCGAATATGAATATCACGATCATGCATCAGGAACGCGTCGGCTAACGGGGCCAATCTCCGGCGGGCCTCCTCGTTATCCGTGGCAATCGGTTCTTCGCTCAAATTACCGCTGGTCATCACAAGCGCTTGCGGAAAATCATCCGCTTTTTCGAGAAGCAAATAATGCAATGGTGTATATGGCAGCATCACGCCGATGAAATCTTGTCCAGGTGCCACTTCCTTGGAGATGTGAGAATCTGGTCTGCGGCATAACAAGACAATTGGTCGCGCAGGGGATTGCAATAGCTCAGCCTCGGTTTCATCAATGAAGCAGTGTTTCCCAACCGTCGCCAGATCGGGCATCATCAGCGCAAACGGTTTGTCCACGCGTAATTTGCGCCGGCGCAGTTCCGCAATTGATTCTGCATTGGCGGCATCACAGGCGAGGTGGAATCCCCCCAGGCCCTTGATCGCGACGATTTTACCCCGCGAAAGCAGCCGCCGCGTGGCTTGAATTGCCTCGTCAGCCGTTTTATTTTGCGTGTTGCTTATTTCCAGCCAAACGCTGGGTCCGCACTTTGGGCACGCGACGGGCTGAGCATGGAAGCGTCGGTTGGACGGATCCGTATATTCGCGCTCGCAATCCGCGCATAACCTAAATCCGGCCATGGTGGTCTTCGGGCGATCGTAGGGAATGTCTTTGATAATGGTGAAGCGCGGTCCGCAGTTGGTGCAGTTGATAAATGGATAGCGGTAGCGGCGGTCGGATGGGTCGAAAAGCTCACGTCGGCAATCGTCGCAGATGGCGACATCGGGTGAGATTGGCTGGAAGGCGGCGTCAATGGATTCGGAGTGAATGATGTCGAATGAGTGGAAACCATTAGCAGGTCCGAACGATGCGGTTAGCTCGTCAATATGGGAAAGCGGTGGGGCGTCAGCGCGTAGGGCCTGGATGAAAGTGTCCAAAACATCGCGCTCGCCGTCGGCTTCGATATCTACACCCGCCGAGGTGTTTCTCACCCAGCCTTTGAGATGGAGGCGCGTGGCAAGGCTGTAAACGAATGGCCGAAAGCCAACACCCTGGACGACGCCCGTAATATGTATGCGTGTACTTTGCATCGGCATGTTAAATCGTGTGTGTGATATGCGGTTTCCTGCTTCGGTTCCGCAGGATCAACCTGTGAAATTTATAAGGACAGAGTATACATCTCTTCGCTGTTAAATGTCGGCCGCCCCTGGCAAGACGTCAGCCCAAACCTGGCAGCGGCTTGACAAGATCGAATGTTGTCATTATAATCTAACTAGTTGGTTAGAAATCCAACCAGTTAGATTTATGAGAAAGGACAAGATGGCCAAGCCTGGAAGTAAGCGAAGAGGAAGAATGCATGATGCGGAAGGTGCGCGCGAGGCGATTTTGAATGCAGGCGAAGAAGTGTTCGCGGAGCACGGCTTTGATGGGGCGCGGATCGATGCCATTGCCAAAGTCTCGGGCTATAACAAGAGCCTGATCTTCCAGTACTTTGGCGATAAGCTGGGTTTGTACGCGGCCGTCATCCGCCGCTCTGATGAGCAAATGCGAGGTTGGCAGGAGGAGGCCCTGACGAGACTGAGGGCTGACTCGGCCGTGGACTTCAACCAAATTAAGGAGCTGCTGTGTAAGTACGTCAGCCTGTATTTCGATTATTTGGTCGAGCATCCGCGCATCCTGCGCATATACAACTGGGAACTTGCCGAGGGTTGGCAGACCTTTTCGAAGGTCTTGAGCGAGCGTGATTTTCAAGATATTGATGATTTCGCTCCTGTGTTCAGCAAGTTTCAAGCCGCTGGTTTGATGCGACTGGATCCGGACCCTTTGCTGCAGTATACGACCGCATTGTTCACCGTCAGCACCTACCTTGCGATCCTCCCTTTCTATCAAATTTTCCTCCCGAAGACGGACTTGGATTCGCCGGCCATGCTGGCGCAAGGAAGAGATTTCTTGATTGAATTCATTACGAACGGACTGCTAGTCGCTGGCGGCGCAAAGAAACAGCCTCCGTTGAAGAAGACTACTTTTTCGCGCCAACCAAAAGGAAAATGAATGCTGAGACGCACTTGGGCAATTGCACAAAAAGAGTTCATTCAACTCACTCGACTTCCGTTGGTCATGATCGGCATGACGGTCGGCGTGGCGTTGGAACTGGTTTTGTTTGCAGTTGCCGTTCACAACAATGTGAATCATATTCCGATGGTGGTTGCCGATCAAAGTCGGACCGAGGCGAGTGCTTCTTATCTCAATGCCTTTACAGATTCTGCCAACTTTGATATCGTCGCGCTGGTACCCGATCAAACTGCTGTGGTCCGCGCCATTGACAGTGGGCAAGCCAGCGTCGGCTTGGTGATTCCGGCAGATTTCGCAACCCGCGTGGAGCAGAAAGATGCGCATGTATTGATCGTGGCAGACGGCTCCGATTCGTTCGATGCCCAATCCGCGTACGGCAGCGCCGCATCCATTTCGCAGGCTTATGCGGTCAGCCTCACGAATCAACAACTGAGTCCATTGAACGCCCACATCCAGATACTTTATAACCCCGATCTAGTGGACCTATGGTTCATCGTCCCGGGCTTCGGCGCATTTCTTTTGTTTGGCATCTCGCTCAAATTGACCGCTTTTGCTATCGTGCGCGAACGCGAAGCGGGAACCATCGAAGCGCTGTTGGTCACACCCATCCGCCCGATCGAATTGATGTTGGGAAAGATGATTCCAAACCTCGGCGTTGCCATCTTCAATCTGATATTGACCTTTGCCTTTGGAATCTTGCTCTTCGGAGTTCCATTCCGAGGCAATCTGCTTCTGTTCTCCGTGTTGGCCACCATCTTTGCCACAGGAAGTCTTGGTTTGGGATTAGCCATCTCATCCTTTGCTCAAAGCCAGGTGCAAGCCAATCAATTGGCATCGCTGATGAACATTGCAGTGATGTTCGTAAGCGGATTCATGTTCCCAGTATATGGACTGCCGATACTCTTGCGTGCCTTTGGTTACACCATGCCTATGACCTTCTTCCTGCCGATTGTTAATGGCATCATCACCAAAGGAGTGGGATTAGGTGATCTGTGGGGGCCCGTCTTATCTCTCACCGCTCTTACCGTTGTGCTTTTTTATGTGGGCGCGCGACTTTTCCGACAGAATCTGGATTAAAGGAGTTTGAATGCAATTGAATCTTCAACGTCTGGCGGCGCTCATGCAGAAAGAAACCATTCAGATTTTGCGTGACCGCCGTTTCATTTTTCTTTTTCTTGGTCTGACTTTTGTTCAACTGTTTGTGTATTCTTATTCGGCCTCCCGAACTGTCTATCACATGCCGTTGGCGGTCGTGGATCAAAGCCGTGACCCAACCAGCGCCGCGTTTGTCCGGGCGCTGGTTAACTCGCAGTATTTCAATGTGAAGGTGTATTTAAGCGATGAGTCGCAAGCGAAGGATGCGATTGACAAAAGCGAAGTGAAGGCCGCTCTTGTCATCCCGCCCGATTTCGCCGCCAGTGTGGATCAGGGCTCCGCGAATTTTCTCATGCTGCTGGATGGCTCCGATCAATTCGCCGTCCAATCCGGATACAGCGCTGTAGGTTTGGTCGCACAAGATTTTGGATTGCAGATGTCGGATCAGAATCTCGCGCTGGGCGGCGGAATGTCGTCAACGAATTCTTCTTTGCCGATCACAACCTCGAGCCAGATCCTCTATAACCCCGATATGAACGATAAATGGTTTGTCATTCCCGGAATCATCGGAATGATTTTGCAGACTCTGGCGGTCGAGCAAGCCGCGATCTTCCTCGTGCGCGACCGTGAGTGGGGCACGATGGAACAAATTCTTGCTACACCAGTCAGGCAGCTGGAATTAATTCTCAGTAAATTGATTCCGTTATCCGTTTTATGTCTGCTGACCTTTGGAACGAGCGTCGCATTAGGAATCTTTTGGTTCGGCGTTCCATTTCATGGAAACTTGTTCCTATATTTTTGGTTAGCTTTGCTTTTCCTGGCTTCATGTCTCGGACTTGGCTTGGTTATTTCAACGCGAGCCACAACCCAATTTGAAGCGGAAGCTTCGGCGATGATCTTCATGCTATTCGGCTTGCTCTTGACCGGTCTCTTTTATCCGCGCACGGGGATGCCCTTGCTTCCGCAGTTGATCGGTGACATCGCTCCGCTAACTTATTTTCTCCGCATCTCGCGCGACATTTACATGAAAGGAGTCGGACTCGACTTCGTGTGGGGCGACGCGGTGATCCTGGCGCTCTATACGTTGATCGTGATTTTCATTTCCTCCAAACGATTCAAAATGCGGCTCGATTAAAGGTGAATGAATGAAGCAATTCGCAATATCAGTAACCAATCTTGTAAAAGAGTTTAAAGTAAACAAAACTCTTACCACCGCGGTGAACGGGCTCTCACTGCAAGTCGCGCGCGGTGATACCTATGGGCTCATAGGGCCCGATGGCGCCGGCAAAACAACGACCATGCGCGTGATTCTCGGCTTGCTTTCCCGAACGAGCGGCGAGAGCAGTGTGCTTGGATTCGATTCAATGAACGACATGTATCAGATCCGCGAGCATATCGGTTATATCGCACAACAATTTTCCCTGCCGCCAAATCTAACGGTGATAGAAAATATGCTTTTCTTCGCGGGCGTTCATTCCGTGAGCGCAGAAGACCAAAAGAAACGCATCCCTGAATTACTGTCGTTCGCAGGATTGACTGAATTTTCAAGTCGCCTGGCCGGAAAATTATCGGGCGGGATGAAGAAGAAGTTGGCGCTTGCTTGCAGCCTGGTTCATGAACCGCAGGTGGTCATGCTGGATGAGCCGACGCTGGGGGTTGATCCGGTCAGCCGCCGTGAGTTTTGGAATTTGTTGGGTAATCTGCGCGCCGAAAAAGGTCTGACGATTTTCATCTGCACTCCTTATATGGATGAGGCCGAACGCTGCACCCACGTCGGTTTGATCTATCAAGGCAGAATGATCGTGGATGATTCTCCGGCTCAGATCAAAGCGATCATTCCCGGACATTTGCTGGAATTCACGCCATCCGATTTCGCTCCAGCGCTCAAGCTTTGTGCTGGAATGGAAGGCGTGCTGGAGGTTCAGACTTATGGCGAGAGGTTGCATGTCTTTGTGGATGACGCCGCCAGGAGCAAACCACAGCTCGAAGCGGCGCTGACTGCCCAAAGAATCACCTACGGCGATCTGCGGGAGATTGAAGTCAGAATGGAAGAGGCGTTTATCAGTTTGATTCGTCGTCAGAAGGAAAGCACGGAACAAAATGGCCTGCCGGCCCTTAAATCCGAAGTGTCTGGAGATAGTCGATGAATGCCGAATCGTTCGCGCCGCAAAATCATGGTGCTCCTATCCTGGTACAACACCTGACCAAGTGTTTTGGGGCTTTTACCGCCGTCGAGGATGTCAGCTTCAGTGTGCGGACCGGTGAGGTGTTCGGGTGGCTGGGTCCGAACGGGGCAGGCAAGACCACCACCATCCGAATGCTGCTAGGTTTAATGAAACCGACGTCGGGCAACTCCTTCGTATTGGGATTCAATTCTGCCACACAGACCAAGTTGGTCCATGCGCATGTCGGATATATGTCGCAACAATTTACATTGTATAACGATCTGACCGCCGCACAAAACATCCGTTTCTATGGTAGCGTCCATGGTCTGTCTTCGGACGAAATACGCCAACGCGTTTTGGAAATCATCCAGATGGCGGGCCTGGATGGACGCCAGAACTTGTTGACCGGCAGCTTGTCCGGTGGTTGGAAGCAACGACTGGCGCTGGGTTGTGCCATCGTCCACCACCCCGCGGTTGTGTTTCTCGATGAACCTACGGCCGGCGTCGATCCCATCAGCCGGCGGCAATTTTGGGAGTTGATCTATCAGATGGCAAAAGACGGTGTTACGGTTTTGGTAACGACCCATTATATGGATGAGGCGGAGTTGTGCCAGCGCGTGGGTTTGATCAGCGCGGGACGATTGGTGGCCCTTGATTCCGTCAACAGACTCAAGCAGACCGAGATGCGTGGTCAAGTTCTTGAGATTAATAGCGCGGACCCCGAGAGAGCGGTACAGATCTTGAAAGCCTCTCAGCAAAATCATCAGATCCCGCTTGACGAGGTGGCTCTCTATGGTGTGCAGATTCATGCCGTTGTGCCGGGTGCTCAAGAACACAGAGAAGCGATTCGCCGATTGCTCGTGGAAAATGCCGTCCGCGTCATTTCCATCGACTGGATTGCTCCAACATTGGAGGATGTTTTTATTTCATCAGTTAAGGCAAATTCAAGGATAAGTTAATGATCGTTAGTTTGGAGTGCGATTGAGGCTGTTCTTTGAGGTCGTCAACGAAAGGAGTATAGACTATGCAAAACAGGAGACCATCGCCCGTGTTGATTGTTGTGATCGTACTGGTGATTGCAGCGGTCGGGTATTTTGCGTATCAAGCCTGGAGCCAGAACAAGGCCGCTTCGCAGCTGAGCGCTTCCGGGACGATCGAGGCCACC
>DATJAH010000028.1:0-18065 GCA_035516425.1 Anaerolineales bacterium
ATCCGCTTTGATTGAAGCGCTTAAATCAAAGAAAATCGCAGGCGCGGTGTTGGATGTGTTCCAACAGGAGCCATTGCCCAAAGAGCATCCGTTTTGGAACACACCCAATTTGCTGATGACCTTTCACACCTCCGCGCCGAGCTTGTCGTCTGACATCACAAAATTGTTTATCGAGAATTATCATCATTATATAAAAGGCGAAGAATTAATTTATCGCGTTGACTTTGAGCGCGGCTATTAAAAGGAAACCTATGACGGAGAACAACAAACTTGCAGATGGATTACTAGAAGCGGGTTGTATCAAATTCGGTTCATTTACTTTGAAGTCGGGTTTGCAATCGCCGATCTACATTGACCTGCGCCAAATCATTACGTATCCAAAACTGCTTGAACAAATCGGTGCGGCATATTTGCCATTGCTCAAAGACTTGAAGTTTGATCGCATCGCAGGTTTGCCTTATGCCGCGATTCCAATTGCGACGGCGATTTCATTGCAGGGAAATTATCCGATGATCTATCCGCGTAAGGAAGTCAAAGCTTATGGCACGAAAGCCGAGATCGAGGGCGAACACCATGCCGGTGAGACCGTGGTTATCATTGATGATCTCGCCACAACCGGAGGAAGCAAATTTGAAGCGATTGAGAAATTGACGGGCGCGGGATTGATTGTAAAAGATGTCGTTGTCTTGATTGATCGTCAATCCGGTGCAACAGAATCTTTAAAGCAAGCGGGCTTCGCCATGCACGCGGTATGGACCATCACACAATTATTGGATTATTGGGAAAAGACAAGCAAAGCGGAAAAGGATAAAATCGAAGAAGCGAGGAAGTTTCTAAAACAAAACAGCTAAGGAGCTTGTATGGCAGGACTTGCGGATCATGTCGCAGTGATTCAGGAGGGCAAAATTCTTTTAACTCAACGCGAGGATTTTGAAACATGGATTTTACCAAGTGGCGGCGTTGAAGATGGAGAGAGTCTTGCTCAAGCTGCCATTCGAGAAACAAAAGAAGAAACAGGATTGGACATTGAATTGACAAGATTGGTTGGCATTTATTCATGGTTAGGGAATTGGTCTCCCGGTTATAGAGTAGTGTTTGCCGCTAAGCCAATTGGTGGAGAAATAAAATGTCAGGAAGGTGAAACTATGGATGTGAGGTGGTTTGCCTTTAATGAAATTCCAAATCTACTTTCAGCAGGACAAAAAAGACGAATTGCAGATGCAATCTCTGGCATAACTGGAGTAACTGTTTCACAGGAATTTAAAATGCAGGCGATTCCTGAAAAATTGACGCGTAAAGAATTGTATGAACTTCGTGATAAATCAGGATCCTCGCGACGAGGTTTTTATTTAAATATATTTGAAGACTCCGAATTGAAAGAAACTATTGAAGTGAAAGGTCTATAAATGAGTTGGAGCAGACTAGAATCTCAAGCGCCCGATCTTGCCGCGTTTGGAAAAGAACGCCTGCACAACAAAGTTGCCTATCTTGCTACCATTCGCAAAGATGGATCGCCGCGCGTTCATCCGTTTACACCAATCATCGGTGAAGGTCACTTCTTCGTTTTCATGGAACCGACTTCGCCAAAAGGACATGATCTCCGCCGAGATGGACGATATGCGGTTCATTGTTCCGTGACGGATACGAGCGGTAAGAGTGGCGAAGTGATCATTACCGGCAAAGCAAAATTTATCGAAGATGCTAAATTGCGTGCACTAGCAGTTAAGATTTGTCCATATAAACCCGCTGAACGATATATCCTTTTTGAGTTCGATGTCAAAAGTGTAACCACTACGGAATATCCGGGTGGAGAACCTGTCCGCAAACATTGGAAGATTGATGAGTAGAGGAATCTGCAATGACTAAGAAATCATTTACAGCTACTATTCAAAACGCAGGCGGTGGCGGCGCGTTCGTGGAAGTCCCTTTCGATGTGGAAAAAGAATTTGGCTCGAAGCGACCAAAGATCAAAGCGATGATCGAAGGCGTGGAATATCGCGGCACGCTAGTCCGCATGGGCAGCGAGTATCACATGCTGCTTATCTTAAAAGGAATCCGCGAGCAGATTGGAAAAACATTCGGTGACGAGATCAAAATCACGGTGGAGTCGGATGCGGAACCGCGCGTCGTTGAAATCCCAAAAGACTTAATCAAAGAATTCAAAAAAGATAAACAAGCCAAAGCGGTCTTCGATAAACTTTCGTACACACATCAAAAAGAATATGTGCGCTGGATCGAAGAACCGAAGAGAGCAGAAACGCGCCAAACCCGGATCATCAAAACGATGGTGATGTTGAAAAAAGGGCGGTAAACTTATGCATTCATGTTCTCAAAAATCCTGATCGCCAATCGCGGCGAAATCGCCATCCGCATCATACGGGTTTGCAAAGAGCTTGGCATCCAAACCGTCGCGGTCTATTCGGAAGCCGATCGAAACGCGCCGCATGTTCAATTTGCGGATGAAGCGATTCTGCTCGGCGCACCATCGCCAAAAGAATCCTATTTAAGTATTGATAAGATTATTGCTGCTGCAAAGCAGACGAATGCTGATGCGATACATCCCGGCTATGGATTTTTATCGGAGAACGCTTCATTCGCCGCCGCAGTGGACTCCGCTAAATTAACTTTTATCGGTCCCTCAGCCGATTCCATTCGCCTCATGGGCGATAAAGCTGAATCGAAAGTCAGTATGAAAAAGGCGGGCGTGCCGACCATTCCCGGCGTTGAAGGAATCGAATCCGAAAATGATTTCAAGCGTGCCGCACAAGAATTGGGCTATCCGGTTTTGATCAAAGCCTCAGCGGGCGGCGGCGGCAAAGGCCTGCGCGTGGTCAACGCCGAAAGGGAATTGAGCGAGGCGATTGAATCCGCCGGGCGCGAAGCCTTGAACGCTTTTGGCGATGATCGTTTGTTGATTGAGAAGTATCTGCCCAACGCACATCACATCGAGTTCCAAGTCTTCGGCGATCAACACGGCAACCTCGTTCATCTGTTCGAGCGCGAATGTTCCGTTCAGAGACGATATCAAAAGATCATCGAAGAGACGCCCTCGCCATTGCTGACTTCACGATTGCGAGACGAAATGGGTGCCGCGGCAGTCGCGGCGGCGAAGGCCGTTGGATATTTCAATGCAGGCACAGTGGAGTTCATCGTTGATCCCGATAGCCTGAAGTTCTATTTTCTCGAAATGAATACCCGTTTGCAAGTGGAACATCCCGTCACGGAATTGGTGGTTGGGCTGGACCTGGTTCAGTGGCAAATCCGAATCGCGGCGGGAGAAAAATTTCCGTTCGCCCAAAGAGATCTGACCCAACGCGGACACGCCATCGAGTGCCGCGTCTATGCCGAAGACCCGGCCAATGGATTTCTTCCAAGCACCGGAGGGCTCCTGCAATTCATCGAGCCGCGCGGGCCGAATGTTCGCGTGGATTCCGGTTGTGTTGCCGGAAATGAAGTCATGCATTTTTATGACCCGTTGCTTGCGAAACTGATCGTTTATGCGGAAGACCGCGGGGCGGCCGTTCAGCGAATGCAAGCGGCGTTGAAAGATTTCGTGGTCCACGGTGTGGCCACCAACATTGATTTCATGCAAGCCGTTTTAGCGCATCCCGATTTTCGAAGCGGCACCGTCACGACGCGTTGGGTCGAGACGAAATTCAAGTGGGAGCCGTCTCAGCCAACTTTTGAAGCACTTATTTCCGCCGCACTTGCAGATCAAATAACCCTCAACCGTCCATCAAAAACGGAAAACCGAAGTGAGCCGGACCCCTACAGTCCATGGAAAAGCATGAGCGGATTCAGAAGCGGATGAAAGTTGTTTTCGATCAATCCACCCTTGAGTTATCTCCCGACGGCAAGGATTACAGGGCCGCCTTAGGCGACATAACCGTGGACGTCGAAATCGTCGGCGCAGCCAATGGCAAATTTGATTTGCGAATCGACCACAAGCAGGTCACTGCTTATGTTTCATCGGATGGCGCCAAACGCTGGGTGACGGTCCACGGACAAACGTTTGTGTTGACCAAGTCGTCAAACACAAAGCAAAGAAGTTCTGCGGGAGATGAGCATATGTCCGAATTGGCCGCGCCGATGCCGGGGCAGGTGAGAAGCGTCAATGCGAAAGAAGGCGATTCGGTCAGCAAAGGCCAGACTCTCTTGGTATTGGAAGCGATGAAAATGGAAATCCGTATCCAAGCGCCGTTTGACGGGGTCCTGAAAGAGCTCCTGGTCAAGGTTGGGCAAACGGTGGAACGTGAGCAAATCCTGGTGAAGCTGGATCATGGCTAATGGAGGAGGGTTAATGTGCCATGACCCATTAACCCTCCTTAAGGAGTTTTTATGACCGGCAAATATTTTGACGAATTGGAAGTTGGGATGAAGTTCCAACACGGCGGACGAACCGTGACCGAGATGGATAACGTCTTATTCTCGGCGCTGACGATGAACACGCAGCCGCTGCACGTCAACGAAGATTTCGCATCGAAGACCGAATTCGGTCAGCGCTTGGTGAACGGAGTCTTTACGTTGGGACTCGTGGTCGGCTTGACGGTCGCGGACTTGACCGACGGCACGATTGTCGCCAATCTCGGTTATGATAAAGTCGTGCATCCGCATCCGGTCTTTCACGGAGATACGATTTATGCCGAGAGCGAGATCATCGAGAAGCGCGAGTCGAAATCGAGGCCGGAGGCGGGGATTGTGCGAATC
The DNA here is from genome assembly GCA_035516425.1 of Anaerolineales bacterium. Lineage (GTDB taxonomy): Bacteria > Chloroflexota > Anaerolineae > Anaerolineales > Villigracilaceae > Fen-1038. The sequence goes on from DATJAH010000028.1 coordinate 4,708, forward strand.
AAATGCCGGGGCAAGAAACCTGACGGTACCATCGTGGTGGAATTTGAGAGAACTGCGATGTTTTTGAAGAAGCTCTAAATTAACCACAAAGGCACGAAGGTCCTGAGCTCGCTTTGTGCTCACGAAGAAAAACTTTGTGTCCTCCGTGTCTTTGTGATGAGGAGAATGAATGCACTCACGACGCGCCCTACTTTATATGCCCGGTGATGACTGGAAAAAGATCATGAAGGCCACCACGCTCGGCGTGGACTGCCTTTGCATGGATATGGAAGACGGCGTGGCGGTCAACAAGAAAGCCGAGGCGCGCATCACCATCGCCAAGGCGTTGCGCGAATTGGATTTCGGCCGGAGCGAAAAGCTGGCGCGCATCAACACGGTCGGTTCGGGGCTGGAAAAGGAAGACCTCGAAGCCGTGGTGGCATATCATCCGGATGGAATTGTGATTCCGAAAATGGAAGCGCTCGAACAAATACAGTGGGCGCATGAGATCATCGAAGCCGCGGAGTTGAAAAATGGCTGGGCGGTCAATTCGATTCGAATCTTGGTGGATGTGGAGACGGCCAGGGGGATCCTGAATCTTAAAGAAATCGCCGCGCATCCGCGCCTGGACGCCTTGATCTTCGGCGGGGAGGATTTCGCAGCGTCCCTCGGCGCGACGCGCACGCGGGAGGCGCTCGAACTGCTTTACGCGCGCCAAGCCGTGGTCACGGCTGCCGCGGCATTCGGACTGCAAGCCATTGACATCGTCTCGATCGATTTCAAAGATCTCGAAGCCTTGAGAAAGGAATCTGAGTTTGGGGCGCAGTTGGGATTCACCGGCAAGCAGATCATCCATCCCGCGCAAGTCGGACCGGTGCAGACCGCGTTTACGCCGGGCGATGAGGCGATCGCGCATGCCAGACGAATCGTGGAGACCTTTGAAGCGAGTCAAAAGGAAGGCAAGGGCGCCTATGCGCTGGATGGCAAGATGATCGACATGCCGCTCTTGAAGAATGCCCAGAAAGTTTTGGATCGGGCGCGTGCGGCGGGGAAAACGTAAAACGAGAATATAATAGTGCAGGAGGACAGTGTCATGAATCTCAATAGAACATGGAAGATCGTGATCGGGTTGGGATCGCTTTGGGTCATCGCTTATCCATTCGTCTTTGTAGCTTTTATGTTTGCCATGATGGGCAGCGTTATTGTGGCGAGCGGGAATGCCAATGAACCTCCTCCTGCTTTTATGCTCCCGTTTCTCTCGTTTTTCTTTATCGTGTTTCCTCTGATATTCTTCAGCAGCTTTCTGCAATTGGGGCTATCGGGCTTTTATTTAGCACATATTATTAAGAACAAACTCGCCTCCGATGTCGTGCGGATCATATTTGGGATCGGCGCATTTTACATGCCAATCATCGCTATGCCGTTCTATTATTTTGTGTATATCTGGCCGGATACTCCGCCGCAATGGGCTTTGGAATCCAATAAGGCATCCGCTTGATCTCGATCCTGCTGGGACTCACATCGGCTGTCAGTTGGGGGGCGGGCGATTTCACCGGGGGACTGGCCGCGCGCAAAACCGGCGCCTACCGCGCCGTATTCTACGGCGAAGTGATCGGGCTCGCGCTTTTATTCATGGCGGTGTTGGCATCCCCGCAACCCGCGCCGGATTTCAATTCCATCCTGTTATCGACGGCGGCAGGCGCGCTCGGCACGGTCGGCTTGATGTTGTTATATACGGCGATGGCTCAAGGCAGGATGAGCATCGCCGCGCCGGTATCGGCCCTGCTGGCCGCGGCGCTTCCTGTTCTCGTTGGAATGGTCAGAGATGGATTCCCCGGATATCTCGTCCTGCTAGGTTTTGGATTCGCGCTGGCTGCCATCTGGCTGATCTCGCACGGCGAAGATGGCGTCAAAGATATCCTCACGCATCTGTCGGACCTACGACTGCCTCTGTTCGCCGGAGTCGGCTTTGGCCTATACTTTGTCCTGATGAATGCTGCGACGCGCGAGACGACTTTCTGGCCGATGGTATATTCGCGCGGTGCTGGAACACTGGCGATGGCTTTATTCATTGTCTCGCGGCGTGATTCGTTCGTCACTGTCCGCGCCGCCTGGCCGGCCATGATCCTGAACGGCATTCTCGACGTCGGTGGGAACTTTTTCTATGTGCTCGCCGGTCAGACAGGTCGGCTTGATATTTCGGCGGTGCTCAGTTCATTATTTCCCGGTTCGACCGTCATCTTAGCCTGGATCATTTTGAAGGAACGCCTGACGCGCACGCAGTGGCTGGGCATCCTGTGCGCGTTGATCGCGATTATTCTATTCACCATCTGAGGAGGCCTGCATGATCGAAGTCCGGCCCGTCCAAAGCAAGCGCGAACGCAGCATCTTCATCACGTTTCCGTGGCGCATCTATAAAAACGACCCGTTGTGGATCCCGCCGATTGTGTCGGACCGCGAAAAGAACACCGATCCCGGGCGCGGCCTGTTCTTCAAGGGCGGAGGCATCGCCGATCTTTATATCGCCTGGAAAGATGGCCGGCCGCTCGGAACGATTTCCTGCGGACGCGAAAAAGAAGACTCACAGGAGAACATGTTCGGCTTCTTTGAATGCTACGACGATTACGCCATCGCTGAGGCGTTATTCAGGCAAGCAGAAACCTGGGCGGGTGAACATCATCTGCCTACCATGATCGGCACCTATAACCTGGATCGAGAGGAAAATCGCGGAATCCTGATCGAGGGCCGCGACCGCCCCGCCTCACTGCTGTGCGGTTACAACCCGCCCTACTATGCGGGTTTCTTTGAACGATATGGTTTTGGGCTGGAGCATGACGATGGATTGGCGTATGCCATGGACTTGGATCTGAATAATCCAAAGCTTCAGCGCCTGTCGCGTGTTGCGGATCGCGTGCGTCAACGCAAGAATTTCACGATCCGCGGCGCACACATGGACGACGTCGAGAACGAGATCGACCGCATCTGGGATTTGCAAAACCGCGCCCTGGCTCACCTGCCGGGATTTCTGCCGTATCCGCGCGAAGCCATCGAAACGATGGTTCTCCCGTTAAAGGAAATGGCAGATGCCGATCTGGTTTTGTTCGCGGAAGTGGATGGCAAAGCCATCGGCTGGTTTCCTGCCATTCCAAACTTCAATGAGATCCTGATCAAGATCAACGGTTTGCGCTATCCGTGGGATTATCTGCGGGCACTGGTCTATCAGCACAAGAAAATCGAGTCGATCGCCATCAAAAGTGTCGCCGTCCCGCCTGAATACTGGGACACCGGCGTGGCGGTGTTGCTTTTCGATGAGATGGTCAAGCGCGCCGTTGCCAAAGGTTACAAATGGGCGGATCTTTCGATGACGGGTGAAGATAATCCGGATACATGGGATTTGGCTCATCATATGGGCGCGAAGATTTATAAGCGCTATCGCTTCTATAAGAAAGCCGTCCAGTAATTTATGGCCTCAAAAACTTTTGCGCTCACGGCGCGTATCAGCACAGACAATCCGAAGGCGATCAAGCCTGTCCTGGAGGAACTGGTCTCCAAAGAGGCCATCACGCCAACCGACGAGGGATTTTCCGTACAGGCCAGCATGAAAGGTGAATCGGCACGCGCACTGAACAAAACCCTGCTCTCCGCGCTGCGCCGAGTCGAACGGAAGACTCGTCTGCGCGCGGAATGGAAGTCGGGCCATACCATCGAGCGTTTCTTTGACTACGTGCCGAAAGGAACGCAAAAAGCCTGAATGTAGATGTCCGAGGTCATTGGAGGTGGCAATTGCAGGACGGTGGTTCTAGGCTTCCAATAATTCGTCAAGCATCTGCAGGCGATGTCGATGCAGTGAAGGCGTGTGTCACTGCCGCATTTGAGATGTACGTGGAACGCATTGGCAAACCACCGGGCCCGATGCTGCTGGACTTCCCAGCCGAAATTGCGGCGCGACATGTTTGGCTGGCGGAGTCTCACTCCGAAGTCGTGGGCGCGCTTGTCCAATACGAAACCCAGCAGGGATTCTATATTGACACGGTGGCTGTCCTGCCCGGTCTTCAAGGAACCGGCATCGGCAAAATGCTTCTTCAATTCGCTGAACAGGAAGCCCTGCGGCGCGGTCATGATTCTGTCTATCTTTGCACCAATGTCAAGATGACCGAGAACCAGATCTTCTACCCGCGAATTGGCTACGTCGAGTACGAACGAAAATTCGATGGCGGCTATGATCGGATTTTCTATCGTAAGAAGTTGGCAAGAGGCGGCTCGAATGAATCGCACCGATTGGCTTAATCAGCAGCGGCGCCAAACCGAAGAAAAATATGACAGGCTTTGCTGTCCCAGTTTCTATTGTGGGGCGGAAAGGATTCGAACCTGCAAGCGACAGCTTATAAGAGTGCTGCGCCTACCAGTTGAGCTACCGCTCGGAGCGCGAAATGCTGGTTGTGCGTATGACCTGCCTGATACTCCTGCCTGGATCGCCTTCCATTTGCCCGGCCGGCAGGGATACAATTGCCCAAGTGCCAAATTCCCTTTCGATAAGGAGGTGATGACTATGCTGGCAGCGATTCTCATTGGCGTAGTAGTCATATTGTTCATGTCCATTCTCTTCGCGCGCATGGCTTGGGTGAAACGGACTTTTCTCCATAATCTTTGGGACAATCAAAGGACGGGCCGCTACAAAGACCCGAATTTGGTAAACCAATTCGAGCAGTAATGCTTGTCGAATTAGCGGTTCTCCTTCCCTTGCTAGCCGTCATCATTTTCACGGTGGTAACCCATTCTGAGGTGGGAGCGTCACTTTGCCTGTGCTTAACCATGGTGGAGGCAGCCCTCATGGTGATCTTGATCAACCTGCTTTCAAAAGGCAAAACGTAGACCTTCAAGAATTCGTTCGCCACAGTACCAGCTGTTCTTCTGGGCCTGGTTGGAGGAATCTGGCTTGAACACTGCTCGACAATCCTGCTACTCAGCTTCATGAATCTGCTGAGGCTCTCTTTGCATTTCCTTGCCGTGTAAACCCGTGACTGCCATGTTCAGGCAATAATGGCAGAGCAGCGGACCAGTTGTTACCTTTAGCGTCCTCGAACCAGTTCATCTGCTTTCAGCCTTATTCTGGGGCTCCAGCAAACTGCTGATAGAATCAATACATGGGCTTCCCTGTTGATCTGCTCGGAAAAATCAAAGCTGTCCCAAGGAAACATAGGACTTTGTTGATCGGAATCGATGGGGTAGGCGGGGCTGGTAAAACGACACTTGCAGAGTATCTCAAAAAGAATCTGCCCCATGTGACAATTGTGCAGCTGGACGACTTCTACTTCACCCAGATGGGTGCAGATGATAGGAAGCGCGTCTTGGAAGAAGTACTTCTGCCTTTAGAAAAGGATGCGCCTGCCCATTACGAAGTCTGTGACTTGAAGACGAATACGAGGAAAATGGCGGATCCGATTTATCCTGGTGGAATAGTAGTTGTTGAAGGAGTGTTTGCGCTACACACGGACTTTGTCGAAAAATACGATTTTCGAATTTGGATCAATTGCTCTCCTGAAGTGGGTTTCAAGCGCGGAGTTGACCGGGACAAAATTCGGGACGCTGTAGACAAAACAGACACATGGCTGAAACTCTGGATGCCTCAAGAGAAAGAATATGTTGAATCACAGAATCCTCAACAGCATGCCGACTATATACTAAGCGGAGTCGAAGCGGCCGACTCCAGCTAGTTATCGAGAGAAGACTTGCAGGTTGGCATTAGGATGTGGGCGTGAGGAAGTTCCGCTTGTCGTCTTCAGCAGGCTGGTGGTAACCATCATCCCATGCCCAGGGAATGGGAGAATTTTATTCTCGGGGCATCTTTCTATTGCTGGACTTCGACTTCAAGCTCGAACGGGATCAGACGTATTGATTCCGCCACACTTTGGTCCCCGCGATATGGCGAGAAATATGGCCTGTACAGCAATACGACTCACCAACAGTTCATCCAAAAATTCTTGAAGCTTCTGCCACAACCCAGTTTGATACTTGATGCGGCCTGCGGCGCGGGCAGGTATACGTCCATGCTCCTTGCGAATGGAAATCAAGTGATTGGAAGCGATCAATCACAAGGGATGCTTTCCCGACTCAAAGCCAAATATGCGGATGTTCAAGTTGAGAAGATTGGCCTGCAGGAGATGCATTATCAGGAGGTGTTCGATGGCGCCCTCTGCATGGATGCGATCGAACATGTCTGTCCCGAAGATTGGCCGATCGTTCTGGGCAATTTCTATCGCGCGCTCAAGTCACGGGGTTATTTATATTTCACTGTTGAAATCGCGGAGGAGCGTGAGGTCGAGGCTGCATTTATCCGCAATCAACAATCGGGGATTCCGGTCGTGTATGGAGAATGGCCGGAAGAGGGGGATGGAGTTTACCATTTCTATCCATCGGAGCGGCAAATCGGGGATTGGATCGGGCAAGCCGGATTTGACATGGTCGAAGGAGGGGAAGGAGATAGTTACCGCCATCTCATCGTTCGCAAAGGGGTTTAGGCACCGAGATTTGGGATCGCGGTGCGTTGGAGTGCTTTGATTCGGAAATCTGCGGCAGGGCTGCACGGGACGGTACGCGCTTGATTTTGCAAATAAAAGAACCACCGCCCATTCCAGTAAACTATGAATAACTGATAACAGGATGCGGTTGATAAGGCTCTTCCAAAGGCCGGATTTCCTCTGGCGTGAGCTTCACAGAGAGAGCTGAAACAGCGTCCTCCAGGTGATGAGGCTTGGTTGCACCGATGATCGGAGCGGTGATCAGGGGTTGGGCGAGCATCCAAGCCAAAGCCACCTGTGCCATCGGCAAGCGTCGCGCCTCAGCCAGTTCGCTGACTCGTTGTTCGATGACAAAGTTATCTTGTTGGGTGTAGCGTGTTTTGGCCAGAACATCGTTCTGGGCGCGCAGGGTTTCATTTTGTTCCTTCGAAGGTTTGCGAGTCAGCAGTCCGCGCGCCAGCGGCGAAAACGGGATCACGGCAATCGTTTGATCCCGGCAAAGTGGCAGCATTTCCCGTTCGTCTTCGCGGTAGACCAGGTTGTAATGAGGTTGCATGGAAACGAAACGTGTCCAGCCGTGCAAGTCTGAGGTGAACAAGGCTTTGGCAAATTGCCAGGCGTGCATGGCCGACGCGCCGATGTACCGCGCTTTGCCAGCCCGGACCACATCATGCAAGGCTTCCATCGTTTCCTCGATGGGTGTCTCATAATCCCAACGGTGGATTTGATAGAGATCGACATGATCCGTTCCGAGACGTTTTAGGCTCGCATCAATCGAACTCAGGATATGCTTGCGAGAAAGACCGCGGTCATTGGGACCCTCGCCCATCGGAAAATAAACCTTGGTGGCAATGACCACCTCGTCGCGCGAGGCGGCGAAGTCTTTCAAAGCTTTGCCGAGGATCTCTTCGCTTTTTCCATTTGAGTAAACGTTGGCGGTGTCAAAGAAGTTGATGCCCAATTCCAATGCGCGCCGGATATAGGGCCGGCTGTCGTCTTCCTCCAACACCCACTGATTGTCCTCTGCCAACTGCCCGAAGCTCATGCAGCCGAGGCAGATGCGCGAAACCTTCATGCCCGTGGATCCGAATCGGATATATTCCATGTCTCACTCCTTTAAAAGAATTCACGACGAAGTTGGCTAGCGCGGCACCAATTTTATCGTCGCCGCCTTCACAGCAGGCGTCACCATCGGGGCAACATACTGCGGATAGCGGCGGTACTTGGCAAGGTATTCAGCGTCTATTTTATCGTGGATGGCCGGCTCGGTTTCCTCCACAAAAGTAACATCTTTCTCCACGCCGCCTGCGCGGATATGTCCTTGGTGGCGCGTCCCGACTCCGCGGAACCAGGCACCCGCACGGCCATTCGCGCATCGCACATACAGGTCGTCGCCAAGACGCACCACCCAGACAATCACTGGTCTGCGCAGCGTGCCATCACGGCGGAGGGAGCTAATCTGTAGCTCTTCAGCGTTTCCGATCTTGCTGAGCTCAGCGCTCGTCCAGGTCGTCATCGTCATTTTCCTCTGCTCTTCCGACAAACACCCTAATACCGATCGCCGACCACTGTGATCCGTGACATGGCTTTTTCGATTTCGCTGAGATCCGCAGCTGCTAATTGGATATTCAGCGCGCCAATGTTTTCATCGAGGCGCTCGAGCTTCCGAGAACCCGGAATGGGCACAATCCACGGTTTTTGCGCCAAGAGCCAAGCCAGGGCGATCTGGGCGGGAGCGGCTCCTTGCTGCGCGCCGATCCGCTCAAGCAGGTCAATCACAACGCGATTGGCTTTGATGGCTGCCTGTGTAAAGCGCGGGTTGTGACTACGGATATCGGTGCTATCGTAGGTTGTGCTTTCGTCAACCTTACCTGTGAGGTATCCGCGTCCCAGTGGACTATACGGCACCAGGCCGATGCCAAGTTCCTCGCAGGTAGACAGGACCGCATTTTCTTCGATTGCCTTCCACCAAATCGAATATTCGCTTTGCAAAGCCGCAACCGGTTGTACTGCATGGGCGCGGCGGATGATGTCCGCACTGGCTTCGGACAGACCAAAGTGTTTCACCTTGCCCTGTCGAACCAAATCTTTCACGGCACCGGCCACTTCCTCAATGGGCACGTTCGGATCGACCCGGTGTTGGTAAAACAAATCAATGGCTTCGACCCTCAGCCGCCGGAGCGAAGCCTCAGCCACGCGCCGGATCTGCTCTGGGCGGCTATCCAAGCCGACCATACAAGTGGGCCCCTGCCGGCTTGGATCAATTTTATGTCCGAACTTGGTGGCGATCACCACGTTCCCCTTGAATGGCTGCAATGCCTCGCCAACCAGCTCCTCGTTTGTGAACGGACCGTACACTTCGGCGGTATCGAAGAAGGTGATGCCGCGCTCGACGGCCTTATGGAGGAACGCGATCATCTCTTGCTGATCGGTTGGCTTGTCTCCGAAACTCATTCGCATGCAGCCGAGTCCGAGAGCCGAGACTTCCAGGCCGCTCTTTCCAAGTTTTCGTTTTTGCATTTTTGGATTCCTTTTTTCGGTTTATTGGAATCTTTCTTAAAATGGATTATTATAAAATATTTCAGTCTCCTGCCATCAATTCCTCTACTTGGATCATTTCCTTCTCTTTCTTCAAAAGAGCCTTTTCATATACCTTGATTTTGTAATTCAGGCGATCCAGGGTTTTTTGCATTTCTTCCATTCTGGATGCAAGCAAATCGCGTTGCTCGATCAAGATTTCTTTTCGGCTCTCGATAGTTTTATCGCCCTGCTGAACCAACCCCATATAATTGATCAACACTTCCACCGGAAGCCCCGCGCTCCGCATGCACTTGATAAATTCAACCCGCCGAAGGTCTAGTTCGTTATAATCTCGGATGCCGCTTTCGTTTCGATGGACGGGTGGGATGAGCCCAATGCGTTCATAGTAGCGCAGCGTATCCGAAGAGATGCCATATTGTTCGCTCACTTCCATGATCTTCATAATTCACCTCGGTTGGAAGTGTATCACTTGGAGTCGACTCCAAGTCAAGAGGCTGCCAAGAGTGTAAAAGCCGAGGTTCGTTGTTCGGGGATTGGCCGAAGTGCTATACTTCCAATGGATCCTTGACTGTCGAACTCCCAATTTGGCAGGATAGATGGCGGCCATTAAAGGAGTTATGCCGCGGCCGTGTAATCACTAGCTGGGGAGTGCGATGAAGGAATGGCCGCGTTGAAAGAACCCGCTCGTGAGATCGCTCTGGTGAATAAAATGCAAACAACCACTCGGTTGGGATATCCGGATGATGCGCGTCTACTGATTATCAACGCCGACGATTTCGGCCTGTGCCATTCCGTCAACGAGGCGGTCTTCCGCGCGTTTAAGAAGGGCCTCCTTCGTTCTACGACGTTGATGGTGCCCTGTCCTTGGGCGCTGCACGCAATGCACTTCCTTCGCGATCATCCTGAGATTTCCTTTGGTATTCACCTCACCGTGATTTCCGAATGGGTGGATTATCGTTGGGGGCCGGTCACTGCTCGGGAAAAGGTGCCATCCTTGGTCGATCCAGCGGGGTTTTTCCCCAGCTTTGAGCGAATGCACGCATTCTTAGATCAGGTCCACCTGGATGAACTGGAAACGGAATTCAGGGGGCAGATCGAAACGGTCTTGAGTGCCGGCCTCAATCCCACACATCTGGATTGGCACGCTCTTCGCATCGATGGTAGGGAGGATATTTTTGACTTGATGCGGAAACTGGCAAGAGAATACCGTCTCGCCCTTCGGGTTATGGGACGATCCTGGATCGAAAATATACAAAACCAAGGGCTCCCCTGCAACGATTATGATTTCATGGATAGCTACCTCCTTGATCCAGTGGATCAATCGACGCGATATCATCAGATGTTACGCGAGTTGCCTGAAGGTCTCAGCGAGTGGGCCGTGCATCCCGGCCTGGAAAATGCCGAGTTGTCCGCGATTGAACGCGGAGGCAGGCATATCCGCCAGCGAGATTTCGATTTTTTGATGTCGCCAGAGGCGCAAGCCATTGTGAAAGAAGAGCGCATCGTTCTTTTGGATTATCGGGTGTTGCAAGAGACCTGGGGCGGAAAGTGATTTGATTCGCATGGGCGCAGCCGCCCAACACACGGACCACTCTTCTATTTTCTTACACTTCTCTAACCTTCCGGTTCTTGACAAATCCTTAACTCGCGTATAAAGTTAACCCTTCTTAACTAAAAAGAAGGCTTAACCATGACCAAACCCGATTCCTTTACGCAAGCCGTGCGCACCTGGGTGGACGTGTCCACCCAGCGCTCGATGCGCGGCTGGTCGCATCATGCCAAGGCGACCGGCTTATCCATGCCGCAGTTCAGCATCATGATGCAGTTGTATTATCGCGGTGCATGCGGTCTTTCGGAGATCAGCGAACGATTCGAAATTACCAACGCGGCCGCCAGTCAGCATGTGGATAACCTCGTCCAAGCCGGGTTGATTGAGCGCACGGAAGATCCGCATGACCGGCGCGCCAAGCACATCCAGCTTTCGGCAAAAGGCAAATCGCTGATCGAAAGGGGAATCAGCGAACGCTATCGCTGGGTGGATCAGCTCGCGCAAAGCTTGAGCGAGAAGGAGCGCGTCCGAACCGTTGAGGCGCTATCGCTCCTGACGGAAGCGGCGCGCAATCTTGAGCAAAAATAACAATCCTCTCTGTCATTTCTCTTTCGTTAATTCATAATCAACGCACATTCAAACTTTATAACTTTGTTGCTGATTACTTTAGATCTGAAAGGACCCTCCATGCAAGCAACCATGTCTCGACCCAATTACAGCCGCACAAATGGCAAGCGTCCCGGCGCCAGCGCCATAGGACGATCCTTCAAATATCTCTCGCATGCCGGACGCCAAGCCGTACTGCCATACCTTTTTCTGGTCATTGCCACGCTGGCACAATTGGCAATACCGGCCTTGATCGCCAGCATTATCAACGCGGTGACCAGCGGTTACATTGCCACGCAGGTTTTGCAGGCGCTGAATCAAATCCCGCAACAATTCATGAGCGCCGCGCTTCCAAAAATCCTTGGGCAACTGAGCTATCCCGCCAGCTGGACGAAGGATCAGCTAGTGGCGCAACTGAATGCCAATCTCGCCAATGCGCCTCAAGCCTTGATCTGGTCCGTTGTTGCCATTTGCGTCTTCGCGGCATTCCGCGGCGTCTTCGCTTTTCTGCAGGCCTTCTGGGCGGAAAAGAACTCGCAATCCGTGGCTTATGATCTGCGCAATGACTTGTACTCAAAGATTCAAAAGTTATCGTTTTCGTATCACGACCAGAACCAAACCGGTCAGTTGATGATCCGCGCCACGGACGATATTGAAAAACTGCGTTTGTTCATCGGTCAGGGTTTATTGCAATTAGTAAGTGCGATTATTTTGTTGACCGGTACGGTCATCATCTTGTTCTCTACTAACGTTTCGCTCGCTTGGACCGCCATGCCCATCCTGCCGCTGGCACTGGTCTTGTTTTTTATTTTTGGCAGTGCCGCCCAGCCGCTGTTCAGAAAAGTGCAGATCAAACTTTCCATATTGAACACCATCCTACAAGAAAATTTGGCGGGGATTAAAGTCATTCAAGCCTTTACGCGCGAGAAACAGGAACAAGCCAAATTCCGCGGCGCGGCAGATAACCTGATGAACCAAGCCATCTCGGTCTCGAAACTATTTACCTTCCTGTTTCCCATGATCTTCCTGATCGCCAACCTCGGTCAAGCCGCAATCCTTTATGTGGGCGGCAAACAGATCATCGCGGGCACATTGACACTCGGTGATTGGCAGGAGTTCTCGCTGTATTTGATCTATCTGTTCTTCCCGGTGGCACAACTTGGGTTCATCATCACGCAGTTCGGGCAAGCCGCCGCCTCGGCGGATCGCATTTTCGAGATTCTGGATGCCAAGTCTGACATCGTGGATAAACCGAATGCCATTGAACTGCCTTCCGTCAAGGGCGAGGTCAAATTCGAGAACGTCACCTTCCGCTATTTCCACGGCGGCGACCCGGTCTTGAGCGATGTGACCTTCGAGGCGAAACCCGGTGAACGCATCGCATTGCTCGGCGCAACCGGTTCCGGTAAAAGCACCATCATCAATTTATTGCCGCGCTTCTATGATCCCACCGAGGGCAAGATCACAGTGGACGGTCATGACCTGCGCGACATCAAGATCGAATCCCTGCGCAAACAAATTGGGATTGTGCTGCAAGAAACCACGCTGTTCAGCGGAACCGTCAGCGAGAACATCGCCTTTGGTCGCTCGGATGCCAGCGAGGAAGATATCATTGCCGCGGCAAAAGCCGCACAGGCGCATGATTTCATCATGTCCTTCCCTGATGGGTACAACACACATGTCGGCGAGCGCGGCACGACCTTGAGTGGTGGACAAAAACAACGTGTCGCGATTGCGCGTGCCTTATTGCTCGATCCGCGCATCCTGATCCTCGACGACTCAACTTCCAGCGTGGACCTCACCACCGAATCCTTAATTCAAACCGCGCTCGATAAGCTGATGGAGAACCGCACCTCCTTCGTGATCGCCCAACGCATCAGCACCGTGATGAGCGCAGACAAAATCCTCGTGCTGGATAAAGGCAAGGTGGTTGCCCAAGGCAAGCACGCTGACTTAATGGAAAATGAACCGATTTATGCGGAAATTTATAATTCACAAATATTGGCATATGAACACGAACACGGATATATGCCGGAGGAGATTTAACCTATGATGGGTGGTCCCGGCCGTTTCGGCAACATGCTTAATCAGGAAACCCTCAAGCCGCGCAAGTTGAGCGAAACGCTCTCGCGGCTGGTCGGCTACTTTGGACGATTCGGATTCGC